>CAKULF010000015.1 GCA_934667125.1 uncultured Candidatus Melainabacteria bacterium | reverse complement strand
TTTTCAATTGTTAACTTTTGTAAAGTACAACATTTCCCCCCTCTTTATCTCCATTCAAGATAGATAAATCCTCTTAAAACTTCCAATTAGCGTGTGTTTTGAAATTCATTTTTCCCCGATTTTAAGTTTCTCAACTTCATCAAAACTACCTAGCCACCTTGGCTATATTTCAATTGTCATCTTGATTTTATCTATTCAAAAATGTATATTAAAGGAGGTTTTTAATTACACTAATAAGGGCAAGTTGAGGCAATATGGTAAAAGTAATTGAACAAGACGAAGCTAATTCGGTTTTATTCAATGCTTTGATGGAAAATTGTAAAGAAATTATCACAATTAAAGACATTTCTCTTCACTATATTGCCTGCAATAACGCCTTTTTAAAACATTTTGAACTTGATAGTGTTGATAAAATTGTAGGTAAAACAATATATGAATTTTTGCCAAAAGAAAATTACGATATTATTGAAAATAATGTTAAAAAGATTAAGCTAACCTCAAAATCTTCAACATATACAATGAAAGTTAACTCTAAAAACAGTGTCAAAGTTGTTCAACAGACGCTTAACCCCGTTTTTAAAAATGGCAAAATTAAATATTTTCTAACGATTTCAAGAGATATTACAACAGACGAAAATTTAAAAGAACAATTGATTGAAAAAAATACCCAACTCAACACTCTGCTTGAATATTCACCTGTCTTAACGTATATGAAGAATAAAAAGAAAGAATACATCCTTGGCTCAAAATATGCCAAGGATTTTGTTTTTGAGGGGATAGACAGACACGTTAATAATCTACAGCTTGATATGAATAGCGTCCTTGATATGACTGAAGATGAGGACAATCGAGTAATTAATAATCAAGAATTAATTATTAAAGAAAAATCTATTCTTGATTTTAATCAAAATATACATTGGTATAACACCGTAAAAGCTCCGGTTGTAAGGATAGATGGCACAATTGATGGGTTAATAACTATAACTAGAAACATTGATAAACAAAAAAATCTTGAAAATCAAAAAGATTTGTTCATCGCAACTCTTGTTCATGACCTTAAAAACCCTTTATTGGCGCAAATTAGCTCGCTTGATTTAATAGTTAAAGGATATTTTGGAAAAATAGATGAAACTCAACTTGAAATTTTAACCACAACTCTTGAATCTGCAAATTATATGAAAGAAATGCTCTATACCTTGATTAACACGTATAAATATGATAGCGGAAGTGTTGTTTTAGAAAAAAGTAAGGTTGATATTGAAAAACTAATCAAAACCTGCATTAAAGAACATTCTTCGCTTGCTTTGGAAAGAAAAGTCAAAGTTGTTTTAAAATCTGATTTAGTTAAAGATGAAAAGAATTTAATGATTGATTCAAAGCAAATCAGAAGAGTTATAGCTAATTTATTGAACAACGGAATTAATTATGCCGATAAAAATTCAATTTTCACTATTGAAGTTAAAAACAAGGATGAATTTGTTGAAATATTATTTACAAATCAAGGCATTTTGATTGATGAGTCAACCCAAGAACACCTTTTTGAAAAATATATAACTGAAGCAAATAAATATCAAAAAATTGGTTTTGGATTAGGAATGTATCTGTCCAAAAAAATCCTTGAAGCCCATAACGGCGATATATCCTACATCCCAACTCAACCCAACCTCAACACCTTCTGCGCAAGACTGCCACGAAACAATGACAAGCAGGAAAGAGTTGTGTGGTAGTTAACATTTGTTTAAAAACAATTTTCTT
>CAKULF010000014.1 GCA_934667125.1 uncultured Candidatus Melainabacteria bacterium | reverse complement strand
TTGGTATTGAAACAAAAGAATTAAAAGAAGATGAAATTAAGGAATTTAATTCTTCTTTGACAACTCTTGGAGACGATTTAGCAAAAATAAGCGATGAAGATTTTAGCAAACTTCAAATAACCCAAGAATATTCAAAAGAAGATTTTATCAAAGACACATTTAATATTGTTAAGGATTTACCCGAAAACGAAAGACAAAAAGTTTATGACTATTTTGGTTTTGAATTGCACAAAAATCCTTCAGGGGTTCAAGTTGATGACAATTCTAAACATTGTTTTTCAATAATTGGTTATCCAGTTAATCTTAATAACGGCAAAAAATTAGCCAAAATTGAGGATGAGGCTACTAAAGAAATTGTAGAAAAATTAAGACCTTTTGTTGTAAGATATTCAGAAAATAATAAGATTAGCGTTAATTCATCAAAAGAAGTTGAAGAAGCGCTAAATAAGATTGTTGAATATTTGCCTGAATTTAGGATTGCAATTGATAAAACTCAACACGGAGCGCATGACTATGCTATTGCTAATCATAGCTTAAAAGTTATGCAAAAAATTGTTCAAAATCCTGAATTTAAAAATCTGAATGACTCTGATAAAAAACTTATGCTGTTGAGCGCCCTGTTGCACGATTTATCCAAAACAGAGGGTAAAAAAGATGTGCTTCATGCGACTAATTCAGCGTTTGACGCATATTATATTTCAAAAAAATTCAATTTAACTCGAGATGAAGAAATTAAATTGTATAGTTTAATTAAAAATCACGAATGGTTGGGCTATGTTAACGCTAAGGATTTAACAAACGAAGAAAAATTACAAAGACAACAGTCTGTAGCTTTTGATTTACAATATGACAATTTGTTTGATATGTCCAAAATATTTACAAAAGCCGACCTTGAAAGCGTTAAAAAAGATGATGAATTTTATGATAAATTCAAAAGCGAATTTGAAACAAACAGTTCAAAAATTGATAGCTTAATTTCTGAGCTTAAAACTTCTCAACCGTTATTTCCTGTAACAAAAATTCCATCTTCAAGCAGGATAAATAAGGCTATAACAACGGTTAATCCCAATGGTTCAACAAATTTAAAAGGAATATACAAAGATGAAAATGGCTTAGTTATTATTCGATTTAACGAAGTTGAAAATTCAACTTGGGAAAAAATCGGCTTTGATAAAGGCTCTATTTCAAAAGGTATAACTACAACAACTTCTGCCGGAGATGAAGTTGACACAGGAAATATCCATTTCTTTGTCCATGGACTAGATTATGAAAATCAATTATCAAAATTTGACGCATTTTCTCTTCCTGATTCAGACGCTTTATTATCTGTTTCATACGTTGAAAGACCCGAATCTAAGACAAGATTTTTTAGATCCCAAGGGGTTATACTGGATACTGAAACAAAATATACTTATGGCGGAGGCGAAACCGACAGCGGCTCAGGCTGCGGAAAAAATATAGATAATTTTAAAAATGACTATGTTTTTGGCGGCAACAGAGAAACAGATAGAAAATATATTTCAAATTTAATTAAAACAACTTTAGAATTAGATGATAAAGAATATTTAGATTTTGTTCAAAAGAATAAGAATAAATCGTTTGGCGAAATTGAACCGGCTGAAGTTAGAGAAAAGCTAATCAAAGCTTTTGCAGGAATTAATTCTAATACACGACGTGGCAATAGAGCATATAATGAAATGTATATCTCAAACCCAAACGTTATGGGCGTTTTCGCTTATCCAACCAACCCCTATGATGCAATCGGGGATACTATGAATTTTGTTAAAGTACAAGATGGCTTTTTGCGAAAGTATGCAATCGAGCATGATGTGCCTATGATTGTGTTTGGAAAGTAG
>CAKULF010000013.1 GCA_934667125.1 uncultured Candidatus Melainabacteria bacterium | reverse complement strand
ATACTAGCCAAGTGGCTAGTGTTAAATTGAAAAAAGCTTAAAAACTTATTCTGCTCTGCTTTTTAAGAACTTTTTCGATTAAAAAGGCCTTATTGTGTGGTTTTAATTTGTTACAGGTGTAGATATATGAAATCACCATGCTGATGAATATAATTAAAAAACAAACTATGACTATCTTTTCTTCTTTTTTCATAAATTTTTTCCTTATTTTTTAGATTTGAAGACCCTGAACTTGTTTCAGGGGCTTTTTATTATTTTTCTTGAATACTTTTTTCGAGCCATTCAGTTGCACGTGCTCCCAAAATAATTTTCCCATCAACCCTAATCCCATATCCAAAAGGGTCTTCACCTTGATTTATTCCATCGATATCCATACAAAACGGCTTATAGACATAATAAAAACCGTTTGTATAACAAGTTTTTAGATAGTTGTCACCATATTTTTCCTCTTCTGTTTCCTTATCTTTTCCGCATAGAGCCGTATTCATTGTGCTATAAAAAATATTTCTGTTTCCGTTAAAATGGACTTCATTGTTAATTCCAAATGGCGTATTTGCATTATTTTCATAATACGCTATCCCATCTGCCGTTGTAACATAGCTTTCAGTTTTTGATTTTTTGCACATATCATCTATAGCTGTTGAAAATTTCCAATCTTCCCCTAGCGCTTTGTTATACTCCCAATCTGTCGAGATGATATCGGTATTGGGATATATTGCTAAACTAATACTTTCACAAACTTTTTCTTTTGCGTTTAAAACATCTGCAATTGTTAAACAAAAATAAGCCGTATCTTCAACCCAATTGCCGTTTTTGTCTTTGCCTAAATCCCCTGGGGTATAGTATTCCCCGCTAGTTACAAGTTCATTAATTACTTTAGCTAGTGTTGCATTACCTTTTTTAAACTTCATCACGTTTTCGTTTGGAACGTTGTTAAAAGCGACAGGAAGCAAAATCGAGGTGATAACTCCAATAACGACGAGTGCTATCATAATTTCCGATAAAGTAAAACCTTTTTTCATATTTTCCTTACTAATTAAAATATTTTTCAAATCCAAGCCACGCAAAGAATTAACCATAAAAACTAGCGTGTGAGTCTATAAAAATAATAAGCGTATCAGTCTATATTGTCAAATATGAACACGAAAATATTGGAAAATTTAGGCAAAGCACTAAAAAATATTCGCCTTGAAAAAGGCATGACACAAGAATTTCTAGCGGAAAAGGTTGGAATTCATCCAACTTATGTGGGCAAACTTGAAAGCGGAAAAAATAATGTGTCCATAAAAATGCTTTTTAAAATTTCTCGTGCGCTTGGGGTAAAGTTATCCGATATTTTTTATTTTGATAAATAATCCGTTTTTTGCCAAATAGTTTTAGTATCATTATCCAAGCACCTAAAATCGTTTGCTATAAGCGCTTTTTCAATAGCATGGCTAAAACTAAATATTTCAGATGGTGCAAAAATTATTATACCATTGTTAACTAAATTCATTTTCATTTTTTTAATCACATCATCACAAACTTTTTCATTATAATTTTCATCTTCAAAATCCAATAGATGATATAAAATATTTCTGCAAAATATAGCATTTACACTGTTTTTAGGGAATTGTTTATCGCAGTTTAAAATATCGCCTTGTAAAAATTTACAATTTTGAAATTTATCTTTTTTCTTTTTATAAAATTTTCCCGTTGCGTGTGGATATAAGACACTGCTTCGATTTGGGACAAAATATTCATCAAATAACGCTGCATATTTTTGATTTCCGCTCGGATTTATAAAAGCCAAAAATTCATTAAAATCCAACTCGTAAGCGCCTTTTCGGGCTTTATAAATTATATTATCATCAATATCAACCCCAACCAAATCCGCTTCAATATTGCTCTTTTTTAAAAGCATAGCAATGCTATAAACCTCTTCACCTTGCGAACAGCCTTGTGAAATGATTTTTAGCTTTTGATTTGGAAAAATATTTTTTAAAATTTCAACAACTTTTTCATCTTTTTTTGGATATCTAAAAAACATCGAAGTATGACACAACCTACCTTGCGGATTGTTGTTATAATCTTGTTCGTTTTCAGTGTGATATGCTTTAAAATTAGGGGTTTTGGCGACATATTTATTAAAATTTATTGAAGAAATTTTCATTTGATATTATAAAACTTGTAAAGAATTTTTTTTGTTAATACAATTAAGGAAACTGAAAGGAAGAATTATGAAAAAGATATTAGCAACAACGCTTTTAGCTATTTTGCTTGCAACAGCAGCACCTGTTATGGCGGGAACTCATGGCAGAAACGGAACAATAACTGCAAGATCAATCGGCGCAGGCTTTTTGTCATTAATTATTTGGCCGGGGCTTGGACAAGCGGTTAACGACCAACCTTACGAAAAAAATGCAACACACGCAGTTTTAGGCTTAACGGGAATTTTCAGAATTTGGTCTTGCTATGATGCCGTTGTAGATAGACAAGGCGGAGTTTGGAAAAATAGAATTTAGTTAATTTGTCGCTTAATCCAAGTCATAATAAGCAAAACCAGGTATTCTTGCTCGGTTTTGCTTAGTTGTCTATTTTTAGAAAATTTATGCCATTTTTCAACACAACCACGACAACAAGTCGCTGTTGCATGTTGAGCTATAAAAACGGGGTGACCCTTTGTTGGGGTTTGTTTTCCGTCATTTAAAATTGTTTTTGGCGCAATTCTTTTTTCAATAAAATCAACGCAATGCGATTGAATTTTTTCTATACCTTTTTCTTTAATATATTCTAAATCCTTATTTTTAAGCTTAAAACTGCTTCTAAACTTGGATTTAGATAATCTATTCAAAATATAATCAATCTTTTTTTCAAAATTTTCCATAAAAAAATTTTAATACTTATTTTTGTTTT
>CAKULF010000012.1 GCA_934667125.1 uncultured Candidatus Melainabacteria bacterium | reverse complement strand
ATTTAATTTTTAATGTGCGATAGAGGTTCGGTTTTTTGTGTTTTCCCCATCTGCATTATTAATGGTATAACATAAAAATTTAATTGCAAGCTCTATTTTTTAATTTTTTAAAATTTATTAACAATATTTAATATTTTTATTCTTCTAAGTCCCTTACAACCCTTCTTGAAGGTGCACCTTCATAGGTTATAACTTTCTTTTCATTATATAAAATTGTTTTATTTGGATAACCTGCTCTAAATTCTACTAATTTAATACATTTTCTGTTTTTATCGTAGGTTTTTTCTTGAGAGCTATCATAGATAGATTCTTCGGCATAAGTATATTTTTTAACACTCATGGTTTGATTTGTTCTATCAAAAGTTACAATTTTAACAGGTTTTTTATTAGGATGGACTGACCATTCAGAATTTTCCATAGCTTCTTCAGCCGGTTCTGTTATAACTTCAATTTTACTTATTCTGTTTTGCTTATCATAAGAAAAATGGCTTGTTAAAACTTCATCGCCCTTTTGACAAACATATTTCTTTAAAAAGCCGTCATCATATACAAAATAAGCATTTTCAAATCTTTTATCTTGAATTTTTCCACTTACGATATTAAGATTTTCATCCATTGCACGATTTCCGACAAAAACCAAGTCTTCAAAAGATATTGGATAATCTTGGGTATCTATATGACCAAAACCAAGCATATCAAGGTTTTTAACTTTATCATAAGCACGAATTCCAGCATAAAAATCTTCATCATCTTCATTCATGTTGTCAAAGGAAAGAGTTATAGAAGGAAGTTCTTTATATTCTTCATCTAAAACTTCATCAGGAATATCAGAAGCAAAATTGCCAAAATCTTTTGTTGTTTCGGCTATCTCGTTATCATCTTGAGGTTCATTTTTTTGGGTGTTTTCTTGTGCCGGCGGAAGCAGTAATACTTTTGGTTGTTCAAGTTGTTTTTGTTCTGTTTTAGTTGGTTCAACAACAACTTCAGCAGGCAAAGCGGGTTCATCAGCTTCTTCAATAGTTTCTTTTATTGCTTCTTTAACCCCAGCTTTAACTTCTTCTTTAATATTTTTTTGAGAATCGTTTTGAGAATCTTCTTGAATAGCGTCTTTAATTTCAAAAGCAGTCTTACCTATTCCAATTCCCAACAAAAAAGTTTTAACTGCATTTAATAATGAATGTAATTTTTCATTGTTAAATACTTTTTTTCTTAATATATCAAAAGTTCCTGTTTTTTTGCCTGCATAATATGTTCCTGCTACAACGGCAGAGGCTACAGCAAGCTTTGATACGGTTTTTAAGACTCTATGGTTTTTAGCTTTAGGAGTCGTTGAATATGTATTTTGATAATTATTTGAAGAAATTTTTGTCATTATTAATAACTTTCTTAAACGATACAACGATAAAAAACCTCAAAAAAAATTTTTTTGCTATTATATATATAGATATGTAAAAAATTGTAAACAGGAAAAAAGTTATGCACAGAAAATCAAGAGAAGAAATTAAAATTATGAGAATGGCAGGAAATATTGTAGCGCTTGTTCATCAAGAGATGGCAAGAGTAATCGAGCCAGGGATTTCAACTTTGGAATTAGATAAAATTGCATACGATATTATAAAGAAAAACAAAGCTATACCAACGTTTTTAGGCTATAGCGGATTTCCTAATTCAATTTGTGCTTCTGTTAATGAACAAGTCGTTCACGGCATACCAAACGAAAAAACAATTTTAAAAGAAGGCGATATAATTTCAATTGATGTTGGCGCAACTTTCCACGGAATGGTTGGGGATGGCGCTTGGACATATCCTGTTGGAAAAATTAGCCCCGAAGTTCAAAATCTTCTTGATACAACAAAAAGAGCGCTTTTTGCAGGGATTGAAAAAATGATTCCCGATACTCCTCTTGAAAATGTTTCAGGAGCAATTGAAGATGTTGCAAACGAACAACACCTTGGAATTGTAAGACAATATGGCGGTCATGGGGTTGGTTATGAAATGCACGAAGAACCGTTTTTGTTTAATTATCGAACAGGGGATAAAACAATAATTAAGAAAAATTGCGCTATTGCAATTGAACCGATGTTAAATTTAGGCTGCGACGAAGTTAGCGTTTTGGATGATGAGTGGACTGTTGTAACGGATGATTTTAAACCGTCTGCACACTTTGAACATACTGTTATTGCAACAGAAGACGGACCACTTATTACAACGCAATTATTATAAATATTAACTTTTGTAACTTTTATCAAATTTTTCCTAAAGAAACTTTATCAAAGTTCCGTCAAAACAATTATAAAGGTATATTGGTTTTTCAGGAAAAATGATGTGATTGAATTTAACAAAATCCAAAAAAATTCAGGATTAGGAAATTCTCAAACCAAAAAGGTTGAAGAAAAAACAAAAGTTGAACAAAAAAACGTAGAGGCTTCTTCATCCAAAGCATTAAATTCTTATGGCAGAGCTTTTGTTAATTTGAGTTTTAAAGGAAAAATTGAAAATAGCCAAGCTGAAACATTATCAGAAAAAGAACAAGCAGATATTATTAAAGAAATTAGAAAATTTTATCAAGATAAAGGTTATTCCGACGACAATATAGATTATAATATAAAAACATTTATCTCTGATGATGAAAATATAAGAAATAAACAATTATATGCTTACAAAAAATTAAAAGAAGATGGTGCGCAAACAATAGCTGCATACACAATTGTGTCTTTATATAAAACCGATAATAATAATGCCGAAGCTAAAATTGATTTTGCAAAACAACTTAATGCGCAAGGGTATGATTTATCAAAAATTGCCTGTCTTTTATATATCGAAGAATACGATAAACCAACAGATTCAAAAAAAATAAATGAAGAACTTGCTTTTGTAAAAAAACTTTTAGATGACGATTCTTTTAAAGATGAAGAAAAAGAGACAATAATAAGGTTTGCAAGAGAACATAGCGTTTATGATAAATCTATAATTGAATTATCTAAAAAAACAAAAAATATAACTCCAGGGTATAGATCTTTTTCTTATGATTTATTGGAAGGATTGTACTCTCCCGATAAACAAATACAAGAGCAACAAATGGCTTTTGCTAAAGAATTAATTGAAAGTGATTATTGGTACACAGCAGGTATATTATCTGAAACAAAGACCGACGATAGGCAAACAACCCAAGAATTAATTTCTTTTGCTAAAGAATTAATTAAAA
>CAKULF010000011.1 GCA_934667125.1 uncultured Candidatus Melainabacteria bacterium | reverse complement strand
TTCCATATTTCATCCAATATATTTTTAGGGATTATTATATCATGAATTGTAAAAAATGGCTTCAGATTGCCTTTTTCTAACTGACTAACCCCAGCTTTGATTAACGGACTGTCCTCGTTTTTATTGAAATCATATGTATCATACATTTTAACATGCAAATTGCCATTTTTATCTTGATATATATTTCTAAAATCAGCCTTACCTATAGCATTATGAAAATTATTATTCCATAAAATGCCAACAGTTCCATGCTTTTTAAATCCATCTGAAAACTGTCCTTTTTCAATAATTTCCTTTTTATGTTTTTTGATCATATCTTGAAAATCTTTGTTTTGAATTAATCTTTGAACAGGTTCTGAATTAGATTTGAAGTAGTAACCTTTAATTTTATTGATATCAAAATTATAATCCTTAAATTGGCTTGATATTTTTTCTTTTAAGTATTTTTTATCTTTTGCAATCCTTGAATCATTATAATTATCAAGTGAAATCGTATCTTTAATATAACTTCTATCATACATTTTAGCTCCATGAGCCAAATCTAACATTCCAGCACCGTCTTGTCGTGCAAAAAATTTTGCAAACCCATGTGGGATTTTGCCATAATTTTCCCCTATAGCTTTTTCTATTCCTTTCTGAATTATTGAACTTCCTTTCTCTTTCAACTTCGACATCAATCCATTTTTCTTAACAGCCTCTTCCAATTGTTTCGTCGAACTATACAAGACCATTGCAGGAGTTGCAACATCCTTTAAAACACTAAGCAAAGCGTTTCGATAAGTTTTTTCATTTTGCGCTTTCTTTTGTGAAGCGCCATACAAAATATTTGCAGGATTGTCTGTTTTTTCAACATGCCCTTTTAAAACGGGGGTATCCTCTTTTTCGTTTTCTTCACCTCCTCCACTACTAAACGTAAATCTACCCAATTCATCACGTGGATGATCACTTTCATTCCAAGTCATAGACCCTCCTTTCTTGTTACTTTTTTATTATGAACTATTTTTTAAAAAACCGCACTAAAAACGGCATTTTTCTGTACGTTCGTACAGAAAATTAGCGATTTTCTTGAAAAATTTGGACAAATGTGGTATTATATGGGGCTAATTTTTAATAGTAAAGATTTATTGATAAAATAATTGACAATAGGATAAAGATTGCTATCGACGGATTGATAATTTTAAGTTTTTGTTTAGTTTTCAAAGATTTCAAGCCCCTGAAACAAGTTCAGGGTGACGGTTTAAAGGGGATGTTGGAGTGGGTTGAGGTTAGATGGTTGGGGTTTAGGTGATTAGGTTAACTCTATTGTAAGTAGAATTTATCTATTTTGAGTAGAGTTTGGATTTTAAAAATAGATAACCCATTAATCCAAGCTGGCGTTAGCCAAATGGAGCAAGGCAATCTAAAGCCATTTTTCACAATTCATGATATAATAATCCCTAAAAATATATTGGATGAAATATGGAAATAAAATTGACAGATAGACAGAAAATATTTTTGGAAGGCATTGTACGCTCAAGTATTTTTATTGCGGCTCTTAAAGGGGTGGCTGCAATTGTATTATTGTATATTACAGCTCCTATCTTTCTTATAATATTGGCATGTATAGATTTAATTTTTTTCTTTTGTGAAGAAAATAGTATATCTCAGAGTGCATTAAATTCTTTGTTGACGATGTACTTTTTTGTTGGTTGTGTTTTTAATACTTACATAATCGCTAAATTTTGCGGCATTCATAAATATTTTTCGCAATTTAAGTTTTGGAAAAGTTTAATATTTTTAATAATTATAAGTGCATTAGCTTATTATTTCTGTTGTTTGGATTTATATAAATTTAGATTTAATGTTGAAGAAAGCGCATATGAAGAATTATCTGCTATTTATACGGTAATCCCCTCGTATCTAACCTATCTTTTCTTCAATTTCTTAACCAAAAAATTCCCAACGCCATTTGAACAAATCGGTTATTTCTTTAGCAATCAATTCTATATTGATATGTTTAGAAAAATTCAAAAGAAATGCAAAAAAGACTGAGCGTTGGCTCAGTCTTTTAATGTTTGTTTTATAAAATCTTCGATAGCCAAAAAGTATGTGCGATTTTTAAGTTTATTATCAGAATAATCGATACAACTATGGAAGATTTTTTGCTCTCAATGGTTTTAAGACCCTGAAACGGGGTTCAGGGTGACGGTCCGACGGGGATGTTGGAGTGGGTTTGGGCGGTTATATGATTATTGAGATTGGTAAATTTGGTTAACTCTATTGTAAGTAGAATTTATCTATTTTAAGTAGAGTTTGGATTTTAAAAATAGGTAACCCGTTAATCAAAGCAGGCGTTAGCCAAATGAAAAAAGGCAATCTAAAGCCATTTTTCACAATTCATGATATAATAATCCCTAAAAATATATTGGATGAAATATGGAAATAAAATTGACAGAAAAACAGAAAATATTTTTAGAAGGCGTTTTGCGCTCAGGCATTTTTCTTATTGTAGCAAGAGAGCTATCATATTTCATACTTATCTGTGCGATGAGTCCTATTTTTGCAATAGTCGAATTTTGTGGAAAATTCTTTTCTTGTTTTGGTAATTCTCCTTACCAAGGTTCTGACGATGGAATATCTGTATATGTGCTAGTTTTAATATTTTTCGTAAGTTTTATCTATACTACGTATTTGATAGCTAAACTTTGCGGTATTCATAAATATTTGTCGCAATTTAAGTTTTGGAAAAGTTTTATAATTTTGATAGTCATAAGTGTTTTGACTTACTATTTTATTATTTTAAATCTACATTCGTTTAAATTAAATTACGAGGAAACGGGTAATGCATATGTGACTATTGCTCTTTTGCCTTCATACATTGTTTTTCTCTTCTTCAACTTCCTAACCAAAAAATTCCCAAAACCATTCACCAAAATCGGTTATTTCTTTAGCAACCAATTCTATGTTGATTTATTTAAAAAAATTCAAAAGAGATACAAAAAAGACTGAGCATTGGCTCAGTCTTTTTTAACGTTTGTTTTACAAAACTTACGCTTTGCTTGCAGTTTCAACTAAAACTTTAAATGCTTCAGGTTCATTAACTGCTAAATCAGCCAACATTTTTCTGTTAACTTGGATATCAGCTTTTTTAAGCATATTCATAAATCTTGAATAGCTAATTCCCATTTCACGAACTGCTGCATTAATTCTAACAATCCAAAGTGAACGCATATTTCTTTTAAGAACACGTCTGTCTCTGTATTGATATTTTAGTTTTTTCATTACAGCAATGTTAGCTACTTTGAAAATTCTGCTTCTTGCGCCAAGGAAACCTTTAGCAAGTTTTAATATTTTTTTATGTCTTTTTCTTAATACGTTACCACGTTTAACTCTCATAGTTTACGCCCTTCCTTATCTTGAATATTTCTTTTTGTACGGTAATTCTTTAGCGATGTATGCTAAATTTCCTTCAAATACTTCCACAGTGCCACTTAATCTGCCTTTGCGAGCAGGTGATTTGTGAGCAAGTAAGTGACCTTTACCGGCTTTTTGACGTAAAACTTTGCCAGACGCAGTAATTTTGTAGCGTTTTGCTGCTGATCTGTGTGTTTTCATTTTTGGCATTTTGTTTCTCCTTTTTTAATGCTATTCCCTTGTGGCACACATAAGCCACTTTAGGTTCTTTTATGATATTAAAAAAAAGCCCTAAAATCAAGAGTGGATATATACTTTTTTAATATTTTTAACAAAATAATTTCTTATGTTAAACTAAACTTATGAACAAAAATATATACTATAATGCTTTTAATTTTTTATCTGTCCGCCCTTTGATTAAGTGTAAGATTTTTGAATATTTTAATTATGATGTTGAAAAAGCTTTTAATGTGACAGAGGCGCAATTAGCTGAAATTGCGGAGTTTTACGACATAACAATACAAAAAAATTACATAGAAAAAAGAGATAAAATTAATCTTGATAAATGTTATGAAAAAGCATTTTTTGATGAAAATGTTAAACTTTTAACTTATGAAGATGAAAAATATCCGCCATTATTAAAAGAAATTCCCGATTTTCCTTTGGCTTTATATTACAAAGGAAATCTTGAAAACATTGATAATAACTTCAATTTAGCGGTTGTTGGTTCAAGAAATGCGACAACGGAATCTAAAATTGCTCTTGAAAATATTATTTCAAATTTCAAAGATACAGACCTTACAATTGTTTCGGGGCTTGCTTATGGAATAGACGCTACAAGTCATAGCGCTGCTATTAAAAATAACCTTAAAACCGTTGGGGTAATTGGCTGTGGGCTTGATATTATTTATCCTTATCAAAATAAAAAAATATATGAAGAAATAATTAATGGAGCAGGGGTAATTTTTAGCGAATATCCTCTTAAAACTCAACCTATATCTTATAATTTTCCTCAAAGGAATAGAATTGTTGTTGGGATGAGCAAAGGAACGCTTGTTGCTGAAGCAAGACTTAAATCCGGCGCTATGATTAGTGCTAATTTGACTCTTGATTATAACAGAGAATTGATGTGTATCCCTGGGAATCTTTTAAATCCAAATACAGAGGGGATTTATCACCTTATTAAGCAAGGCGCAGGAATGGTAATCGAAGCGGCCGATATTTTAAATTATATGAATTGGGAATTTGAAACAAAAGAAGATATGCCTGTTGATTTAGAAATAAATGATGAACAAAAAAAAGTTTATGATATAGTATCTTGTGAAGCTAAGAATTTTGATGAAATATTGGCTGATGTTGAATTTGATACTACAAAATTGATGGTATTGTTGACAGAGCTTGAACTTAAGGGTTTAATAGTACAGTCAAATAATAAATATTATAGAAATCAATAAAATATATAGGGAAATTATGGCGGTAAAATCTAAAACTAAAGAAGAAACAAATAAAAATGATAAAATTTTAGTAATAGTGGAGTCTCCTGCTAAATCTAAAACAATTGGAAAAATTTTAGGTTCAAATTATCTAATTAAAGCCTCAATGGGGCATATCAGAGATTTAGATAAAAAAGCCCATGGCGGCTTGGGGTTTGATATAGAAAATAATTTTAAACCTGATTTTACTGTTATTCCTGAAAAGAAAAAAGTCATAACTGAATTAAATAAATTGGCTAAAACGGTTGATAAAGTTTATCTGGCATCCGATCCTGACCGTGAGGGAGAAGCTATAGCATGGCATGTTAAGGAATGTCTAAAGTTTCCGGAAGATAAGATATATAGAATTGTGTTTAATGAAATCACGCCTCATGCGATTAAAGACGCTGTTGCAAATGTTCATCAAATCGATATGTTGAAAGTTGAAGCTCAAAAAACACGTCAAATTCTTGATAAATTGGTTGGTTATAAAATATCTCCAATTCTTTGGGAAAAAATGAAAAACTATAAATTATCAGCAGGTCGTGTTCAATCTGTTGCTTTAAAAATTATTTGCCAAAGAGAAGATGAGATTGAAGCGTTTGTTCCTGTTGAATATTGGAGCTTAGAAGCACTTTTATCCAAAGGAAAAGCACAATTTAGCGCAGAATTATCAAGAGTTATTGAAAATAATAAAGATGTTAAGCTTGAAATTCATAATGAAAAAGAAATTAATGAAATAATTAAAGCGTTAAACGGCGCAAAATATGAAGTTAGCAAGATAACTCCTCGTGAAACAACTAGAAAACCGCAAGCTCCTTTTATAACTTCAACTCTTCAAAGAGAAGCAAGTTCAAAATTGGGTTATGGCGTTTCAAAAACAATGCAAATAGCTCAAAAATTATATGAAGGTATTGAGCTTGAAGATGGCGCTGTTGGTTTAATTACATATATGAGAACGGATTCAACCCGTATTTCAGACGACGCTCAAACAGCTGCAAAAGAATTTATCGTTAAAAACTTTGGAGAAGAATATTATCCAAAAACTCCAAACATCTATGTTAAAGGAAAACAAAATACACAAGACGCCCACGAAGCAATTCGTCCGTCATATATTGAACGTACACCTGAATCTATCAAAAAATATTTAACTTCTGAACAATATAAATTGTATAAATTAATTTGGGATAGATTTATGGCTTCTCAAATGACAAATGCAAAAGTCAAAAACTTAACGGTTGATATAACTGCTGATAAATATATTTTCAAAATGGGTTCATCAAAAATCACTTTTGATGGCTTTACAAAAATATATGCTTCTGATGAAGAACTTGAAAAAGCTAAAACTTTCCCTGATTTATCCGTTGGAGATGTTTTAAATCTTGAAAAGTTAAATCCTGAACAACATTTCACTCAACCACCATCAAGATATTCTGAAGCAAGTTTGGTTAAACAGCTTGAAGAATACGGAATTGGGCGTCCGTCTACTTATGCGCCGATTATCACTAAAATTCAACAAAGAAATTATGTTGAAAAGATTGATAATAAAGCGCTTAAGCCAACTCCATTAGGAAGAACGGTCTGCAAACAATTAGATGAACATTTTAAAACAATTATGGACTATAAATTCACGGCTCAAATGGAAGCAGGGCTTGATGATATAGCAGAAGATAAGCAAAAAAGCGTAGATTATCTTAATTCTTTTTGGAAGCCGTTTTCAATTGCCGTAGCGGACGCTAAAAAGAACATGACAAGAAAAGATGTTGAAACAGATAAGGTTTGCCCGAATTGCGGAAAACCGATGGTTGTTAAATTATCTCGTTACGGCAAACAATTTTTAGCATGTAGTGGTTATCCGGAATGTAAAACAGCTCTTCCGATGGAGGGAGCGCAAGCTGTTGAAATTCCGGCAGATGAACCTACGGATAAAAAATGCGAAAAATGCGGCGGCGATATGGTTATTAAAACAGGACCTTATGGCAAATATTATCAATGTTTGAATGATAAATGCAAAAAAAGATTTTCAATTGTTGAAAGCTCAGGAGTAAAATGCCCTGAATGCGCCAAAGCAGGGCGAGATGGCGAACTAGTCAAAAGAAAATCAAGATATGGAACATTTTTCTGGGGATGTTCAAAATATCCGGATTGTTCTTTTGCTCTTTGGGCAGAACCAAACGGCGAAAAATGCCCCGAATGCGGCAGTTTGCTGGTTAAAAAATATTTAAAAAGAGGAAACAAAATAGCTTGCTCAAACAAAGCTTGCAAATATTCAAGAGATATGGATGAAGAATAATGGAATATAAATTAGGTTTAATAGGTTATCCTTTGGGTCATAGTATGAGCCCGATATTATATGAGACCGCTTTAAAACAATTTAATTTAAAAGGAAGTTATGAACTTTTGCCAACCGAAGCGGAAGATTTAATCACAAGAATTAAACAATTAAGAAGAGATAAATATTTTGGATTTAACGTAACTATTCCGCACAAAGTTCCAACAACTTTGTTTTTATCAAGATATGACCAATTTATTAATGTTGTTGGCGCTGTTAACACAGTTAAAATTGAAGAAGATTCAAGTTTAATCGGCTATAACACGGACGTTTTGGGTTTTATTAAACCATTAGAAGAATATAGCTTAAAAGATAAAAAAGCAGCAGTAATCGGAACAGGCGGAGCAAGCAGAGCAATAATTGCAGGGCTTAATGAATTAGGGATAAAAAAAATCGATATATACACAAGAAATGTGATAAATTCACACGATTTTGTGGAATTAATAAGACAGAAGTTCCCTACAATTGAAATTAAAGCAATTCAAACCTCTTTAATGCAATCACTGGAAGATGTTGATATTTTAGTTAATACAACACCGATTGGAATGAAGAACTTTGATGAAAACAACTCACCTGTTGAAGACTCAGCTATGGAAAGCTTACCTATAGACGCAATTGTCTATGATATTGTTTACAACCCGCTAAGGACAGCTCTAATTTCAAAGGCAGTAAAATTCAATAAAAACCATATAACAGGGCTTGATATGCTTGTGGCTCAGGCATGTTATGCTTTTGAAATATGGACAGGAAAAACCCCCGATTTCAACTTATTAAAAAATGCGGCATTAGAAAAAATGATGTTGGCTGATTATTAAGTTGGCTAAACAATATGTATGATTTTTTGTTACATATTGGACAAATAATATATATAATGTATAATAAACGTAGAATTGTATTATAGCGTGAGTTTATAAAATTAATGAATAGTAAGATAAAAAATAATGTTAAAAAAGGCTTTACACTTGCCGAAGCTCTAATCACTTTGGTAATCATTGGTGTAATTGCTGCTTTAACTATCCCCGCAATTTTGGTCAATACAGAACAACATGAATATAAATCAGCATTAAAAAAAGCTTTATCTGCCCTAAACCAAGTTATAGAAATGAATATCGCTCTTGAAGGTTATGGACCTGTAGAAGTTGATAAACCAATGTCAGGTGGCGGAGATAAGGAAGATAGTTTATTCCAATTCTTCCAAAACAGAATGAACGTAATTTCAACATCAAACGCTTACGCTTGGGGTAATACATCAAACTGGGCATTCTTTACAGCTGATGGTATGAGATATGAATTTCCAAACAAACCAACAGCTAAAGGTGGAACTTTTAATAAAGATAATATGAAATGCGCTACAGCAGGCGCTGAAATACAAGATGATACCGGTACGATTTATTCTGAACCTTGTTTAATTATCGTTGATGTTAATGGACAAAGAAGACCAAACCCAAGAAAAACAGCCGGTTCATATAAAGTTCCTGCTGCAACAGGCAAGTCAAAAATTTTGGATGTTTTCCCAATCATTATCACAGATAAAAATGCTTATCCGTTCGGCGTTGTAGCTCAACGTGCTATGTTCCAACACGATTAATTTGTTTAAAATCAGCTAGTATTTGCGTATGATTTTGTGCTTTAGATACGGTTTTTTATGATAAAATCAACGTATGAATAAAGTTAACAAAATTGCTTTCGCACAAATTAACACAATTAGCGGAAACGTTGAATATAATAAAGCAAAAATTATTGATTACATTAAAAAAGCTAAAATTCAAGGTGCAAAACTTGTTATTTTTCCTGAATTAACTTTGTTGTCTTATCCAATGGGCGATATTTTAGAAAGATATCCTTATGTGGCTAAACAATGTAAAGAAGCACTTGTTGAAATTGCGCAGTATTGCGATAATATAGCAGCACTTGTCGGTTATCCTGAAATTAATGAAGAAAAATTTGGAAAACCATATTTTAATTCTATTGCTTTATTGAAAGATAAAAAAATTGATAGAATAGTTAGAAAATCGCTTTTACCAAACTATTCCGAGCATAATGATTATCGTTATTTTGAACCTTATGAAGTTGATAAAAATAATAGAATTTTTGAACTTGATGGGATTAAATATGGAATTATAATCTGCGAAGATAGTTGGAATGATTTTTCTTTCTTTAAAAGAAATTTGTATAAAGTTGACCCTGTAGCAGAAATTGCTTCTGAAGCGGATGTTATATTGTGTCCTGCTTCATCTTGCACAAGGGCTAAAAAAGAGCAATTAAAGCACAATATGATGAAAAATATTGCGCTTAAATATAACGTAAAATATATTTATGTTAATCAAGTTGGGGCAAATGATGAATTGGTTTATGATGGTTTATCAAGGTTGTATGACAATAATGGCGAAATTATAGCAATGGCGCCCGCTTTTAAGGAAAGTTGCTTTGTTGTTGATTTATCAAATGGTGGCGAAGTTAACCCTCTTCCAAGTGGATTAGAATTAACCTTAAATTCTCAAAAAGAGTTTAGTTTAGACCATAAGCCCGACCTTGAGCGCACATATCTAACAATAACGACAGCTATAGCGGATTATTTTTCTAAAAACGGTTTTAAACAAGCAGTATTAGGTTTATCAGGCGGATTAGATTCAACAATTTGCGCTGTATTATTGGCAGATGCTTTGGGTAGCGAAAATGTTTTTGGAATTTCAATGCCTTCAAAATTAACAAGCAAAGAAAGTAAATCTGACGCTGAAACTTTAGCAAATAACCTGGGAATTAATTTTCTTGAAATTCCAATTAAAGATTCAGTTGATTTATTAAGCGAAAAATATCAAAATATCTTCTCAAAAGTTGATAATTCTTGGTCAAATCGATATAAAAATTCTTTCACTCAAGACAATATTCAAGCTCGCTCAAGAAGTATGATTTTATGGGCAATAGCAAATGAATACGGTGCAACGCTTCCAATTGCAACATCAGATAAATCGGAATTATATATGGGCTATGCTACAATAAATGGCGATATGTCGGGCGGATATGCTCCTATTGCTGATGTTGTTAAGACAAAATTGTTTGCGCTTGCTCGTTGGATGAATGAAAATCGACCAATTAAAAACGCAATTCCTGAAAGTATCATCCTAAAACCCCCTGGGGCGGAACTTGCAATTGACCCTAAAACAGGAAAGACGCTTTTAGCAGAAGACGCTCTAATGCCTTATGAATTTTTGGACGAGGTCATTTGGAGGATTGAAAATTTTAATCAAAACATTGAAGATATGATGAAAGTTGAATTTTTGTACGAAAAGAAAAACAAAGTTTTAACTGAAACTAAAACGCTTTGGCTTGAAAAATTCTTCAAAAGATTAAATACAGCTTTATATAAATGGTACATAATCGCTCCAAGCCCAATAGTGGACGGACGTTCAATCAATAAAGCGGAATTTAAACAACCAATTATTTCAAATATAAATTATAAAAAATAGGAGTTGAAGAAAATGAAAAAACAATTATTATTAACACTTATCTGTTGTTCTTTTGCTTTTGGACTAGGTTTTGGAATTAACAACGTTGCTTTTTCGGATGGTGCGCCATTAAAAGTAGCTTATGTTAATATCCCTCAAATTTTAAACGCTTCAAAAGCTCTTAAATCCGCCCAAGATACTAAAATTAAACAAGAAAAAGACATGTTAAACTGGTTTAAAACGGCAAATGCTGATATCGACAAACAAAAAACACAATCAGGAAAAGAAGCTCTTGTTAAGAAATATGAATCTCAATTAGATCAAAAGAAAAAGACAATTAAAAACAGTTATGTTAAAAAAGTTAACGAAATTGATACTCAAATGAATAATGCAATTACTCAAAAATCTAAAGCCATGGGCTATGATTTAGTATTGAAAAAGGATTCAGTATTATTCGGCGGAACAGATATTACAAAAGATATAATTCCACTTATAAAATAAAAAAGTAAAGTAAATATATGTAAAATTTATTAAAGTCGCACTATGATTGTGTGACTTTAATCTTTTATAAAATAATTGGAATTTTAAACAAAATAAATGATGCCCATGCTAAAAAAATATTGTAGAATAATTAAAATAAGAAAATTAATTGTAGGCAATACATTAAATAGTCGATAAGCAATTTTCAAATTGAAATAGCAATTTAAAAAATACGGTAAAGCGCTATTGGGGCGGCGCTTAGGAGGAATTAAATGCAGAATGTTACAAACGATATAAAAAGCGAAAACTTAGAAAAAAATCATTCGAGTGTTTCAAATGCAATTAAAAATTCTAGTGAAACTTTGGCACATGTTTTAAATTTCACAAGAAAAAATTTGAACAATTTAATTGTTATTAAAAAAGACGGAACACAAGAAAAATATAATATTCAAAAAGTAGTTGACGCTATTAAAAAATCTGCTACAAGAATGATGGTAACTTTTTCTGATAAAGAAATTAAAGATATTTGTTCTTTTGTAAATGAATCTGTTTTAAAAATGGACAAAGACAAAGTTACAATCGCCCAAATGCACAATATTGTTGAAAGTGCTTTGACTGTTTTAAGCCCTGAAGTAGCTGAAAGCTATAGAAACTATAGAAACTATAAAAGAGATTTTGTCCACATGTTGGATAAAGTTTATCAAGAATCTCAAAGAATTATGTACATTGGCGATAAAGAAAACGCTAATGCCGATTCTACTTTGGTTTCAACAAAACGTTCATTAATTTTTAACGAATTAAACAAAGAATTATACAAAAAATTCTTCTTAACAGTTGATGATCTTCAAGCAATTAAAGATGGATACATTTATATCCACGATATGTCAGCTCGTCGTGACACGATGAATTGCTGCTTGTTTGATGTAGCTGCTGTGTTAAAAGATGGTTTTGAAATGGGTAATATTTGGTATAACGAACCAAAGAGCTTGGATGTTGCATTTGATGTTATCGGCGACATCGTAATGGCAGCAGCAAGCCAACAATATGGCGGTTTTACTGTTCCTGAAGTTGATAAAATCTTAGCTCCTTATGCTCAAAAAACTTATGAAAGACAATACGATAGATACATCTGCATGGGTCTTTCTTTTGAAAAAGCTAAAGAAGAAGCTATGAAAGACGTTCAAAGCGATTATGAACAAGGTTTCCAAGGTTGGGAATACAAATTCAATACAGTTGCTTCAAGCCGTGGTGATTATCCGTTCATCACAGTTACAACAGGTCTTGGCACATCTGAACTTGAAAAAATGGCAACACTAGCTTGCTTAAAAACAAGAATGGGCGGACAAGGCAAAAAAGAATGCAAAAAACCGGTATTGTTCCCAAAAATTGTATTCTTATATGATGAAAACCTACACGGCGAAGGAAAAATCTCAGAAGATTTATTCCACGCTGGTGTTGAATGTTCTAAAAAGACTATGTATCCTGATTGGTTAAGCTTAACAGGCGAAGGATATGTTGCTTCAATGTATAAAAAATATGGAAGAGTTGTTTCTCCAATGGGTTGTCGTGCTTTTCTTTCTCCTTGGTTTGAAAGAGGTGGCGCTCATCCTGCGGATGAAAATGATAAGCCTGTTTTCGTTGGAAGATTTAATATCGGCGCAATAAGCTTACACTTGCCAATGATTTACGCTAAAGCTAAACAAGAAAGCAGAGATTTCTATGAAGTTTTAGATTATTATATGGAATTAATCAGAAAAATTCATGTCAGAACTTATGAATATCTTGGCGAAATGAAAGCTTCTGTTAACCCTCTAGCATATTGCGAAGGCGGTTTCTTGGGCGGACATTTAAAATACAATGAAAAAATTAAACCATTGTTAAAATCAGCTACAGCAAGCTTCGGTATTACAGCCTTAAATGAATTACAAGAACTTCACAACGGCAAATCTCTTGTTGAAGATGGCGATTTTGCTTATGAAGTTATGGAATATATCAATAAAAAAGTTGCAGAATTTAAAGAACAAGATGGCTGGTTATATGCCCTTTATGGCACTCCTGCTGAAAATCTTTGCGGACTTCAAGTTAAGCAATTTAGAAAAAAATATGGTATAGTTTCAAACGTATCTGATAAACCTTATGTTTCAAATTCTTTCCACTGTCATGTTAGTGAACAAATTACACCAATTCAAAAACAAGACACCGAAAAAAGATTTTGGGATATGATGAACGGCGGAAAAATTCAATATGTTAAATACCCTATTTCATATAACACAAAAGCAGTTGAAACGCTTTTAAAACGTGCAATGAAAATGGGATTTTATGAAGGGGTTAACCTTGCTTTATCATATTGTGATGATTGCGGCCACCAAGAGCTTGATATGGATGTTTGTCCAAAATGCGGCTCAAGGAACTTAACTAAGATTGATAGAATGAATGGCTATTTAGCTTATTCAAGAGTTAAGGGCGATTCTCGCTTGGCGGATCACAAGATGGAAGAAATTAAAGATAGAGTTTCTATGTAGGCTTTATTTTGGAAAATTAATATTAAAAAGGGATGAAGTTTTTGTTTTCATCCCTTTTTTGTCGTTTATTTGATTTCGTAAAGCTGATTGCTTTCGTCTAGAAGTTCTTTTGCTGTTTTTGTTATATTTTCTAAAACTGTGGATTTGCTTTCTTCATCCAAAGACATTTCTAAGGGTTTTATTAATTCAGGGCTAAGAATTTTTGATTTATCTTTGCCGTCATATAAAAGTGTCATAGTAGCGTTGTTGTTTTTGGATACAAGGGAAAGCTTTGTGATTGGCTTATCGCATGATGTTTCTACGTTTTGCACCATTTTGTGAATTTTTTGCTCGGTTCCATCTTTTAATTTATTTGCTGCTCTATCAAATGTTGAAGTTGTTTTTTCCCAATAGCCATCAAGACCTTCGGTTGTTTTTGTGATTTGTTTAAGTGTGCCATCTTTATTGTATTTATATTCTTTGATAAAGTTTCCTAAATCCTTGTTTGTAGGCGTTTTTGTTGAGCTTATTAATTTACCTTTTTTATATTTAAGCTCAAAATTAGAGCCTGCTTTGTTTGTATGCTGTACTGTACCTGTAAATAGCTTATCGCCTTTTTTAGCAATGCCTTTATCAAATTTAATATCAGATAAATCTACGGGCTTTCCGCTCTTAACTTTTGAAGCAATTGCAATACCAGCAATAGCCACGGTTGCAGCTGCAGCTAAACCGATAGCCAATTTCTTTTTCCCATCTTTAATTTGTTCAGGCGTCTTTTGCGCTTTTTCTTCTTTTTTAACTTCACTTCCTTTAAAAGATGTGCTAGAAACATTGTTAATTGCTTTAATCATTGCCAAATTCCTTTCAAAATTAGATTATTATATATCTATAAAAACCGTTTTTTTTTTTTT
>CAKULF010000010.1 GCA_934667125.1 uncultured Candidatus Melainabacteria bacterium | reverse complement strand
AGCATTTATTGTTGCTACGATTATCCCATCGTATTTAACCTATCTTTTCTTCAACTTCCTAACCAAAAAATTCCCAACGCCATTCAGGCAGATTGGTTATTTCTTTAGCAATCAATTCTATGTTGATTTATTTAAAAAAATTCAAAAGAAACCATAAAAAACAAAGGGCTATATAAATAGCCCTATTCAATCTTCAATTTTTTTACATCCTCTTTTTTATCCACAGTCAGCTTGTTTAAGTGAATTTTCAAGACCCCGTTTTTAAATTCCGAATGTGCATTATCCGTATTTATCGCATGTTCAAAGGGAATAACCCTTTTAAAGCTGCCGTATCTGAATTCTGACATTTTAACATTCTCATCTTCGGAACATTCTTCAATTTTTGATTCAGC
The DNA here is from genome assembly GCA_934667125.1 of uncultured Candidatus Melainabacteria bacterium. Classification (GTDB taxonomy): domain Bacteria; phylum Cyanobacteriota; class Vampirovibrionia; order Gastranaerophilales; family Gastranaerophilaceae; genus RUG14156. The sequence continues at coordinate 20,991 of CAKULF010000010.1, read as the reverse complement.
TTTAATTGAAATGCTGTTTTCGCCTAATTCAACATCAATATTTTCCTTTTCAACATTTGGAAGCTCAACTTTTATATTATATGAATCATTTTTTTCTTTAATTTCAACAGCAGGGCGAAAAGCGTGATATAGTTCGTTTGCACCTTTATCTAAATAACTTAAATCTCCAAAAGTGTCTTTCAAAAATCGATTTAAGTCCTCGTGGATATTTTCAAAAAAATATGACGGCTCTCTTTTAATAATGCTAAATCTCATTTTTTTCTCCTTTTTAAAATTTTACGTTATATTTTTTTAATAAAAACAAACAAAAAACATTAGAAAAAAGAGCAATTTTTATTTTGGGGCATGCCAATTTTTTGAAAAAAATTGTATATTTTACATTTATTTACACCTTTAGATTTTTTAACAAATACTTGAATTAATGACTTAGCATGGGTTTTAAAAACGCTAAATCACTACAACCATGTGATAGCATGGGTTTTAGCATGGTGCAAAGCTTAAAACATGGTCGCTGTAAGCCTTATCATGATTGTAAATTGTCGTAATAATTGCTCAAAAATTGCTTGATAATTGAATCTTAACGAATATAATTATATTTATAGCAAGGGACACAAGGCTTTAGACGGCATGTTCCTTAAGAGATTTTGGGAGAGTTTATAAGTGTTAAAAAGTAGAGATTTTGGCAGAGCCACAGCAGTGAGAAGATGGACACAAACTGCAATTGAATGTTACAAAAGAGGTTGTAATTGCGAAGGGTGTTTTTATACTGATTTTTTCAATAATTCAAGTCAAAGATGTCAAATGAAAGCTTCAGTTCTAGAATTAGTAAGAGTTTTGGGTAAACCCGACATCGAATTAAAACAAATTTTACCGGACGAATAAATCCTGTTAACTTGACTATTTAATAAACAAACAATATAATTTGGGTAATGAAAAAAATTAGATTATTATCAAAATTTGTTATACTTCTTGGTTTAATGATGTGCCTTAGCGGTTGTTCAACATTAACCTATAATGGCGAAGATTATAACGAAAACAATATTCAAACGGTTAAAACCGCAGAAGAGTTTATGTTTGATACATATAAAAAATCAAACGGCGCAATCAACTGTAAGATTGGCATTTCTAAGACTCAAATTCCTGAAATCTTAGCTTTATATGTTCAAATTGAAAATTTGTCTTACGACACTCCTTATGTTTTTAAAGTTGATGATTTAACAATAACGACTCAAGATACGCCTGCTCGTTGGATTTCAACAGCAAACTATTTAAACATTTATCAAACATCAGAAGCTTCCAGCATGGCAGCTATGAGCTCATTATCTTCAACAATTACAAATATGACGGGGATGATGGCAAATTATAATGAATTTAATCAACAAAATTTGCAAAATTCAGCTCAACAATCTAATAACGACGCTTTTTCCAAGATGGAAGCAATTGGAAATGCTTTAACAAAGCATACTGTTAGATATTCTTCAACAATTTCTCCAAGGAAAAGCCAGTATTTCTATTTCTTCTTTGAAGATGTTGAAAAATATCCGATAATTGTTGATTACAAAGGCTTAAATTATAAATTTAGAACCTAAGATTTACATATATTGTTCAAAATCTTTTAAATCAATATCTGAATTAGGATTTTCGCTTGCTTGAACAGCAGGCTCTTGTTGAACTTCCGCCACTTCTTCCTTTGCTTTTGGCGTATAAGGTTCATCAATCAATAAAGAAAGATTGTTGTTTGCCTCTTTGTGGTCAGGTTCAGCGTCAATTGCCTTTTTATAATATTTTATAGCTCTTTCAATATCCCCAACCATTTCATAAGCCAAAGCGATATTATACAATGTGTCGGCGTTGTCGGGAATATATTTTAAAACTTTATTAAATTGTTCAATACTTTGAGCGTATTCAAGCTCTTTAGTCAACATAATAGCATAAGCAATTCTTGCTTTGATGTTATCGGGGTCTATGTTTAGGGCGTCTTGAAAAGCGGCTTTTGCGTTTTTAACCGTTCCAATTTCATCATACGCACAACCAAGCCCAAAATAATATGAAGAATTTTGCGGTTTGATTGAAATAGCTCTTTTAAAGTGCGCAATAGCGTCTTGATAGCTTTTTATTCGATAATTGCAAACCCCAAGCTGATAATACACTTCGTCATTTTCCTCATCAAGCTTAAGTGCGTCAAAGAATTTATCAAAACTTTTGTTGTATTCACCCCTATTAAACAAATCCATCGCCCAAGTCGAAATCAAATTAGAAAGATATTTTGTAATCATTCCGCTTTGTTCAGACGGCAAAGTGTCTAAAAGTTTGTTATATAAGTCTATTCCTGTTTGATATTCTCCAACAACGGTGTAGGCTTGAGCTAAAGTAAACATAAACGAAGTTTCGGTCGGATATTGCAACAACATATCTTTTAAAAGATTAATCGCTTCATCTGTTTCGCCTGATTTTAAAAGAGCATTAGCCAATTCATTTTGGTGATATAAATAATTTGGGCTGTTTTGACCTTCAATTTCAATTAATTTCTGATATGTTTTTGCGGCATTTTCCCAATCTTCAACAATAGCATATATTTGAGCGATTTTTTGCAAAATTTCATAATCTTCGCCAACAGTTGCAATAATTTGTTGATAATATCCAAGACAATCTTGCCAATATCTGTTTTGATATGCTAAATCCGCCAAAAGCATTGTTATTTCAATGTTATCAGGGTTTTCTTTGTGTATACTTTCATATTCTTCAAAAGCTTTTTGAATATCGTTTGTTTTAATGTATAAATCCGCCAACAAATAGCGATATTCAAGGATTTTGTCGCTATCAACTTCAATATCCACCAGCAATTTATTCATCTCAATTGCTTTTGGATAATTTTGAATTTCTTCATATAATTTTGCTAATTTTTCAACAGCGTCAATATTTCCACTATCATAAGATAAAATTTTATTGTAAATATCGATAGCACGGGATTTCGGACCATTTTCCATATAATAATTGGCTAAAATTTCTTCCGTTTCAACATCGTTTGGATTAATTGACAATATTGCTTCAAAGTGCATTATTGCAATTTCCGTATTCCCCGTCGCCATAAGAGATTGTGCTAAAATTCTTCTAAGCTCAACGTTGCTATAGTTTTTTGCTAATTCCCTTTGAGCAAAGCGTTGAAGTTCGCTGTGCAACCCTTCGTTAAAAAGTTGATGACATCTTTCCAGCGCATTTTCAATAATCGGCTCTTGATGAACAACTTTTTCTTGCGGATTGATTGTATTCATCATAAAAAGGACATAAACCCAAGTTACGATAAAAGCAAAAAGCACTAATCCTATAATCAACAAAATATTCATATTAAAATTATACCTGTTAGATGAAAATTAGTAAACAAAAAGCCCATTTTTAGGGCTTTTTTTCATTATTTCATACGATATATTTTAAATTCCGCAGGACGAAGTTCCTTAAATGTTATTTCGTTTTTAATGTCGTTTTCTAACGGTTTTTCAACCAACATACATTTTCCGTTTTCATCCAATTCAAAATCAAAATATGATACGAGTTTTTTATTTTTCTTCAACTTAACAGTGTTGTTTTTTGTTGTTGTTCCTCGAACATTTTTCTTTTCAATTTTTCCTTGTTCATCTTGAACTTCTTTAATTTCTTGCGGAGAAAAATAATTCGCAACGATTAAATATGTTGAAGAATCATTGTTTTTAGACTTTTTATCCGAATCTGCGACAACTTCCCAACAAACAAAGCCGTTTGATTCTTGGTTGTGCAAAATTGCTTTACCTTTTGTTAAAAGTTCATCATTTTGGGCAAAATAATCTATTGCGTTGAATTTTTCAAAGAAATTCCAATCATAATTTCTAACCATTGAAACTTCTTTAGATATAATTCGCTCTATTCCAACTTTTGTAAAGCTTTCATCTCCATCAATCAACAATGTTGGACGAGGCGCAAATTTTCCCCCAGGAAGAAATTTCATCTTAAACCATTTAAACAAAGCTCCCTCTGCGCCAAGTTGCCCAGGGTATTGATTAATATCTCTAAATTCGCCGTCTTGGTTATTATATCCTCTCAAAATTGAAAGATAATTGTTTTTTCTTGAATTTTTTTGGTTATAAGTTGAAAGGCGAATATTGTCATTGATTATTTGTTCAACTGTTTTTGTGTTTTGAGCAACAATATCATCTCCCCACAACAAGTCGAACTTCATATCTTTGTGATATTCCTTGAAATATCCGTCCCAAAGCATATATTCAGCTAATGTTGCAAAATATGGGATTTTCTTTTTCAAATTAGAATTAACTTTTCCTAAAACCTTAGCAGGAGTTCTATAGCTTAATGGCTGACCTTTTTTATCTTGAGAAAACTCGTCAACTATATGGTCAATATGATCAACCCTAAAGCCGTCAAAGTTAAATTCTTTTTGCAATTGTTCAGTATAATCAACATAAAAATCAACAACTTCGTTATTATATTTATTTAATTCAAAATGATAGAAGTAAAATGGAGTTTGACAATCTAGGTTTGCAAAATGAGTAACGTCTTCTCCTTTATAATTGTAGTGCTTAAATGTTGGGTATTGTGCGCCTTTAGACATTTTATCAAATATCGGAACACCACTAGAACACCATGCGCCCCCTGGGAAAGTCCAAAGATTTGCTTTGATTAAAGCTTTAACAATATCATCTTGATTAATAATATCATTTTCGCCCTTGATTGGCTTTTTATTAACTCTTGCAATGATTTCTTCCGCTTTTCTTTGAAGAGAAATTTGTTTATCTTTAAAGCTCATTTTGTATGAAACAAGAATTTTATATTCTTTCAATTCTTCTTCAATTTCATCAACAATTTTTTGTTGAAGAGCATTATATTTTTTGTAATTTCCTTTTAGGTTTTGAATATATAGCTTTTGAGTGTTCATCACATCTTCATAATCATATTTTTTGTTTTGAAGAATTTGAGCACACATAGCATTAACATAGCCTGTTATTTCAGAAATTAATTCATCAACATCAACCCAGCGAGCAATGTCGGGATTTGCTAAAACCATTTTTGAAAAACGAGCTGTTTGAGGCAAAATGTCATATATAACAGGATGATTAGCTAATTGAGCAAGCTCGATAAATAATTTAACTTGTCTATCAACTTCTAAACCTAAGAATTTCAACAAGTTATCATCTTGAAGTTTAGATGAGATATTATTAGTTTTAGGTAAATATGCACAATCAAACTCTCTTTCAAAGAATGGAATTAAGTATAAAGTTGTTGGATATATGCCGTTTTCAATATTTCCCATAGGAAGAGTTATTAAACATTTAACCCAATCAATGAATTTTCCTGCGTTTTCGCTTGCGTTGCCGTCGCCAAGGGCGCTAAGAGAAAGAAGTTTGATGTTATGACCTGTTTGATAAAACCAAGAAGAATCTTTAACATTGTTTCTTGATAAAACAGACGGGTTTTTAAAATCAATGAATTTGCCATCAACAAATGTTTTTGCTTTTTTTAATTTTTCAATTAAACAAAAAATTGTTTCAGCATTTGTTAGCTCTTGAAGAACCTTATACTGAGGATATGGCAAATATCCAAACTTATTAATTGTGTCTTTTAAATACTTTTTTCGATTTTGATTAATATCATCAACTTGATAAATTTGAGTAAGTTTAGATAATAAAATAGTTAATTCTTCTGCTTTAAAATTCGCATTGTTTTCTTTTTTCTTAGTTAATAAATTCAACATAAATACCTCTATCCTTAATGAATTTATTGTAACAAAAAAATTTTTCAATTGCCTAATGATACAATTTTGTAATATTTTGTTAAGAAAAACGGAAAATACGCAGGATTTACTGCTCTGACAGCTATTTAACATCCTAAACCCCATTTTCGAGCTTGAAATTGTTAATTTTAACAATTTATCGATAGCCGGTTTTATCAATAATTATTCTAATAACAAATTTTACATAAGAAACACCATTTAGCTATCGAAGAAATCTTAAAATAACAAATTTATCGATAACCAGTTTATTGGTGTTATTTTTTTGTTTAATGATTGCTAAGTTTTTAAACCCTTGTATGCTCCAACATCCTCTCTCAAACCGTCGCCCTGAACCCCGTTTCAGGGTCTTTAGATCATTGAAAATTAGACGAAAATTGAAAAATAAGCAATTCTTCGATAGCTATTTTTATTCCTGAATTATATTTTAAATAGAAAACATTAAACAGTGCAATCTGTGGCTATCGAAGAAATATCAACCTTATAAAATAACTCCTTGTTACTTTTTAAAAAGTAACCAAAACCCTTGCCTAATGCAACGCTCTAACAATTTCTAAACTCGTCCAATGCAAAAGAAACTCGGTCATTTTTTGTTAATTCAAAAAATAACCTCAAACATCTTTTGCGTCGTTGACTCGTTAACAAATTTGTTATCGCTTTTGCAATGGCAAGAAAAGTTGCGAGAATAGGGAATGATTGACGAAAAAATGGGCTTTTGAATTAATTTTGGATACTCAAAATTATGGCAATCAAAGAAATTCTTAAAATAAAAAATTTATCGATAGCCGATTTATTGGTGCTATTTTTTATTTAACGATTTCCGAAATCCTAAATTCTTGGACACTTAAACATTACCTGTAGAATGTCGCCCTAAACCCCGTTTCAGGGTCTTGAAATTATTGAGAATTAGACAAAAACTCAAAACTTAGTCATTCTTCGATAGCCAATTTTCATTCTAATGTTTATTACTTTAAGAACAACTTTTAAATAGGGAAAAATAAAAAAATAAGGCAAAAGAAAACAAAACAATAGCCTTTAACCCCTTGGCTGTCAAAGAAAATCTATAGAACAGTAAAAATTACAACCAACTAACCAAAACCCACAAACGAAAGGTGGGAGGGCAAGCTACCTCAATGAAAGTTAAGGTATGCAAAGTGAAACAAATGTCTGTTGTCTTTCTAGTGCGCCCGACTCTCCTTTCGAGGGTTTTGGTTAATGATATTTAGGCTTTTTCTTTTTACTTTTGGTTCCGTTTTCTTTTTCTTAATGCCAAAAAGAAAAAGAAAATGAACAAATTAAAAGCGAGATTTATAGCTGAAAATATTTAAAAAATTATTGACTATCGATAAATTTTCTATTTTAAGAATTCTTTGATAGCAGTTTTCTATTGTAAAGAATTATGTTTAAAATAATTAATTATAGGGTTTTTAAAACTTCTTTGATAGTCGGTTCTTGTTAAATAATCAATGTTGAGGTAGGTTTTGACTGTCGAAGAATGGTTAAATTTTAAATTTTGTTTGGTTCTCAACAATTTCAAGACCCTGAAACGAGTTCAGGGCGACGTTTGAGAGGGGGCATTGAGGTGGCTATGAGTGATAAATAATTGTTGGATTAGTAAATCCAACCTACGATTTTAAGGATTTCTTTGATAGCCAAGGTTTTTCATTTTTTTGTTTTACATTTAAAACTCTTTGATAGCAGTTTTCTATTGCAAAGAATTATGTTCAAAATGATTGATTGCAGCTTTTTTAAATTTCTTCGATAGCCAGTTTATATTACAAGAATTATGTCTTGAATGGTTAATGCTAAGATTGATTTTGACTATCAAAGAATAAGTAATTTTTAAATTTTTATTTGATTTTCAACGATTTCAAGACCCTGAAACGGGGTTCAGGGCGACAATTTGGCGGTTGCGTTGGGGTTTCAATGGTTTTTAGAAATCATTAAATAAAATTTACACCAATAAATTGGCTATCGATAAATTTTTTATTTTAAGGTTTTTTTGATAGCCAAACTATTTTTCTTGTTTTATTTTCCTAAAACTAAATATCAAAACAAAAATGAAAGTCAGCTATCGATAAATTTTTTGTTTTAGATTTCCTTAATAGCCAATCTTTATTTTTGTTTATGCACTTTTCGATATAAGAAATTTCATTCTTTTACACAACATAAACCCCTTTCACAACGCTGTCGAAAGGGGAAAATAGTAGTTATTTGATATTCTCTCGTGTATAATTTTTACTCTCATATATATAAAGTATATACAAAGTAAATAATTGCACAAAGAGTTTATTTTGTTACAAAACTTAATAATTAAATATCTTGCGGATTGTCGATAACTTCAGATGTATCTGATTTTAAGGTTTGACCGATTGATTTTTCAATCTGCGCTCTTGCTGTGTTATAGTCAAAAACTGTTTTATAATAATTCAATTTAGCATTAGAAAGCGCAACCTGTGCGTCTTTCAACTCTATAACATTACCATAGCCAACTTTATATTTTCCGCTTGTAATATCATAGTTTTCTTGCGCTTTTTCCATCGCAACTTTCATAACAGGAATTCTTGCCTTGCAATCTTTTAAGGTTGTGTAAACGCTTTGAATTTCATAATATATATCGTTTATTTGGGCTTTTGTTGTGTATTGCATTTGCTTATAAGCGGCTTTTGCTTCTTTAATTTGAACACCCGTTTGAACAGGATTTACTGTTGGAAATGTTATAAATCCGCCATAATTATACCAGTTTCTATCCGTAAAGCTATCAACTCCGCCTTTTCCGAAATTTGCTTGAAATTCTAAAGAAGGCAACCAAGTTTTCCATGCCAGTTTAACCTGTTGATTAGCGCTATCAACATCCAACATTGCTGTTTTTAAATCAGGTCTTGAAGTATTTGCAATTTCAATAGCTTCTTTCATTGTTATTTTCACAGGTTCATATTTTAAGCTCACATCAATCATATAAGGGTCTGAAAAAGGCAAGCCCATTGCATTATTCAATTGTGAATAAGCTATATCAATGTTATTGTTTGCAGAAATTAATTGCGCCTTGGCGTCTTCCATATTTGTTTGAGCAAACAAAACATCAACCTTTGTAACGTTTCCAACTTCCCAAAAAGCGCTTGCTTGATGGAAAGTTTTTGTGTATTGGTCTAGTGTATCAAGTGCTACTTTTCTTTTATCAAAAGCATACATAAGATTGTAATATGCTTCTTTAACAGCACAAACAACCTCGTTTACGGTTTTATCTATTTCCGCTTTAGATTTTTCATATTCAATTTTATTAACTGTATATTTATTTTGAGTATAACCAAAATCCCAGACTAATTGCTTAATTCCGATTTGCCCAAGGGTATATTTATTATACGCAGCGCCTTTCATATTCCTAATCATACTTAAGTCAGGCATATTATGATTAATAGAACTTGACCAATCAAGGCGAGGAGTGTATCCAGCGAGCGTTTCAAACTTTTGATATTTAGCAACTTCCGATTTAGCATAGCTTGCTCTGATTTTAGGATTATTAATTAAAGCAAGCTCAATACAATCTGCCATATTTAATTCAACAGATTTTGCAACAGAACCCTCTAATTTTACAACCTTGTCGGACGTTTCGCCCACAGGCATATAAACATTAGTCGGAATTTGATATTCTTGAATAGTTTTTTTGTTAATTTTGTATTGTTTTTTGGGTTTTTCCGCTTTAACTTTTATTTTCTTTGCTTTATCTTTCCTAAAAAGTTTCAAACCTATATCTTGTTGTTGTCTTTCAGCTGTATCTGCATTTTCTTTTGCAAAACAAGGCGAAAAAGAAAGAAAAATCGTTGAAGCTAATAATGAAATTAATAACTTTTTATTCATTTTCCCCCTTATCTTCTACCCTCTTATTTTTATTATGCCATTTATTTGCTGTATTTTCTCTTAATTGTTGAATAATTACATAAAATGCAGGCACCATTATTGTACCTAAAATAGCTGCTGCTGTCATACCCCCGAATACGGTTACTCCAAGTGACTTTCTTGATTCAGACCCAGGACCGATTGCAACAACAAGAGGTAAAATACCGAAAATGAACGCTAAAACCGTCATCATTACGGCTCTAAATCTTATTGTGATTGCTTTTTCGGCTGCTTCAATTATTCCTGCGCCATTTTCTCTTTCTGTTTTTGCAAATTCAATAATCAAAATCGCTTGTTTTGCTGCTAAACCAATCAACATAATTAAACCGATTTGAGCATATAAATCCAATGACAATTGATTCCAAAGAGGGAAAATTGCAAACACATATTGGAATAAAACCGCGCCCAACATTGCAATAGGCGCAATTAACATAACCCCAACAGGTAACATCCAAGATTCATACAGTGCAACAAGGAATAAATATACAAACACAAGTGACATTATAAGAACAACGCCTGTTTGCCCTGCGGATTCAATTTCTTGAAGCGATGTGCCTGACCAAGCAAAATCGGCGTCTTGCGGCAAGTTTTCTTTTGATAATTTTTCCATAACCTTTAAGGCGTCGCCTGATGATTGACCGCTTGCAGGGTTACCTTGGATTTGAATAGAACGATACATATTAAATCTTGTAATATCATAAGCGCCAGTTGTTGGTGTAATTGTGATTAAACTTGATAATGGTGCGGATTTTCCGCTTGCGGTTTTAACATAAACTTTATCAATTGAATCAACTGTCGTACGATATTGTTCTTCGGCTGACATCATAACCCTAAATACACGGCCGTATAGGTTAAAGTCATTAACATAATATGTACCAAATTGACTTGCAAGAGCCGTATAAACATCTTGAACATTAATTCCAAGAGCTAATATCTTAGCATAATCAATTTTTAGCATTAATTGTGGCGTTTGAGGGTTATATTGGGTCATAACGCTTGTTAGTTTTGGGTTTTGGTTTGCTGTTCTAATTAATGTTGAAGCAAGAGAATATAATTCTTCCGGAGTTCTTGAAGCTTTATCCAATAATTGATATTCAAAACCTCCAAACATAGATAAACCGCTAATTGCAGGTGGAACGAATGTATAAATTCTTGCGTTTGGATATTTTGCAGCTAACTGATTAGCAGATGTTTTAATATCTTGCAGACTTCTATGGGAAGCTTGTTTTTTCTCTTTTGATAAGAAAATATATTTATACCAAGGCACACTAACCCTTGTTTTCCACTCATCAAGGTTTGAAATTAAAATAGCACTGTTTTGACCGTTGAAACCACCCAAAGCCAAAACGCTTTTTATCCCTGGGATTTTTAATAATTCTGTTGTAAATTCTTCCGTTAATTCCCCTGTTTTAGATAATGATGTACCATCTTTTAACAACACAGAAGTAAATACGGAGCCGTTATCTTCTTCGGGCAAAAATCCTGAAGGAATTATTTTAAATATTCCAACTAAAAATATAACTAGGATAATATAGGTTATTATTGTTCTTTTTGGTGTTTCGATGAAATATTTAGCCCCGTCAATGAAACTTATTTTGGTTCTTTCAAACCATCTATCGAATTTCTTTAAAGAAACATCCCATCCATAAGCCAAAAATTCGCCCCAAGCCTTGTATAAAGCAATTCCTTGGAGGTCTTTTTTGTCTTCCCAATAATGATTATATAATTCTCTATATTTTTCATAAAAACTTCTTTGAGGCATATCTTCTTTTGAACGCAAGAAAATTGCGCACAATGCAGGCGCTAAAGTTAAAGCCATAACTGTTGAAATACCAACGGAAACGGCGATGGTTATAGCAAATTGTTGATACATTTTTCCCGTAATCCCGGGGATAAACGCAACAGGAACGAATACCGCCATCAATACAAGAGATGTTGCAACAACTGCGCCCGATACTTCTTCCATTGACACAATTGCAGCTTCTTTAGGCTTCAAACCAAGCTCAATATGCCTTTGCACGTTTTCAACAACAACAATAGCGTCGTCTACAACCGTACCAACGGCGAGCACCAGTCCGAAAAGGGTTAGGGTATTAATTGAAAAACCAAAAGCCGCAAAAGCAGCGAACGTGCCGATTAAAGAAACAGGAATTGCAACAAACGGGATGACACTTGCTCTCCAATCGCCAAGGAAAAGATAAACCGTTGCAACAACGATAAATACCGCTAAGACAATGGCTTTAACAACTTCTTCAAGCGAATCTTTAACTGAATCTGTCGCATTATAGAATACACTATATTTTATGCCGTCAGGAAAACTTTGAGATAATTTTTCCATTCTTTTATTACAAGCGTCTGCTACGGCAATAGAATTTGCATAAGATAATTGAGAAACAGACATAACCGCAACGGAAGAATTATCGACCTTACCATCTGTTACATAGTTTTCACCTGCAAGTTCGACTCTTGCTACATCTTTAACTTTAATTGCCTGACCATTAACATCAGAGCGAACTATAACGTTTTCAAATTCTTCAACAGTTTTCAAACGCCCTGGGGTTCTAAGGGTTATAGCCATTTCTTTTTTATTAATTATCGGCTCATTTCCTAATGCACCGGCGGAAACTTGAGCGTTTTGAGCCGTTATAGCGTTAGCTACTTCAGTAGGAGAAACATTCAAAGCTGCCAACTTTTGACTATCAAGCCAAATTCTCATAGCATAATCTTTTCCGCCAAAAACTTGAACCTCTGCAACCCCATCAATACGGGATAATTCATCTTTCAAATATATTGAAGCATAGTTTGATAATGTGATTAAATCAACGGAATTATCAGGCGAATAAATACCATAATATAATAATCCGCCGCCGCCTGTGTTTTGTTTAACCGTTAAGCCGTAACGAGAAACATCCGATGGCAAACGAGAAGTAACAAGCGAAACTTTATTTTGAACGTTTACAACATTCATGTGCGGATCTGAACCAACTTCAAAATATATATTTAAAGAATATGAACCATCTTTAGAATCTGAAGTCATATATAACATGTGTTCAACACCATTAACAGCAGATTCAATCGGTGCTGCAACGGTTGATTCAACAACGTCTGAACTTGCACCCATATATGTTGCGCTAACCCTAACTTGAGGCGGTGTAACGTTTGGATACTGTTCAAGAGGGAGTTTTGTCATCGCAATAATACCAACAAGAATGATTACAATTGATATTACAAGTGCAAATCTGGGACGTTCTATGAAGAATTTCGAGTCTAACATACGCTATTTACTTTCTTTATTTTCAGTTGAAATACGAACCGGAATCTTAGGCATAATTTTTGTTATATTTGTTGAAATATATTTATCTTCTTTATTTAAACCACTAGCTATAATCCAATATTTTTCATATTGTCCTGCGTCTTTAAAATATTTTTGTTGAACAATGTTATCTTTATCAACAACATAAACATATCTTCCTTTAGAATCTTGAAGCGCAAATTCCATCGGAACAACCAAGACATTATTTTTTTGATTTGAATAAACCTTAACTTTAACAAAATCCCCTGGGATTAAGATATTTTCAGGATTTGAAAAAGTTGCTCTAAAATCAAGAGTTCCTGTCGTTGTTGATATTTGGTTATCCCAAAAATCTTGAACACCTTTAATTGGATAAATATCGTTATTAGGCAAAATAACATCAACTTTAATCGGATTATTTCCTTTTTTGGGAACAAAATCAAGCTGTCTTAATTCGTCTAATTGTTTTGAATCTACTGAATATTTAACATAAATCGGATTGAATTTTGTTATTGTTGCAAGCGTTCCTGATTGAAGCGAAACATAGTTTCCCTCTTGGATTTGAAGAGAGCCGATTTTGCCGTCTACAGGAGCTTTAATTGTTGTATAGCTATAATTTCTGTTTGCTTCCGCAACTTGTGCTTGAGCGGTTCTAATTGCCGCTGCGGCTGCTTTTTTATCTGCATATAAGCCATCATAAGTAGATTTTGAAATATAATCCTTTTTAACAAGCTCTGCGCCTCTTGCGTAATCTCTGCTTGCTTTATAATATGTTGCTTTAGCGTTTTCAAGCTGTCCTTTTGCTTGATTTAGAGCGTTTAAATATTGAGTTTGTTCAATTATAAAAAGAGTTTGACCTTTTTTAACATAATCACCCTCGTTGAATAATTTTCTTTGAAGATAGCCGTCTATTCTTGCAACCAAATCCACTTTGTCCATTGATTGAACTCTTCCGGGGATTTCGATTGATTTATATATTTCTTTTTCTTCGATTTGTTTTAATTCAACTGTTGGCACTGCTGCGGCTTTTAGTCGTTTATTTGTTTTAAATTCGCCAAATTTAACAAAAGAAAAGCGAATGATGACAAGACTTACTACAATTATTGAAGTAATAATTAATATTTTTTTCATTTTTTACCCGTATTCTCCCTAATATGTTTAATTTTAGCATAAATAAGGGTGTTTTTAGGAAAAAAATCGTATAAATGGAGTAGGACGAAGGGATAGATTTGTTTTTAAGGTAGGTCGGATTTACTAATCCGATGATGATGAAAAAAGACCTAGTGATTTTCACTAGGTCTTAAAATAATTATTCTTGGAAAAAGCTCCTGAGGAAATTAAAAATTTCCACGTACCCCAAGGGCACTTCCATTTTCTAAGCCTCGTTACTCGGCAAGAAAATTTAGGGTGTCACCATGGTAAGGTCTACGTCCTGTCCGCCAGACCTCCTCGGTCTGCCGTCACGGACTTCGCACACCTTCGGGTCATTCGTAATTTTCAACAGCACACAAGTGCTGTAAGAAAATTACATCATTCCCATTCCGCCCATTCCTGGCATTCCACCGCCCATAGGCATATCAGCAGCTTTATTTTCTTCAGGAATTTCAACAACTGCAGCTTCTGTAGTTAACAACATTGAAGCAACACTTGCAGCGTTTTCCAAAGCTGAACGAGTAACTTTAGCAGGGTCAACGATACCAGCTTCAAACATATCAACAAATTTATTGTTCATAGCATCATATCCGTATGCACCTGTTTCTTTTCTAACAGTATCTACTATAACTTCGCCTTTAGCGCCTGCATTATTTGCAATTGCAATAACAGGGATATCTAGTGCTGCTGTTAAGATTTTGAAACCTGTTTTTTCATCGTCATTATCAAATGTTCTTGTTTCTAATTCTTTTTGAAGAACTTGTTGAACTCTTAATAATGCAACGCCACCACCAGGGACAATACCTTCTTCTTGAGCAGCACGAGTAGCATTCAAAGCGTCTTCAATTCTTAATTTTGATTCTTTTAATTCAACTTCAGAAGCAGCACCAACTTCAATTACAGCGACACCGCCTGATAATTTAGCAACACGTTCTTGAAGTTTTTCTTTATCATATTCAGAATCAGACATTTCGATTTGTTTTTTAATTAAAGCAACTCTTTCTTCAACGTTGCGTTTTGTTGAATCGTCAACAACAATTGTCGTTTCATCTTTTGTTACTGTAACTCTTTTTGCCTTACCAAGCATTTGAACTGTAACGTTTTCAAGTTTAATACCAAGTTCTTCAGTGAACATTTGACCGCCAGTTAAAACAGCGATATCTTCAAGCATTGCTTTTCTTCTATCACCAAAACCTGGGGCTTTAACAGCAACACATCTTAAAACTTTTCTCATTGTGTTAACAACTAATGTTGCAAGCGCTTCGCCCTCAACGTCTTCAGCGATTAACAATAATGATTTACCATCTCTTGCAACTTGTTCTAGTATTGGAACAAGGTCAGCAATTAAATTGATTTTTTTATTTACACAAAGAACATAAGCATCTTCTAAACTTGCTTCCATTCTTTCAGGGTCAGTGATAAAGTATGGTGAAATATAACCTTTATCAAATTGCATACCTTCAACGATTTTTTTATCTGTTCCGAAAGTTTTAGATTCTTCAACAGTGATAACGCCGTCTGTTCCAACAACTTCCATACAATCTGAAATTAATTCACCGATTTCTTTGTTGTTTCCAGCTGAAATTGCAGCAACTTGTGTTCTCATTTCTTTAGAATCAACAGGTTTAGACATTTTTTTGATTTCGTCTTGTGCGCATTTAACAGCAGCATTAATACCTCTTTTAATTCCCATAGGGTTTGCGCCAGCTGTTAAATTTTTAATACCTTCTTTAAAAATTGCTTGAGCTAAAACGCTTGCTGTAGTTGTACCATCACCAGCTACATCGTTTGTTTTTGAAGATACTTCTTTTAATAATTGAGCGCCTGCATTTTCTAAACCATCTTTAAGTTCAATTTCTTTTGCAATTGTAACACCATCGTTAACGATTTGAGGTGCGCCAAATTTCTTTTCAATAATAACGTTACGACCTTTTGGTCCAAGTGTAACTTTAACTGCGTCTGCTACTGCGTTAACCCCTTTTAAAAGAGCTTCACGAGCAGTTGTATCAAATACGACTTTCTTCGCCATAATTTTTCCTTCTTTCTAACTAACTAGTTTTGATTTTGAATTTGTTATATTAAATAAAACAAATTCATCATGCTAAATACAAATCCTTTACTCTAAAACGGAAACCCGTCACCCTGAACTTGTTTCAGGGTCTTTTGCCATTAAACTGACGTTTATTTTTAACCTTCAAGGATTGCTAAAGCGTCTTTAACTGAAATAATCTTATATTCAACATCCCCAACTTTAACATCGGTTCCTGAATATTTTGCAAACAATACAACATCCCCAACTTTAACTTCCATTGGTTCTTTTTCGCCGTTTTCCATAGTTTTTCCTGCACCAACAGCAACTACTTCGCCTTTTTGTGGTTTTTCTTTTGCACTATCTGGAATAAAAATTCCGCCTGATGTTTGTTGAACATCGTCAATAACTTTAATAACAATTCTGTCTGCTAAAGGTTTAATCATAATATCCTCCTATTAATTAATTTCTATTAATTCATATTAATATAATAAATGAGATTTTAAAATTTAATCAGATAATTAACAAAAAATTAATAATTCAGATTTTCATCCCTCTTGAGAAGTGTTTAAAAAGGTGTTATAATTGTAGTATAAATAATAAAGGCTTTTATATGTCTTTTGATTTTAATCCGATAAGTTCAAATTTTTCTAACGTGCAAGCCAGCGCAAAATCCTGCCCTGGGGGTGGTGGCAATACGGGGTATTTTCAAAGAAACGGGGAAAAAGACGATAATATCTTGGAATTTTCTAAAGATTATCCTGATGATAGCTTTGAACATGTTGAATTGAGCGACGTTGAAGAAAAAGACGAAGGGTTTTTGGAAATTGTTAAAAAATTTCTTGTTAAATTAATAGCCAAAATCCGCCATAGGTTTAGAAAGAGGAAATAATTTAATTTGTTACTTTTTGTAAATTTTTTTATTTGATTAATCTGTTTTACTAAATTTTTAATTATATCTTGCCGTTACAATACCTTGGAAAGGTAACTGTGTGGATATAAAGTTTTTAGATATTACAGGTAATAATTTTAATGCAGCACAAATAACGTCAAACAATAATAATGACGATGCTATGATTACTGAAACTGTTTTTGAACAAACATCCACAGCTGTTAATAGCAATGATTCAAGCAATTTTTCCGATAGTGAAATTGAATTAATTAACGATGCTTTTTATAATGATTCTGATATTGAAACTGATGATTTAGATGAAAATATTCAAGTATCTTCTGTTTCGTCGGTATTAAATTCCGATGAATTAGATATTCAAAATAATCAAACAACAAATTCTCAATCAAATTATATTAATAAAGATGACCCGCATTATCAAATCAAACAATGGACTATAGATTTATTAAAAAATGGATTATATGCAAGTGATGAAAATTATAACGAACAATTAAACGAACAAGGTGCAGTCAGAGAAGCTTATTCTTATGTTAAGGACTTAATTGATATAGGTGTAGGCAAAGATGATATCAATCAAGCATTAACAAAACAAGAAGAGTTAATAGAACAATTAACAACGGCCTTGAACGATGGTTCTTTTGAAGAAAAATTCAAAGAATTAACTGGAGTTGAATTTGATGAAGAAAAAATGATTCAATATCAAGAAGCATCTAATAATTATTCTTTTGCATCGATTTTATATCAAAAAGCAAATGTTTTTCAAAATGAAGTTTTATCAGCTCAAAATATGAATGAAGTCTACAATTCATTCTTGAATTATTACGGCAGCGAAGATACAGCTCTTTCAAAATTAAACGAATATTTAAAAGAAACATATGACAATGCAAATTTTCAAACAGATACTCGTCGTATAACTGGAGTTAATATTGGAGTTAACAAAGATACAGGCGAAAAAGAAATAACTTTAACATATACATATCCTGATTTATCATATGATAAAGAATTAGGTTATGAAATTTGGCAAGATGCAACAGATACTGAAACTCTATTAATGAACGATGCGCCAAATTACTTAAATTATAGTGATACAACAGGTGTTGCCATCGGAGATAAAAATAAATTCACACAAGAAGCCAATGGTAAAATAAATGAGTTGTTTAATTCCAATTTAGAAGAACTTGGAAATACTTATGCGCAAATAAAACACGAAGCTATTGGAGATGCTGACCAATTAGAACAATTGGTAACACAATACTGCAATAGCCAAAATGATTTTATAGACAAATTAGCTACCGGCGTTCAATTTGCAGGTCTTATAACTACAACTGTTGGTGGAGTTGTAACTTTTGTTAATCCTCCAACCGGAATAGCTATAATGGGTATTGGCAACAAAATGGCTTTAGCAGGCATGTTTGGAGATAATGCATTAGAATTAGCAGATCAAATTACTTCTAAAAACGGTTTAACTCAAGATGAATTTATAAATATCACAAAAGAATCTGCATTAGAAATTACAACGTTATTAGTCGGCGCTAATATTAATAAAATAGCAGAATGTGCTCAACAAGGAACTTTTGCTTTATCTCAAACGCTAGGATTAAGCAAACAAGCTTCAACTTGGTTATCTTGGATGTCCGAAGCCGGAGTTGATGCATCTTTAAGTATTTTAACAGATGTTGCAATGACAGGAGATTTGAACCTGTCCGGAAATTCTTTGCAAGTCTTGCTTGGAATATTAACTGGTGTTGCAAATGCAAAATATAATAGCTATAAGGCTAATGTATTGGATGAACTAGTTTCTAAACTTGAATCTAAAACAATGACTTCTTCTGAAATTACAGATTTTTTAAAAAAAGCAAATTTGTCCGAAAATGATATTATAGGCTATAGAACTTACGGCGAAATAATAGCATTAGAAAAAAATGGATTTGATTTATCGAATTACAAAGGCTATGACCAAAATTCTACCCAAGGTAAAGCTGTTTTATCTGATATAGATTTATTATACAAAGCTTATACGACAGGAACAGATGTTAAGGATTTAATGGTTCCAGCAACAAAGAGCATTGAAACAGGACTTAAAAATTCAGCAGTTGGGGATTTGTTTGAAGTTGATGAAAAAATGTATATAAAAAATAAACAAGGAAATGCAACGGAACTTGGAATGTCTAAAGAAAAATATTGTCAATTATTTCCTGTATTAGATAGATATTCTTCAGGACAACAATATTCAGGTGATTGTTATATAGTTTCAACATTAAATTCATTAATAGCTGATCCATCAACAAGAGAAAAAATACTATCGTGTTTTAGTGAAGATAGTAATGGTGATATAACAGTAAAACTTCCAAAATCAGAAACTACAATTACTTTGAAACCCGAACAAAATATTGAATCTTTTGTATTTGATCCAAGATACACAATGACAGGTGCGCCAGGTTTACAAGCATTAGAATATTTATATAAAGTTACAGCAGCTGATTCAGAAATTAAAAGACTAACAGCTAAAATGGATGCAGGATTTAAATGTGCCTCTCTTAGTTTTGACATAGCATCAGATATTTGCGAAGAATATGGTATTTCATTGGATAATATAGATTTAAACAAGCTTGAAGAAGCTCAAAAATTAGTCGCAGAAAGGATTGCAGCTTCCGATGCTCCTGTTTTAAGTATAGATGATGGAGATGCTTTACTATCATTGCTAGATAGTAATCCAGAATTGGCATATCTAAATTATTTTATACAGGCTTGCGAATATTATATAGACGCACAAGAGATTTCTAAAACTCTATCTGATTTATCTAATGAAGATACAAGTTTTGTCGCTGAAGTGTTCGGTGGAAACGGTGGAACACCAGCTTATGTGCTTGATGCTTTTGGATTTAAAAATTCGGAAATAATAAAAGATTTAAGCAATGTAGAAAACATTATCAAGAATAATGATAAAATATATTTAGCTGGCACTATAGACCCTATGACAACAGAAGGAGCAAAAATAGGATTAGTAGAAAAACATGCATATAGTTTTGAAAAAAGAATTAATGCAAACGGTGAAATTGAAATTATTGTAACAAATCCATGGGCTCTTAGTGGCGATGGCATGAAAGAAAACAAAGAAATCGTATTAACCATAGAACAATTTAAAAAGTTCTTTAATCAAATATGTATGGCAGACAAATAAGGTAACAAATATGAATATTAATAATGAACAAAATATTAGCAATGATATTACAGGAAATATTCCGCAAAATAAAAACAAAAGTCCTATATTTAATTTGACTTATGAAAATTATAAAAACTTTCTAAAATCAATGGAAAAATCAGATTTTTCTAATTCTCCAACTAGATATATAACCGAGTATAGAATGTTGGAAAGTCTTTTAAAATATGCAATTCAAGATAAAAACGAAGAAGAAATAGATTCTATAAATCAAAAACTTGAAGAAATCAAAGAAAAATTATTAAACGATTTTGGAATCACATTGGGCGCAAATAATTCATAATTATTTACACTTTGCTTGTTATGCAAAATTTAATTATAATCAATTTATGTTAAAAATGCAGCCATTGTTGGAATTGCTGGGGCGACAATAGGTGTAGGTATAAGCAAAATTGTTGAAGCGTGCAAGAATAAAAAAGCTCAGAAAGCTGAATAAAAATTAATTGTAGCAAAGCCGAAAGTTTGTCGCTTTCGGCTTTATTTATTTTTAGATATTTTAAAATTTCTTATTTTAAAATCTTTGATAGCCAGTTTCTATTACAAGATTTATGTCTTAAATGGTTAATGTCAAGATAGATTTTGACTATTAAAAAAATTTATAGAACAGTAAAAATTATAACCAACTAACCAAAACCCACAAACGAAAGGTGGGAGGGCAAGCTACCACCATGAAAATTATTGTATGAAATGCGCAACTGATGTTTGTTAGCTTTATAGT
>CAKULF010000009.1 GCA_934667125.1 uncultured Candidatus Melainabacteria bacterium | reverse complement strand
TTTTTTTTTTTTTGATATTTCGACACGCCTTTTTAACAAAAATTTACAATTAAGGAAAAATACTTTTAAAAAAGCTAGATATTTTTTAAACCTTTAATTGCCGAATTAGTAAATCTGTCCTACTCTATTGTAAATAGAATTTATCTATTTTAAATAGAGTTAGTAACCACATTTTTCAATTAAACAATCAACCATTAATCCCCACTCTAACATCCCTGCCAAAACATCTCTCTGAACCCTCAACCCGTCCTCCTGAACCCAGAAACCGTCACCCTGAACTTGTTTCAGGGTCTTTAGATTAATGAAAACCAAACAAAAATCTAAAAATTATCGTTTTTCGATAGCCAAAACCTATCTCAGCATTAACTATTCAAGACATAAATCTTGTAATAAAAACTGGCTATCGCAGAAATTTAAAAAACTTTATCATTAATTATTTCAAGTATAATTCCTTATAATAAATAAAACCGACTATCAAAGAATTTTAAACACGAAATAAAAAAAATAAAAAACCTTGGCTATCAAAGAAATTCTTAAAATCGTAGGTTGGATTTACTAATCCAACAATTATTTAACATTCATAGTTACCTCAACGTACTCTCTCAAACGTCACCCTGAACCCCGTTTCAGGGTCTTGAAATCTTTGAATGCTAGACGAAAATTGAAAAACTACCAATTCTTCGATAGCCAAAATCTATTTCAACATTGATTATTTAACATGAACCGATTATCAAAGAAGTTTTAAAAACCTGTAATTAATTATTTTAAACGTAATTCTTTGCAATAGAAGACTGCTATCAAAGAATTTTAAATATGAAATAGAACAATGAAAAAACTTGGCTATCAAAAAACTTGTAACAAAAAATTTATCGATAGCTAGAGCTTTTAACTTCTCTTCGGCTATAAATCTCGCTTTTAGTTTGTTCATTTTCTTTTTCTTTTTCGCCAGAAAAGAAAAAGAAAACAGAACCAAAAGAATAAAGAAAATGGCTTGGAAGTCATTAACCAAAACCCTCGAAAGGAGAGTCGGGCGCACTAGGAAGACAACAGACATTTGTTTCATTTTGCATACCTTAACTTTCATGGTGGTAGCTTGCCCTCCCACCTTTCGTTTGTGGGTTTTGGTTAGTTGGTTATAACTTTTACTATTCTATAAACTTCTTTGATAGCAAAGAGTTAATGCGAATACTGTTCTTTTGCTTTGTTTTGCATAAAGCAAACGTTAAGTTAATTATGAAATTAACATTAGGATAACAACTGGCTATCGAAGAATTGCTTATTTTTCAAATTTTCGTCTAGTTCTTAATAAGCTAAAGACCCTGAAACGGGGTTCAGGGCGACAGCTTAGAGGGGATGTTGGAGTGTTCAAAGGTTTAAAAGCTTAGTAATCATTAAACAAAAATGGCATTGATAAAATTAATATTTGGATAAAAACTGGCTATCGATAAATTTTTTATTTTGAAAAAATCTTCGATAGCCATAATTTCAAGCATACAAAATTAATTCAAAAGCCTAGTTTTTCGCCAATCATTCTCTATTCTCGCAACTTTTCTTGCCATTGCATAAGCGATAACAAATTTCTTAACGAGTCAACGACGCAAAAGATGTTTGAGGTTATTTTTTGAAACAACAAAAAACAGGTGAGTTTCTTTTGAATTGGACGAGTTTAGAAATTGTTAGAGCGTTGCATTAGGCAAGGGTTTTGGTTACTTTTTAAAAAGTAACAAGGGAATTAATTTTGCATAGGTGAAATTTTTTTGATAGTCACACGGGTGTTTGAAGTTTGCTTTTTATTTAAAATTTGCTATTGAATAATGGGTATTAGAGTAAATTTGGGCTATCGAAGAATTATTAATTTTTAGATTTTGTTTGGTTTTCAACAACCTTAATACTCTGAAATTCATTGATAACAGTTTGGGTTTTGGTTATCAAAAAGCTAAATCAATCAACCCCCAAAATATCAATCTCAAGATTAATATTTTCCTTTAAAATACATCTTTTGATTGATGAACAATGCCCTATGAATAGACTATATTTAGTATGTGAGGAATATAATATCCTCTAAAAAAACTAGACAAAATGGTAGGTAAGGATAGAATTATATGGTACTAGGCGTTCAAAACAGCCTAAATATGACGTTATCTCGTATTAACGACATTGAAAATAACTTTGCGCAACTTGCAAGTTTATCGGGCAATGTTAATTCTATTGCGCAAAATCAGCAATTCCAAACCATTTTAGATGCCAAAATTAAAGAAGCAGAACCAACAAAAGCAGAAGAAAAACCTGAAATTGACCCTGAAAGATTGTTGGACGATGAGATTGAGGAGCTTGAAAAGCAGATAAATCTTAAAACAAAGATAGATTTGAAATCTCAAAGTTCAGATTTGGATGAAATAATCGACACTTTTGCTTCAAAATATGATGTTGATTCGGATTTTATTAAAGCAATTATTAAAAGAGAATCGAATTTCAACCCTAAAGCGACTTCTAAAAAAGGCGCTATGGGTTTAATGCAGTTAATGCCTAGCACTGCAAAGTCTTTAGGGGTTATTAATGCGTATAATCCTTGGGAAAATATTGATGGCGGAGTTAAACATTTAAGCGGATTATTAAAAACATATAATGGCGACAAAAAGCTTGCCCTTGCTGCGTATAACGCTGGTGGCGGTGCTGTTAAAAAATATGGCGGAATACCTCCATACAAAGAAACTCAAAACTATGTTAAATCAATTATGGCAGACTATGACAAGATTAAAGGAGCCAAAATATGATATCAAGAGGAATTGAAACAGTAACAAAAGGGATGATGGCTCTTTTAGATTATCAAGACGTAACGGCGCACAACCTTGCCAACGTTACAACAGACGGCTATAAAAAATCTAACATAACTTTTCAAGACGTTATGCAAGCAAATATTACAACCAAAACCGCTGACGATAAATCAAGAAAAGTCGGAACGCTCTCAAACGGAGTTAGAACAGATAGAACATATATTGATTTTTCTCAAGGCGGTTTATCAGAAACAGGAAATAAAACGGATTTAGCCTTTGATGGAAACGGATTTTTCAAAGTAAGATTTAGAGATATATCTGATAATGCGCCATATAATGAAAAAAATTATTATTATCAAAGACTTGGTAATTTCAAGCTAGATACAGAAAATTATTTAATTAATAACGAGGGCGATTATGTTATGGATACTCGAAACAGGCGCATAAGAATCGCTCGTGACCAAAATGCAACAGATATCAACGAAATGAATAGAATGGAAGTTGGAACGGATTTGATTATTTCTGAAACAGGTCAAATTCAGCTTAGAAACGAGGGTTTTTCAACCAATTTACAAACTATTCAGGTTGTTGATTTTGATGATAAAACAAAAGTTTCACAAATCGGTCAAAGCAAATTTTTGCCGATTTATGGGCAAGACGCAGGACTTCATCAATTGAAAGTCGGCGAATATTCAATTCAACAAGGAATGTTGGAAATGTCGAATGCCAACACAATCAACGAAATGTTAAACACAATCAACATTTCAAGAGGATATGAATCAATGGCGAAAATTTTGAAAAGTGAAAGTGATTCAATCCAACAAGCAGTTAGAGTAGGTAATTTAGGAAGTTAAGGTAAAAATGTTAAGAGCGCTTACAACAGCAGCAACAGGGATGATAGCTCAACAAAATAACTTAGATGTTATTTCAAATAACGTTGCAAACTTATCCACTTACGGATATAAAAAAGTTAGAGCTGAATTTCAAGATTTATTAAGTCAAACAATCAGAACCCCTGGGGCGCAAATGGGTCAAGGAACTTATCAACCCGTGGGTATTGAAATTGGTTTGGGTACTAAAACTTGCGCTACAACAAGAATTTTTTCAACAGGAACACTTGAATCCACAGATAGACAACTTGATATGGCAATAGCAGGGGACGGATTTTTCCAAGTTACGCTTGATGACGGGTCTTTTGCCTATACAAGAGATGGTTCTTGGCAAATGGACGCAAACGGGCAATTAGTAACTTCTGATGGTTATCAATTGCAACCGCCGATTACTATTCCAAATAACGCAAAAGAAATCGTTGTTTCGCAAGCTGGGATTGTATCTTGCACAACAGGTTCAAACAGCGAACAAACTCAATTAGGTCAAATTCAATTAACAAAATTCCAAAACCCATCAGGTTTAAAGGCGATTGGGCATAATTTATATCGTGAAACGCAAGCTTCAGGCACACCTCTTCAAGGAACAGCAGGCGAAGAGGGCTATGGAACAATTGAACAGTGTTTTATAGAGGGGTCAAACGTTCAAACGGTTGAAGAATTGATTGGATTGATAAAAACGGAAAGGGCTTATGAAAGTAATTCAAAGATAATTTCTGCAGGGTCTAATATATTGCAGCAGACGAATCAGATAGTTAATTAGAGTCCGGAGTTATATGCGCTAGGGGAGAGATTAGCGTGTAGGTAGAGGGCGATGATTAGTTTTTGTATTCGGCATAAATTGAAGCTCATCACTTCAATTTACTGGATGGCACTAGGCTATAGATGAAATTAGAGTTGGGACAATAAAATAGATGAAATTTGGTGTAAAAAGTTTAATATTATTTTTCTGTTTGATGGTTTGTCAGGCTGGGTTTTGCTATGTTCTAACGGCTGATGAGTTAAACAAAACAATTGAAAAAAAGGTATCTTATGAGCTTGCGCCACAAATAAAAAAGCATTCAAATGACTTTAACATTGCAATTTTAGGCACTCCAAACGAGAAAATTATAACAAATGAAGCTCAAGCGCCAAAAATAGAGGTGATTAACCCAAGTTCTAATTTTCAAGCTAATTCATATCGAAAAATAGTTGTAAAAAATTCTAAAAATCAAATTTTAAAGACTTTTGGGGTTAGTGTTCGAGTTAAAATCTTCAAAAATGTTTTAGTTGCAACAAGCAACATCCCTTTCAATCAGGAAATAAATTCTTCTAATTCTTCTCTCGAAAGAGTTGATATAACAAAGTGTTTGGCTAATTATTCAACAAAAGATTTAAACGGAACAATCGCCAAAAGAAACATAATAAAAGGCTCAATAATCACATCTGATTACATAAAAGAAAAATCGGCGGTATTTAAAAATTCTCTTGTCGATATCAAATTTTTATCTTCAAAAGGTTTGGAAATCAAACTTCAAGGAATAGCCTTAAAAGAGGGCGCAATCGGAGATACCATTCTTGTTAAATCAGATAAATACAATAAAGTTTACAACGCAAAAGTAAAGTCATCAAACGAAGTAATAGTTAGGATTTAAAATGAAAAAAATATTATTATCTTTAGTTTTAATATCAACAATTTCAGCAAGCGCAGAAAGCCTGTTTTCACTGAGCGCTACTCAAAGTTCGATAATTGAACCAAAAGCCTTGTATTCTTCTGTTCGAGCAAGAAATGTCGGCGATTTGGTTTCAATTGTGTTGGAAGAAACGGCAACATCTTCTGATAGCGGTTCATATTCAACTTCTAAAGATTCAAATTTAGCACAAAATGTTACTAAATTTTTTAAAGTTTTAAAGAAAAATACTTTAACAGAAGCGCTTGACGCTGCAAACGACGGCGGTTTAACGGTTGCAAATACAACGGCAGTATCAAGAACAATGTCATTTACAGATACAATCACAGCCCAAGTTGTTCAAGTTCTTCCAAACGGAAATTTATTGGTTCAAGGCAAAAAGAGCCTTGTTCAACAAAACGAAAGATTGGATTTGATTGTTTCGGGGGTTGTTGATCCAAAATGGATAAATCAATCAGGCGAAGTGAGTTCAAACCATGTTGCTAACTTGCAATTTGCAATGAGCGGCGCAGGAACGGTATCTCGTGGTCAAAATGAAGGTATTATCAATAGAGCAATCAGAACAGTGTTCTAAAATAATTAAAGGATGATTATGGTGAATAAAAAATTAATAGCTTTAATATTATTATTTTTCGGATTTGCTTTTTCTTGTTGTCAAGTTTTAGCTTTGTCCGAGCAAACGCTTAGAATTAAAGATATAACGCACGTTAAAGGGATTAGGGAAAACCAAGTAGTAGGCTATGGATTGGTTGTCGGACTTCAAAACACGGGTGATAATTCTCGTCATACCCAAATGACAAGCCAACAAATGCTATTATCTTTAGGCACTGTAATCGACCAATCAAACTACATTCAAAAAGGTACTTCAGCGGCGGTTATAGTAACGGCGATTATTCCTCCTTTTGCAAAAGAGGGCGATAAAATTGATGTTACGGTTTCTGCTATGGCAGATGCTAAAAGCTTAACGGGTGGCGTTTTGGTTCAAACTCAATTAAGAGCGCCAAACGGCGAAATTGTTGCAATGGCTCAAGGTCCTGTGACAACGGGCGGAATTAAAGCAAGCACAGGCGGTTCAAGCTCTTCAAAAGGTGTTACAACAACGGGAAGAGTGCCAAATGGCGGTATTATTGAAAGAGATATTTTAACAAGTATCGGGGATGAAACAACCCTAACTTTATTATTAGATAAAGCAGACTACACAATGGCTTCACGCATAGCAAAAACAATAACTTCAAGAATTGCTTATGCTAAAGCGCTTGATGGCGGAGCTGTTCAAGTTAATATTCCTTTAAAATACAGAGATGATAGAGTAACATTTTTATCATTGATTGAAAATCAAATCGTTGGCGCAACGGGAACAAAAGCAAAAGTTGTACTAAATGAAAGAACAGGAACGGTTGTAATCGGCGGAAATACTAAATTAATGCCTGCTGCGGTTGCTCATGGCGGAATAACGGTTACAATTCGAGTTGAAAATGAAGTTGTTCAACCAAACCCTCTTGCTCAAGGAAACACCGCTCTTCAACAAAATGCTCAAATTCAAATTGATGAAAAACAAGGCTCTTTGGTTCAAATGGACGCTAATTCAAATTTGGCGGATTTAGTTAGCGCTTTGAATAATATTGGGGTTTCTCCAACGGATTTAATAGCAATATTACAAGCGCTATCCCAAGCAGGAAGCCTTGAAGCAGAATTAGAGGTGATTTAATGGATATGCTATCTAATATAGGCGCAATTGGCGGAAGTTACGCTCAAAACAGCTCTGATTTGGCTGAAATTGAAAACATTAAAAGAGGGGCAAAAACCGAAAAGGAAAAATTGGATAAAATTTCTAAGGAGTTTGAATCAATTTTTGTGGCAAAAATGTTGAATGAATTAGATAAAACGGTTGATAAAGAGGGCTCTTTTTTCCAAGAAAGTCAATACTTAGATAACCTAAAATCATTTATGTATAACGATATCGCTCGTTCTATTGCAAATAATCCAAGAACATCTCTGGGAATTGCAAAGCAAATGTATAAACAGCTCGAGAAAACTATTCCAGACAAAACACCCAATACTATAAATCAAACCAAAGATTGATGATAATAGCCAAAAATTCAAATAAAATAGACATAATAGGTAATTTTTTTAAAAAATGGTAAGTAATATGGATGTAAATAACAATACAAATATAAGCAGCTTAATAGCAAGCTCTATATCAAAACTAAACTTAAACACGGCGACTCGTGCTTTTGAGCAAGCTAAAAAAGCGCCGGACGAAGTTGAAGATTTCAAGCAAGAAGATATAGCGCTAATTGAAAATAATTCAAAAGCAAACACGCTTGATGTTGAAGATATACAAAAATATGCTTCTTCAATTGGCGAAAATGTAACAATAGATGATATAAACTACGGATATATGTATGGAAGAAGCGTTATAGCTGATTATAGCGCATAAAACTAAAGGAAAAGTATGAATTTTAATGATTTAAAAGAAAATTTATCTAAATTAAAAAATCTTTTATCAATAAAAAAAGAAGCGATAGTTAAAAATGATATCGAAACTTTAACAAAAACGGATGAAGATATTGTTGTTATATTTGAAGAAATTAAAAAAGTTGACTTAAAAGAAGCGACAAAAAGCCTTACTGATAGCGAAAAAGCGCAAATTAGACAATTAAGTCAAGAAATTAAAAAATTAGAAAACGATAACGAAATCTTAATAAAACACTCGCTTGATGTTATAAATGGACTATTATCTGGTATTTTAAATATAGCACAAAACGAAACTCATTCTCATTCATACGACTCGAAAGGAAAAAATTGCGTGGATGAGGATACATACAGAATTTCATCTATCACGGAAGAAGCATAATATAAAAGGATTTATTAAATTATGTCACTAAATCAAAGCATGAATATTGCAGTAGGGTCTTTAAGAAACAACCAATACGCTTTAACGGTTGTATCTCACAATATTGCAAACATTCATACAGAAGGATATATAAGACAAGGTGTAAATTTCCAAGAATCTCGTTTTAATACGGGAAACAATAATGTAGTTGGAATAATTAAAGGTTTAAACGGTGCAACCATATCCGAACTTAAAGATTATGTTGATATGGGCGCTTTTAATGATGTAATTAAAACAAATTCAGACGCTGAATACTATAACAAAGTTAAAGACAATATTTCAGGGCTTGAAGATATTGTTAACGCTCTTGGTGATGATGGTTTAAACGCTTTATTAAACGATTTTTACGCAGCAAGTGCTAATCTTGAAAAATATCCTGATGATATTTCAATCAGACAACAATTTTTATTAAGTGCAAGCAATGTTGCTGATAAATTCAATGAAGTTTCTAAACAAATTGATACAAAAGAGCAAGACACAATCGAAAGCACGCAAGATACCGTTAAAATTGTTGATAATTTGTTTAAAAAATTAGCGGACGCTAACGCTGAATATGTTAAATCCGATAAATCAGCAGAAGCAAGAAACGAAATCAATTCAATTTTAAAAGAACTTTCAAACTATATTGATGTTAAATATGATACAAATACAAACGGCACAGTAAATCTATACGTTGGCGGTATTAAAGCTGTTCAAGGCGCAAGCCAAAATTATTCTCTAAAATCCTCAATGGCTGGCGGAAAATTTTCAATGTATCTTCAATCAACCGAAGATGAAAATTATAAAATTACAAACGGCATAACAGACGCTTTTAAAACAGGTTCTTTGGCTGCAAATATTGAATTTATCAACGGTTCAAACGATAAATACTTCTCTCTTTCAGGTTTGAGGGATAAAATCGATAGCGCTGCAAACGCTTTTGCAACCGAATTAAACAAAATTCAAACCTATGATGATGGGGATGTTTTTGCTGCAAATATTACAAACGACGGTAACGGAAACTTAATTTTAGAAAAATCAACAGAAAATCTATTCACAACTTCAGATGGCTCAACAACAATAACAGCCGGAAATATCACAATAAATTCAAAATTGAAAGATAATCCTTGGCTTGTTGCGGCAGCAAGAATTGATTCAACTCAATATAAAGGAGATGAGTGGAAAAATGCTGTCGGAAATTCTGATAACGCTGTTGAAATAACGGGTTTGCAAAATAAGAAAATTTGTTCTTATGCAATAAATAATGACACAACTTTATCAAAATTCTTGTCATCACTTGCAACAGATATCGGCACAAACGTTGACTATGCCAAAGGAAAAGCGGATACAGCAAATTCTGTTGCAGATAGCTCGCAGACAAATTTTTCTAATCTGATTGGAGTAAATTTAGACGAAGAATTAACAGATATGATAAAATATCAAAGGTCGTACGAAGCGTCAGCTAAATTATTCTCCACTGTAAATAACTTATACGACACGATTTTGAGTATGGTTTAGGGCAATTATTAATAATAAAAAGGATTTTATTATATGAGAATTTCAACATCTACAATGACAAATCTTGTTTCAGGCACAACAAGCGGTGCTTATGAAAAATATTATGAAATTATGAAAAAATTTGCTCAAGGCAAAAATTTCACAAAGGCTTCCGAGGATATCGTGGGAGCAAGCAATTTGTTAAAAGTTAATGATGAAATTTCTAAATTAACCGATTACCAAGGTAATATCGAAGCGGCTTCAAGCGAAATGAGCCTAGCTTATGACACTCTAAATAGCGTAAATGATGAAGTTGATAAGATAAAATCTTTAATTCTTGAAGCTTCAAATGCTACTACAACGCCCGATTCAGCTAAAGCAATTTCAAGCGAAATAAGAGAAAGAGTTAATTCAATTAAAGGCTATATGAACACAAAATATATGGATAATTATATTTTTTCAGGAAATAATGTTCAAATGCCAACTTATACAACGGACGCTAATGGCGATGTTATCTATCAAGGAAGCGCTTCTAGTGTTGGGGATAGAAATTTAACAATTTCAGAAGGCAAAACAATGGCATACAATGTAACTGGGGATAAGATTTTCCCTAAAACAACAGTTACAAATAATGATGGCTCAACATCCGAAGTTGATTTCTTTTCTCAAATGAAAGAATTAGATGAATTATTAAACGCTGATACATTGGATTATGACGCTATAAGAAAGAAAATTGATGTTGCGACAAGCGCTTATGACAATGTTACGGTTGAAATTGGTAATTTTTCCGCTAAAGTTTCTAAGCTTGAATCGGCAAAAAGCTTAAATCAAACAACTTTAACGACTTTAGCAGAAAAGAAATCAGATATTGAAGATATTGATATAGTTAAAGCGGCAACAGATTTGAAAAACGCTCAAACAAGTTTGCAAGCAAGCTATACTATAAGCAATGTTATTCTTGGCGGAATGTCCTTGTTGGATTATCTATAAGGATAAAAAATAAAAATAACCTTAAAAGCCAAAGTTTAAGGTTAAAGCAATTTTACTTACCATTTAGCCCCTAAAAAAGGGGTCTTTTTTTATATTATAGACCATTAGATTAATTTTTTCTACTAAATAATATATTTAGAGGATGTTAATCTTGAATAATTCTAACCGTGGCTGAGCCATCAACTTCGTGATTACAAGATATTGCGCCTCGATTGTTGATATAATAGCTATTGGTGTCGCATGTCGGTAAGCTTTCTCTAATAGAGGGGCTAAAACCTGTTAAGCCTTGATAGCGAGGTCTAAAAAAGTTATTAAATCTTTGGTTGGGGCTTAGCGAGCCATTATAAAATCCGTTCGGATAGCCTGTAGCATTATTATATAGCCTTGGGTGTCTATGATGATTATGATATCTATTGTAATTTAAGCGGTTAAAGTTGCTAAACGCATTGTTTTGAAAGCGATAGGGGTTATATGGACGATAGTTATTATATGTGTTGTAATAGCCGTTTGAGGTATTATTTCCAAATAAACTATTAGAAAAATCCCACCCGAAAGCGCTAGAAAGCCCTAGTATTATGCTTGTTAAAAGAATTATGTTTTTCATATTTTGATGTTAAATCTTTTTTAAGTTAAAGTAATCGCTAAGTGGTAGTTAGCCAAAAAGCTGATTTTTAAAAATATCTGAAACAAAATAAGAAAAATAACATCTAATATATTAAAGGTGTAGTATTTGTAAATAAATGTTAAAAATTGAAAACAAAAGCTAAAGAAAAATAGAAAATCTGCCGTCTATATTAATGCAAGGTAAGACAATAAAGAGGTTATGTAATGATTGAAATGTTAAGTCTAGTATTTTTTGGGTTAGTTGTATATACATTTTTAATAGTTATTCCAACAGCTATTGAAAACTTTACAGCAGAAGAATTTAGAGCGTCATATTTTAAATATTTAGCTGATAAATGTATTAATTCTTATGGAAAATAATCCAAATAAAAAAGAATGAAATTTAAAAAGAGCCTAGTTTTTAGGCTCTTTACGTTTTATAAAAGTTCTTCAAATCCATAGGAGCGCTCGGGCAAGTTTTGATAGCCTTTATTTGTTATAACAAACCTGTGGATGTATTCGCTTGTGTAGTTTCCTCGAACAAACAGTTGTTTGATAACGTTTTCTCTTTCAATTAACGGATGAGAAATTTTTTCAAGCTCGGGTTTTTCATCTGTTAATTGTGTCCAAACGGCAGCCTCTAATGTCCAAGCATAGGTTTCTTCGTTTAGAGAATTATATTCGTCCTGATGAATTGCTTCGTGCGCTAAAAGGGCGCTTAGTGCTTCAATTGGGGCGTCTGTGTGTTTTTCATTAATATAGATATATAAATCTTTTTTCTTTTTCCAGCCCAAAGCGTCAAAATTAGTATAAATCGGGTTGATTGTTGCTAAATTGATAAATTCAATTTTAATTGGGCGATTAGTAAGATTTTTGCCTAAAATCGCATCTCTTGAATAGTTTCCTGTTGTTCCTTTTAATTTTTCAACGGCTCTTATAATATTTTCATTTTTTGAAACTTTTTCATATTTTTTAACAACATCATCAGATAAAGTATTCAAATTTTCCGTAATAGCAAAGCTAATCGAGCTATTTAAAACTATTAACATTAAAAAATAAAATATCTTTTTCATTAAATCCTCTCAACTCAAAATGATATTAATATTATATACATACTTTTTTTTCTCGACAAATCAAAATAATTTAAAAATATGTTTTAAATAAAATTAAATTATGATAAAAATATGTTATGGAAAAAGACTTAAAAGACAATAATAATAAAGAAAATATTGAAGAATATAAAAGCAAAATGAATTTTGACAAGGCATTTTGGATATTTTTAATTCTTCTTATTCCAATTACAATTTGTTACATTTATCAGCAAAACAGTTATAAATTCTATGATATTTCAAATGCTCAACCAAAAGCTATAAAAGAAGAAATAGTTGAAAAAGGACAAGATATTCCTTTAAGAAAAATGAGCGAATTATCTTCTTTGACTAAAAATGAAATCATAGAAAAAAGAATAGAATACGTTAATAATTCAAAAATATTTAAGATTAAGGATTATTTACCTAAAGTAGAAATTTATCAAATTGAGGATAATATTCCTTGGATTAGCGTTGAGGAGCTTACTCGAAACGGATTAAAGGATAACCCTAATATAGCGAAAGGTTTATCTCGTCAATCAATTTCAATTAATAATCCTGAACTCTTATTAACCCTTATGGCGCCTGCTTTTGGCAAAAGAAGCGCAAAACAAATATCAAATTTGGATTATTTTTTCCCAACAAAATTGGAATATAAAAAAGAAAATATCTTAGAAGTTCATTATAATATTTCAGATTTTTACAAGAAAAACCCCAATTATAAAGGGTTTGAAATGGTAATGGATGATACTAACGCTAGGGATTTTAGCTATAATTGGGGGTATGTATCTGAAAAAGAAAATATTAGCCCGATTACCTTTAACGGAATATTCAAGCAACCCTATTTTTTCCAAGGATATTATCATAGAGGTTTTTCTTGCGGCTTAGAAAGCGGTTGCAACAACTATTCTCCTTATCAAAAAGATATGAATTTTAGAATAATGGAAACTCCTGCTTATTTAGAATTTAAGCTTTGGAAAACTAAACCGAAAAGCCTTGAAATCAAGCAAGATATGACATATAGGATGTATTTTGATTAATGTTTAAATATGTTTCGCCGATAGTTTTATTAATAATTTCAAATGTTTTTATGACTTTTGCTTGGTATGGGCATTTAAGACACAAGCAATCCGCCCTTTGGATTGTTATTCTTGTTTCTTGGGGCATTGCGTTTTTTGAATATTGTTTTCAAGTTCCTGCAAACAGGATAGGGCATAGCGTTTATAATGTTGTTCAATTAAAAACAATTCAAGAAGTCATAACCCTAACGATTTTTTCAATTTTTAGCGTTATGTATTTAAAAGAGCAATTCAAATGGAATTATTTAGTTGGATTTATTTTTATAATTCTTGCTGTGTTTTTTATTTTTAAAAAATAATTTATTAACCAATTATGTCGAAATCTTTAGGAAGTTTTGTGCGAATGCCGTTTGACCATTGTCTGTAGGCTTTTTTGGGAATTCCTTCTTTATCATATTCAACTGTTTCTTGGCAAATTCCGTTTGCTGAAATAATAGTATATTCTTTTAGTTCTTCTGTTTTAGGATAATATTTTATAATTCTTGTATAGCCGGATGGATGTTGTTCAACTATTTGTTTTACACCTTTATTGTGTCTATAGTAATCTCTTTTTGTTGTTATACCGTCTTGTTGAACTTCGTCGCTTTTAAATTCGGTTGTCGGATAATATTCAAAAGTTACGGTTATGCCATCTTGTGTTGCTATTTGTTCTTTGCTTACTTGACCGTTTTTATAATATTCTTTTGTGATGATGCTTCCATCATCTTTTGAATAAGTTGATTTTTTTATTTTGCCGTTTGGATAAACTTCATTATCCGCTATAGTATCTTTGCTTTTTTTGAATGTATCATCTTCTCTAAGTTTTTCTGCTTTATATAAAGTTTCCCAAATAGGACGTTGCTCATATTTTGATTTAAAAGTTACGTTTTTAAAATTATTTAC
Organism: uncultured Candidatus Melainabacteria bacterium; assembly: GCA_934667125.1. GTDB lineage: Bacteria > Cyanobacteriota > Vampirovibrionia > Gastranaerophilales > Gastranaerophilaceae > RUG14156. The sequence continues at coordinate 23,423 of CAKULF010000009.1, read as the reverse complement.
AATAGTGTTAATTGCTGAAATGTTCATAATTCAATCTCCCTTGTCATTATATAATACCTGTGAAAAAAATTTTTTGCTATATAATCGAGTTATGACTTTACATAATAAACATAATTTAAGACTGTTTTTAATAATCATAGCAACAACTTTTTATTTTCTTGCGAATATTCAACGAGTTGCAATCCCTGGGGCGATTTTTAACCTTTTGCAAAACGATTTTTCAGCCAGCGCTTCAAAAATCACTATGCTTGGCGCAATATTTTGCTATACTTATGCTCTAACTCAACTTGTTGTGGGATTAATGGTTGATAAGTTGGGCGGTTTTAGGGTTGTAGCGCTTGGAAGCGTTGCTTTTGCGCTTGGAAGCGTGATTTTTCCAAATTGCAATAGTATAATTCTTCTTTATTTATCAAGAATTTTGGTTGGTTTTGGGGCTGCAACCTTTTATTTAAGCGCAATTAGAGAAGTTAAAAAATTTGCAAAAGATAAAAACTTTTCGCTTGCGGTTTCATATATATTATTTATCGGCTACAGCGGCGGAATAATCGCCAATGCGCCCTTGGTTAGCGCTGTTAACAATATTGGTTGGGTTAAAACCTTTTCTATGGTTGGGTTTTTCACTTTAACTTTGTGTTTAATATATTTAATTTCATTATACATTTTTAAACCCGTCAAAATCGAAAACGAAACAAAATTCTCTCTCGAGCCTTTTAGCGAGGTTTTGGCGAATAAAAACAACATAAACCTTTATATATTCGGTTCATTCAACTATGGATTATATTATGTTTTGCAAAGCGTTATCGGAAAAAAATTCTTAGAAGATTTTTGTTTAATTGCAACGTCGAAAGCGGCTTTAGTGTTATCTGTTATGGCTTTAATTTCAGCCTTTGCAGGAACGATAACGGCTTGTATATCAAGGCTAATTAACAATAGAAGAGCGATAATATTTAAAACTTATGCGATTTTATCGTTTTTGACGATTTTAACGGTTTTTGTGCTTTTGATTTTCAATTTCCAAACAAAATTAATCGCTATAATCCTTTGTATTCCTGCGTTTATCGGAAGTATTTCGCCGCTTTTGATTTTAACTCTTCATTTGATGAACAGATACGAAATATCCGCTACAGCCGTTGCTATTCAAAACTTTGGCTTTTTTATGATGGTTGGAATATTAGGAATGGTGACAGGCATGATTATGAATTTATTTGAGCCGATTGTTCAACAGGGCAGCTTAATATATCCAAAAAACGCATATTTGAGCGTGTTCGGATTATTTTTAATTATTGCCGTTGTCGAGGTTGTTTGCGCTTTTAGAACTAAAGATAAATATAATTAATTTTCTTCGTTGTTATTTGAAACAGCAACGGAAAGCTCGGCTAAAAGCCTTGATAATTCATATCCTGAAAGCATAACTTCCAATATAAGTTGCGAATTGATTAATATTTTGTCGCCATATTCCATAGTTTCAGGGTTTAAGCATAAAAATTCAACAAAATCTTCTCCAACATATAAGATTTTGCCAAATTCAGCCGCTGTTGCCCATCTAAGAAATACGACCGTTTGTTCAAACATTTTTAATTTTTGTATCATCCTCATACTTATATGATATGATTTATTTTATGAAAGTCAATTTTATAGAAGATAATTGTAACATTGTAAATTGTGGAAAATTTAATATGGACTATGACCTGTCTATGCTTGATTTTGCGATTAAAAATAAGATAGATTATGCTCTTGTTCGATTTTATCAATGGTATCCAAAATGTATATCTTTGGGCAGAAATCAAAAAGAAAATTGTTACAATGACTTAGGGCTTGACGTTGTTAAGCGCCCCAGCGGCGGAAGAGCGCTTTTACATGATAGAGAATTAACATATTGCTTTGTTTCGCCTGTTTTTAAACCGAGCATAATAGAAAGCTATAAAGATATTTCAGACGCTTTAATATTGGGTTTTAAACATCTTAATATTGATTTAGCTTATGCAAAAAGTGAAAATGAAAAATTAAATTATTGTATGAATATCTCTTCGGGCGCTGATATATCTTATAATGGCAAGAAATTTATAGGCTCGGCTCAATATCGAAAAGAAGGGTATTTATTGCAACATGGTTCAATTCCTTATGAGCTTGATTTTGATTTGATTGAAAAAATCTTCTCTCAAAGTGTAAAAAAAGATAATATTATTACTTTAAATGAGATAAATAATAAGCTTTCAACGGCGCAAATAATTGAAGCTTTGAAAAAAGGTTTTATAGAAAAGTTTGCAATTGATTAAAAATTATGATTAAAGTAAAATGAGTTCGTTATGGATAAAAAAATAAAAATTATGCTTGTTTTTGGGACTCGTCCCGAGGCAATAAAAATGTGTCCTTTGGTTAAAAAATTAAAGGAAAATGATAAATTTCAAGTTTTAACAATGGTTACAGCGCAACATAGGCAAATGCTTGATAGCGTCTTAGAATTGTTCAATGTTGTTCCTGATTATGATTTGAATTTGATGAAACCTAATCAAAATTTGTGGAATTTGTCGTCTGATATTTTAATTCAAACTAAAGAAATTTTTGAAAAAGAAAAACCTGATTTAGTTTTAGTCCATGGCGACACAACAACGGCAGGAATTAGCGCTTTAAGTGCGTTTTACGCTAGAATTAAAATAGGACATGTTGAAGCAGGTTTAAGAACTTTTGATAAAGATTATCCGTTCCCTGAAGAAATCAATAGAATAATTGTTGATTCTGTTTCAGATTTGATGTTTTGCCCGACTGAAAGAGCTTGTGAAAATATTGAAAAATCAGGCATTAAAAAAGGTATTTATAAAACGGGAAACACAGTTATAGACGCACTTATGTACGTTGTAAACAATAAAGAACATAATCTTGATTTTATAAATCTCAACCCAAATTTGAAAACAATTTTATTAACTTCACACAGGCGTGAAAACTTTGGCGAGCCTTTGAAAAACATTTGTATGGCGGTTAAAGAATTAGTTGAAAAAAATAAAGATATTCAAGTTGTTTATCCAATGCACCTTAATCCAAACGTTAGAAACACGGTTAAACCAATCCTTGAAAATGTTGAAAGGGTTAAATTGATTGAGCCTTTGGATTACGTTCCATTTTGCAATTTGATGAAAAAATCTCATATAATTTTAACAGATTCAGGCGGAGTTCAAGAAGAAGCTCCAAGCTTGGGAGTTCCTGTTTTTGTTTTAAGAGATGAAACAGAACGCCCAGAAGCTCTTAAATATGGCGGAGTTAAGCTTGTTGGATATAACAGGGAAAAAATTGTAAATTCTGTTCAAGAAATTTTAGATGACCCTGAAAAATATAATAAAATGTCTAATGCAATTAACCCTTATGGCGACGGAAAAGCTTCAATATACATAGAAAAAATCATTTTAGATTATTTTTTAAATCAAAACTAAAATCACCTTTAAAAACCTTTATTTGAATTATTGTTTTTAATCGTAAACAAAAGTAGAATAAAAGGTAGAAAAGGTAGAAAAATATGTATAATAACAAAGTTTTAACGATGATTTTGGCAGGAGGTCAAGGCAAAAGACTTTTCCCATTGACGAAAGATAGGGCAAAGCCTGCTGTGCCTTTTGGCGGAAGATACAGGATTATTGATTTTGTGTTGAACAATTTCGTTAACTCGGGTTTTCACCAAATCAAAGTTTTAACTCAATATAAGTCAGACTCTTTAAACAAACACATTTCCCGTGGTTGGAACTTGTCTTCTTCAATTGATCAATACGTTGACCTTGTTCCTGCGCAAATGAGAACGGATGGAAATTGGTATATGGGTACGGCTGATGCTATATATCAAAACATTAACCAAATAACCGACGAGAAATTCTCTCATATTGCGGTTTTCGGGGGCGACCATATTTACAAAATGGATGTTCGCCAAATGTTAAATTATCATATTGAAAAAGGCGCAGACTTAACAATTTCAGCTATAGCAATACCAATCGAAATGGCAAGCGAGTATGGAATTATAGAGGTTGATAATTCTTGGCGCTTAACAGGTTTTATTGAAAAACCAAAACATACTCCAAAACATATCCCCGGGGACCCGACAAAATGCTTGTGTTCAATGGGAAATTACATTTTTGAACCCGATAAATTGGTTGATGAGCTTGAAAAAGATTCAAAAGACGAAAATTCTTCACACGATTTTGGAAAAAATATCATTCCAAATATGCTAAATAACGGTTCAAAAGTTTATATTTATAATTTTTCAACAAACGAATTCCCTGGAATGCGCCCTGCTGAAAAGGGTTATTGGAAAGATGTCGGAAATGTTGATAGTTATTGGCAAGCAAATATGGATTTATTGGCCTATGAACCTGAATTAAACTTATATTCGCCTGATTGGCCGCTTAGAACATATAACTATAATTTTCCTCCTGCAAAATTTATTTGGGATGAAGATGAGCGTGTCGGCGTGGCTAAAAATTCTCTTGTTTCAGAGGGCTGTATCATTTCAGGCGGTATGATTTCAGGATGTGTTCTATCTCCAAAAGTTAGAATTAACAGCTATTCAAGCGTTTGCGATTCAATATTGTTGGAAAACGTTGAAATAGGCAGGCATTCTCAAATTAATAAAGCAATTATAGATAAAAACGTTGTAATTCCGCCATACACGGAAATCGGCTTTAACAAAGAAGATGATATAAAACGTGGATTTTATGTGTCATCAGGCGGTATAACTGTTGTTCCAAAAGGAATTAAAATCGATTAATTTGGCTAAAATCGAATAAAACTTAACAATAACAAAAAAGATATTTACGAGTTTTGGATATTGTAGTATATTAATTAAACACGAAAAAATATAAGGATTTGTTTTTGTTATGATTAAACCAATTGGATTGACTAGTTTTTCTGTATTGAATAGAGTTCAAAATGCTCCAAAAGCGGCTAAAACTCAAGAATATAATAGTGTTGAATTTAATTCTAAAAATTATTCTAATGCTATAAAATCTTTAGCTATGTCACAAATTTCTTTTGGCTCAACGGGAATTGATATTGTTAAAGATAAAGGTCAATTTGAAGAAGTTAAAGAAAAAGCCAAAGTTGCTAAAAATATAAGCGAAGAAGCTTATGAAAAAATGAGCGCTAAAACAAAACAAATTCAACAAGATGCTGAAATATTTTTAAAATTATATTATTCAATGAACGATAGCGCTCCAATAGAATTTATGAATTGTGATGAAAATGGCACAAGACAAGGCAGTATTGACTTTGTCAAAGATGAAAATGGAAGAGTCGTTACAATTAGAGAAACAGATACTCATAATGCTATAAGAGAATTAAACTTAAAAACCTCAGATGGTGTTGATTTTGAACCCGATACATTTGTTGAATATCTTGAAGATGGCGCAAAAAATATAGCTAAATTTAAAGATGGCAAAATAAAAGAATATCAAGATGGCTATATGCAAGGCAAAGATTACGAATTTAATTCTTATTTAGTTAAAATGTATGATGGCAAAGTTTCTTCAATAAAAAGTCTTGTTACAAAAGGTCAAGTAAACGATGAAACATTCACAACAACATCATTTGCTTCATATTATGATAATAATGGTGTGTTAAATCGCCACATTACAGGTTTAAGAGAATCAGACAAAGCTCCGATTAGAAAATCGCAAAAAGAAATGTTTTCTTATACAGATGGAGAAATTTCTCAATACACAAAGGATACAAAATACACTGTAGTAGGTGATGTTTTTGTTGGAGTAACAAATTCATTTAGAAAAAACGGATATGTGTTAGTTGCTGAAGATACAAGATATTAAAATCAAGTATTTAAGCTATTTAAAAAATAATAAAATTTGATAGAATTGTTGTATGAAAGAATTTTTTAAAGACAACAAGGTAATTTTAATACTTATACTTTTATTAGGATTGGGTTTAAGGCTTTGGAACTTAAATAAGCCCGAGGGGATGTGGAATGATGAATATATAACATATTCAATTTCTATGATGAAATTTCCTTTTGATTTTTTCCAAGGCATTAAAACTAACTGCCATGCGCCTTTGCACTATTTTTATTTGAAACTTTGGATGATGATATTCAAAAATTCCGATTTTATGTTGAGATTATCTTCCCTTGTTCCAAATTTGTTGGGGTGTTTGGTTATGTACCATGTTGGTAAAAACTATCAAACAAAAGATAGGTCAATTCTTTTGGGCTTGGCGTGTTGTGCTATAGCTTCAATAAGTTCATTTTTAATTTATTTTTCTCAAGAAGTTAGAATTTATTCCCTTATATTCTTGTTGTCGTCTTTAATATTATTGTATTCAATCAAAATCTATGAATGCCCGTCTAAAAAGCATTATTGGTTTTATACTTTGTTTTGTGTTTTGTTGATTTTAGAACACACAATCGGTTTTGTTTATGTAATATTTAATTCTTTTGGTTTGATTGCTTTTCGCCAAAAACAAAAGAAAAAGGGCGATAGCGACTTTTTAATTCCTGCAATATCAGGGTTGATTTTGGCTTTGCCTGTAATTCCTTTTATATTCAGGATTTTTGCACATCCGACTTATTTTTCTCAATGGTGGGCGCCATTTAACTGGTCAAAAATCTTCTTCTATTTTACGGATTTATTCTCACCTGTTTTGAAAAATCTAACAAATTCGCCTATGAATTTTTATAGGCAAATCATAAACCATGACGTTATAAATGTTGGTTTTATTTTGTTTGCGCTTGTTCCTGCGGGAATTTGCCTGTTTTTGATTATTAAATCAAACATAGATTCAAAAAGAATAAACAAATATCTTTTATCTGTATTTTTAGCAACATTCTTAACCGTTTTAATTGCAGCAATAGCTGGAAAAATCATCTTTTTAACAAAATATTTAACAGAATTATATCCGATTTTGATTTTGATGACGGCGCTTGGCTGGGTTCATTTATATTCAAGAAATACAAGAATTATGCTTGCAACGGTGTATATTTTTATGACTTTGTTCTTTATCGTTGTTTCGCACACTTCAGCAATTAGACTCGTTAGAACCGAGGGGCATAATTTACCTGTAATGGCAATGAATGAACTTAATATTCAAAAAAATGATAAGATTGTTTTTTTGTATTATCCTGCTCGAATGTTTACAAAATATATTGATATAAAAAATTATAAAACAACTTCGATTGATAAGTATAATTTTCCGCAAGTGTTGAATAAAGGCACGACTTATGACGCTTTTAAGCACGGCTATGAGGATTATCAAGTTTTTTTTTAAATCATAATTACGATTTAATTTTTAAAAAGTTAGATGATGAAATATTAAAAAACAAAAAAGAAGATGAGAAAGTTTTCGTTGTTGATTTAACAAGCGTTAGTTTTTATAATGAACAAGCGCTTTCAAACGTTTCAAAAAGTGAAAAATATCGAAAAATCCCTTTTTTATATATGACTTTTTCTTATGTTAGAAATGGCGTAATGGCTTGGGCAGATAATAGATTGAGCTATATCGGGAAAAGCCAAAAGGGTGATTGGGTGATTTATTGTTTTGAATAAGGTAAAGAATTGTAAAAAATCGGGTTAAAACTATAAAGAAATAAGGAAAAAATGCCGAAAAATTGAGTGTAAAGAAGCTAAAGGTGTGGTATGTCAACTCAAAACGTCGGCTTATTTAACAATTTCAACGCAAATAATAATTATTCTTCAACAACAAATTCTGATGTTGAAGTTGAAAACGTTAATATTTTTTACACCACAACCAAAAAAGAAGAGCAAAGAACAACTTTTGAAAACACTTTTAAAGAAGAGGATAAATCGTCTTGCAAGGCAGGAGAAGAATTTTTAAACGGATTGATTGAAAATCAAGATGATTTGATGGCTCGATTAAATCTTTCAGAACAAGATTATGAAACGCTTTGCGCCCTTGCGCTTGGTTTAGCAAGCCAAGAAACGGGAATGGGCGAAGAAGACGGGTATGTTGGGGAAAATACATATTATAGCTTTTTAAGAAACCTTGCAATAAAGGCCAAAAAAGGCGATTCAGCTTCATCGGGTTTAACTCAAATGAAAATTTATGATTTTATGACAAAAGGAAAATTGTCGGATGAGGATATTCAAATTTTAAAAGATTATGGAATTGAAGCAAAAAGTTTAACTAAAAATAATTTGTTTAAAAATCCTGATAAAGCTGCTGTTGCAACGGTTGTAGTCTTAAATTCTTTAGCAAAAACTTATAATAATTATAAGCAAGAATTAAAAGAATATAACGAAAATTTAGATATTGATGAGTCTGCTAAAAATGATGAAGCATTGTCAAAAATTTTAGATGTGTTTAATTCAACGGATGATATTGAAACAAAAGCCAAAATTCGTCAAACCTTTGCAGATTGGGTTTTATCCGTAAATGGTTCTAAAAAAGGTGATAAAACAGAAGCAAAATATAATGAAGAAGAAAACTTGGAAAAATTAAACAAGCTGCTTAGCGCAAACGGTGCGGATTTTACTTTGAAACAAGAAGATTTGGACTCCATTCGATATTGCTTAACAAAAGACGACGCTGCTATGGATGAGGTTGCGTATTGCGCCTATGTTTGGAATAACGGAGTTGAAGCGATTGAAGATGATAATAAAGATAGGTTAATTACAGCCAAAATCGGCACTTTGTTGTTGCCTGAATATTATGATTATGCGCAATTTAGCGCCAATGTTTCATCTTTAACGAAAAAATATCTAAATCAAATGCAAGGGTAATTAATTACTTTTCTTAAATTCTTCAACAGCATAGCAAAAAGCTTCAACAAGCTCAGCAGAATATTTTTTATTCGCATTTGCCCTAATTTCTTCAATAGCTTCATCAGGCGTGTATGCTTTTCTGTATGGGCGATAAGAAATCATAGCAAAGTAGCTATCTACGATTAAAATGATTTGAGAAGAAACGGGAATTTCTTCGCCTTTTTTGTTGTTTGGATATCCGCTTCCATCCCAGTTTTCGTGGTGTTGTTCAATGATTGGGATAATATTTGAAACGGAATTTATTGGTTTTAAAATTTCTTGTGCGCCAAGAATTGGGTGTTTTTTAATTTCTTCTTTTTCTTGTTTATCAAGAGGGGCTGCCTTTTTCAGAATTTCTTGAGGCATTAGGGTATTGCCTATGTCATATAATAAAACAGCGATTTTCAATTTATCGACTTCTGATTTTGGAAGATTTAATCTTTTTGCAATTAAAGTTGCAAGTAAAACCTTGCTTTTCGTGCTTCCGTCTTGATATAGAGGGAAATACGATTTTGAAATCATATCAACCGTGCTATATAGCATTTCTTGGCTTGAAGCTCCGGAGGAGTCTTTTTCCTTGATTTGAAGCTTTTGAACAAGTTCTTGGGCTAAACTTTTGTTAAACGGAATTCTATGTTTTGTTAAAATATCCACAAAAGCGTCAATTGCAATGTCTTGCCAAGAAGTTATATTATCAACATCTGCAAGGGTTACACGGTTTCTTCCTTTTTGTTTTGAAGAATACATCGCTTTATCGCACATTTCAAACAATTCATCTATGTTTGTTGTTTGTTCAATAAAACAAGAAATACCCAATGAAGCAGTAATTCCTTCGGGTAAACCTTCTATAACAGAACTTTCAATAGAAGCTCTAAGACGTTCAGCGGCGATTATTCCGCCTTTTGCGTCAATCCCGGGTAAAATTATGAAAAATTCTTCTCCGCCGTAACGAGATGGAATATCAATACTTCTTGATGTTTTATTGATTACGCTTGCAATTGTTGCAATTGCTTTATCGCCCATAGAATGACCATAAGTGTCATTTATTCTTTTCAAGTGGTCTAAATCCAATCCAATCAAGCAGAATGGCTGTTTAGAACGAAGCGAACGAGTTGCTTCACGATGAAGAGCATCTTCAAAAAATCTTCTGTTAAATAAATTTGTAAGATGGTCTGTAACCGCCTGTTTTTTAACTGTTTCGAATAAGTTTGCAATCGTAATTGCAAGTTCGATTTGTCTTGAAAATAAATTCAAAAAGCTAAGTTCGTCGTCTTTTAATTCTTTTCTTGGCGAAAATACCGATAAAAAGCCCCCAAATTGGTTTTGAACCGTGATTGGGAAGATGATAATTGTTTTAACGTCGCTTTCTGCGATTAATTGTTCAGCTTTTTCTTTGTCATAATCTTTGACGTTTTCTTCGATAAAATCTCTTAAGTTAACGTAATATGATATTTCTTTTTTTGAGATAGAATTTTCAATTTTGCCCTCGGCAGGCGGATATAGCTTGAAATCGAAAATGCTGTCTTGAGTTAAATTTGTTAATCCTAGGGCTAAATCGTTTTCCAGATAGGTTTTTAAGCAATAACAGGTTGAGCCGTTATCTTCATATTGTTTTTGAGCAATAAAGCTATAAATGTAGCCAAATTCGCCATACAAGCTTGATACAATGGTTTCAAGAACGTTTGACAGTGGACGAGAGCTGTTCATCATATCCCAAACTTGCTCAAGAGTTAATAAAGTTTGGTTTGCAAGGCGTAATTCTTCGGTACGTTGCGCAATTTCACGCTCTAATATGACGTTTCTTTGATATACCTCGTAAACGTCTTGTGCTTCGTTGCTGATTTGGTTTTCAACGTCTTTTAATTTTTTTGCTGATTGCGATATCCAATCGAGAATTCCCATATCTTGATTATACATTATTTTTTTTGATTAGTACAGATTTTATTTTATAAGATGATTGTTAACAATTTTACCAAATCTCATCTTTGTATTATAATCACTATATTAAACATAGAGGAGATAAATTTATGGGTCTAATGACAGGTAAAAAAGGTATTATTTTCGGCGTATCTAACAAATTCGGTATTGCAACGGCAATTGCTGAACAATTACATGAACAAGGCGCTGAAATTGCTTTTACATATGCAAACGAATTAATGGAAAAAAGAGTTCGTCCAATCGCAGAATCAATGAACACTAAAATGTGTATTGAATGTGACGTTACAAAAGATGAAGACGTTAAAAGAGCTTTTGAAGAATACGCAAAACACTACGACAAGTTGGATTTCGTTGTTCATGCTGTTGCTTTTGCAAACAAAGAAGATTTATTAGGTGAATTTTATACAACAACTCGTGAAGGCTGGGACACAGCAATGCATGTTAGCGCATATTCATTATTAACAATTTCAAAATATGCAAAACCTCAAATGGAAGCTTCAGGCGGCGGCTCAATCCTTGCTATGACTTATCTTGGAGCTACTAAAGTTGTTGCAAACTATAATATCATGGGCGTTGCTAAAGCCGCTCTTGAATCATCAATGAGATTTATCGCAATGGATTTAGGAAAATACAACATCAGATGTAACTGCTTATCAGCAGGACCAATCAAAACAATGGCTGCTAAAGGTATTGGCGGATTTGATAGAATGTTAAAGGCAAATGTTCTAAAAGCTCCTCTAAAACGCACTCCGGAAGTTGGTGAAGTTGGAAAATCAGCTCTATACTTGTTATCTGACCTTTCAAGCGCAGTAACGGGACAAGTTCAATTTGTTGATTGTGGTGCTTCTGAAGTTTTTGCTTCACTGGATGAAATGGCACAAATTCAATTTTAGTTGATGAAAATAAGATTAACAGACCCAAAAGGGTCTGTTTTTTTATGTGTCGGAATAGAAACTAAGCAGCTTGGATTTATCTAATCTGATAATTGCTTATCATCTTTTTCTTTACCTTAACACCCTCATCAGAACCACCCCTCGAATCTCAAAACCGTCGCCCTGAACTCCGAAAGCCGTCACCCCGAACTTGTTTCAGGGTCTTAAAATTGTTAAGGATTGGAAGAAAATTATAAAATAAGCAATTCTTCGATAGCCAGTTCTTATCCCAATGCTAATTTCATCAATTAGTTTAATGTTTGCATTATGCAAAACAAAGCAAAAAATAGTGTTTGTCTTAACTCTTTGGCTATCAAAGAAAATTTATAGAACAGCAAAATTACAAACAACTAACCAAAACCCACAAACGAAAGGTGGGAGGGCAAGCTACCCTCATGAAAGTTGTTGTGTGGTTTGTAAAACTAATGTCTGTTAGCTTTCTAGTGCGCCCGACTCTCCTTTCGAGGGTTTTGGTTAATGACTTCCAAGCCATTTTCTTTATTCTTTTGGTTCTGTTTTCTTTTTCTTTTCTGGCGAAAAAGAAAAAGAAAATGAACAAACTAAAAGCGAGATTTATAGCTAAAGAGGGATTGGAAGTTTTGGCTATAGATAAATTTATTATCTTAGAGATTTCTTTGATAGCCAAGGTTTTATTTTTTTGTTTTACATTTAAAACTCTTTGATAGCAATTTTCTTTTGCGAAGAATTATGTTTAAAATAACTGATTACAGGGTTTTTTAAATTTCTTCGATAGTCATTTTTTATTGTAAGATTTATATCTTGAGCAATTAATGCTGAAATAGATTTTGACTATCAAAGAATTGCTTATTCTATAAATTTCGTTTGTCCTCAACGACTTGAAGACCCTGAAACGGGGTTCAGGGTGACGTTCTAGAGGGAATTTTAGGGTGACAGTAGATGGTAAATAATTGTCGGATTGGTAAATCCGACCTACTTTACTTGTTAAGACAAGTCTGTCTAACCTCGCTTGACTCGGGTACGGTCTACATCCTGTCCGCCAGACCTCATCGGTCTGCCGTCACGGACTTCGCACACCTATGCCCTCGTTTGCGCTCGCTAAGCAAAGCATTGCTAACCTCGCTTGACTCGGGGTTTTATCATGTTACAATTTTGTTATGAAAAAAAAGTTTGGCATCGACCTTACTGTTCAAAATAAACTAATTATAACAGCTCTCCTCATTTCAACATTTTTAATTATAACAATAGCATTTTGGGCGGTAAATCGAATCAAGATAGAATTAGATGAAAGCTACAGAAGTTTTGGGCAACTATTAACCAAAACCCTTGCGATACAAAACTATGAAATCACTCAAAGTGCCACAAATGCTTCAACTCTAGGCTATATTAAGGCTCATGTTAATTCAATTCTATCTTCAACTAACGATATTTCATACATAACTTTTAAAAATAAAGCCGGAAACATAATCTATACAACGATTGAGAACTATTCTAAAAGAGCAAGAAATGCTGATACCAATATTTCTTCTCCAATGCTTGATCAAAACGGCAAAATCGTTGGCACGGTTGAGGTTGGCTTGTCTGCGGATTTAGCAAAAAATGTAACCGTTACAACAAAAAATTCTATGTTGACTGTTTTTTCTGTTGTATGGCTGATTTTCACCCTTGTTATTTTGGGAAATGCTTTTTTAATAAGGCGAGAATTGACTCTACTTCATCATGGCGTTAAACAAATTGAACAGGGTAAATTCGGCATGGTGCTTGATTATAACCAAGCAAGCGGCGAAATTAAGGAGTTATTTGACGCATTTAACGATATGTCAAAAAAATTGCATAACTATGAAGAGCAAAATATTGACCAATTAACGGTTGAAAGAAACAAGCTGGAAGCGGTTTTGATGAGCATTGCAAACGGCGTTGTTGTTTGTGATAACTATGATAAGGTTAATCTAATCAACTCTTCCGCTCTTAAAATTTTAAATATCTCTCAAAGCGACATTTTAAACACATCAATTCAAAACTATTGCGATTCAACAGGCGAATTATGTTTTAAAGAAAAAATTGCCGTATTTAAAAATACTCCGCTTGATGTTATTGAAAAAAAGCCGCTGGACTTTAATATTGACGTCGATAAAAGAGTAATTAAAACAATCATTTCGCCAATGTATTCAAAAATGCACGATTATCTTGGCTATATCATAGTTTTGATTGATATCACAAAAGAAGCCGAAGTTGATAGATTGAAAAACGATTTTATATCAAATGTTTCTCACGAACTTAGAACTCCTGTTACGATTTTAAGTTCTTATGCTGATACGTTGTATAATTTTGGAAATGAGTTCAAATTTGAAGAACAAAAAGAATTTATAGGCACAATTAATCAAGAAGTTATCAGATTAAATAAGATGGTTAATGATATTTTGGATTTTTCAAAATTACAATCTGATACCGAGCTTGATATGGAAAAACAAGACATTACTCAAACAATTGATAAGATTGTAAAAAGCCATAAGGTTCTTGCGGATGATAAAAATATTTCTATAACGGCAATAAAAGAGGATAATCTTCCGCTTGTTAAATATAATACTCAAAGCATTGAAAGAGTTATAAGCAATTTGTTAACAAATGCGATTAAATATTCTCCAAATAATTCAAGAGTAAAAATCAGAACAGAAATAGCAAGAAACCCGAAATATATCGAAGTGACGGTTGAGGACAACGGAATGGGAATTCCGCTTGAGCAACAAAAAATGATTTTTGAAAGATTTTATCGAGTTGAAAATCAAGTTCACACAATTAAAGGCACAGGACTTGGGCTTCATCTTGTTAAAGTTGCAATTGAAAAACATCACCACGGAAAAGTTTTTGTTAAATCTAAGGTGAATGAAGGCTCTACGTTTGGTTTTTGGCTTCCTATTGATGAGGATGATGTTAAAGAACCTAAAGAAAAAGTTTCTGATAAATTAATTGCTTCTGTTGATGATAAAAAAGAAAATTATCAAGAATACGAAGTTAAAAATATCAATGATTACGCTAAAAAAGCGGAAGCAGATGCTAATTATATCGGGGTTGATTTAGAAAAAGTTAAACAAGCTCAAAAAGAAGAAAATCAGGTTGAAAACGTTATAAAAAGCAACACGGAAGCTAAAGAAAACGCAACAGACGGCTGGGAAATCAGCTTTGAAGTTCGAGATAAATAATTTTAAGGCAAAAATTTTTTTGTTTATCCTTTAAATAATTGTAAAGGATAATTCTTTAAATATAATTTCAAAATGCACATAAATTTTAACAACATCAGAACAACATCCCCATATTTTTGCGCAAAAAAATTCAAAAAACCTTTGGATATAATAAGAACTACGGGTTTAAAAGATATTAAAGGTCAAAATTTATATCTATATGACGGTTTAATTTTGGACCAAGACGGCAAAAACTTCACAGGCAGCGCAATCGGTTTTAACGCAAAAGACGAAGAAGTTGCGCTATTTACTTTTGAAAATGGAAAAATTAAAGAATCATCAAGCTATAGAAATGATGAAGAAAAGAAATATTTTTATAATCAACCAATGATGTCTAAAGCCGATGGAAAGGTTGAATTTCAAGATAAATCCGCCTTATATAAGCAAACATATTTTTCTTATCCTTTAAATACTACAATAATCAGAAGAAAAAACGGAAAAGAAAGCCTAATATATCGAAATCCTAACCCAAGATATAATAATGAAGCTACCTATGTTTTTCATTCATCCGATAAACATTATGAAACAATAACTTCAACAGGAGTTGATAGAACCATTCCTTTTAAAACGGCAAAAGAAGCAAAAGAATTTTTCAAAAATGAATTTGGAATTGATATAGATTATTTTGCTTCAGTAGCAGAAGCTGTTATTTGGTATGACGCTGTTATGATGTATAAAGATATACACTATAAAAATCAAGAAAAATTATTTGACGGGCTTCAAATTGCCCATGAAGATATGAGAAATGATGATGGCTCAGCCGATATAACAACTATTGCAAATGCCAGCGCTACAAGGTTTTATATGACTGATGAGCTTAAGAAAAAACATAGCGAGGGGCTTTTGACCCTTGAAGATTTAGATAAATACACCGAAAACGACGTTTCAAGAAACGATGTAACTATTAGAATTAACACAAATTATGATATAGATAGGCTTGAAGATTCAACGGTGGAAAATTATATGCACAATCAACATCCTTATCATTTGGCAAAAACAATTTATGCCCATGAATTAGCGCACTATATTCATTTTAGCAACTTGAGCGGAAAAGATACTTTGTTTGTTGAACTTTCAACAATTCCAAAATATGTTGCAGATGTTGTATGTGAATACGCAGGAACTTCGCCTGCTGAATTTGTAGCAGAATATATTTCAGCAAGGCTAGAGGGTAAAAAATATCCTGATTATGTTAATAGAGAATATTTAAAATTCCACGGGCCTGATTTATTTAATGATTTACAAGGAAATTAAGACATCTTGCGGATAAACTTCGTTTATTAATTCGTTTGTTGAATCGATTATGCAGAAAGATATATCCTTTGAAACGATTGAAATATCTTCAAAAGCAATTTTTAACTCGATTGTGTCGTTATAGGTTATTTTTGAATTTTTAGCGATTGTTTGACTCCAAAGCCCATAGTTTATTGCTTTGTTGAAATAGATTTTTGAAATTGAATTATTATCAAACACAAAGCGAATTTCGTCGCTGAATTGGTTTTTGATAATCGGATAAATGTTTTCGTTTTTGTTTACGAAACGAATCGGCGAAAAATGTTTGTTATTTTCATTAATTATATAAATTGCAATTTGATTTCTAATTCCTTGAAGCTGCATTTTGATTGAATTTTTGTTTAATTCAAATCTAAAATATAAATTATTTTCGTCATATCCAAAATGAATATTTTTAATTAATCTTGAAACATTAGAAGTCGGACTATCCGGAACAAAGATATAGCCTGCTTCTTGCCATTGTATTAAGTCGCAATTAATTGCGGATAAATCAGGTTTAATAATGCCTACTGGGTTTCTTAGGGGTCTTTTTGTAGCGTTTGCAAGAGGAATTGTTAGATATTGCGGAACTTCGATATCTAAAATTTTATAAGCATTTATTAAATGTTGTCTGAATAAAAAGTCGAAAACGCCATCGCTTTTAGACTCGTTCGGTTCACCATACCACCAATACCAGTCGCTGCTTTGGGCAATTAAGATTTCTCTTTTTGCAAGTTTAAATTTTTCTTCAAGAAGATTTATTTCTTCTTGGGTTTTTCTTTTTTTGTCTTCGTCTTGTTTATATTTTTCAATATCTTTTTTAACAGTTGAAAGATAAAGCCACGCAACGTTTTTAGTTGGTTCACCTATCCAAAGGTCAAAATTTCTTTTAATCCAAGAACCTGATTTAAGATTGTCCAATCCTTGAACTTGGCTTTTTTCTATAAAATCGCCAACCAAAACGGTTTCAAGGCTCTCATCCTCTGTAATTAAAGAATATAAACAATTTAGAAAATCATCGCCATCGTTTGCATAAGTTTCCCAGCAATTTTCCCCATCAAGCGCAATGGTTAAAATATGGTCCTCTACAGGAGAAGAGGATAATTTAGATTGGATGATTTTGATTTTATCATACATATCGTTTGCGGCGATTTTAGCGTCATAGTTGCCATAGCCGAAATTTAACAAATTGGCAAAAAACGAATCCGAAAACAAAATATTAATCGGATATTTTGCTTTTGTTTTGTACAAACGATTTAAGTCAAAAGGATTTTCAAGATTTCCCTCAAAATCTCTTATAAAGTTCTTTTTGATGGTTTTGGATAATATTCCTTCGTCTAAAACAGTCCATTTTATTCCGTTTTGGGATAATAATTCTGCGGATTTTGGGCAAACGCATTGCTCTGAAAGCCACATTCCTTTTGGATTTTTTTCAAAAATTTCCTGATATTTTTTTATCGCTTGTTCAACTTGCCATTGAGCGTCTTTTAAAAAAGAAGCATTATTTGGAAGATTTTCAAAATTTTTAATCTCTTTTCCCTTGAAATCAATCAACAAAGGCAAAACAGGATGATAATACGGGCTTATTGAAACTTCGATTTTGTTTTCATCTTGATATTTTTTATATTCAGTCAAAATTCTTTTAATTATATCAAGTTGAATTTCATAAATATTTTTTCTATCTTCAAGGGTATAATTTTCTTCTTTTGAATATAATTCCTTTAATTTTGGATAGTCGTTTAAAAAAGTTTTATCTATCCAAAGCAAGGTAAAATTCGCCATAATGTCCGAATATTCTTGAAGAGTGAACATATCAAGATTTAATTCTTTAGCGTTTGCACGTTTGTTATATAATTGAGCAAAATATTGCCTTGATAGAACCATATTTTTATAGTTCAAATCAAAATAATTGTTTAAAATGAATATTTTATCTTCGTTTGTTAAATCTTCAACATCTTTTAAAAGTAGCCTAAGATGGGTGTCTTGAAGCCCTTGAGTATATTTTTGAAGAGAAGACAACAAAACGGGCGAAAAATCGAAATTAAGCTTTAAATTCTTAAAATTATCAACTTTTTTCAACATATCAAGATAATCTTTGCTGGCATGAAGCCTTGTCCAAGGGAGCAAAAACTCGCTTTCATAGTTTTGTTGATAATTTGGCTGATGAAAATGCCAAATAAAAGCTATATTTAATTTTTTCATAATTTTATTATAGTGATTTTATCGTTTATAAGCAAGCTGTATAGCTAATTATAAAGTCTTATTTTTTCGCTCAAACTATCCACTTTTTGAACTATATCGTTTTCTTTTGTATCAGGATTTAAAAGAATTTCTTCAAGAGTTTTATTAATAACTTCATTTATTTCTTTTTTATATTTCTCATTAAACGTAGTATTATTCAGCTTTTTCAATTGATTTGCGCTAATACATCTTGATTTATCATACAAATCGTTTTCGCAAGTTGTAAAATACGGGTCAGATAGGGCATATTTATTTGCAGGCAAAACATTTGTTAATTTTGCAAATTCAAGTTGATTTTCTTTGTTTGTTAATGTTTGCGCAAATTCAAAAGCTAAATCCTTGTATTTTGCTCGTTTTGGGATAATTAAATTCATTAAAGAAATATCATATTTACCGTTTTTGCCCGTCAATTGATTGGTTATTTCAGAATTTTCATAAACTTCAGGAGCTGATTTTTTAATCATATAAATAAAATTCGCTCCGGCAACAATTATATTAACTTTTTGCGCCATATATTTTTCAATGACTTCTCTATGAGATAGCGCCATCGTGTCTTTTGGAAGTTCGTCGTTTTTATACATTTTATTCAAATTGAAAAAAATTTCGCTTGTTAGGTTTTTTTCTTCTTCTGTTGAATAATCAGATATATCATATTTATTTAAAATCTTTGCTGTTGTAGCGTTTTCATTTAAAGAAGCGGCAAAAGTTGCAATTTTTGAGCATTGCGCAAATTTTGATGATATATCAAACATCTCATCATAAGTTTTTATGAATTTTTTATTAAAACACTCATCATAATTTTTCTTGTTATAAATCGTCACAGCGCTTGTTGCATAAAACGGAAGCGCATAAACTTTATTATCGTATTTCAAATTTTCAATTAAAGATGGGCTAAATTGAGATAAATCTTTATCATCTAAAAATTCTAAAGTGTTTTTTTGGGCTAATAAAACTGAAAAATCAGGATTTAAGTTAATTAAATCGGGCGGAGTTGAAGATAATATTGAAGCTAGAGTTCTTTTTTGAGCTTCATTAATTGGAATATCAATCCATTGAATTTTATAATCAGGATGTTTATTTTCAAATTGCTTAATTATGTTGTTCATTTGAACTTCATAAATCGGTTTTAATTGAATAGACCAGAAAGTTATGGTTTTTCTTGTATCAATTATTTTATTTTTCTTTTTATAAACAAAAAAACCGCCTAAAACCAACGCAATAGCTAAAATTACAATTAATATTTTTTTCATATAATCTCCTAACTAATTTTACAATAAGATTAAATGTTTAGACAACTATCCTATACAAAAAAATGGACTAAAAGAATATATTTTATTTTATGAAAACTATTTTTTACGATATCAAAGAAAACGAATTTAACTATTTAAGCGAAAATATTCCCTCTAATCTTGAGCCGTATTTCTTTAAAATTCCTCTAAATTCAAACACTTTTATAGATGAAAAATTTATAGACGCTGTTGCTATAAGTGTTTTTGTGCAATCGGAATTAAATAAAAAAGTTTTAGAACAATTCAAAAATTTAAAATATATTTTTCTTCGCTCAACGGGTTTTTCTAATGTTGATTTAAAATACTGCAAAGACAACAATATCAAGGTTTTTAACGTTCCTGAATATGGTTCTTTTACGGTTGCTGAATATGTTTTTGCTCTTATTTTAAGTTTGAACAGGAAAATCTCAAAAGCTCAAAACGACATTCTAAAAGGGGATATAAACTATGAAAATCTAACAGGTTTTGACTTAAATAAAAAGACGATTGGTATAGTGGGTTTAGGAAAAATCGGGCGAAAAGTCTTAAATATTGCTTATGGCTTTAATATGGAAGCTTTAGTGTATGATATTAATAATGTTGGAGCATATAATTATGTTGAATTTGATGAATTGCTTAAAAAATCTGATTATATAGTCATAACTTGTCCTTTGACTAATCAAACAAGAAAAATGATTAATAAATTTACTTTAAATTTGGTTAAAAAAACAAGTTTTCTAATTAATGTTGCAAGAGGGGAAATTGTTGATACTTTTGCTTTATATAAAGCGCTTTTGAACAAAAAACTTCAAGGAGCGGCGCTTGATGTTACGGAATGTGAAGAATTGTTGTGCCAAAATTTTGATAAATGTCAAAAACAAAATAATATTAAAGAATTTTGTTATAAAAAATATTTCTTTATTAAAAAATTGATAGAGCTTGAAAACGTAATAATAACGCCGCATAACGCCTATAATACGGTTGAAGCAAATAAAAGAATAATTGATGTAACAATGAAAAATATAATTCAAGTTATAAATAAACAAGAAAAACCTAGCTATGATAATCTTGTTTTGCTATAATAGTTTTACTATGAAAAATATAAACAATTATATTGAACATACGGTTCTAAAACCGGACGCTACAATAGCAGATATCGAAAAAATGGCAAATGACGCCATAAAATACAACTTTTTTGGAGTTTGTATCAACCTAAACTACATCGATTTAGCAAAGAAATTATTAAAAGATAGCGACACAAAAATTGTTACTGTTGTTAATTTTCCTCTTGCAAATAATACAATTGATGTTATTCAATATCAAACTCAAAAGGCTCTTGAGCTTGGAGCAGATGAGGTTGACACAGTTTTAAACATTTCCGCTCTAAAAAATAAAGACTATAAAAAAGTCACTTCTGATATTAAATTAACAAAAGAAGTTTGCAAAAATAATAATTTAAAAGTCATTTTGGAAACAGACCTTTTAACAAAAGAAGAAATTGAAATCGCTTCAAAATGCGCAGTTGAAGGCGGAGCTGATTTTGTTAAAACTTCAACAGGCTTTGTTAAAGGTGGTGTTGGCGCTAAAGTTGAAGATGTTGCGCTTATGTATAAAACAGTTAGTCCTTTTGGGCTTCAAGTTAAAGCAAGCGGCGGAATTAAAGATTATGCCAAGGCAAAAGCTTTAATTGAAGCAGGAGCAGCAAGGCTTGGAACTTCAAGCGGAACAGATATAATTTCAGGAGAGGAAAAATAATGACCAAAGAAGAAAACAAAATCACTATTCGCTCAGACAGGGATACAGATTATACTTTTATGTATAAAGGCGAAGAAGTTGTTTTGAAAGCCAGAAGCGTAGTTTCGGTTGCAGACGGGCTTAAAAACGTTGTGTTTCCAACCGTTGCAATGAAAATCATGAACAATTTAATTGTTGTAAAAAACGATGTAAAATAGGTAACTTTTATGGAAAAAGCAAGCGAAAATCAAATCATTTTAACTGTTACAGGAAAAGACAAAGTTGGAATAGTTTCTGCTGTTTCTAACCGTCTTGCAAATCATAAAGTCAATATTGAAGACATTAAACAAACAATTATGCAAGATAATTTTGTTATGATTATGTTGTGCAATATTGAAAAAATGGATAGCACATTTAAGGCCTTTAAAGATGATTTGGCTTCATTATCAAACGAACTCGGTATGGAAATTTGGGTTCAGAAAAAAGAACTTTTTGACAAAATGCACACAATTTAGGGAAAAATGTCTAATTTTAATCAACAACAAATTTTAGAAACAATCAAGATGATTAAAATACATCATCTTGACATCAGAACGACAACTCTTTCATTGAGTTTAAGGGATTGTTGCACTTCTTCAACCAAGAAAACCGCAACAAAAATTTATGACAAAATTTTAAAACATGCTCAAAATCTTGTGAAATTTGCAGACGAAATAGAACAAGAATATTCTATTCCGATTGTGAATAAAAGAATTGCGCTAACTCCTATTTCTTTAATAGGCGAAAGTGCTGAAGATATTGATTATGTTTATTTGGCTCAAACAATTGATAAGGCAGCTCAAGAAGTTGGGGTTGATTTTGTTGGGGGATATTCTGCTTTGGTTGATAAAGGGTTCACCAAAGGAGATTTAAAATTTTTTGATTCAATTCCTGAAGCTTTAGCGACAACACAAAAATTGTGTTCATCGGTTAATCTTGGAACATCAAAGGCTGGTGTTAATATGGACGCTGTTTTAAAAACAGCAGATGTAATCAAAAAAACAGCCGAATTGACAAAAGAAAACGACAGTATTGGCGCTGCTAAGTTTGTTTGTTTTTGTAATGCCGTAACGGATAATCCTTTTATGGCAGGGGCTTTTTGCGGAATTAATGAAGCTGAAGCAGCTTTATCTGTTGGAGTTTCAGGCCCTGGGGTAGTGTCTAGCGCTATAGAAGAGCTTGATAAAACCGCAGATTTTGGACAAGTTAGCGAACTTATCAGAAAAATGGCTTTTAAAATCACAACCGCAGGCGAACTTATCGGAAGAAGAATGGCAAAAAAATTGAACGTGCCATTTGGCATAATCGACTTATCTCTTGCTCCTACTCCTGCTCGAGGGGATAGCGTTGCTGAAATTTTTAAGGCTATGGGGCTTGAACAAGCTGGCGCACACGGCACAACTATGGCGCTTGCTATGTTGAATGACGCTGTTAAAAAAGGTGGAATTATGGCAAGCAGTTATGTTGGCGGTCTATCTGGCGCATTTATTCCTGTTTCGGAAGATGCAGGCATGATTGAAGCGGCAACAATTGGTTCACTTACAATTGATAAATTAGAAGCTATGACAAGCGTTTGCTCGGTTGGGCTTGATATGATAGCTATAGCAGGCGACACCCCAAATAGCACAATAGCAGGGATTATAGCTGATGAAATGGCAATCGGAATGATTAATAAAAAAACAACAGCAGTTAGAATTATTCCTGTTATTGGTAAAAAAGTTGGCGAGAGTGCTGAATTTGGCGGACTTTTAGGAAGCGCCCCAATTATGAAAGTAAATCCTTATTCTTCTGAAATCTTCGTAAATCGTGGCGGCCGTGTTCCAGCACCATTGCATAGTTTGAATAATTAATAAAAAAGACTGAGCCAACGCTCAGTCTTTTTTGTATCTCTTTTGAATTTTTCTAAACATATCAATATAGAATTGATTGCTAAAGAAATAACCGATTTTGGTGAATGGTTTTGGGAATTTTTTGGTTAGGAAGTTGAAGAAAAGATAGGTTAAATACGATGGGATAATCGTAGCAACAATAAATGCT
>CAKULF010000008.1 GCA_934667125.1 uncultured Candidatus Melainabacteria bacterium | reverse complement strand
TTGCCATAAAATATCACATTTTGTGGCATCAAGGAGTTAGGTGTGATTAAGAAATATAATAACGAATTAGAGGGACAAAAAGATTTTTATAACGACTATTTACCACTAATCGATAGAAATATTACAGTAGACAATGTATTTTTATATAATACTGATGGTGTATTAAACGGAAATTTGCTAGAGTTTAAATTAAACATTAATGACTTAAATGCAGTTTTATTCCAAACGATTAAGTATCTATCTAGCATGAGAATTAAAGGAAAACCTATTCCTGCTAATATAATTTTGATATCTCTGAATGAGGGGGTTGCATATTTATATAAAACAATTGATTATTTATCCAACATTGAAAAAGTTTATATTGGCTCTGCTTCAAAAGATAATGAGGGGTTTATTGCAAAGTCATATGAACATAAGTTTAATTATGTTGAAAATATGTTGGAACAAACAAACTTGATTGCAACTTTAAAAGAAAACAATTTTACTAAAATTCATATTGATGAAAATTGCATTGTTGGTTGGGCAACGAAATACTATACGGAGTTTCCAAATGCAAGGAAAGCTGATTTTATTGGAGATTTAAAAGGTAAAGTTAAAATTATTGGAGAAATTCGAGAGCCTAATAAATTTAAAGATTATATATATGCTTATGATGGTGAAACTAATGCAAAATTTCAGTATCTTATGGATAAATTAAATGATGATTTACAAAAGAAAAACCTAGGAGCTTTTTATACGCACCCCTTATATGCACAAAAGTCTTTAGAATTAGTTAGAGAAGCTATTAAGAGAGTGCCAGAAGGCAACGATTATGTAATTATTGACAGGTGTGCAGGAACAGGTAATCTTGAAAAATTTATGACAAATGAAGAATTATCACATACTATTGTATCAACCATTGAATATTATGAATATAAAGTCTTATTTGAGTTATTTAGTGACAAGGTAAAGCATATTATTCCTCCTACGGAAAATGAAGATACTTTCAATATGGGACTTGTTCGTGGTGCAGATGCTTTAAGCGAGGAATATATTAAAAATCCTGTAATAAAACAATATATTGATAATCCAAAATGTACAATCATTTTGTTTGAAAACCCTCCTTATGCAGAGACAACGAGCGCAGAGCACCAAAGAAAGCAACAAAGTAAAAAATCATCTGATTGGAAAAATACATTTGTAGTTCAAGAAATGAAAAAAGAAATAAAGGGAACTGCATTAAATGATTTAGGTAATGCTTTTATATGGAGTGGTTTTAAATACTATTTAAGACAAGATACTGATAGCTATATTGTATACTCTCCTGTCAAGTATTGGAAAGCACAGCATTTGATTAATAAAGAATTCATCAGAGGTTTTGCTTTTAATAGAAAACATTTCCACACGAATATAGATGCGTGTATAATGGTTGCATTGTGGAGTCATAAATCAAATCCTAAATTAGAAGAATTTGAAATAGAAGCGTTTGATATTACTAAAGAAAATACTCTTAAAGATTTAGGTTTATTAAAGGTAAAGTCTATTAAAAATATATATAGTGGATTTTATTATGACAAAAGAATTTTTGATTCTGATCTAAATAGCGGTATTTTAATAGGACTAGATGGTACAGAAAAAGTTGGAGGAAAACAAAGACAAAAGCCTAAAAGTAATGAAAACATAATTGCGTATCTAATTGCAAATACATCTGGTTTTGATAATCCTGATTTGAATAGTGGTTTACTTATTTCGGCTAGATATGATGGAAATGGATTTTTCTTAAGAAAAGATAATTATTTAGAAAAATTACCGATGTTTTGTGCGAGTCGGTATATAACTTATAATAGAGAATGGACTGAACGCGCAAGAATAATGAAATCAGCCGATGGTGCAGATAGATTTTTTAGAGACGTTAAAAATGGGAAATTATCACAATATTTATTAAAATGTCTGTTATTCACTTGTTTAGAAATGCAAAACCACATGAGAACTTTAATTGGCTCGGATAATAGGTTTTATCGTAATGAATTATGCTTAGACACTACCAATGGTGAAACAATAGCAAGCATTGATATTGTAAATCTAAATAAAAATGATAGAGAAAGATTTTTATTAGAACAGTGGAATAAGATTTTATATGATGCTAAACAAACTAAAAGCTACAACAAAGCACTAACCTATGGATTATTTCAAATAGATAAAGAACTTAATACATCGCATAAAGATCTAGAGTTAGACAAGTTAATTTATGATTATCCTAGTTTAAATGGTAATATTAATACTTTAAAACAAATGATAAAGTTGTACTATAATGATGAAATAGTATCAACATTATTTGAATACGAATTTTTAAAATAAATATAGGTGGATAACAATTATATAGTTTATTTTAAATAGTATCTTACCATCGCCATCCAGTATAATAGTATAGGAAGGAAAATTGTAAAATTTTACGTCTTAAAATAGGAATCAAACCATCTGCGTGACCTGTTTTGACACATAAAATCCTACGCCATAGGTATGAATTACAGATTAACTCAAAAACTTAATAGTTTCAATTCTTTATTTGAACTTATGCAAGCTTTTCCAAAAAGCCTTGTATCAAATTTTTAGAGTTAGCTAGATGGAAGTTTACTTTATATATTAATGCACTGATTTTTATAAAAAATTTTTAGTTGCTGTAACTTTGTACATAGTCATCATTATTTATTTTGGCTTGGCGCAAAAACCGCTTTAAAGGCAAAGGGGATATATTTTAAAATATCACTTGCAAGAACGGAATATTCGCCTAAATTTCTTGAAGCAATTTCAGCCGCAACGCCGTGCATAAAAGCAGCACAGCATGCGCTATCTTCAATTGATAAGCCTTGAGCACAAAAACCTGCTATCATACCTGTTAAAATATCACCTGTACCTGCTTTTGCTAGAGCAGAATTTCCCGTATGATTTAATAAAATTTTTCCGTTTGGAACAGCAATAACAGTTTCATGTCCTTTCAATAAGACAATACAATCAAACTCTCTACTTGCTTCCCAAGCCCATTTAGCTCGATTTTTTTGAATTTCTTCAACTTCAACGCCCATTAATCTTGATAATTCCATTGGATGTGGCGTAATTATTGAATTTAGTGGGAATTGATAGTTTTTTGTTGCTGCCATAATATTAATTGCGTCAGCGTCGATTATTATTGGGGTGTAGGCATTTTTTTGTTTTTTTAAAAAATTAACAACAAAATCCGAAACTCCGCCAACTTGATTTAAACCGCAACCTATTGAAATAACATCATAATTTGCCATTGCAAGTACATATTTTAGAGCTTCTTTTGGAATTGTTCCAAATTGAGATTGACCTAAATCCAAGTATGTTAAATCAGGACAGTAGCTAGCTATTGTGTTTACAACATCTGAGCAACTGGCAAGCATAGTGTATCCTGCTCCGACTCTTAAAGAAGCAATAGAGCTAAAATATGCAGCTCCGCTATAGTGGCTTGAGCCTGCTATATTTAAAATATGTCCGTAAGTGCCTTTGTGGGAATTTTGAACTCTTTTTGGTAAAAGTTTTAAAATCGTATCCTTGCCAAGGACTTGAATATCAGCGTTATTAGTCATTTTATCCTAAATCCAAATCAAATTGTCTAACTGCTTCGTATGTTGCAATCGCAACAGAGTTTGAAAGATTTAAACTCCTTGTTGCTTTTTTCATTGGTATTGTAACACAAAAATCTTTGTTTTTATTTAAAATATCCTCGGGAATTCCTCTTGTTTCAGGACCAAAAACAAAAAAATCACCTGTTTTATATTGAACTTTTGTATATTTCTTGTCGGTTTTGGTTGTAAAATAATAAAAATTTGAATCTTTATTTTTTTCAATTAATTCATCTAAAGTTTGAACTTTTTCTATATCCAATTTATCCCAATAATCAAGCCCTGCACGCTTTAGATGTTTTTCATCAAGACTAAAACCAAGTCTACCTACTAAATATAACTTAGCTCCAACACAAGCGCAAAGTCTTGCTATATTTCCCGTGTTTTGCGGAATTTCAGGTTCAAATAAGACAATATTTAATATATTATCCATTATTTTTCCTCAACAAAAAATCTTCTTGATTCAAACACAACAGGTAAACCCCTTAACACGCAAAATGCAACAGAAATAACCGTGCAAACTATTGCAATTTGAAGAATTACAGGTTTTGCAGCATAGTCTGATGGGAAATGTCCTAAAATCATAAAGAAGAACGCAACTGCTTTACAAACAGCATACGTAAAACGGCAAAAATTAGAAGCTACGATAAATTTAGCGATTTTTCCTTGCATCATTGTTGTTTTTCCAAAAGCAGTGTAACCTTTTTCAAAAGCCAACGTGCGCAAAGAATCTGTGATAATTCCTCTTGTTAAAACAATAACAGGAACAGCAACATTCACCCAACCAAGAGCGCAAAATGAAATCCAAAACACATTTTCAACAATTCTATCGCCCATAATATCTAATAGCGCGCCTAGTTTTGTTGAAATATTGAATTTTCTAGCTACATATCCATCTAACCCGTCGAACCACATTAAAATTGCAGTTAATACAAGAGCTGAAATATAAGCTTTATCGCAATTAAAGTACAATAAAGTAATTACGATAAATACAAAAAATATTCTTGATAGTGTGATAATGTTTGCTAAATTCTTTTTCATTATTTTCCCTCTAACTCTCTTTTTATTATCTTTGCCACTTCTTCAACACAGTGTTTATTTGTTAATAATTCTCTTGTTTTTTTACAGCCTTCTAAAATATGGTTGCGTTTTTTCTCATTATCCAAAATTTCATTAATCGCATTTTTAATATTTTCACTTGTTGCGTCGAACATCAAAAATTCATCAACATAATCCCCTTTTGTAATAATATTTACAAGGCACGCTTTTTTAATATTTCTAACAAGCAAATACACTAAATAGAAAAACAGCGGACCTCGATATGCTATTATCATTGGAGTGTTGTACATAGCAGCTTCCAGCGCAACAGTTCCTGAAGCCAAAATCAAAGCATCTGAATATGCTAAAAGTTGATGATTTTCGCCTTTGATTTTCTTATAATCAACCTTAAAAGCGTCATCTTTTAAACTAAGCGCATGTGAAAACACAAATTGAACATCATTTCTTGATTTTTCAATTAATTTTATTGCGCCAACAAAAATTTTAAGCAGAAAATTAATCTCAAAAATTCTTGACCCTGGAAAAATTCCGATTAATTTTTTATTTGGGTCTAAATTATGTTTTTTAAAGAAACCCTCTTTGTCATTACAAACAGGCAATTCAGACACAATCGGATGGCCGACAAATTCTGATTTTATATTTTCACTATCATAAAATTCTTTTTCAAAAGGAAAAATCGTTAAAACTTCATCAATATTTTTCTTGATAGTTTTAAGGCGATATTTTCTTGAAGCCCAAATTTGAGGCGGAATAAAGAAAAATGTTTTAATTCCTGCTTTTTTCAATCTTTTTGAAATTTGAAGATTAAAAGCTCCATAATCAACAAGCAAAACCAAATCGGGCTTAAATTCTTCTTTTAAATACTTAATTATGTCGTAACCCAATAAAATATGCTGAAAAATCGTCTTTGGAGTAAGCCCCATTTTTCCCATTTTGTCGTGATTGCGAAAAAGCTTTACACCCTCTTTTTCAAGGTTAAACTCGCCAACCCCCTCAATAATTACATCAGGATATATTTTTTTTAACTCACGAGCAACGCCTGAAGCGTGCTTATCTGCTGAATATTCACCTGTTATAATAAAAACTTTTTTCATTGATTATAATGCCACAATTATCATATTATGTTTATTTGCATAATCAACCATCTTATCTTGGTCAACTATAATAGTTTCGCCACTTTCAAGAGCCAAAACATTTGCCCCATATCTTTTCATTGTTTTAATTGTTTTTAAACCAACTGCAGGGATGTCAAAACGTTTGTCCTGAGCAGGTTTTGCAACTTTAACAACAATAGCATTTTTTCTTCTTGCCAATTTGCAACCACGTTTGATACATTTATCCGTGCCTTCAATGGCTTCAATCGCCATAATCATTCTATCTTTCATTACAACAGATTGACCTATATCAAGCCCACCGATTTGTTTTGCTATTTTGAAACCATAATCAATATCCGCCAATTGCGCTTCGGATGGCTTTCTTGTAGTCAAAGCGCCACGTTGAATCATCAATTTTTTAATAAAAATAGTTTGATCTAATATAGCTATTCCGATATTTTCAAGCTGTTCAACGATTTTTAGCATAATAGCGTCATCGTTTAATTTTTTCATTTCTTTCAAAAGCTGAATTGCCGTTTTTTCAAGCCTTGGGCGTTTAACAAGCATCGTTTTTGAAACTTTCCCCAAAAAAGTTAATTGTTTAATATTTTCATCAATTAAAAATTTCTTAATTGAATCAATTTGCCCAGGGCCATAAGAAACAACTTTTGAACAATATTTTTTTAAGTCTTTATAATTATCTGAAGATAATGAAATACAAACTATTTCAAAACCATTTTCCTTGGCACTTTTTGCCATCATAACCGGTAGATTGCCGTCGCCTGCAATCAGGCATTGCTTATTTTCTAATACAAGATTTGTCATTTTTATAAACTGAACTCCATTTTGTTTTTATTATTGTTACTGTCTGAATTTTGTTCGATATTTGTTTTAACTTTTCCCTCTGCTGTAAATTTTTTCGGCTCCATAGTCATTGTAATTCTATCTGCTTCAACAGAATTTACACCTTTTTCAACGATTTTAGATCTTCCGATAAATACAATTTTTTCGGGCTTATTAGTTTTAGAATTAATATACATTATTGCTTTAGGTCCGTCCGCTTTATAATCGCCATAGTCAACATGGACTTTTCCTGAAGCCATCATAGAATTTCCTTTGTGGTCATATTGCTGGCTGTGTGCCGTTATAATTACCCTGTCGCCATTTTCAAAAGTCACATCAGACAACGTGTTTCCCGTTGCAATAATATCTTGTCTTAATTTTGAATATTGGATATTATCACCTTTTACAAGGCTTTTATCCTGCTTAACCATTGCCCTTGAAGCCAATTTAAGGTTTTGAACATCCCCATCTTTATTCAACAAAGCATAACCATTATCAGATGTTGCAACCATATCTTCATAGTTAATTACAACATGCCCTTTAGCGGTCATTAGATTTGTATTTGTATCATATTCTTGAGTGTCCGCAGTGATGATTATAATTGGTTTTTTATCTTGCAAAACGTTCGTTTGAGCGTTGCCTTGGGCTGTTATAACCTTTTTAATCAATGAAACCTTGATTATATCAGCCTTTACTTCGTGTTTTTTATTGTCTTTTAATTGATGAGCATAAGGTTTATCAAAAAAAGTTGCCAAAGACGGCTTTTTGGTCGCCGGCTCAAGGTCCAAATCCGCTCTTGGAGAAGTTACAACAACATCACCAACTTGAACTTTAACATCCCCTGTGAAATATCCTTTATTTTCATCAAGATGTATATCTTGTTTTTTTGATTCGATTGTTATTGCAAAAACGCTCCCCATTAAACACATCGAAACTAATAATATTAAAGCTTTTATATTTATCTTTTTCATAATTAATAATCTAACATAAAATTAAAGTTGTGTATATTTTTTCTTATCTTCATCGCTTCCGTATATTCTTGTTACGGTGTTATCAAGAATTTTAAATTTTGTTAAGGTTGAATTAAAAATTGCCCTTTTTGCTTTTGAAACAATTTTATCAGCTTGTATAAATTGAACGTTGCCGTTGGCTAAAATGTCCGTATCTTGCCCTTTCCAGATGATATTATCAGCATATAATTGAGCATCTTGCTTGCCTACAAACAAAATATTTCCGTTAATTACAACTTCTTTTGTTTTTTCGTCATATTGCCCGCTATCAGCTTTAAAGCTGACTACAACTTCTTGGTTTTTATTATAAAAATTGCCGATAACATCATATAATTTAATGCTGTTATGTTCAGAATTATACTCGCCCGATTTAGCATAAAATTCCCAATATTTCTTCTCATCTTGGGTTTCGGTTACGATAATATTTTTAATTATTGCTTGTTGGTTTTTCATATTTTCATCAGCATTATTCTTGCGAACAGTTTTAGTAATGAAATATGACCAAATTATCCCCCAAGCCAAAAGCAGGACAACCAACAAAGTTAATATTTTAATTATTCTTTTTTTATTCATAAGTCTATTTTACTTGTTTAAAAACGAAATGCAGGCATGTTAAGAAATGTTACAAAAACAAACAAGTTAAGCAATTTTTATATCTGTATATACTTTATATATATGTAAGACATAAAAAACAATTTAACTTTCATACACACACTAACCTTTATACACGAGAGAATCAAGCAAAACGATTTTCAAATCCCTTAAATTATTTAAGGGATTTTTTTTTATGCTTAACCACGTCTTACAACATTTGAAATAGGATCGCCGTAACTGTTAAAATGTCCTGTTTGCTCTTCAATAGTGTATGAAATTGTAGGGTCTTTTTCTTTTAATTCTTTAGCTAAATCAATAGCTTCATTGATTGATTGAAATTCCCCCATTAAATCCGGATCATATTTTCCTTGTTTTTTAACATAAACGTTATACATAAAATCACCCCTTTAATAAGTAAATTATTTTTTATTAATATAGCATTAAAAAATTTTTATAACACAAACTTTTAAGATTTATTGACACATTATTCAATTTTTTAGATATAATATCTTTATGGAAAATATAGAGTTAAATTTAAACACCGCCCTTGATTTAATATCAAAAGAGCAATTTGTTGAAGCAAAAGAAATTTTAAAAAACATTATTAAAAAAGATAATACAAACACCGAAGCCCTTAAAAGCCTTGGCTTGTGCGAAGTTAATCTTGATAATCCAACAGAAGCAATTAAAGCTTTTGAAGAAGTTTACAAGTTAAATAAAGATGATACGACTTCAACTTTTTATCTTGCTAATTGCTATTCTTCAACGGGTCAAAAAGAAAAAGCTATTGAAAAATTTAAAGAAGTTTTAGCCTTAAGACCTGATTATATTGATGTTTATAAAAGTTTAGCAATGCTATATGTCGAAGAAGGGTCGATTGATAAAGCTATTGAAACGATATTAAGCGGAATTAATAATCCGAATATCGAAGCTGATTATACGATGTATTATATTATCGCAACATCATATATGCTTAAAAAAGATAACAAAAACGCTATTACGTATTTGACTAAAGCAATTGAATTAAATCAAGAAAATCTGTCTTTATTAAACAGTTTAGCGGTTTGTTATATGAATGTTCAAGAATTTGATAAATCAAAAGAAATCCTTGAAATTGCCTATAATCAAGACCCTAAAAACACTTTAACTTTATATAATTTTGGTATTTTATATCAAACTCTTAAAGATTTTAAAACCGCTATGACTTATTTTCAAAAGTCATACGAAATTGAACCGACTACAACAATGCTTTTAACATTAGCATTTTGCGCTTATCAGGCTCAAGAATTTCCGATTGCAAAAATGCTATATCAAAACATAATTCAAGCTTATCCTAATAATATTGAGCATAGAAAAACTTATGTTGAAATTTTGGATAATTTAAGAGAGTATTCTGAAGCTCTTGAAAACTTGAATTTAATATTGGAACTTGACCCGAAAAATCCTGTTTTATTAAAGAAAAAAGGAACGTTCTTAAGAAAATTAGGGCTAAATGAAGAAGCGATAAATATCTTTAGCGCATTAGTGAAAAGAGGAAAAATAGATGTTGAAGTCTATTATAATCTTGCTTTTTGTTATGTTGAGATGGAAAATTTTGACAATGCTAAAGAAATGTTTAAAAAATGTATAATTTTAGAACCTAATAACCCTTATGCCCACAAGGATTTAGGTGTTTTATATTTAAAAATGAATTGCTATGATTGGGCGGTTGATGAAATTCAAAAAGCAATTGAACTTGAAGATGATGTCGCTGAATTTCACTATTCGCTTGGGGTTGCGTATATGATGTTAAGCAAAATCGATGAAGCAAAAGTTGCTCTTGAAACATCTTTAAAATTAGATAACAAAAACCCCGACGCACTAGCATATTACGGCTATATCTTAATGCTAGATAATGAATATGAAAAGGCTTTAGCAGTTTTGCAGATGTCGCTTAAGATAGACGCTGCTAATTTCTTGGCTAAAACCCATATCGCCAAGCTATACTTTAAAATTCAAAAATATGATATTGCAAAACAATTTTTGCTTGATATTGTAAGTTCAACAAAAGACGATGAAACGATGAATATGCTTGCTGTTTGCTATATGCAGACAGGCGAAATTGAAAATGCTATGGGAATATTTTATAAATTAGCTCAAAAATATCCTAAAAATCATATTTTATTAACAAATTTAGCACATTGCGAATATAAATGTAACAAGAAAAAAGAAGCATTAGAACACATTAGACAAGCTTTGATGATATTTGACGATTATCAAGAAGCGCTTGATTTATTGGAGGAAATAAATGGATAACGAAAAAAAACGCATAGTTTCAGGCATGCGCCCAACCGGAAAACTACATCTTGGACACTATTTTGGAGTGTTGCAAAATTGGGTTAAAATTCAAGAAGAATTTGAAAGTTATTTCTTTATTGCCGACTGGCATGCGCTTACAACCAAATATAATCAAACAGAAGACATGCGCCAAAATGTTGAAGATGTTTTATTGGATTGGTTAGCTTCAGGAATTGACCCAAATAAATCGACAATATATCTTCAATCCTTTGTGCCGCAAACAGCGCAGCTTCACATATATCTTTCTATGATTACTCCTCAAAATTGGGTTGAACGTGACCCAACTTTAAAGGATTTAGCAAAAATTATGAAAGATAAGCAAGAAAATATGTCTAATCTTTCTTATGGCTTATTTGGCTATCCTGTCTTGATGACAGCCGATATTTTGTTGTTTAATTCACACTATGTTCCTGTTGGAATTGACCAAGTTGCACACGTTGAATTAACTCGTGATATCGCAAGAAGATTCAATAATGTTTATAAAAATGATTATTTTGTTGAACCTCAGCCAAAATTGACTCAAATCCCGTTATTAAAAGGGCTTGACGGAAACAAAATGGGTAAATCATTTAATAATGATATTAAAATTTCAGACACAGCGGAAATTACTGAAAAGAAATTCAAATCTGCAATAACCGATAGAAACCGTATTAGACGTGACGATAAGGGCAATCCCGATAATTGCGAAGTTGTTTGGGATTATTGGAAAATTTTTGGAACAGAAGACGAAAAACAAGAAATTTGTGCAGGTTGCACAGGCGCTACTATGGGCTGTGCGGATTGCAAAAAACGCTTAGTTAAAAAAATCAACGACTATTTTGCTCCAATCCGAGAAAAAAGAGAAGAACTTGCAAAAGATAAAGATTATTTAAAAGATGTTATTTTCGAAGGTTCCAAAAAGGCTAGAATTAAAGCTCAAGAAGTTTTAGACGGGGCTGAAAAAGTAATTAGAATGTATAAATAATAGGAGTTTATGATGGATATAATTGAATTATTTAAAACACTTGCAACTATTCCTTCTCCAAGCCTTGGGGAAATTAACGTTTCAAATAAAATTCAACAAATTACTTATGAAAACGGAATTAATGCATATTACGATGATTATCAAAATTTAATTATAAAAATTCCGGCTAATTGCGAAAACAAAAAACCACTGCTTCTATCGGCTCACATGGATGTTGTTGGAAACAATTCAGAAGTTAAAATTTTAAAATCGCAAGACAATAAATATCTTCAAACAGATGGCACGAGAACTCTTGGGGCTGATGATAAAGCAGGTGTTGCAACTGCGCTTAATCTTGCACTATATTTAACAAAAAACCCTGATGTTAAACATGGCGGGCTTGAAATTGTGTTCACTCGTGATGAAGAAACAAATATGACAGGAATTAACCACGTTAATTTTAAAGATTTAGATTCTGAAAACGTATTGGTTCTTGATTCAGACAGCCTTGGAAACTTTGAAATAGCAGGCGCAGGCTATACTAAGCTTGATGTCAAAGTTACAACAAAATTAGGCGGACACAGCGGAAACGACATTCAAGATAAAAGACGTTTAAATGCTGCAAAATTAATAGCAGACCTTGTTCATAAGCTTCCAAACGGAGCATATAAAATTGAAAACGGTTTTACAATAACTTCTTGTAATTTAGGCTCAATCGTCGCAGGGGCAACAGATATAGGCTTAGAAAGATTTATTGAAAATCCAACAAAACCATATTCAGAAAATCTTATTCAACTTTGTGCGGATAATGTTATTAATACAACTGCTTTTGCACACTACTCTTTAAGAAGCTCTGTAAAAAGATATGAAGAAAAATTGATTGCAAAATTCCAAAAGCAAATCGATAAATTTAATGCAAAATATAAAGATTTGGCGCACGCTGAATTGAATGTAAAAATTCACATGCTGCCTTTTGAAAAATCAGACAACCAAGAAATGGCACAAATTGCAAAAAAAGCAGGACAAAAAATCAACTTGCCCGTTAAGGTTCAATCTTTCCATGCTGGCGCTGAAACCCACGTATATGCTAATAAAACAAATAAATATGATGTTAAATTTAAACCCGTTTTGGTTGGGGTTGCAAACATTTTATCAATGCACTCTCCAAATGAAAAAGTTGAAATAGATAGCTTATACAAGGGTTTTGAATTTGTTAAAGAAATTTTCCTTGAGTATAATGCAAATTAAGAGGGCAAAATGATTAAATTTGAAAAATGGCAAGGACTTGGAAACGATTTTATCATCCTTGAAGAAAATATTATAACTCCAACATTAGCCAAAGAGCTTTGTAATAGGCAATTTGGAATAGGTGCGGATGGAATTTTTGCGCCCGTTAGTTCAAAAATCGCTGATATTGGTTGGAATTTTTATAATTCAGATGGCACAATAGCTCAAATGTGCGGAAATGGGATAAGATGTTTTGCAAAATATGTTTATTCTAAAGGACTTGTAAAATCTAAAAAATTTACGGTTGAAACTTTAGCCGGAATAATAACTCCAACTATTACAGATGATAATGATGTTATTGTTGATATGGGCGAACCTATTGTTGAACCGGCTGAAATTCCTGTTAAGGCGGATGATTTTTTAAATGTTAAAGTTCAAGGATATGACGCTGTGGCGGTTTCTATGGGTAATCCGCATTGCGTTATATATACAAAAGAAGATAGCGAATGCTTAGCCAAAACAGTTGGAAAATCAATAGAATTTGACCCAATTTTTCCTGAAAAAACAAACGTTGAATTTGTCAATATAATTTCAAAAAACAAAGTTAAAATGAATGTTTGGGAAAGAGGCTGCGGAATAACTCTTGCCTGCGGAACGGGAGCTTGCGCTACTGTTGTTGCTGGATATAAAAAGGGTTTAATCGAAAGAAAGGCAGAAGTTGTTCTTCCGGGGGGCTCATTATTTATTGATTACAAAGAAGACAACCACGTTTACATGAAAGGCTCAGCAAAGCTTGTTTTCAAGGGCGAATATCAATAAAACCCAATCTTAACAATTATTAATATAATTTTTCTTGTTTTAAATGTGTGTTTATGGTACTTTTTGAGTATATTATAATCACTACAAAGGAGAAGAAATGAAAAAATACGATTTATTTACAATAATCAAACCTAACTTAGATTCAGATGAAGCTGATAAAGTTGTAGCAAGAGTTGAAGAAATTGTTAAAAACTTAGGCGGAAGTGTTGAATCTACAGACAAAATGGGCAGAAAAAAATTAGCTTACGAAGTAGCAGGTTTTGTTGACGGATTTATGGTTAACCAAGTTGTTAGCGTTCCTGCTGATAAAATCGTTGAATTAAAAAGACAATTAAAATTAAACGATTCTGTAATTCGTATGATGTTTACAACAAAGGAATGTGCATAAAAATATGACATTAGCAAAAGCATTTGTAACAGGAGTTGTTACTAAAGCTCCTGAAAAAAGATTCACTCAAAACGATATGGCAATTGCAGGTTTCACTGTTAATATCGATAAAGCCGCTGAAACTCTTATTAGAGTTACAACTTTTGGTCAATTAGCTGAAACTGTTGCAAACACTATCGTTCAAGGTGATAACGTAGCTGTTGAAGGCAGACTTCAAATCAACACTTTTAAACTTCCAAACGGAAAAGATAAAAGGGTTTATGAAATCAGCGCTTCAAATGTTGAAAAAATGAATGGTTCAGCTGCTATTGCTCCAGCAAGCAGTCAAAGTGACAACGTTGTTCAATTTAATCAAGATGAAATAGCTCAAGATTTAATTGATGAAGATGAAATACCATTCTAACTTTCTAACTGTGTGCAGTAAAACAAAAACTTAAAATAACCACAAGGTCGTTTAACTAGAAAAGGAAAACTTAAAAAAATGGCAAAAGATTTAAAAGACGTAAAAAAGAAAAAAAATTGCGCTTTTTGTAATGATAAAATTGATACTTTAGATTACAAAGATGTATCTAAATTAAAAAGATTTTTATCAGAAGCAGGTAAAATTCTTCCAAGAAGAATTACAGGAACTTGCGCTAAACATCAAAGAATGTTATCAAACGCAGTTAAAAAAGCTCGTGAATCCGGTTTAATGGGTTACGTTTTTGAAAACTAATTAATCTAAATTCAAACAAAGAGTTTAAAAGCGTCCAAATCGGGCGCTTTTTTAATTTTAATTATTATAAATTATATTTCAATTTCTTGATTAATATCTAAAACAATAGGATTTAGCCCAATTCCTTTAATCGATTTTTCAAAATCAGAAACATCAACTTCTATAACATCAAACGTATTATAGTGCATTGGTATAACATTTTTCGTTTTTAAAAATTTTGAAGCAATAGCGCAATGTTCAATATCCATAGTATAATTACCACCAATTGGAAGTAAACTATAATCAGGCGCATACAATTCACCGATTAATTTCATTTCATAATTCAATCCCGTATCGCCGCTATGATATATTTTTATACCATCAATATCAAAAATATAGCCGACAGGTGCGCCTAAATACCTATGTTCAAAAGAACTGGAATGAGTTGCAAAAACTGCTATAACTCTTCCCCAAGGATAATTAATCCATCCGCCAAGCGAGATATCTCTTGTTTTTGCGCCAAATTCAGCGCAATAATTTGCTAATTCAAAAACACCCGTTATTGTTGCATTTGTTTCTTTTGATATTTTAATGCTGTCGCCCAAATGGTCGCCATGCCCGTGTGTTACGAAGATATCCGTTGTTTTAGAATAATCATAATCAGGACATTTAATCAAAAACGGATCAATTAAGATTTTATAATCTAAAATTGATATTTCAAAAGCACTATGCCCCAAGTATTTTAGCTTCATGACTAAATCCTATAAACCAACAACAGACTTAAAATAAATGCGCATAATTGCAATAGAAAATACATTCCAAGCTTCTTATATGTTGCAAAATATCCGATTATAAAAGGAACGACAACAAAAGCCAACAAAAGAACATATTGAACATTTTTTAAAACCAAAGCTCCAAAAATCGATAGAGCAAAAATTGTAACCAAATATAATAAAAACGTAAAAGTGACAATTGCGCCCATATTCGCCTTGATTTTCGGCTTAATTTGTTCTGTTTTTACAATAAAATAATCGCTTATAAAAAGAACTATAAGCAAAACATTTATAAATAAAACTATCAACCTTAAAGAATTCATAGCTTAACTAATTCCTTTTCTTTCGTTAAATTAAGAATTTCTCTTATAAATTTTTCAACATTTTCCATTACAAATTTTTTCTCGTTATCATACAAAACCATATGATAACTATCATTTAATTCGATATATTTTTTCACTTTTGATGAAACATTGTCATACACAATATGAGCGCTTTTTGGACTTGTTAGATTATCTAAAACAGAATGAATTAAAAGAATTGGTGCATTAATTTTATCCAAATCTTTTCTTACTGCTTTTGATAATTTTAACAGCTCATACACACAGCACAAAGGATAATTATCCATCCCCACTGTTGTTTTAGACATGATTTTTGCTAAAGATTGCCTTGTCAGTTCGTTTTTAATTCCCAAACAATCATCTTCAGGAAAAGTGTACAGATATCTGAATATTGTATTTAGCGCAAGCGGCATCATAAATTTAATTTTTGGCATTGAAAAACCATCTAAAAACAATGTTGTTGAAAGAGAAATTATTCCATCAATATCATCATTTCTTTGAGCCAAATACAACGCAACGGCAGCGCCCAAACACAAACCAGACAAGAAAAATTTATCGTATTGTTTTCTCAATTTATTATATTTTTCTTGAGCTAAATTACACCAATCAAGATAAGTTGTATCACGAATTTCATCTATTCTATCCCCATGCCCCGGAAAAGAATAGCAAAAAACATCATAACCAAGTTTGTGTAAAAACATGCCATATTTTTTCATCTCAAAAGGACTGCCTGTTAATCCGTGGAACAACAAGACAGCTTTCTTGTCGAGATTTTCTCCGTCATCTTTTGAATGTATTAATTCAAAATCTATCCCTCGGGTATTGCTACTCAATTTGAGAACCTCGTGAATAATTGGTCAATCAATTCAACTGCCATATCAATTTCTTCATAAGAAATTGTAATCGGCGGAACTAATGTAATGCTGTTTTTATAGTGTGCGCCTGTATTCAAGATGATACCGCATTTTTTGCCGTTATATGTAAGGTCACCCTTTAAACCGCCTTTTACAACATCATTTAATAGTTTTGGATCCGGAGTGTAGCCATCTTCTGTTACACATTCAATTCTAAGAGCCAAACCAAGCCCATCAACTGTTCCTATTCGTTTATGTTTCTTTTCTAAATATTTTAAGCCTTCTAAGAAATATTTTCCTTTAGCAGCGATTGATTTTTCTAATTCTTCTCTGTTTTCTTCCATATAATTGACAACAGTGTATCCTGCTCTTGTTCCGATTGGGTTATTACAGAATGTAGAATGTGTGCTGCCTGCAGGCCATACTGTCGGATTGATTAATTCTTCTTTAGCCCACATGCCGCTTAGAGGATTCATACCATTTGTTAAAGATTTAGAGAATATCATAACATCAGGCTTAACATCAAAGTGTTCAATTGCCCAAAGTTTACCCGTTCTGAACATACCCATTTGGATTTCATCATCAACAAATAGAACACCAAAATCGTCCAAAACTTTCTTTAATTCTTTGAAATATCCTTTTGGCGGAACAATATATCCGCCGCTGCCTTGAGCAGGCTCAACGAAGAATGCGCCGCATTCGGATTGTTTTGTTTTTGGATTATATAAACCTGAACATCCGTCTTCAAATTCTCTTCTTAATTGTTGAACGCAATAATAGTTGCAACTGTCGCATTTTTGACCATAAGGACAACGATAACAATATGGATAAGGAACAAAATGCGCAACATCTGAAAAATGTCCAAATGGTTCTCTGTATCTATAACCTGATGTCATAGTAGCAGAACCGATTGTTCTTCCGTGGTATGCACCAAAGAATGAGAACATTCTTTCTTTTTTAGTGTTTTTTCTAACCAATTTTATAGCGTCTTCAACAGCTTGAGAACCGCCAACGTTAAAATGAACTCTACCTTTAACACCAAATCTATCTATAATAGATTTTGCAATTTTTTCAGATAATAATGCTTTATAATCATATAACCATCTTGAACCGATTTGAGGCATGGTATTGATTTGATCGATAACAGCGTCTGTAACCATTTTGTTTTTATAACCAAGATTACAAGAAGCAAACCACATTTGTAAGTCTAAATATGGAGTGCCTTCGGTATTATACATAAACGTGCCTTCGCAATCTCTAAATATAACAGGCACTTCGTCATAGTGGATAGTGTCACCATGTGAACAATATTCGCTATCAATTGCCAACATTTCTTCATCTGAAATAGTGTTCATATTAACCATTGTTTGCATATTTTCTTATCCCCATTTATTATTTTATAAATTTTTATAATTTTCGTTTTTTATGTTTTCTAGTATATCACCAAAAGAATTAAATGAAATATGATTTATATTATGATTGTAACAATATTTATCTAAATATTTTGAAGCAAATAAAATTTTTGCTTTTTTTGCAACACACAAATCACTCGTTCCATCACCAATATAAACAAAGTCCTTTTCTTTTATTTGTGCGCATTTGCAGTTGCCCGATTTTTTCAAACATTTATCTGTATAATATGGAAATTCGATTGAAAATTTATTGTCTTTAAATATTAAATGATTTGCAAAAAATTTTACATTTTCTATTCCCAATCTTCTTAAAGTTTCTTTAATAAATAAATCAAATCCATCCGAAAGTATAACGAGTTCTATCCCTCTAGCGTTGATTTCTTTATAAAAATCAAGAAATGTTTCATCAATTTCTATATTATTAATATAATTTTCAAGAACAGATTTATCCATTGGTCTTATAAGTGCCACTTGTTTAATAGCATTTTCTCTTGAAGAAATTTTGCCATCAACCCAAAGAGCTTCATATTCTTCCCATTTTTTATCCGCATACAATTCAAAAAATCTGTTAACAGCGTCATGTTTAGTGATTGTGCCGTCAAAATCGGTATATATTTTTGTAATATTTTCCATACTTTTCCTAAAAACTAAATCGTAATGTTTTTTTTAAAACATGCTCAAGTATAATATAAAAAAAATTATATGCTAATTCTTAACATTATCTAAAACTACAATGTAAAAAAATATTTTTTTGTAATATTATTTTTTTGGATAGTTAAATAAATAGGAAAAACGATGTTTAAAAAAATTTTTATTACGATAAGTTTAATAGTTAATATAATGTTAATGACGCCAACTTTTGCAGATTGGAATGTTAAAACAACAAACGACTTACAAGAAAAAATGAACGAAGTCGGTTTTAATTTATTAAATTCAAGCAGAATTGAACATCGTTTTATTTTTCTTGCAATAAATAGAGTCTATACAAGAGATACTTGGGCTGATGTTAGCTCTGTCAATAGAACAATTTGGGTAAAACCGTCTATAATTCCGTTTTTATCAAGCGAAGATGAATTAGCAGGAATTTTATCACACCAAATTGCTCACGGCGTGGATAGCTATCAAGGAGTATTTAGAGGTTATATTTCAATATTAAATTATTGGGTTGCGCCAAATAAATATGATTTAAAAGCAGATAAACAAGCTGTGGATTATATGGTTAACG
This sequence comes from uncultured Candidatus Melainabacteria bacterium, assembly GCA_934667125.1. GTDB lineage: Bacteria > Cyanobacteriota > Vampirovibrionia > Gastranaerophilales > Gastranaerophilaceae > RUG14156. The sequence goes on along the minus strand of CAKULF010000008.1, from coordinate 56,779 downwards.
CAGGTTATAACCCATTAGCAATGATAGTTATTTTAAATAAAATTTCAAAACAGTATAGATATGATGTCTTTTCAAATCACACTTTAATTTCAAGAAGAATGATGAAAATTTATGAATATATCTATACAAAATACCCGTCAATCTTGGCTGAAAACGAATATGCAAACAATATCTACTATCAAAATTTCTTATTAACCTCAAGAACAAACAGAATGTTATTCTTGGAAAAAATTGAAAAAAATTCAACAAAAGATGTAAATTATAAATATTAATATGAAAAAGTTTTTATCGCTATTTTTAATAACCTCACTTGCTTTGTTCAATTTAACAGGCATGACTTTTGGCACAACTAAAAAAAGCTATAAAAAACCAACTAAAAAAGTTTCTAAAGTTGTTAAACCGTCGCTTCAAGCTCTAAAACAAGAAGAAAAAATTAAAGAGGCGACTCCAAAAATTAAAAAAAGAAAACCGCTTCTTCCGCCAATAGAAGACGAATTATTGTCATCTGATAATTTGTTTATCAGAGATATTCCAAAAGCGCAAAAAAATTCCACTCCGATTGTTGATGAATTAATTGAAGCAACCCCAAAAAACAACGGCTTTAGCCTTAGAGCAACAAAACTTGAAAGAAAACAAAAAGAAAAAATATCGGATGAATTAGATAATAAAATTCAAGAACAAAATAAAAAAGTCATGATTGTAAAAGCAAAAAATCATTATGACTTCACAAAAAAAGAAATTCCCGTTCAAATTAAAATTGCTAGCGACTTTAAGGTTGATAATAAAATCCTAGAAGGCGATATATTATCCTTTGAAAGCACTAAAGACTTTAAAATAGGTAATATTTTATACAAAAAAGGAACAATCATACAAGGAAGAATTGAAACCATTTCAGCTTCAGATAAAATGGGAGTTCCTGAGGTTTTAGTTGTTGATAATTTTTATCTGAAAGAAAATCCTTCTATAAAACTCCATGGACATATCTCCAAAACCGGCGCTAATAGAGCAATTTGGGTATATCCATTATATCAAGCAGGAAATGCCGTTTTATATGTTGCAGGTTTTGTTTTTGTTCCAATTCATGGCGGGCATGCCAAAATCAGCTCTAAAGATAGCTACACGATTTATTACGAAAATAATTAACATTTATTAACTTTATTGGCATGTTTTAATTTTTACTATAGAATAATGCTATGAATAGTGTTAGAAGAAAACGGATTAATCAAAGAGGACCTAAAAAAAGAAACGTTTTTTTATGTCTTTTTTCAATGGGAATATCAGCAGTTCTTGCTGCCATAGCTGCATTTAATATATATTTAGCGAGTTTGCCACCTATATCAAATTTTGAAGATATAAAGCCAAATCCTGTTACAACTATATATTCTTCAAACGGCGAAGTAATCAAAACTTTCACTGCTTTTAAGTTTGAAAAAGTTTCAATAGATAAAATTCCGCAACATCTTAAAGATGCAATCATAGCAACGGAAGACAAAAACTTCTATCATCACAGAGGTTTTGATACTCTTGGCATGGTAAGATCCACTATTGCAAACGTTTCATCAGGACAAGTTAAACAAGGTGCTTCAACAATCACTCAGCAGCTTGCAAGAATTTTGTTCTTATCAAACGAAAGAACTTTTGATAGAAAAATTAAAGAATTAATCATAGCTCACAGAATTGAAAAGACAATTTCAAAAGACGAAATCCTTGAAATGTACTTAAATTCTGTATATTTAGGCTCAGGAGTTTATGGTGTATCGTCTGCTGCTAAAACATTTTTCGATAAAGACTTATCAAAATTAACACTAGCAGAACAAGCGCTAATCGCAGGTTTGCCGCAAGCTCCATCTATATATTCGCCTTTCAACAATAAAAAGGCAGGCTTAAAAAGACGTAATCAAGTTCTAAAAAGAATGTATCGCAACAAATTTATTACACTTGAACAGATGGAAGCTGCTCAAAAGGAGGGACTCCATCTATCAAATAAGCCAAGAATATATTCATACAACAAAGCTCCATATTTCATAGATTTTGTTTTAAATGAATTGAAAAATATAGGTTTTGAAGAACAAGAAATTTCTCAAGGCGGTTTGAAAATTTATACAACACTTGATTACAAATCTCAAAACACCGCTCAAACTGCTGCTGTAGCACAATTAGAGCGTGCAGGCTTGAAAAATCCTGCTAATCAAGTTGCTTTATTCTCGTTTTCTCCTGCAACAGGAAGAATTTATGCCTACATAGGCGGGAAAAACTATGAACAAAGCCAATATGACAGGGTTACAAAGGCTATCCGCCCATCGGGTTCATCATTTAAACCGTTTGTATATGCTACAGCGCTTCAACAAGGGGTAAATGTTGATGATACAATTGAAGATACGCCTTTAACATTTAAAGATTGGTCGCCTAAAAACTATGGCAAAAAATATCGTGGCAAAATCACCATTTGGCAAGCACTTGCAATATCTTCAAACGTTGCTGCTGTTCGCTTAATTAAAAAAACAGGAGTAGACGCAGTTATTCAAACTGCTAGAGAAATGGGTATTTCAACCCCTCTTGCAAACGATATGACAATCGCTTTAGGCTCAAACGGCGTAAAATTATATGATATGGTTGTTGCATACGGCGCTTTTGCAAACGGAGGTTTCAGAGTTCGCCCTTATTCAGTTGAAAGAGTTGAAAACTCAAGAGGAATAACAATCTATGAAAATTCAGGTCCAAAAATTGTTAAAGTAATCAACTTTGAAACAGCAGCAGGCATGACTTATATGTTAAGAAAAGTTGTTGAAATCGGCACAGGTAAGGCTGCTAATATTGCTCAAAATATCGCAGGAAAAACAGGTACAACAAACGATTACCGTGACGCATGGTTTGTGGGCTTTACTCCCGATATCGTTACAGGAGTTTGGATTGGAAACGACAACAACACAAAACTCCCTGGGATAACAGGCGGTTCGCTTCCTGCTCGAATTTTTGCAGAATATATGAAAACCGCAATTCAAAACTTCCCAAAAAGTGTGTTTGATTATCCAAAACTCAACGGAAAAAATACTTTAAGCCCTATCAAGATGGATGATGTGACTGAATCCGTTGATGACGATATGGACGAAAAAGAGCAATCAACAAAAACAACAGCGCCACTACCGACTCAAACTGAAACAGTGCCAATTAAACAGCAAGAACAAGCAAAACCAATTAAAGCGCAAAAACAGTTTGATACGACGAAGCCTAAGTTGATTGAATATGACGACGAGAAAGCGACAAAAAACAGCGCTCCTCTTCCTGGGATTTAGATAAAAATTTAAAAACATAATTTATAATAATATGCTAGAAAATTATCTAGCATATTATTTTGTTTGGACTCTACTAAAAATAGAATTTTTCTATTTTAACTTCCAATACTCCTATTAAAACTTCCAAAAACTCTACTTTAAATAGATTTTTTTAATATTCCCAAAACTCACGTTATTATTTACTTTTAGCGATTTTTTAAGGCTAAAAAGTGCATTTTATTGTAACAAATTGTAAAATGTAGAATTAAAAACCTAAAGTTTCAAAAAAAAAAAAAACGATATATGGGATGTAACTAAAACACTAAAATGACATGAAATAAGGAGTAACGTATGGGATTAGCAGCTTCACAAGCGAGAATATTTGGATTATTTGCTCGTCAAAACAAAATGGAGCAACAAATACAAAAAACGGAGTATAGATTTGCAAATGACAAAGAATGTTTCAATAAATGCTTAGAAGTTGATAAAGAAATTGATGTTAAATATGAAGATTTACCCTCAAATATGTTTATATCAAATCTTGGAATAAATTTCGTTAGAACAAACACAACAGACGCTCAAATTAACAAAACAAAAGCAGACAAAAATGTTTCTTTAGACAGATTAAAAAGAATTAAATATCAAATCATAGCTAAGGAACACAATATTGAAAACAGTCCGACAGAGCGCTCTCAAGAAGATATTCAAAAAGATTTAGATAAATTAAATAAGCAAATTGAAAAAGCGCCAAAAAAATATAAAACAGAAATTCAATACCCAGGCGTATCAAAAACTTCGTATAAAAAAGAAAACGGCAAAAAAACTTGGAGTGTAACTATGCAAGATGGCACAGTTAATACTTTTAAAAGCGAAAAAGAATGTAAGAAATTTCTTAGACTATATGCTAAAAAAGTAAAAGTTCAAGTTGAAACTCCACAATTGAAAAAATTAAACGAACAAAAACAAAAGCTTCAAGCCGAACTAACTTCAGCAAGAAGCAGAGATGAATTGCCAAAATTACAAGAACAAGCAGAACAACTTGAAAACCAAATTGCAAAATATGACGAAAAATTAAAAGAACTTGAAGCTAAAAAAGAAGAAGAAAAAGCAAACGAAAAACAAGAAGATGACGAAATAGAAAGAACTTTTAAAACCTTTGATGATGTTGTAAACAAAATGCCGAGCGAAGAAGAAAGAAGACAACAAGTTCTTGATAGAATTAATCAGCAACAAAATGAAACAACTTCAACAGACGACTCTTCTAAATCAAACTTCAAATCTTTTGGCGACGACGAAACAAAATCTTCATCAACATCCGGCGGTTTATCACAGTCACAAGAAAGAATATTGGCAGCTTTAGAAAGAGCTAAAGCCAATAACTCAAATTCAACAACACAAACAAGAAAAGATATTATAGATGATAATATAAAGTCATTCAAATTTTTTGCATAAAATCAATTAATAAACAGGGTTGATTATAAATTTACATCGACCCTGTTTATTATTTCAAAACTCTATTCAAAGTAGAATTATTCTACTGTGGATAGAATTTTAGATTAAATTGGAACTTATAATAGAGTTTTTCTACTTGCAGTAGAGTTTAAATAATAAACAACTGTTAGCTATCAAAAAAATCAGGAAGTTAAAGATTTACCGATAGCCAGATTTTGTTTAAGTATTAATTTTATTAATACTATTTTTTGTTTAATAATTGCTAAACTTTTAAACCAGTGTATGCTCCAACATCCCCTCTAAAATGTCACCCTGAACTCGTTTCAGAGTCTTTGAGTCGTTGAGGATTGGAAGAAAATTATAAAATAAGCAATTCTTCTATAGCCAGTTCTTATCCTAATGTTATTTTCGTCAATTAACTTGACGTTTGCCTTATGCAAAACAAAGCAAAAGAACAGTATTCGTATTAACCCTTTGGCTATCAAAGAAGTTTATAGTATAGCAAAAATTACAACCAACTAACCAAAACCCACAAACGAAAGGTGGGAGGGTAAGCTACCCTCATGAAAGTCAAAATATGAAAAGCGCAACTAATGTCTGTTAGCTTTCTAGTGCGCCCGACTCTCCTTTCGAGGGTTTTGGTTAATGATATTCAGGCTTTTTCTTTTTACTTTTGGTTCCGTTTTCTTTTTCTTAATGCCAAAAAGAAAAAGAAAATGAACAAATTAAAAGCGAGATTTATAACCAAAGAGAGGTTAGAAACTTGCGGCTACCGGCGATTTTTTTGTTCTAAAGATTTCTTTGATAGCAGTTTTCTATTGCGAAGAATTATGTTTAAAATAATTAATTACAGGGTTTTTTAAACTTCTTTGATAATCGGTGCTTGTTGAATAATCAATGTTGAGATAGATTTTGGCTATCGAAAAATTAATAGTTTTTAGATTTTTGTTTGGTTTTCAATAATCTAAAGACCCTAAAACAAGTTCAGGGCGACGGATTTCGAGGGTTTAGGAGGACGAAATTGAGGGTTCAAGGTGATATTTTGGTGGGGATTGATGGTTGATTGGTTAATTGGAAAATGTGGTTATTAACTCTATTTAAAATAGATAAATTCTATTTACAATAGAGAGTAGGTCGGATTTACTAATCCGACAATTAAAGGTTTAAAAATATCTAGCTGTTTTTTAAAGCATTTTTCCTTAATTGTAAATTTTTGTTAAAAAGGTGTGTCGAAATATCAAAAAAAGAAAAACACGGTTTTTGTAGGTATATAATAATCTAATTTTGAAAGGAATTTGGCAATGATTAAAGCAATTAACAATATTTCTAGCACATCTTTTAAAGGAAATAAAGTTAAAAAAGAAGAAAAAGCGCAAAAGACACCTGAACAAATTAAGGACGGGAAAAAGAAATTGGCTATCGGTTTAGCTGCCGCTGCAACCGTGGCTATTGCAGGCGCTACGATAGCAGCTAAGGTTAAGAGCGGAAGGGCTGTTGATGATAAAACTGTTCAAAATTTAACAGAGAAAGCTCAAGAAGTTGTAAGCGAAGCAACTCAAGGAGTAACTCAAAAGGCTACTCAAGCTGCACAAAATTTTAAATTAGCTGACATTAAATTTGACAAAGGCATTGCTTCAATCAATGGTGAAAAATTCACAGGAACAATATCCGATACTTTGACTGGTGGCGATAAAATTACATCAACTTATGAAAATGGAAAAATTATGCAAAGTGTTAGAGAAGGGTCAAAAAATATAACTAAGAAATTTGAATACGGTAGTTACAACCCTTATAATTCTCGCGTTGGGACAAAAATTACAACTTTAAATTCAGAAGGCAAAGTTATAAGAGAAACGGAACTTGGATTTTCCGAAGATGGAAAGCTAAATTTTAAAACATTTTCCGATGGAACAAAAAAATGGTGGTATAAAAATGGGCAATTACAATATGAAACATTTCCCGATAAAACAGAAAAATGGTGGCAAGAAAATGGGCAATTAATTCATGAAACATTTCCCGATGGAACACAAAAATGGTGGCATGAAAATGGGCAATTACGTTGTGAAACGTTTACCGATGGAACAGAAAAATGGTGGTATGAAAATGGGCAATTAAGATATGAAAGATTTCCTGATAGAACAATAAAACATTTTGACATTAACGGACAAGAAATAAAATAAGAAATGATTGCAATAAAGCCGAAAGCGACAAACTTTCGGCTTTATTTACTTTTGGATATTTTAAATTTCTTATTTTAAAGTTTTTTTAATAGCCAAGATTTCTCATTTTTGTTTCGCATTTAAAATTCTTTGATAGCCAGTTTCTATTACAAGATTTATGTCTTTGAAATAAATTTTGGCTATCGAAAATTTACTTATTTTGTAAATTTCGTTTGGTTTTCAATAATCTAAAGACCCTAAAACAAATTCAGGGCAACGGATTTCAAGGGTTCAGGAGGACGTTCTAAAAAAGGTATCAGGGGCAGCTATGGGTGATAAATAATTGTCGGATTAGTAACTCCGACCTACTTATTTAAAAAATAAAAAACAACTATCGATAAATTTTTTATTTTAAAGATTTATTTGATAGTCAAGGTCAGCTTCAACATAAATTATTTCAAACATAATCCACAACAAAAATAAAAAAGCAATAGTATTTCAACCCCAAAACATAGTTTAAGACAACGTCAAGATGATATAGAACCCAACCCAACTTACAACAATATCTGCGTCATTAAAATAATCTTGTGCGAATCAGCCTTAGCCTGATTTTGGCAAAAAACATAATTCAAAGCCACTTTCAGCTTTTGACCCAAAATAAAATAATTTATCCCAGCGGTATATTCTCTTGAATTATTATGTTTAACATCTCTATCGTTATCAAAATCGTCAAATCTCAACAAAAATTGGATTTTTTTAGTTATCATATAAGCAATCGTTGCATTATAGCCCCATCTTTTCTTGCCAGACAAGCCCGTTGAGCCATTTGACCCATCAGCATAAGCAAATTCAGACTTCAATTCAAATCGTTTATAATCATATTGCATTGCGGCTTGACCAACATTATAATGCACGCCGTTTCTGTCCCCTGCCTGAATACCGCCACCAATTTTAAGTTTTCCTGCTTTTTCTTCAATATTTGCTAATGGCTTAAAATTAATCCAAGCTACACCTTCAACCCCAGGGAAAAACTCACTATATCGTACATCTGAGCTATATCCTTCAAGAGAATAGTCAACATATTTATAATCACCGCTGATTTTTAAACCTGTTTTTCTTGCGTTACCAAAGTTTCTGCCAATTTGGGTTCTGTTTGCAAATGGTAATAAGAACGGGCTTTGAGTTCCCTCAATTCCAACTGTCGGACGGAAAGTACCGAATTGAACAGTGTGATGTGGAATACGTTTTGTTTGAATAAACGCATCTAAAACCAATCTATGCCAAAAATTATCGTGAATATCAGGTGTTAAATCAAACAATAAGTTATATGATTCTTTTTCGCTTCTGAATTGACCTTTAATTCCAACGTTAATCGTATTGTAGTCATAAGCAAAATCAGAATCGCCCTTATCGAATTTTTCGGTCCAATTCATTATGTTGCTCATTTGCAAGGTTGTACTTTTCAAAGGCCCTTTTTCATAATTATGTGTTAAATATGACTTAAAAAGCCCGCTTATATCGTTAAGTGCATATTCTTGTTCAACAATCCCTTTTAGCATTGTTTTGAATTTTGGTTCTTCTTGGGATTGTTCTTCCTCTTTTGGAGCGGTTTCTTCGGGTTCTAGTAATATTGGTTGTTCAAAAATTTCTTCTTTTTTATCTTTTTGAACTTCGTTATTCAAATTAAGATTTTCTTCAGCAAAAACGTCATCAACAGCTACTACCATTGATGAAGTCAATAAAAATAAGAATAATGTAAATAAAATCTTTTTCATTTTTTGTTAATACTTCGAGCTTAAATATCTTATCATAAAAAAAGTGGCTGTAAAATTAATTTATCAGCCACTTTAAGTTTTTTAAAATTAATCTTGATTTTCTTTGTGATCATCTTTTAAATAAGCAATCCAGAAAAGTAATACAACGAATACCAAAGCACCGATGATATTACCAATAGTTACAGGGATTAAGTTATTTACAAAGAAAGTTTTCCAAGTTAAACTTGCTAATTGTGGGTCTGTTAAACCGCTTGCAGCAACAACTGATGGAACACTTTTCATTAAAATTCCTGATGGAATGAAGAACATATTTGCAACAGAGTGTTCATAACCTGAAGCAACGAATGTCATAATTGGGAAGAAGATTGCAAAAATCTTACCGATAACACGTTTTGAGCTTGTAGCCATCCAAACAGCTAAACAAACCAACCAGTTACAAAGAATACCTCTGCAAAGAGCTTCAACAAAAGAAAGATTAACTTTCATATGAGCGTTGATTAATGTTGTTGCGCCAAGTAAATCGTGGTCATTGTGGCAAATTGCACCAAAGAAAACCAAAAGAGCAAGCAAAATAGAACCAACGAAGTTTCCAAGATATACAATTGACCAACTTCTGAATAATTTTGCCCAGCTGATTTTCTTTTCGATAACAGAAAACATCATCATAACGTTGCCTGTGAATAGTTCTGCTCCTGTTAAAACAACCATCATCAAACCTGCAGCGAAAACCATAGCTCCGATTAATTTGCTTGGTCCCCAACCTAATGTATCAGCTGCACCTGTTGAAACAGTTAAGCTAACTTGCGCACCGTAAGCGATAAACGCACCTGCTGCAATTGCTAATACAAACATTTTTGATTTTCTATATCCTGCTTTTGCAGGCATAACTTTTTCACTAAATCCGTGAGCCACCTCATTTGGTGCCAAACAGTCTTTGTTGTCATTTGACATAGTTTTTTACTCCTTTTTACTATAAAATTAATTGTTAATTGTTGTTTTTTAAAGTCCGGCAAAAAAAATTGTATTCCTTTAACAAATTAATTCAATAGGGAATTTAAAGTTTTTAAAATTATTTTTTTATATATAGGGGAAATTAGGATATAGAGGAAGTTTTATGATATTGGCAAAAAATATTTTTTATGAGCTTTTAAACATTAAATACAAATGAAAGCGAGAAAAAATGCCAATTAAAGCTATAAATAATTTTTCAAACACATATTTCAAAGGAAAACAAAAGCAAAATAAGCCAATAATAACATATTACAACGCTAGTAATCACCAAAAAGAATCTGAAAAATTAGCTGATGGCACCGAAAGAAAATGGGATTATTATACAGGTCATTTATATTTTGAAAAACTTCCTGATGGCTCTGAAAAAGAGTGGTATAAGGGAAGCAAGAATTTGGCTTATGAGAAATTGGCTGATGGAACCGAAAGAAGATATTATAATGGTGGAGGGATAGAGATGGAAAGATTGGCTAATGGGATAACCAGAAGATGGAATAGCGACGGAGAGTTGATTTATGAGGGGGTTGAAAACTAATATAGAGTGCAAAAATGGCTATCAATGAAAGACCAAAAAGAAAAATTGTCGATAGCCGCTTTTATTGTTAAACAATTAAGCAAGTTGGATTTTACTATCAACAATTATTATCATCCATAGCCACTCCAACATCCCCAAAACCGACACCCTGAACCACGTTTTAGAGTCTTAAACTTTTTGAAAGTTAGAAGAAAATTTCAGAAAAAAGTTATTCTTTGATAGCCAATTTTTCATTTTTGATTATGTATTTTATGTAAATGCATTTTAATAAAAACAGAGGTTTTAAGGGATATCAAAAGCAACGAATAAAAAAAAACGAGGGCGAAGCCCTCGACATCAAACACAAAATAACATGAAATCTAGTTACATACCCAGTTAGATTGATAACATCCGGGTCCTGCCCAACCAGACGCAGTATACCAGCCTGAACGGCATTTTCCGTTAACAGCATTTCCAATTTTTACATTTTGCCAGTGACAATCTTGGTTACATTGATACCCGTTCCAAGTATATCCGCTATTACAAGAAAACGTATAACCGTTACAGCTTGCGTTAGATGGACAGCCGCAGCAGCTTGTTCCGCACTTATATTGACCATTTGGGCACTTATCCAACACACAGGTTGAACCCGATATTTTATATCCGCTATTACAGCTAAATCCTCCCGTTCCGCCTGAACAGCTGGCATTAGCAGGACAAGAGTTGCAACTTGAACTTGATAAATAATATCCACTATTGCAGCTTGAGCAATTTGTTGCGCTTTGATAGCAGGCTGTACATTTTCCGTCACATGCTGAACATGAAGAGCTTGGAGAGTTTGGGCTATAAGTTCCTGTTGGACAGCCTTTACAGGTTGTTTTTCCTGTTTCATCCTGATAATTATTGTTTCCACAAACAAAAGCGCTTTTACCATCAGGACAATAATATCCAGCAGGACAAGTGGCGCAAGCTGTTCCATGATGCTCTTTTCCATCCCAATGCCAATCCCAGTTTTTATCAACCGTGTATTGACCTGCAACGCAAGATAGACAAGCGATTGAACCCTCTTTGTTGCTATAGTTTCCATTGCTTGTTAAACAAGGTTTGCAAGCTGCTTTCTTTTCTTCATCTTGGTAAAACCCTATCGGGCAAAGCTCAACATTTATTCCATTTGGGCATTTGCTCCCTTTTGGACATTTAACGCATTTTAGAGTTTCATCAATATAATAACCATCTTGGCATTTATCGCAACCCTTGCTGGAGCAGAATAAGCAACCCTCACTTCTTAAGGAACAGTTTTCACACAGGCATTTTCCTATATTTTTATATTGATTTTCATTGCAATTAATATCGCATAATAAACAAGCGTCATCTATACAAGCACTGCATTTTCCGCCATTATCTTCAAATTTAGCACAATCAGAACGAATTGCAGAAACGGCACTTTTGACCGTCACAGTCGATTTTGATAATTTTTTTGTTATAACGGGCGCAAAAGCAGCACTTATCAAAGAAACGGTTATAAGGCTTATCATTAATTCAACAAGCGAAAAAGCGTTATTAATTTTCTTATACATCACAACAATATTTCCTTATAAAAATTGTTATACTAAGACAGAATTATCTATATTCATGTCATGTTATAGAAATATTGTCAAGAAAAATTGTTATTGTGTAGCGTGTAAAATTGCTCGCATTGATAATATACTTACCAAAGAGGTGTTTAATGGGCGAACTGAGCAAAAAGGTTGGGCAAAAAATCAAACAAATCAGAGAAGCCAGAAAAATTAAACAATATGCTCTAGCGGAACAATTAATGATGGAACCATCCAATTTAACAAGAATTGAAAGCGGTTACCAACTTCCAAAAGAAGAAAATTTAATCAAAATCGCTCGAGCGTTGAATGTAGAAATTAAAGATTTGTTTGATTTTAACAAGCGCAACACAAAAGATTATTTAAAAAAACAGGTTATTAATATAATTGACAATTTTGATTCCAAAGAACTGGATTTCATTTATAATTTTTTAAAACTTTACGAAACTCAAAAATTCTAGCTGTTTTGAATTTCAAATTTCTTCATATTTTTTGTACTGAAGCCAATTATTTAGTATAATAAATACAACATTTTATATGGAGAAAATATGCAAAAAAGTTTAACAGAAAAATCAGCGTATTTAGAAAATGTAATAGCTGAAGCACAAAACAAAAACGCAAACGAAAAAGAGTTTGTACAAGCACTTAAAGAAGTTTTAAGTTCCTTAGAACCCGTTGTTGAAAAGAACGAAGAACTTTACAAAAGGGAGGCTTTGCTTGAAAGATTAGTTGAAGCTGAAAGGATTATGTCTTTTAGAGTACCTTGGATTAATGACAAAGGCGAAATTAAGGTTAACCGAGGATTTAGAATACAATTTAATGGCGCAATTGGTCCATATAAAGGCGGTTTAAGATTTCATCCATCCGTAAATCAAAGTATAATGAAGTTTTTGGCTTTTGAACAAATATTCAAAAACGCTCTAACAGGGCTTCCAATCGGCGGCGGAAAAGGCGGTTCGGATTTTGACCCTAAAGGCAAGAGCGATAGAGAAATTATGGCTTTTTGTCAAAGTTTTATGAATGAACTTCAAAAGCATATCGGTCAAGATATTGACGTTCCGGCTGGCGATATCGGCGTTGGCGGAAGAGAAATAGGCTATTTATTCGGTCAATATAGAAAAATCAGAAACACTTACGAAGCAGGCGTTCTGACAGGAAAAGGTTTAGAATATGGCGGTTCTTTAGCAAGAAAAGAAGCAACAGGCTATGGGCTTTTATATTATATTAGAGAAATGCTAAAAGCCAATAATATCGAGCTTCAAGGTAAAACCGCTATTATTTCCGGTTCTGGAAATGTTGCAATTTATGCTTGCGAAAAAGCTCAACAAATGGGCATAAAAGTTCTTGCTATGTCTGATTCAAACGGCTGTATCTATGATAAAGACGGAATTAAATTAGATGTTGTTAAAGAAATTAAAGAAGTTAAACGAGGAAGAATTAAAGAATATTTAAACTCTGTTCCAACAGCACAATATATGGAAAACAACGGCTCAACACCGCCTGTTTACACTATTAAAGCAGATATTGTTTTACCATGTGCGACTCAAAATGATATCAATTTACAAACAGCGAAACTAATCGTTGCAAACGGCGCAATTGCAGTTGGGGAAGGCGCTAATATGCCAACAGATAACGATGGTATTGAATATTTCCTTGAAAATAAAATCTATTTTGCTCCTGCAAAAGCTGCAAACGCAGGCGGTGTTGCAACTTCAGCTCTTGAAATGAGCCAAAACTCAATGAGATATTCTTGGACTTTTGAAGAAGTTGATAAAAAATTAGAAAATATTATGATAAATATCTTTAAAAAATGTAAAGCTGCAGCAGACGAGTACAATTTAGGTATCAATTACGCAGCAGGCGCAAACATTGCAGCATTTGACAAAGTTTCAAAAGCAATGCTTGCTCAAGGAGTTATATAAAAATTAAATGCCTTAGTTTTTCTGAGGCATTTTTTATATTTTTAGTTTTAGGAGAAAAAATGATTTTAATTACAGGAGCAGCAGGCTACATTGGAAGCCATTGTGCGCTCAATCTTTTAAATTCAGGTTATGAAATTGTTGTTTTTGATAACCTTGAAACGGGTCATATTGAAACAATTGAGGCTTTAAAAAAAGTTGGAAAAATTGAATTTATAAAAGGTGACCTTAAAAACATTGAAGACATCAAAAAAGTTTTTGAAAACTTTAAAATCGACGCTGTAATTCACTTTGCAGCTTATTCAATTGTGCCCGAATCTGTGGTTAATCCTGCAAAATATTATAGAAACAACACTTTTGGAACATTAAATTTATTAGATTCAATGATTGAAAATGATGTTAAAAAAATCGTTTTTTCTTCAACTTGCGCAACTTATGGCGAACCAAAATATGTGCCTTTAGATGAAAAACATCCGCAAAACCCGATTAACCCTTATGGAACATCAAAATTGTTTGTCGAAAAAATTATGCAAGATTATGATAAAGCTTATGGCTTAAAATCAATAAAATTAAGATATTTCAACGTTGCAGGCTGCGATAAACAAGCAAGAATTGGCGAATGGCACGAAAACGAAACCCATTTAATTCCAAATATAATTAAATCAACCTTTAATAATGGTAAAAAGTTTAAAATCTTTGGAAATGATTACGACACTAAAGATGGAACATGTATCAGGGATTACGTTAACGTTGAAGACCTTGCGCAAGCGCACAAATTGGCACTTGAATATTTAATTAAAAATAATCAATCTAACGAATTTAACCTTGGAACGGGCGAAGGCAATAGTGTTTTAGAAGTTTTCAACACAACAGAAAAAGTTCTAAATAAAAAAATTGATGTTGAAATTGTTGAAAAAAGAGAGGGTGACCCTGCTAAATTGTTTGCAAATTCAACTAAAGCCGCTTCAACGTTAAATTGGAAGCCTGTTAATTCTCTTGAAGATAGCATTAAAACTGCTTTTGAATGGGAAAAAGTTTTACAAAATAAATAAATATTTTTTAAAGTTTGAAATTTAAAAATCGACACTCGAATTTATCAAGTGTCGATTTTATTTATATAATTCTTTTTGAATTATTTTTTAGCGATTTCAGCTTGAGCAGCTGCAAGTGCTGCTTGCGGAATTCTAAATGGTGAACAAGAAGTGTAATTCAAACCGATTTGACAAGCAAATTTAACACTATCAGGATCACCACCGTGTTCACCACAAATACCACCGATTAATGATGGATTTACAGCTTTACCTTTTTCCATTGACATTTGAACAAGTTGTCCAACGCCTGCTTTATCAAGAGTTTCAAATGGATTAGCAGGAAGAATTTTTTGTTCAACGTAACGTTTTAAGAATTTACCCTCAGCGTCATCTCTTGAATAGCCAAATGTCATTTGAGTTAAGTCATTTGTACCAAATGAGAAGAATTCAGCATAAGGAGCAATTTCGTCTGCAGTTAAGGCTGCACGAGGAATTTCAATCATAGTACCAAATTTGTATTCAACTTTAATTCCTTTTTCAGCCATCACTAATTCAGCAACACGAACTAAGATATCTTTTGCTACTTTAAGTTCATTAACATGACCAATCAAAGGTATCATAACGTAAGGTTTAACGTTAATTCCCTCTTTTTTAACGTCACATGCTGCTTCAAAGATAGCTCTAACTTGCATTTCGTTGATTTCAGGATAAGTTAAGCCTAAACGGCAACCACGAAGTCCCATCATTGGGTTAGATTCTGATAAACCTTCAACGATTTCAAGCATTTTTTCTTCTTCTGTGCAGTTTTCTTTTAGTGCTTTTTTAGTTGCAACTTTAGCAATTAAATCTTCTTTAGAAGGTAAAAATTCATGAAGTGGTGGGTCTAAAAGTCTGATTGTCATAGGTTTATCAGCTCCTAGAGCTTTGAACATTCCATAGAAATCTTGATATTGCATTGGTAATAATTTATCAAGCGCTTCACGTCTTGCTTCAGGTGTTCCTGCAATAATCATTTTTTGAACCCAAGGAAGTCTATCAGGATCCATAAACATGTGTTCAGTTCTGCATAATCCAACACCTTGAGCGCCGAATTTAAGAGCATTTTGAACATCTTTAACGGTATCAGCATTAGCTTCAATTGTCATAGTTTTGATTTCATTAACCCAAGAGAAGAATGTTTCAAAATCTGAATCGATACCAGCATCAACAAGTTCAATAGAACCTTCCATAACTTCACCGGTTCCGCCATCAAGAGAAATAATGTCGTCTTTATGGAATACTGTTCCATCTGTACAAGTGATTGTTTCGTTTTCAAGGTCAATTTTAAGGTCTTCACAACCTGATACACAAGGTTTTCCCATACCTTTTGCAACAACAGCAGCGTGAGATGTTGCTCCGCCTCTAAGTGTTAGAACACCTTGAGAAACAGCCATACCGTGAATATCATCAGGACAAGTTTCAATTCTTACAAGAATAACTTTTTCGCCTGCTTCGCCACGAGTTGCAGCTTCGTTTGTATCAAATACAATTTTACCAACAGCAGCTCCAGGAGAAGCGTTTACACCTTTTGAAACTTTGTGAGCATATTTAACAGCTGCAGGATTGAAACAAGGAAGTAAAACTTGGTAAACTGAATAAGGATCAACTTGTTTGATTGCTTCTTCTTTAGTAATAATTCCTTCGTTATATAAATCTACAGCAATTTTAATAGCAGCTTTTGCAGTTCTTTTACCGTTTCTTGTTTGCAAAATCCAAAGTTTACCACGTTCAACAGTAAATTCCATATCTTGAATATCGTGATAATCTTTTTCAAGTTGTTTTGCAATTGCAACGTATTGTTTATAGATTTCAGGCATATCTTGTTCAAGTTCTTCAATTTGTTTTGGAGTTCTGATACCTGCTACAACGTCTTCACCTTGTGCATTTACAAGATATTCGCCATAAAATTTGTTTTCGCCTGTTGCAGGGTTTCTTGTGAAACTTACACCTGTAGCGCAGTCATTTCCCATATTTCCAAATACCATTGTTTGAACATTAACAGCAGTACCGTAGTTATGGTCAATTTTGTTCATATTTCTATATGCAATAGCACGAGGAATATTCCAAGAGCGGAATACTGCTTCAATTGCTTCTTGAAGTTGAACGTAAGGATCTTGTGGAAATTCACGTCCTGTAACTTCTTTAATTACATTTTTATAAACAGGGATTAAAGATTTCCAGCCATCAGCTGAAACTTGAGTATCTTCTTTAACCCCTTCACGTTCTTTAACTTTTTCAACTTCGGATTCAAAATATTTTTGTCTATCCATATCCCAAGCAACAGAACCAAACATAGTTAAAAATCTTCTGTAGCTATCATAGCAGAAGCGAGGATTATTAGTTAATTTAACCATTGCTTCAACTGTTTCGTCGTTTAAACCAAGGTTTAAAATTGTTTCCATCATGCCTGGCATTGAAACTCTAGCGCCTGATCTAACTGAAACAAGTAAAGGATTTTCAACATCGCCAAATTTTTTACCTGTTTGTTTTTCAACATCTGCTAAAGCTGTTTTAACTTCATCCATCAAGCCTTCCGGCATTTTATTTCCTGCGTTTATATATTCCATACAAACTTCAGTGGTAATCGTTAACCCTGGAGGTACAGGCAAATCTAGGTTTGTCATTTCGGCCAAGTTCGCACCTTTACCACCAAGGAGGTTTCTCATATCTGCATTGCCTTCTTTAAAAAGCCATACACGTTTTTGCATTTTCTAGACCTCCTAATATTTTCTAATAACACAATTTATCAAGATTTTATCAAAAACATGCTCAATACACAAATAAAATTAACGAAAATTTAAAAAAGAAGTACATTACTTAACATACTTCTTTTTTTCTTAATATATTTGGCTTTCTACGTTTTATAGTTGTTTTAAAACATTATTCAAACATTCAGACAACTCTAATCTTTCTTGTTCGTTTAATTCAACAAGCGGACGTCTTACATAATTTTCAATTATACCCATTTTAGATAACAGCGCTTTAATTGGTGTAGGGTTTGGCGCCATAAAGATTTTTCTAAATAACGGATATAAAATTCTGTGCATATTTGAAGCAGCTAAAACCTGACCTGATTTATAATTTCTAATCATTGATTTAATTTCAGAACCAACAACATGAGAAGCAACAGAAACTACCCCATGTGCGCCAATTGAAAGCATTGGAAGAGTTAAGCTGTCGTCTCCAGAATAAATTGCAAAATCATCAGGGCATAGACTTTTGATTTCAGAAATTAAATCCAAATTTCCGTTAGATTGTTTAACTGCTACGATATTTTTATATTCTTTAGCCAAAAACGCAATTGTTTCAGGCTTCATATCAATTCCTGTTCTGCCTTGAATGTTATAAAGAATTATAGGCAAATCAACAGATTTTGCAATTGCTGAAAAATGTTCGATTAAGCCTTGTTGAGAGGGTTTATTATAATATGGCACAACCGATAAAATTGCGTCTGCGCCAAGTTCTTGAGCTTTGATTGAAGAATCTATAGCGGTTTTTGTGCAATTTGAACCTGCGCCCATCACAACTTTTGCTTGACCTGCTACAGTTGATTTTACACACAATAATATTTCTTGCTCTTCTTCGTGTGTTAAAGTCGGGCTTTCGCCTGTAGTTCCTGCTACAACAACAGCGTCAGTTTTTTGTTCAATTAAATGTCTTGAAATTTTTTCAAGCGAATTATAATCAACATTTCTTTCTTCATCAAAAGGTGTCACCATTGCGGTAATAACTTCGCCTAAATCACATCTTAATGCCATATTATTTTTCTCCTAAAATTATAAATTCATCAATTGCTCCTGTGGAGTTTTATAAATAAAACTCTTACGTCGCCCATCTAAGGTCTACACATTAGTTAAACTCATCGTTTAACTAATGTTTCGCACAGTACAAGCCAAGTGCTATCACCTTCTCAGCCAATCTTACAGTATTCAATGCTGCTCCGATTCTTAAATTATCTGCTACACAGAAAAATTCTAGACCGTTATCAAAAGCAATAGAATTTCTTATTCTGCCAACATACACAGGGTTTTTTCCTGCTGCGTCTTTTGGTGTCGGATAAATAAAATTATCAACATCATCCACAACTTCAACACCCCAAGTGTTTTTTAATAATTCACGAGCTTCGCTTGCTTCAACTTTGTTTTCAAATTCAACCGCTACAGATTCAGAGTGTCCTATATAAACAGGAACTCTAACGGCAGTACAAGAAATTTTAACATTTTCATCCAAGTGTAAAATTTTTCTTGTTTCGTTTGTAACTTTCATTTCTTCTTTAGTGTAGCCATTATCAGTAAAGCTATCGATTTGAGGAATAACATTAAATGCTATTTCATATTTAAAAGCTTCAGGATTATAAGGCATTCCAACAAGATTAACTTTTGTATTATCCGTTAATTCGTTAATTGCTTTTAAGCCTGCCCCTGAAACAGCTTGATAAGTTGAAACTATCATTTTTTTAACTTTATATTTATCATTCAAAGCCTTCAAAGGCAACATTAATTGAGAAGTAGAGCAATTTGGATTTGCAATAATTCCTTTATGATTTTTTAAATCGTCGTCGTTAACCCCTGCTATAACAAGAGGAACATCTTTATCCATTCTAAAAGCAGAAGAGTTATCTATAAAAACGCAACCTTTTTTAGCTGCAACGGGCGCAAAGCGTTTGCTTGTTTCGCCGCCTGCTGAAGCAAGACAAATATCAATATCATCAAATACGTCATCTGTTGCTTCAATAACTGTAAAGTCTTCGCCTTTAAAAGTGATTTTAGAGCCTGCACTTCTTTTTGAAGCTAAAAATTTAATTGAATTATATTCAACTTTATTTTCTTCTAATATATTTAAAATTTCTCTTCCAACAACTCCTGTTGCGCCTAATACTGCGATGTTTGGTAGTGTCATAGTATATTCTCCAATCCATAAACAAATTCATTATTTTTATATAAATATTCAATAGCAATCTTAACTCCGCCCATATAGCATTCACGATTTATTGTGTCATGATGGATTTTTAAGATTTGTCCGTCTGAGCCGAAGATTACTTGTTGAGAAGCAACAAACCCAGGCATGCGCACAGAGTGTATTTGAATATTTCCCTCATTATTTTCTTCATAACATCCGCCACGAGAGCCTTTAATCGTTTCCGTTTCAGGACAATTTCCAAGTTTAAAGTTCTTATTTTCTTTAATCATCAATTGAGCCGTCTTAATTGATGTTCCTGATGGAGCGTCTTTCTTTTGATTGTGATGATATTCAATTATTTCAGCATTTGAGAAATATTTTGAAGCCATAGCAGCAAATTTCATCATCAAAATTGCGCCAATTGAAAAATTAGGAGCGATGATTATTCCTGTATTATTTTCTTTTGACATCTTTTTGATTTGCTCAATTTGCTCGTTTGTTAAGCCTGTTGTACCTATAACGGCTTTAACTTTATATTTTTGATATAAATTAATATTTTCAAAAACAACGCTTGGTTGCGTAAAATCAACAACAACATCAAGTTCATTATTTTTTAGAGCATGCTCAACATCATTATCAATTTTAAAATCGTATTTATCTTCCAGATTATAAAATTTATCAACAGCAATGGAAAGTTCTAAGTCGTTTTCAGCGCTAACAAGCTTTACAACTTCTTTTCCCATTTTTCCGTTTGCCCCGATTACACCAATTTTAATCAAAGCTCCTCCTTTAAAATTCACTATGTCAAAAAATTATATCATAAATTTTGTTCTTGTAGTAGCAAAAATTATTTTTCACGGTACTTGTATTTTTGGTTTTATGATTTATCATATAAAAACGCATAAAACTATTTGATAGAAATCATAAGTGTTGAAAGGTTAAAATATGAAATTACAAAACATCCAAGGTGTTAATTTTGCTCCTCGTGCCATGTTTACAAAAACAAATGCCACAACAAGCAATCCATTAGCACAAAATCAAAACATCGGTCTACCATCACTAGCGGTTAGCAATGCAATTAAAGCTTCTCATCCGGCTTTAGCTTCAACAGTTAGCTTCACAGCTTCATTAGCTCAAGACCTTGAACATTACACACATAAAATGTTCACAGCAGGTGGCGAAGCCGTTGGTGAAGCAACAGAAGTAAGCAGATATTTATTTGAATCTCAAGATGATAGAGTTGCAAAAAATGATACTAAAAAATCAGACTTAAAAGTTGGCGACAGATGGATTAGAGCGCAAGCAAGAGCAATGGGTGACAACACAATCCCCGGAACGCAAGACCAAAAACTTGAATACTTCGTTAAAGGACCTGACGCAAAAAATGCTGATGATAAATCTGAAGCTGCCGTTCAAACAATTCAAATTACAACAACTCCCGTAAACGTTAGAGGCATTGGAAGTACAGAAGAAGTTCACCTTGTAAATACAAAAGGCAACAAAGGTAATAACTTCGTTACAACCGTTGAAGATAAACAAATGGTATTGATGACAAATTCAGGCACTATCACTAAAAAAGATTCTTCAAACGGCATGCTAAAAATTGAAGCTACTCAAATCGACCCAATAACCAAAAAAGAAAACGGATATAAACCATTCGTAACTAAAATGGATAAAGTTCATTTATACACTCCAACAGAATCTGTTGGCAACGGTACTGAAATAGTTATCGGTATGGAAGATGGCAGATTTGTTAACGAAATTAAAGCTTCAATTGCTGAATTTGTTCAAAAAGTTAACGACGGCGAAATCGTTTTAAAACCATTCGTTGCTGCACCAAACGCTAAAGACACTCAATTAATTATGTTAGCAGGCGGTTTTGGTTCTCGTGCAGAATATACTAACGCTTCATCTCGTGGTATTTTACACGGCGATAAAGATGGCGCTATTTCAACAAAAGGAGTATTTAGAACAGCAACAGGCTTAACTCCAATGGAAACAACTTTTGTAACTCTTCACAACGCAGGTCTTTTAGACTGTTCAAAAGGTAAATTATCATTATCAGGTGACAATGCTAATATCAAATTCTATCTAAATAAAACAGGTATAAACAAAGGTAATGGCGGTTATACAAATGATTTACAAGAAGTTATGAACAGACCCGACAGAAAATCAGTAATGATTTTCCCTAACGATTCTATGAGCAGAATGACAAATGCTGTTACAGAAGCAAACAAAATTATGGCAACAGGCAAAGCCGCTGTAGTTATGATTGCAAAAGAAGTTTCAGCAGAAGACGCTAAAGGTAATTTTGGCATTATGAAATTAGGCAAAGATAATGAAATTCTTGAATTTGCCGAAAAACCAAAAGAAATTCCTGATGGATATGTTGTTAATCCTGACGCTCCTGTGGCTGATCAAAAATGCTTAACAAACACATTCCAATTTGCTGTTTCAAAAGAAGCATTTGCTGTTTTAGACCAAATTGAACCATACTTCTCTAAATCTTCTAAAGCAAAAGAAACAAGAGATTGGTCAAAACAATATATTCCAATACTTAAAACTTTATCTCAAGTAGATAATTATGATGAAATAAGAAAAATATTAGCCCCTGTATTAGGCGAAGGTTCATCATATTTGGATGACACTGTAATCAGCAAATGTAAAGCAATTTTAGGAAATCAAAAAATCTATGCCGTTCCAACAGACGAACCTTGGGCAGATTGCGGTTCATTAAATGCTTTATACAAAACAACAATGGATATCGCAAGCGGAACATTCAAACTTGAAGACTTTGAAAGAAAACACACACTTGATTGTGTTGACACAAGAACAGGTTTAGTTGCAACAACTCCTGAATTAAAAGCTCAAGTTGAAGCTAAATACGATATCAATGGTCAAATTATGGCTGTTGAACAAGCAAGAAAAATTTCAGATGATGAAATTAAAGATATCCCTGTAACTATTAATAGATAATATAATAGCTACAAAATCATATTTTAACTTGAAACACAATTAAACCCTCGAAATTTCGAGGGTTTATTTTTTTATTATTATTTTATTTTAGGTTATTTAATGCAGTTTTTCAATCTTTCAACAACTTCATCTTTTCCTAAAATTTGAATAGTAGCAACCATATCAGCTCCACGAGTTCTTCCTGTCAAAGCTGAACGTATTGCCCACATTGTTTCTTTTGGTTTAAAGCCGTTATTTTCTTTAAAATAGCTTCTTAATTCACCTAATTTATCGTGAATTTCTTCTTCATTATTAAAGTCATATCCTTGAACATCTTCTAGGAATTTAGGTAAAACAATTTTAGCAACATCGCCATCTAATATTTCTTTAACATCATCATATTTTGGTTTTTCAAAGAAATATTGAGTGTCATTTACCAAATCTTTCAATAATGTGATTGGTTCTCTTGTGACTTCAATAATGTGTTCAAGTTGTTTTCTGGTATATTTTGAAGTGTCATACATATTTAAGAATGGAAGAGCTAAATCTGTTAATTTAGATATGTCCATGTGCTTAATATATTGACCGTTCATCCAGTTTAATTTTTCATATTCAAAAATTGAATTAGAAGATGAAACTTCATGAATTCTAAAATCAGCAGCAATTTCATCAACATTTTTAATTTCTTGGCTGTCGGATGGCGCCCAACCTAATAAAGCAACAAAATTCAACAATGCTTCTGTTAAATAACCTTCTTTAATAAAGTCTGAAACAGCGGTTGCGCCGTGTCTTTTTGATAATTTGCTTCTATCCGGAGCTAAAATCATTCCCAAATGTCCAAATTGAGGAATTGGAGCGCCAAGAGCTTCGTATATTAATATTTGTTTTGGAGTGTTTGAAATATGGTCTTCCCCACGAATAACGTGAGAAATTTTCATCAACATATCATCAACCACAACAGCAAAATTATATGTTGGAGTTCCGTTTGATTTCATAATAGCAAAATCGCCGATTAAAGATGTATCAAATTTTAATTCACCTTTAACCATATCGTTAAATACAAGTTCTTTATAAGGAACTTTGAAACGAATAGATGGAACAATTCCTTTCGCTTTTAGAGCGTCTTTTTCTTCTTTGGTTAAATTTAAACATTTTCTTGAATATTTATAAGGGATTTTCTTTTGTTCAGCGATTTCGTGTTCTTTATCCAAATCTTCGTTAGAACAAAAACATTCATAAGCATATCCCATATCAATTAATTTTTGAGCAAATTTAGGATAAATATCAAATCTTTCAGATTGTTTATATGGTCCGTATGGTCCGCCAACGTCCGGACCTTCATCCCAATTTAAGCCTAGAGCTTTTAAGCTATCAAAAATGTTTTGTTTATAAGCTTCAGAACTTCTATCCAAATCTGTATCTTCAATTCTTAGAACATATTTTCCGCCGACTTTTTTTGCAAAAAGATAGTTAAATAAAGCGGTTCTAGCTGTTCCAATGTGCAAATTTCCGGATGGAGAAGGAGCAATTCTGACTCTAACTTCGTCAAATCCTTTATTTAATAATTCACTCATCTTTCTTTCCTCTTTTTTATAGTTTTATAAATTTATAGTACAACAAACAAAAGTTTATGCTATTATTTTTTTATGGAAAATAATAAATTAAAAATCGGATTAATCGGACTTGGAACAGTTGGTAGCGGAGTTGTTAAAGTATTATCAAAATATGATGATATCGAAATTGTTCAAGCTTGTGTTAAAAATTTAAACAAAAAAAGAGATGTTGAAGTTCAAGCTTTAACAAACAACCCAATGGAATTGGCAACAAATCCTAATATTGATGTTATTGTTGAAGTAGCGGGCGGATTAGAAATTAAAGACACATTGATTACCGCTATGAAAAACGGCAAACACATTGTAACGGCAAACAAAGAATTGTTGGCTAAATTTGGTGCTGAAGTTTGTGATTGTGCAAGAGAAAACAATGTTGCTTTATTATACGAAGCAGCAGTTGCAGGCGGAATTCCAATAATTATGCCAATCAAACAAAGTTTAAAGGCAAACGACTTTACGTCCGTTGCAGGGATTTTAAACGGAACAACAAACTACATCCTAACAAAAATGGAAGAAGAAAATCTTTCTTATGAAGATTGTCTTAAAAAAGCTCAAGAGCTTGGTTTTGCTGAAACTGACCCAACAAACGACGTTGAGGGGTTTGACGCTATGTTTAAAATAGCAATTTTAGCAAACATCGTATTTAACAAAAGAATTGACGTTAATAAGATTTATCATGAGGGAATAACAAAAATTTCTTCTCTTGATATTCAAATAGCAAACGAATTGGGCTATAAAATTAAGCTTATTGCTCAAGCAAAAAAAGATGAAGATAATGAATCGCTTGATATAAGGGTTCATCCTATGCTTGTCAAAAAAGAAAAAGCTATTTCGGAAATTAAAAACGCAACGAACGCTGTATTATTAAACGGTTTTCCTGTTAATACGGTTATGTTTGTAGGCCCAGGGGCAGGCGAATTTCCAACAACATCATCCGTAGTTGGAGATATTTTATCCATTAAATCTGAATTTGATTTGAAAAAAGAAAATATTCTTCCTATGACGGTTTGCCATCATAAAGAATATGCAGCTCAAACGAACATAAAAGACACAACAAACTGTTATTATTTAAGAATTGAAACCAAAAACCAACTTGGTATAATCGGAAGAATCGGTTGCGCTTGTGAAAAATATAAAATTAATTTGGCTTCTGTTGTTCAAAAAGGAATAAATGAGGATGGAAGCGCCACAATTCTTGTTTTAACGGAAAATTCAAAAGAAGAAAACATGAATGATATGATAAAATCTCTTGAAAAAACAGGAGATATCAGAATAGTTAATAAAATAAGGGTAATGTAATTATGTATAGTGGATTAATTGAAAAATATAGAAAATATTTACCTGTAACAGAGCAAACTCCCGTTATTTCGCTTTGCGAGGGTAACACTCCTTTAATTAAAACTAAAAATCTAGCTAAAGCAATCGGCTTGAATGCCAATATATATTTAAAATACGAGGGTTTAAACCCAACAGGAAGCTTTAAAGATAGGGGCATGACAATGGCTGTTACAAAAGCTGTTGAAGAGGGTTCAAACGCTATTATTTGCGCTTCAACAGGCAACACCTCGGCTTCTGCTGCGGCTTATGCGGCTAGAGCAAAAATAAAATGCTATGTTTTAATTCCCGACGGTCACATTGCAATGGGAAAATTATCTCAAGCTATGATGTATGGCGCAAAAGTTATTGCAATTAAAGGAAATTTTGATGAAGCGCTTGATAGAGTTCGTGAAATCAGCGCAAAATACCCGATTACGCTTGTTAATTCCGTTAATCCATACAGAATTGAAGGTCAAAAAACAGGTGCTTTTGAAATTGTTGACGCTTTGACTGACGCTCCTGATTATCACTTTATTCCTGTAGGAAACGCAGGCAATATAACAGCATACTGGAAAGGCTATAAAGAATATTATCAAGATAAAAAATGTACTAAATTACCTAAAATGATGGGAATTCAAGCCGCTGGCGCTGCGCCGATTGTTTTAGGACACAAAGTAGATAATCCTGAAACCATTGCAACAGCAATAAGAATAGGTAATCCTGCAAGTTGGAAATACGCTGAAGCTGCTCGAGATGAATCAAAAGGAACTATTGATATGGTGACTGATGAAGAAATTCTTGAAGCTTATAGACTTTTAGCAAGACAAGAGGGTGTTTTTGCTGAACCCGGTTCAATTGCTTCTGTTGCAGGCTTAATCAAATTAAAAGACCAAGTTAAAGAGGGAAGCAATGTTGTTTGTATTTTAACAGGTAACGGCTTAAAAGACCCGACAACAGCAATAGACCACTCAAACGCTGTTGTACACCACACTACAAGCAAAATCGAAGATATTATAAATATTATTAATGAATAAGGAAAATAGGAAATAAAAATGCTAGAAAAAGAGTATTATCCACAGCAAATCGAAAAAAAATGGTTTGATATTTGGGAAAAAGAAAACCCATACAAAGTTGACAACAACAGTCCGAAACCAAAATATTTTGCTCTATCAATGTTTCCATATCCATCAGGAAAACTTCACATGGGACATGTCAGAAATTATACAATCACAGACGTTGTTGCTCGTTTTAAAACAGCGCAAGGCTACAATGTTCTTCACCCAATGGGTTGGGATAGCTTTGGTCTGCCTGCTGAAAATGCTGCTATTCAACATGGTGCAAACCCTCAAACTTGGACACTGGATAACATTGCTTATATGAAAACTCAACTTAAAAAGCTTGGTTTAAGCGTTGATTGGGATAGAGAAGTTACAACTTGTCTGCCTGAATATTATAAATGGACTCAATGGCTATTTTTACAACTATACAAAAAAGGTTTGGCTTATAAAAAAACCGCTCCGGTTAATTGGTGCGAAAAATGTTCGACAGTTTTAGCCAACGAACAAGTTATAGACGGAAAATGCTGGAGATGTGATAGTGAAGTTACGAAGAAAAATCTTTCTCAATGGTTCTTCAAAATCACAGATTACGCAGAAGAGCTTCTTCAAGACCTTGATAAATTAAAAGGTTGGGGCGATAACGTTAAAACTATGCAAGCTAATTGGATAGGAAAATCTAAAGGTACAATTTTGAAATTCAAAGTTGCAGAGCTTGATGACGTTGAAATTCCTGTTTATACTACTCGTGCCGACACTGCTTATGGTATAACTTATCTTGTTGTTGCGCCTGAATATAAAGATATTGAAAAATTAACAACACCTGAAAATAAACAAGCAGTTGAAGAATATAGACAAAATGCTAAAAAATTATCCGAAATTGAAAGATTATCAACAGAAAGAGTTAAAACAGGCGTTCCACTTGGAACTCATATAATTAATCCGTTCACAGGAAGAAAATGCCCTGTTTGGGTTGCGGATTATGCTCTTGTTGATTATGGAACAGGCGCTGTTATGGCTGTACCTTATCATGATAGCCGTGACTTTGCTTTTGCTAAAAAATATAATCTTCCAATGATTCAAGTTATTGATGGGGATGATTTTGAAGCTGATAAAGTATATGAAAACAAAGAAAATACAAGATTAATAAATAGCGGCGAATTTAACGGTTTGGGTTATGCTGAAGCTAAACAAAAAATCAGCGAATATGCTGTTAAAAACGGTTTTGGCGAATTTAAAACACAATATCGTTTGCGTGATTGGTTGATTTCTCGTCAAAGATATTGGGGAGCGCCAATTCCAATCATATATTGCCCGCATTGCGGCGAAGTTGCGGTAGATGAAAAAGATTTACCTGTAATGCTTCCAACTGACGTTGATTTTTCTGTTCAAGGAAAATCTCCGATTGAAACAAGCCCGACATTTAAAAAATGTATTTGTCCAAAATGCGGCGCTGAAGCTACTCGAGATACCGACACAATGGACACGTTTGTTTGCTCAAGCTGGTATTATTTAAGATATTCCGACGCTAGAAACTCTGAAAAATGTTTTGATAGAGATTTAGTAAACAAATGGTTGCCTGTTGATCAATATATTGGCGGTATTGAACATGCCATTTTGCACTTATTATACTCAAGATTCTTTACAAAAGCTCTTAGAGATTGCAATTTGTTGGACTTTGACGAACCGTTCAGCAACCTTTTAACTCAAGGTATGGTTCTTAAAGATGGTTCAAAAATGTCTAAATCTAAAGGCAACACGGTTGATCCTGATGATATTTATAAAAATTATGGGGCAGATACTGCAAGATTATTCATCTTGTCTGATTCACCACCTGCTCGTGATTTCGATTGGACAGATGCTGGAGTTGAAGGATGTTATAAATTCATTTGCAGAATTTATAGACTATTTTCAAAATTCCAAGACAAAATCAATCTAAACTATAATTTCGATATCAAATCTCTATCCAAAAAAGATGAAGATATGGTTCGAGAAGTTCATATTTCAATTAAAAGAATTACAAACGACATTGAAAATGAATTTCAATTTAATACTGTAATTTCTCGTTATAGAGAATTTACAAATGCAATTTATGAATATACAAAAGATGAAAACGCTATTAATAATGATGTTTTAAGCTTTGCTTTATTAACTTTATTAAAACTTGTTTCACCTGTTTGCGTATTTATGGCAGAAGAAATTTATTCATCACTTGGCGCAACGACTTCAATTCACAAAGAAGCTTGGCCAAAATATGATGATGATTTAGCTAAAAAATCAGCAATTACTTTAATTGTTCAAGTTAACGGAAAAATTAAAGACAAAATCGAAGCTCAAGACGGTTTATCAAATGATGAATTAGAAAAGCTTGCAGAAAAATCTGAAAAAGTTTCTGAAGCAATTAAAGATAAAACCATTGTTAAAACAATTGTTGTTCCAAACAAATTGGTTAACATTGTTGTTAAATAGCTAAAAAATATATATTTAAAAAGCCCTAATTTTAGGGCTTTTTTATTTTAAAAATTCTTCTTGAATTTCATTTGTTGAAATTTTTGAACCTATTTTTTTATTTTTTGCTTCAAGTCCAAAATCCTTTAGCTTTTGAGTTTCTTTAAAAATCTTGCTATTTTCTGAAAATTTTTCAAACTCTTTATTAAAAGTTTCCGTATTTTGGTTAATGATTTGTTTTAAATTATATAAATTTTGAGAATGATTTGCAATTAAATCATAAATATTTTGGGCAATATTGATAATGTTTTCAATATTTTCTTGTTGCTTATTTTGCGCCCAAAGAAGATTAACAAGCCTTAAAGTCGTTAAAATCGAAGAATTTCCAACAATTATAATATTCTTTTCATTTGCATTTTTAACAACGGACAAAAAATCACTATCCGTATAAATCAAAGTTAAAACGCTCTCAAGCGGAATATACATCAATATAAAATCAGGCTGGATAAGGTTTTTTGCTGTTTCATATTTTTTATTAGCCAAAGAATTAACAGTTGAATTAATATCCGCTATCAGTTCTTTTTTCTTATTTAATTTGATTTCATCCGACGCTTGTTTGTATTCAATATACTTTTCAAGATTAAGTTTGCAATCTATAATCATATTTTTATCATTTGGAAGATTAATAAGATAATCAGGCTTAATTGATTTATCATCAGAATTTAAAGTTGAATATTGTTTAATATAGTTTAATTTATTTTGCGGAAAACAATATTTTATAACATTTTCAAGACAATCTTCCCCAAATTTTCCTTTTAGATTTTGATTTGTTGTTAAAAGTTTATTTAATTCGACCGCCGATTTAACAATATATTGCGTTTCAAGGCGGTTTTTCTCATCATTTTTAATATATTCATCTAAATTCTTTTTTAAATCATCAAGACAAGTTTTCACTTCATCCTTTTTAGATAATTTAGCTATCATAAAGCCAAAACAAAAAGCAACCACCGCTATAAAAATATAATTTAACAAATTAACCTCACTTTTTTACTTTGATTTTAGCGAAAATTGAAATTTTTTTCAAAAACTTTATAATTATTATATGAGATATTTTTTAATAATTTTATTATTATTTGTTAATTTTTCCTCTGCTGTGGAATTTGGAGAGTATAGCTTCAATAAATATGTTGGAATAAACCAACAGTTACAAAATCAAAGAGCTAGTGCATTAAGAAGGCAAAGGCAATATAATCAATTACCAACAAGGAATATCAAATATCCAACTTCTTATAATAAATATCCAAATATTACAAGAGGTCAACAATACGGATTGTCCGCAAGACAAAGATATTCGCCAAGATATTATAACAGCCTCTAGCTTTAAGAAAAGTAACAAGTTTGAAGTAAAACTCGTTTTAATTTAAAATGAATCTGGAGGAAAGATTTGAAGAAAAAAATTTTATTTGCGCTTTTTGCTTTTGTTTTCGGTTTAAATGTCCACGCTATAACTTGGCAAGAAGTTCAAACTCTTTCTAAAACCGTAGCTTTTATTGATGTAGACAGCATAAAGGAACATAATAATTATTATTTCTTTAATATTCAAGTTAAAAACACATCGACAAACGAAAATGTTGTTATAACTCTACAATCAGCTAAAAATTCCGCTTTTGCAGCAAGAATTAAAGCTTATACGGTTGCTGAATATAATTCTCTTCAAGGAGATTACGAAAACATAACAAATAATATGACTGAAAATCTTGAACCCACTACCTATTATTCAACAGCTTACGCTTGTTCAAAATGGGTGAAATATCAAAAAATGAGAGAAAATACAAAAATCACAATAGAATAGATGAATAAGTCACAAAAAAAAGCAATTATACTGGGAGCAGGTCCATCAGGGCTTGCTTGTGCTTTAGAATTAATTAAATCAAATTCAAACATTCAACCAATCATAATTGAAAAGCTTCCTTGCGTTGGGGGTTTGTCAAGAACGGTTTATTGGGATAATTTAGGGGTCGATATAGGCGGTCACAGATTATATACAAAAGACCCTTATATAGAGCAGATTTGGAGAGATTTTTTGCCTCTTCAAAATGCGCCAAGCATTGATGATATTTATGCAAAAAGAGATTTAACCTATCCAAAAGAGGGTAAAGACCCAAATGTTGAGGATGACGTTATGCTTATCCGACAAAGGTTTTCAAGCATAATATATAATTCAAAAATGTTTGAATATCCTCTAAAATTTGAATTGTCATTATTTAAAAAATTAGGCTTGAAAACAACACTATTAGCAGGTTTTAGCTATCTTAAATCGTTGTTAGTCAAAAGAGAAGAAAAATCTCTTGAAGATTTTATGATAAATCGATTTGGAAAAGTGTTGTATGAAATATTTTTCAAAAGCTATACAAAAAAAGTTTGGGGCGTTGAACCATCGGTTTTATCAAGCGAATGGGGAAAGGAAAGAATTAGACAGCTCAATTTATTAAAAACTGTTTTAAATGCAATTTTTTCAAAGCTCAACATTTTTAAACTCAGCTTAAAAAAAGAAACCTCCCTGATTGATAGCTTCTATTACCCGAAATTCGGCTGCTCACAGCTTTGGGAAGCAATTGCAAAATATATTATAAACAATGGCGGAAAAATTATTTTTGAGGCGGAATTTAAAGATTTTGAAATTGAAAACGATAAAATTTATTCTGTGAAATATTTTAAAAACAACAGGGAAGAAACTCTACAAGGAAATTATTTTATTTCTTCTATTCCAATTAAAGACCTGATTAAAGGAATAGACGCACCTTATGATATTAAGCAAAATGCCCTTAATTTGCCCTATCGAGACTATATTTTAGTTAGTTTTTATACTAATAATTTCAATTTAAAAAACAAAACAAATTTCAAAACTCCAAATAATATAACTCCCGAATGCTGGATTTATCTACAAGAAAAAGACGCAATTGCCGCTCGTATACAAATTATGAACAATTGGTCGCCGTATTTGGTTGGGGATTTTAAGAAAAATTATTTAATCTCGCTTGAATATTTCACAAACGAAGCCGATGAGCTTTGGAATTTAAAAGACAATGAATTAATAAATTTAGCCAAAAAAGAATGTTTAAAATATAATTTATTTAACGAAAATGATGTGATAAAATCTATGATAATCAGAGAGAAAAAAGCATATCCATCATATTTTGGAACATACAAACATATTGACCAAATCAAGAGCCACATTTCAAAAATCAAAAACCTAAATTTGATTGGAAGAAACGGGCAACACAAGTATAATAATATGGATGAAGCTATGATTAATGGCATAAGTGCCGCTAAAAAAATTATTAATGAGGTAAAAAATGGCTAATAAATGTCCTAAATGCGGAAATATCTTAAACGAATTTGACATCTTTTGTTCAAGATGTGGGACAAAGATTGAGCAAATTGACGAAGATATTTTAATTCGTGAAAATGAAGACAAAAAAGAAGATGAAGCTCCTCAAGACGAGTTATTGAACAAGTCTATGGCATTTTTCTTGAATGATGACAACGAATCATCTTCTAAAAACAATATTTTAACAAGCTATCGCCCAAAATTTTTCACAAACGAAGCTTTAACTTATTGTATGTTTATCATCACGATTTTTCTTCTTTTTGGAATTACAATAAGCTTATTTATCGCAAAACAAACAACAATTAGAGAAAAATTGAAATTTAAAAATTATCTGACCAATGTCGCTTTAATTCCAACTTTAAAAGAATCTAAAACTTATAGCGAACTAAACAAAAATTTCAGCGACGTTGAGGACTTTTTGTATTTATATTTGAAATATTCAAACGACGATAATTCGCAAAAAGAACAAATCTTTATCGGATTTTTAAACGAATTAGACAAACTTCCGCATTTAACAAGCGAAAACATAACCTCAACGGACATAAGAGAATGCAACAACATTGTAAGCAGCACTGACGCTCAAAAATGTTCTAAAAAATTAAACAAAAAACTTAAAAAAGTTGGCATTTCATCATTATCCGACAGAAATATTGTTTATTTATATCCAAACAACAGCTTTATGAACAAAAAATATTCAAAATTCTTGTCAAAAGACACGAAAGAATATTTAAAATTAAAATCAAAATATAACACTCCCGTTTCAAATAATCTTACAATTTTAATTCCGCCTAAAAAAATTGCGCAAAAATTGGCAGATTTTGAAATATTTTTAAGCAACACAACAAATTCAGACATCAAAGAAGATGTTGAAAAAATCTTATACAACGACACAAGAAAATTCATCTTCTCGCCTGAAATATACGCTACAACTACTCAAGAGATGAGAAAAGATTTCAAAAATGCTTATAAATACTATATCGACAAAAAAAGATTTTCTTCTCTTCGTCCGTTAATTATGAGCTATTATGAAAAACAAAAAAGCTATAGCGAAGAAAACTTCAAAAACGATTATCCTTATAAATCTTTTAAATATTCTCTTGAAGAAAACATCAGCAATTCAACTTTTTCAGACATTTTTTCTTCTTTAAGAATAGGTCTAAAACAAGTTAACGACAGCCTTTCATTCAAATATGTTTATAATTCAACTTTAAATAATTTTAAAGAATATAATTCCGAAAATGTGCTAGAGGAAAACGAGTTTATTCTTTCTCAAATAGATGAAAACAACAATATAGCGGTTTATACAAACTCTCTTAGCCCATTTCAGGAAATTAATGTTCCAAAAGGTTCAAAACTATTTTTAGTTAATTCAAAATTGTATATCTTTAATAAAAACAAGCTAAATATCTATGGTTTCAACTTTAACGGTAGAACATTTAATACCTATACAATTAATCATAACGACATAAGCTCAATTTTCCCTGGGGTTGAAATTATTAATATTGATTCATTCCCAAATTACAATGCTTATATCGAAAAAGCCAATAAAGAAGCCTATTACATTGTTTTATCTAAATATTCTCAAGGCTGGGATTCTTATGTTTTAACTGCTACAAACGGTCAAATTCAACCGATGTTGTTGGATAATATGTTTAAGGTAAGTTCAATGGAAGATATTGAAATAACTTTCCATAGCAGCGAAATAAACAAGGAAGAAACCTCTGAAGCTGCGCCGACATATAAGTTTATTATTCACACAAAAGGTCAAGCGCCAAGCAATAACTTAAATTCAGACGCTATTATAAACGAGAAAAACGAAACTCCAATCACCACAAACGATAAGGATTTCGAGCAAGAGCAAACAACTCCAAAGATGATGCCAAAAATTCAACAAGATAATCCGTCGGATGTAACTCTTGCACCTCCGCCAAGTCAAACGCTTGAGCCGCCTGACGATAAAAACGATTAAAAGTTTAAAATTAAAGCGACACTAATATTTGTGTCGCTTTTCTCTTTGGTTTTGGCATTTGATTTTTGGTTTTATGGCTTATTTATTAGCGCATTCACGAATTGCTTTTAATTGCGCTTCGTCTGCTGAAGCTTCTTTATGGTTTTTATAAACCCCAAATTGAAGCCCTGGGCAAGCGACGTTAGCATTATCATTAATTTTAATTCTTATGGTGTCGCCTTCTGGAACAATTGCGCCATCTTTTTCATAAGAATTGCCAACATAGCCTCTTGCGCCATCTTCTAAGCCGTTTACTTTTGCTCTAGCTAGTGCGCCATCAACAATACCGAACACATTTTTCAATTCGCCCATTGTTGTATCACGTTTTGCAGTTAAATAAATAAAACCATTGTCTGAAAACTCGTCGCCATCAGAAAATACTCTTGCAAGATTTTTTTGAGCTTGAGCTAACAGTTGTCTTTCTTCTTGATGTCCTATGAATAGTTCTTCACTTGCAACTCGATATGGGAAAGTTGTTTTTTCGTGAGGAACTACTGTGCTTGCAAGATTTAAGTTTTCTTTAGGGTCGCCATTCGCTTTGAAATTATTAGCTAATTTTAATAAACTCAAAGGAATGTCAGCCGCTTCGGATAAACCTTCCATAGCATCTTGCTTAAATGTTTGAGCCATTTCTTCTTTATATTCGTCTATTGCAGCATTGATTGCAGCGTCCATTTCAGAAGCATATTGTTTTTCACTTTCGTCGTATGCTTGGCTATAGCCTGTTTTTTCGCCTTCTGCTATGCCTTTATCGTATCCTTTATTGCTGCCCACAACATAACCCGTTCCATACGTTGCACCCGTTAAAACAGTTGCAGCTAAGACACCTGCGCCAATTTGTGTCATTCTGTTGTTTTTAAAGATATCACGTGGATGTGCTTGTTGTTGTCTTGCTCTTGTTTTATGATTTGGTCTTGTAGCATTTTTTGTTGGTCTTTGAGAAACCGCTTTAGCGTTTTGCGGATGAGTTGCGCTTTGTTGTCTTGAAACGTTTTTATTTGCGTTTTTTCTTGGTGGAACAGCAGATTGTCTTTGAGCTTTTTGTCTTTCCATAACTTTTCTTTGGGATTCATTTACACCCATTACTTGCTGAAAATCAGCTCTATTAAAGCCGTTTGTACCATCAGGTCTATGATGAATCGGAGCAGATGGTTTAGCTGCGCCTTTTTCAAATTTTCCACGATAAGAACCTGTTAAATACAAGTTAGGTTGAATATTAGACAATCTCATAAATTTTTCCTTTTTTGTTATATGCGAATTTTACACTAAAGATAAAACTCATAAAAAATATTTTTTGCTAAATAGTTGGTTTTATTAGATATTATATCAAAAAAATTTTTACAAAACGTAACATTTGAAAGAAAAACGTTACTGTAATGCGCTTTTCGGGAATATACACAATATAGGAAAGATTATAACATAAAATAAGGTAGTTGTGAAATTTGGTATCTTAATGGATGCTTTTAAGGAATATTTAAAAAGCACCAACACTAAAATTAAATATTCAAATTCTTCGTCAAAAGACAAATCTTCTGACGACAACACCAATATCAGCATTTTTTCACACAAAAAAGAATTTAAAAAATTTATATCTAAAGAATTTGATACCGACTTAAATATAAGCAAAATGAGCCTTTCAGACATTATGGCGCTTGATTTTTCAAATGGAAAAATCAATAATCCTTTTGCTGAAAAGGAAGATAATAGTGAAACTACTACACAAGATGAACTTGAAAATGAAGACAACGCCTTAATTCTTGATGTTTTAAACAATATTTTAGAGGATGAATCTGTGGTTAAAGTAGCAGATTTAGATGGGGATGGGGTTATATCAGATGAAGAAAAAAATACACTTTTAGAAAAAATGTCCTCTCTTGATGGCAACGACGAAGATTTATCAATGGATGATATTTTTGACGCTATGAACGATAAAAATGTTCTAAATGCAATTTCAAATACTAAAAAAGAAGCCTCAAAAGCTTCCTCAGGCGCTCCATCTGGTGGCTCATCTGGTGGAAGTTCAGGCGGCAGTTCGGGCGGAAGTTCTTCAAGTGGCTCAACCAACAAGACAACTTCAACCGATACAGCAGAAAAAAATGTCGATTCTATGAACCTTGAACAGCTAAATACAGAATTAGATACCGCAAACGGCACATTAAGCCAAAATCAAGCTGCTCTAACTCAAGCAGCTTCAAGTGATAACCCGAATTTAACCAGCCAAAAAGAAAATATAGCAACTCAATATGATGCGTATAAAGAACAATTGAACCTTGTTGATGTTGAATTAGCAAACCAATTGGATGATATTGCTACAAGATTAGATGATAAAGAACAAGAAATTCAAGAAAATAATGTAGCTATAACAAATCAAACCGCCGTGGTTAATAACGCTCAAAGCACTTATACGACAGCACAAAACACAACTCAAGGACTTGAAAGTCAAAAATCAAGTCTTGAGGGTCAACTTTCAAGCGCTGAAGAAAGCCAAAAAGAGGCTATTCAATCAATGATAGATAGCCTAAGTAGTGCTATTGAAACCGCAAGAGAAAATGAAGCCCAAGCGAAAACAACCTTAGATACCGAACAAGGCAATCTTAAAACTCTTGAAGATAAATCCCCGATTTTAGAGGGAGAACTTGGAACTATTCAACAAGAAAAAGATACTTTTGAACAAGAAAATATTGACTCTAACGACGAATTAAGAACACTAAAAGAAAATTGGGAACAAGCAAAAGCCGATTATCAAACCGCTCAAGAAACAGAAATTAAAAACGCAACAGAAGCACTAAACCAAACTCAAAACTATATCAGCGAGCTAAATAACGCAATCAATACAAAAGAACTTGAAGAACAAACAAAGCAATATAGCTTAAATTCCAAAGATGAATACAACGAAGATATAGGAAGCACAATAGCAGACGCTGCTCATAACGTTCAAGGCACAACAGGATATTGCCTAGCCGGAACTTGGCGTTCATTAAATAGCGCTCTTGGCTTGAATAAGAGTCTTCCTGAGGGCTATGGCGCAGCATATCAAGCGGTTGACATCTTAAGAGGCGAAGTAGATGGCTATGAAGAATATGGCGCACACTTCAAGGAAGTAAGCGGCGTATCAAGGGAGGACTTAAAATCCCTACCAGCTGGCGCTGTTGTCATTTGGGAAGCAAACACAGGACAAGTAGGTCAATATGGACACATTTCTATTGCACTTGGAGATGGAAACGAATCAAGCGACCATATTCAAGCCCAAGCGCAATGGGATGGCGAATTTACTGTGTTCTATCCTGTTTAGATTAACTTATTTATACTAAAAAATTTTTCACTTATAATTATATTGTGAAATTCTTTGAAAAAATAAATATAAAATCTTTTTTGAAAGAAAAAATTATCCTGCAAGCACTAATTGTCGGGCTAATTTCAGGACTTTTTGTGGTGCTTTTTAAAATTGCAATTACAAAAATCTTTACCCAAGTTCAAAATTTTAAATTCTTTCTTCCGCTTATAACTGCTCTTGGCGGACTTATATCAGGATATTTGGTTTATAAATTCGCTCCCGAAGCTAAAGGCAGCGGAATACCTTATGTTAAAGCAGCCCTAATGCACTTTGGAAATTTAACAAGAGTTAGAAGCATTTTTGTTAAATTTTTTGGCGGAATAGCTTCAATTGCAACAGGCATGTCATTGGGTCGAGAAGGTCCGAGTGTTCAATTGGGTTCAGGAGCCGGAGCGCTCGTCGGGAAAATATTCAAAATTAAAGGAACATCGGTTGATAAATTAATTTCAGCAGGGGCAGGAAGCGCAATAGCAGCAACATTCAACGCTCCAATTGCAGGCTGCATCTTTGTTTTAGAAGAATTAAACCAAAAATTCAACTCAACCGTTCTTTTCCCTGTTTTAATAGCAACTTTTGGCGCTTCAACCCTTTCACGCTATATTTTAGGAAACAACACATCTTTTATAATTCCGAAATTACCAAGCGATATCTCAATTAATATCATTCCTTGCGTCGTTTTGGGCTTAATTTGCGGATTTTTAGGAGTTGCTTTTGCAAAATTAATCTATTTATTTAACGATTTATTTTCAAAGATGAAAATTAAACCATACTTTAAACCAATGATAGCAGGGTTTATAGTTGGATGTGTCGGATTATTCCTGCCTTTAATATTAGGAAGCGGAAACACATCGGTTGATATTTTGCTCGCAAACAAGCTGACTTTCGGGATTATTGTTGCTATTTTTATTTTCAAATTTATCTTGACTCCGATTTGTTTTGCCTCGGGTGCTGTTGGAGGTATTTTTCTTCCAATGCTAATGCTTGGCGGATTTTTAGGCTATATTACAGCAATTATTTTTAATCATTTTAATTTTGAAGTTAACCCGATAATTTTATCTTTAATTGGTATGGCTTCGTTTTTTTCTGCAACAGCTAGAACCCCAATAACCGCTTCTATAATGGTTTTCGAGATGACAGGCGGATATAATTTTATTTTATATATAATGCTATCTAGCGCTATAAGCGATTTTGTGGCTCAAAAGTTGAAACACAAGCCGATTTATTCAAAACTTATCGTGAATGAAACAAAAAATTCTTCTCAAATTGAACTTTTAAAAAATAAAAAAGTAAAAGATATCTTAAAAACAGATATAGATAGCGTTTTAAATAAATCATCCCTAAAAGAAGCGCTCAACCAAATGAATTTATCAACTCATTCAATTTTTCCTGTTATAAATAAGGATAACGCTCTTCTTGGAAGCATTTCAAAAGCTCAAATAGAGGATGTTTTAATCAATCCGAACAGCGAAAAATTAAAAGTTGAAGATATAACTGACACTAATGTTTTAAAAGTTAAAAATGACTTAGATTTATATACTTTAATGTTCAGGCTTCACAATTTCGACTATGATAAAGCTTTTGTGGTTGATGATTTGGATAGGTTAACGGGAATTATTGCAAGGTGTGATATTCAAGAATTGCTATAAAAAAGCTCGCTTAAATTAAGCGAGCTTTAATTTTTATTGACCGTTTAAAATGCCATAAGCTGCGTCCCAACCGGACATTCCACCTCTTCTTTTAAACTTTGTGATTTGAGAAACGCTATTTTTTCTGTATTTTTTCAATTCTTTAACTGAAGCATTTTGAAGTTTTTTAGATTCTTTTCTTTTAGCTACAACTGAATTTGCATAGCTTAAGAAATTTTTATATTCTGTGCAATTATAGCCGGATTTTGTTGATTTTGGATAAGCATAATTAGCGTAATCATAGATATTCATTGCTCTTTGAGCGTTAGCAGGTTGACCCATAATAGCGTCCCAATATGTTGAAGTTTGTTTTGTTAAAACAACAATTCCCGCTAATGGGTTATAGCCTGCATTTGCCATTAAATTAACAGCAATAACATCAGCTTCTTTTTCAGCTTTTAAATTTTGATAATCATCAATCAAACCGCTTGCAATATCAGATTTAACAGAGCTTGAGCTTTCACCTGTTAAAGAAGATAAGAGTTTTCCTTTTGCGGCACGACCGGAAATAATGTGTCCTAATTCATTTGCAACAATTGCTGCTGTTTCATTGTCGTTTCCTGCATATTTAAGAGCATCTTTTGAAACGCTAACTGTTCTATCTGTTGCAAAAGTTGAATTATCAACCGTTTTAGACGTTACTTCAAACTTAACATTAGACGAAACTATGCCATTTTTGTTTAAAAGATTAGCCCCGATTGTGCTAACTCGATTTTGCGCATTGTAAGCTCCAAAAGACATTTGGCAAGCAAAAAAAGCTACGCATAATGATAGTAAAACTTTTTTCATTTTCCCTCCTAAAATCCTATCTCGTTTTTTATTATATTAACACAAAAAAGCCTAGAAAAAATCTAGGCTTTTAATTATTGTTTTATATTATTTTAAATTACCAACAGTTGTTTCGAAAATTAATTTACCTGTTTCATCCCAACGTTTTTCTGTACCATTAGCAAATTTTTCACGTATTAAATTTCCGGATTCATCCCAATATTTTTCTGCACCATCAGATAATTCGTGACGTGATATTTTACCATTATCATGATAGTAGCTTTTTGAACCATCCGCAAACCTATGATACTCATTTATACCATTGAATTTTCGTTTAAATTCTTCACCTGTTGCAAAAGTTTTAATATAAGCTTTTTCTCCATCATAAGGTATATCCAAATATTTTGTTGTTGAAATTTCATTTCCGAACAAATCTTTTTTTATAACATCGCGATGTAAAGCGGGGTGATATCGGTCGTTTTTAAATTCTTTAATAAAATTTTCTTTTCCAATTCTTGTACTAGATTGAATTTCACCATGTTTATAAATTAATTTAACTTTATCACCGTTTTTTAAAGTATCAATAATATTTCCGGAAAATAGATTGCCATCTTTTGTATACGCTTCTCCTTTGTCAAATTTAATTTGATTTAATTTTACTCCAGCTTCATCATTAAATTGTTCAACTAATTCTTGAGCTCTATTTGCAAGTTTTTCTTCTGCTGTTTGGCTAACTTCTTCAGCTACTTGTTGAACACCATTGGCAAGTTTATTACCAGCTCCTTGGCTAACTTCTTCCGCTGCTTGTTGAACGCCATTAGCTAAATTTTGGACTCCCTTTCCATCGACAGGTTTTCCGGATTTCATTTTTGCTGCAATAGCAATAGCTGCTATAGCAACAGTTGCAGCTCCAGCAGCTGCTAAAGCTAATTTCTTTTTGCCATTTTTGATTTGTTGAGGCGTTTTTTCTTGGCTAGATACGCTTTTAGTATTTCCTTTGAAATTTTGTTGCTTTACATTAGATACAGCAGATAGTTCCATATTATTCTCCTTTTGAATTTTATTTACAATAGTATAAAAACAAGGTGTAAAAAATAATTGTTAGATTTTTACAATTTTAAATACTAAAATTAGCATAATAGTGAATTATCAATACATTACAGCTTTACAAAAATTAATATATAATACTTTAAAATACTAAAAGCAGATAATTATTGAAATTTAAGTTGTAAAATGTCAGTTAAAACAGAAATAGGAAAACAAATTAAAAAATTAAGAATTGATAACGGCTATACGCAAGAAAAGTTGTCAGAACTAATTGGCATATCACAAAGAGCATTAAGCAGTATAGAATCTGGAAAAAATTTTATTTCAGCGGAAACATTAGAAAATCTTTTAAAAATTTTTAACACCAGTTTAGAAGATTTTTTTTCAACAAATTCTTTTAAAGAAGTTGACGAGCTATTAAAAATGATTTATAAAAACATTGAAAAAATCAAAAAAAATCCTGCTAAACTTGAGATAATTTATAATTTAACAAGAAGTTTAATTAAATAATTAAAACAAAAAAGCAGGATAAAATCCTGCTTAAAAACTGTATTATAGTTTTATTATTTAACTGTGATTTTTTTAACGGTTTTGCTTTCTTTTTCGACTTTTGGAACAGTCAATTTCAAAACGCCATGTTCTAATTTAGCATCAATTTTTTCAACATCAACATCTTCAGGAAGATATACCGTTCTTGAAAATTCGCCATAGCTAAATTCAGATTTTTTATAGAATTTTTCATCCTCTTTCTTTTCTTCAGATTTAACAGCGTTAATTGTTAAATAGTTTTCATTAATTTCAATATCCAAGTCTTCTTTTTTAACCCCTGGAAGTTCCGCTCTGATATCGTATTCTTCTTTTTTATCTCTAACTTCTAATGGCATTGTCATTTTTTCAGCATCATCAAATCCATATTCCGGATAATAATTGTCAAAATGGCGGTTTAATATTGAACTTATTTCGTCATTAACAGATTTAATAAAATTGTCCGGTGTTTTTTTAATTAAAAATTTCATAATTTACTCCTTTCAATTTTTAACTCATCAACCACACTATCGTTATACACCTTTTTTCAAGTTTTCATTCAAATGTTAATGAAAAATTAATTATTTAATATTTTTGATGAATTTTTAAAAAAAAGTTATAATAAAAGCAGCTTATGGGAAATTTTGAATTTATAAAGCAAGATATTGAAGATATTATTCTTATTAAGCCGAGGGTTTATGAGGATTGTCGTGGGTTTTTTATGGAGTTTTTTAAAAAATCAGAATTTTTAAACTATGGAATTAAAGAAGATTTTATTCAAGATAATTTTTCTTTTTCAAATAAAAACACTCTTCGAGGATTGCATTTTCAAAAAGAACCATATTCCCAATCAAAACTTGTTACTTGCCTTAAAGGCAGAATTA
The DNA here is from genome assembly GCA_934667125.1 of uncultured Candidatus Melainabacteria bacterium. Taxonomy (GTDB): domain Bacteria; phylum Cyanobacteriota; class Vampirovibrionia; order Gastranaerophilales; family Gastranaerophilaceae; genus RUG14156. The sequence continues at coordinate 14,086 of CAKULF010000008.1, read as the reverse complement.
TTGATATTGTTGTTGATATCAGATTAAATTCAAAGACTTTTAAAAAATATATAAAAATTGAATTATCAAGCAAAAACAAGGACATATTATACATCCCAAAAGGCTTTGCACACGGGTTTTTAGCGCTGGATGACGAGAATATTGTATTGTATAAAACAACAAAAGAATATAATAAAAATTCAGATTGCGGAATAAAATGGGATGACAATGAACTTAATATTGACTGGGGAATTGATTTTGAGCCTGTTTTATCTTTAAAAGACAAAAATCAAAAAAGCTTAAAAGAAATCATGGGGGATTTAAGATGAAAACCCTATTAGTAACTGGCGGAGCAGGATTTATTGGAAGCCATTTCATAAAATATATTTTAAAAAAATATGAAAGCTATAAAATCATCAATCTTGATAAATTAACTTATTGCGCAAATTTGAAAAATTTAAAAGAAGTTGAGGCTAATCCCAATTATAGCTTCATTCAAGGGGATATAACGGATAGTGCTTTGGTTGATGATTTAGCAAAAAAATCGGATTATATTATTAATTTTGCAGCTGAAACCCATGTCGATAATTCTATAAAAAACCCCGAAAACTTTGTTAAGACCAATATTTATGGAACTTATGTTCTATTAGAAGCTGCTAAAAACAACAATATTGAAAAATTTCTTCAAATTTCAACCGATGAAGTTTATGGTTCTATTGAAGTTGGAAAATTTAGCGAAAATTCGCCGCTTGCGCCAAATTCGCCTTATTCGGCTTCCAAGGCAAGCGCTGATATGATGACTAGGAGCTACTTTAAGACCTATAATCTTCCGATTTTAATTACAAGATGTTCAAATAATTATGGCGAAAATCAATATATTGAAAAATTAATCCCGCATTTCATCAATAATTTGATGAATAATAAAAAAATTCCATTGTACTCTGATGGTTCTAACGTTCGTGATTGGATTTATGTACTTGACCACGTCAGAGCGCTTGATATCGTGCTTCATAAGGGCAAAATCGGTAATATATATAATATTGGGGCAAACGAAGAAAAAACCAATCTTGAGATAACAAAAATTATCTTGAAGCAAATGGCTAAAACCTTTGATATGGTTGAATTTGTCGAAGATAGAAAAGGGCACGACAAAAGATATGCTATAGATAATTCTAAGATTAAATCTTTGGGCTGGAAACCCGAAAAATCCTTTAATGACGGCATCTTTCAGACTATAAATTGGTATGTTAATAATATTGATTGGATAAAAAAATGAAAATATTATTAACGGGCTCAAACGGGATGTTAGCTTATGATTTAGCTCAAACCCTTAAGAATAACGATTTTGAAGTGTTGCAATACAATAAAAACGAGCTAGATATAACAAATTATTCAACTTCAAATAAAGTTATTTCATCCATAAAACCCGATATAATAGTCAATTGCGCCGCATACACAAACGTTGATGAAGCTCAAAAAGATATTTCAAAAGCAAGAGAAGTTAACGCAAATGGCGCTAAAAATCTTGCAAAAATAGCCTCAAACCTTGATTTAGCCTTAATTTATATTTCAAGTGATTATATTTTTGATGGCAAAAAAAATTCGCCCTATTTAACAACAGACACCCCAAACCCAGCTAACAACTACGGTTTAACAAAATTAGAGGGCGAAAAATATGTCCAAAAATATTTAAAAAAATTCTATATAATAAGAACCTGCTGGCTTTTCGGCAAAAACGGAAAAAATTTTGTAGACAGCATTATAAATTTAAAAAACGAAAAAGAAATTAATGTCGTAAATGACCAAACAGGCTGTCCCACTTCAACTTTAGCCCTTTCAAGAGGAATAGTTGAAATTATAAAAAACAAAAAAGAATATGGAATTTATAATGTTTGTTCAAAAAATGGAACAACAAGATTTGAATTAGCTAAAAAAATCTTAAAATATTTTAACTCTAAAACCCTTGTAAAACCTGTTAATTCAGACTTTTTTAAGGGCGCAATAAGACCAAAATATTCTATTTTAAAAACAGATATCGATATTGGAACTTTTGAAAGCCAATTAGAGGAATATTTTAAGCTTTTTTATTAAAAATAACCAAATTTACACCAACAAAAATCAAAATAATTCCAAAAACAATTTTTAAAGTTAAGACTTCTTTAAATAATAAAATCCCGAAAAACAAAGCCGTTAAAGGCTCAAGCGCCCCAATTACGGCGGTTTTTGTTGCGCCAATCAGTTTTATTCCAATTGCAATAGTTTCAAGAGAAATTATAGTCGGTAAAATCGCTAAACCCAAAGCGCAACACACGCACAGGGGCGAATTTAAAGGTTGCAATTGAGTGCAGAATTTTAGATTTACAATATAAACGCTCAATCCCAACAACATAACATAAAAGCTCAAAACCTCGCTTTTAAGGCGTTTTAAAGGTTTTATGCTTTTAATTGCCACCATATAAACCGCATAACACAGCCCCGATAATAATACCAAAACTATTCCTTTTGTGGATAAATTTATATCGCCATTGTACAGCGAGAAAATCCCAAAAGTCGTGAAAAACATTGCTATAATAACTTTTGATGTTATTTTTTCTTGTCTGAATAAACAAGCAATCAAAGCTACAAAAATCGGATAAATGAATAATATTGTGCAAGCTAAACCCGAAGGCATATAGTTAAAAGCGTCGAACAACAATAAAGATGATAAAGAAAATACAACAGAAACAAGAAATAGGCAAAATACTTGTTCTTTTGTGACTTTCAAACAAGTTTTTTTAGCAAATTTTAGCCAAACAAAATATATTATTGTCGCTAAAAAATATCTATAAAACAAAACCGAATTAACGCCAACCCCTAGGTTAAACATAGGAATAGCAAAAAGCGGATTTGTCCCGTAGCTAACTGCAGCAAGCGCTGCGTTTAATGTTCCGATTGTATGCTTTTTCATTTTTTATTTATTATTTCAATTTGTTATATTCAAAATCTTTAACTTCTTCTAACCACTCGTTAGACACACAAAAATTAAAGCGAAAAAATCACATATATCTTTTTCATAAGACAATTCTAATAAAATTTTTTATTTTTTTCAAACATTTTTTATTTTTTATAATGTAATCCAAGCCCCCAATTGATATTAGACCAAATGTTACAATAAAATTTTATACTAGCCACTTGGTTAATATCCAAATAGAAAAATTGGTACTAGAATAAAATTTATAACTAAAAATGTAATTTTTATAAAGATTAAAAGGAAAAAAGGGAGAACAAATGACAGTCAAAACCGAAATTAAACCCGAAAATAAAATAATTAAATTGATGATTGTTGAAGACTACAGATTAACAAGATTGAGCCTTAAAACAATCCTAAACACAAAAGACAGATTAAATGTTGTAGCTGACGCTGAAAATGCAGCGGACGCTCTTGACATGCTAAATATATATAAGCCTGATGTTGTTTTGATGGATATCGGTTTACCGGGGATGAACGGAATTGACGCAACAGCAAAAATCAAAGAACTTTCACCCAGCACAAAAGTAATCATGTTAACAACCCACGAAAAAGACGAAGAAGTTGTTGCTTCTTTTGGTGCAGGCGCAAACGGATATTGTTTAAAAGATATTGAACCCGATAAACTGGCTGAAATTATAAAAAGTGTTGCAGCAGGAGCTTGCTGGATTGATTCTGCCGTATCGGAAGCTGCACTTAATTGTTTTCCAAAACCAAACAAAAACGCTAAAAATTATAGAAAAATGTTAACTCAAAGAGAACGAGAAATTTTGAAATATTTAACGGAGGGATTAACAAACAATGAAATAGCCAATCATTTATTCATAACAACACACACTGTTAAAGCGCATATATGCAACATAATGCAAAAATTTAACGTTCAAGATAGAGTACAAGTTGCCGTTAAGGCGATAAGGGAAAATATATTATAATGTTTAGACCAATGAAAGATAAATTTAACAGAAGTTTGATATTCGTTTCAGTTTTAACACTGACTTGCTTTACGATAGCCGAAATTACAGCAAAACACAAATATGCGTTTTTAAAACCTGCCCTATTTTTTCTTTATATGGCTGCAATGATTGGGGTTTTTTGTTATATGCAAAAAACTTTTGACTGGCAAAAAGAGATGTATATATCTATATTTACCCATGATTTAACCGTTCCAGTTCAATCACAAACAAGAACAATGGATTATATCATAAGTCATCCCGATGACATTGAAGAAAACAGAAAACTTATGTATCTTTTAAGAGAATCCAACTCTTCAATGGAATCTGTTTTAAATTCTGTGATAAGTGCTTATAAGCTTGAAGAAGGAAAACAAACTCCAAAATATAAAAACGTTGAAATGACAGGGGTTTTAAGGGAAGTTATTCAAGAATTAAGCTATATCCACAATAAAAAAATATTAAATAATTGCAGCAATATTTTCTATATCACAAGTATAGATAGGAATTTAATGCATAGAGCCATAGGCAACATTTTAACATTTTGTCTTGATAATTCAGAAAGAAATAAAGATGTAAGCTGTAATATTTATCCTTATAAATCAGCTAAAATACAAATTGAACTAAGCTTTTTTAGCCCATATTTAAAACTTGAAACAGTTAGAAATATGTTTAAAAAATTCACATCCTCAAAAGAAAGAACAAATAAAATCGGAGCAAGCATTAATTTATATTTAGCAAGCTTGATAATCAGATTACATATGGGTTCTCTTGAAATCACAAAAGATGAAAACGACAAATTTACAATTAAAATCACTCTAAGAAATTGTGATATTGTAAATCCTTAAAATTATCACACTATAATACTATAACTAGAGCTAACTAAAGCAAATAATCAGATTATGAGTTTATTTGCTTTAGTTTTTCATATAATTTTATAGCATCAGCAGATAATTCCTTTGGAAGAACAATCTTTACTCTTGCAACCAAATTGCCTTTTGTATTGTCTTTTTTAGTTAAACCTAAACCTTTAAGTTTAAGCTTTTTATCGGACGAAGTATTCTTAGGTATTTTGATTTTAATATTTCCATCAAGCGTTTTGATTGATTTTTCGCAACCCAAAGCCGCTTCAAACGGCAATAATTCAACATCAGTTATTAAATCAAAGCCATCAACCGTATAGTTTGAATCCTTGATGTTAACAATCAAATAAACGTCGCCCTTTTGTCCGTAACTATCGGTTTTGCCTTCGCCTTTAAGTCTGATTTTTTGACCGTTTTTAACGAATTTTGGAACTTTAAATGTGATATTTTTGGTAATTTTTTCCAATCCTGTTCCCATGCAATTTGAGCAAAATCCGCCTTTTGAGCCATGGCAATGCGAACATTGTTGATAAGCAGAAATTGTTATGGTTTTGTTTGGACATTTAGCTATATCATCAATTGTTAAATCAACATTTTGAATTATATCAAGATTTTCTTCTGTTTTTGGTTTGGACGTTCTTGAGCTTTGTTGTTGACGAGCGCCTTGGGCAAATTGAGAAAAATCTCCGCCAAAACCGCCAAAGTTTGAATATCCTCTTTGTGCTGAGCCACGAGAATTCATTTGTTGACTCATTATGTCACCAAATATTGCAGAGAAAAAGTCTGAAAATCCGCCTGAAGTTGCTCCAGAAGCTCCGCCAAAGTTTGAAAAATTAAATCCCTCAAACCCCGGAGGAGGAGTAAAATCTGCCCCGCCTTGCCAAGAAGAACCAAGCGTATCATATCTTTGACGTTTTTCTTTATCGCCTAAAACTTCATAAGCTTCATTTATATCTTTAAATTTGCTTTGAGCATCAGGAGATTTATTGACATCCGGATGATACTTTCTTGCCAATTTTCTATATGCGCTTTTTATTGTTGCGCTATCTGCGTTTTTATCTACGCCCAATATTTCATAATAATCTTTGTATTTCATACTATTATATTAATATCAAAATTGAAAAAATTAACTATTCTTAATTATTTTTTAATCTTTTTGTATTAATTAATCAAGCCTATATTCTTGCCAAGAAGCGCCAATCAGGTCTTTTTCTTTTATTTTTTTAGCTTCTTTAATCCAAGTGTCCTCGTTTTTAATTAATATATCAAAACAACCGCTGCAATGGTTGCAATAGGCTCTTATTCTTGTTGGGAAGTTATATCTTGAATTATCATAATTTCCGTAGGCTATTTTTTCTTCGTTTCTTAAATAAGAAGAAGAGCGATTAATCTTCATTTCAACAGGAATAAGTTCAACTTTTTTACATCTTGGACATTTTCTAACCGTAAAATATGAACTTAAGACAAGCCCTTCTTTTTCGTCATAATCTTTTGAATCGTTTGCTACAGTTACAACCGTCACAAATATTTCATTTTCATATTTTTCAGGGCAATACGGATTAATTTGAGAAATTCCGAAAACCTTAAAATTTTCGATACTTTCCTCAAATACATCAAAAGCTCTTAGTCTGTTTTTAGGGATTAAAAAATTTAACATAATTAATTACAGTTTAATAATATAATATTTTTAAAAATTTTTAATCATTCAAATTACTTAGCAAAAAATTAGACCAAACGCACTGTATGGTCTAAAAAATCATTTTGTTGTTCATCATTCAATATTTAGTTTTACCCTTAATCTTAAAAACTTCTAAATCAAACCTTAACAATTGCATTTAATTTTGTTTTAAGATTCATATTATATAAACATCTTAGTCTTATATAAATATGGTAGATATTGACTACATTATAATAAAGTAAAATTTAAAATAAAAATTGCGAACAACATTTAATTTTGTTACAATACTTAATAATTTCAATTTTTATGGGGGTCAAATGTCCGATAACGATATTATTGAAATATTACACAATGAGCAATATTATTGCGTTGACAAGCTAAAAATCATATTTGTGCTTTCTAAATTGACGAACAAAAATAACTTAAAAACTTCAGACGATAAAATTGTTGAACTTATGAAAAAATTTCACTTAATTGATAAAGATTTTTTGACCAATATTAACAAATTGTAAGGATTTGTAAGGAAAAACAAATTGGATTATAATAGTTCCAATTGAAGATATCATTTATTATTAGAGGTTTAAAATTGACGAAATTAGCATTAGAAAAAGTTTTTGAAGCAAAAAAGACACTCTCAAACGTCGCAAGACTGACAAATCTTGTTAAATCAAACTATTTAAGCAAAGAAAATAACGTATATTTAAAAACTGAAAACCTGCAACAAACGGGTTCATTCAAGCTTCGTGGCGCATATTATAAAATTTCAAAATTATCCCCCGAAGATAAAGCAAAAGGCGTTATAGCATGTTCTGCCGGAAATCACGCTCAAGGCGTTGCTCTTGCAAGCAAAGTTAATAACATCAAAGCAACAATATTTATCCCCTCAACTGCTCCATTATCAAAAGTTGAAGCAACAAGAAGCTATGGGGCTGATATTAAATTGATTGACGGCGTGTATGACGACGCTTATCAAGCAGCTGTTAAATTCCAAAAAGAAACAGGCGGAATTTTTATTCATCCTTTTGACGATATCGACGTTATAGCAGGTCAAGGCACGATTGCTCTTGAGATTTTAGACCAATTAAATGATATAGACGCTGTTGTTGTTCCAATTGGCGGTGGCGGCTTGATATCGGGAGTTGCAGCTACAATTAAGCAAATTAAGCCAACTTGCAAGGTTTATGGGGTTCAAGCGTCTAATGCAGGCTCTATGTATGAATCTTTTAAACAAGAAAAAAGATTACAACTTGATAAAGTTAATACTTTTGCAGACGGTACAGCGGTAAAACTCCCTGGGGAATTGACTTATGAAATATGCAAAGAATATGTGGATGATATTATAACTGTTTCAGAAGATGAAATTGCAAGCGCCGTTTTAACTTTAATTGAAAAAGAAAAAATGATAGCAGAAGGCGCAGGAGCATTGCCTGTTGCAGCCATTTTATATGATAAAATTCCTCTAAAAGGCAAAAATGTTGTTGCTATTGTTTCAGGCGGAAACATTGATGTCAATATTCTTTCCCGTGTTATAAATAGAGCCTTGTTGAAAAATGGCAGACTTTCAAACCTAACAATCGAATTACTTGATAAACCGGGGCAATTAAAGGAAGTTAGCGCAATTATTGCTCAATATGGCGCAAACGTTATAAGAGTTCGCCACAATCAAGGCGGAGAAGGCACAGACATCAACGATTGCTACTTAAAAATTTCAATGGAAACAAGAGATTTTGAACATTTTAATCAAATAAAACAAGCCCTAATCGACAAAGGCTACATAATTTTATCAACAGTACAATAATTTAGGAGATTTTAAGATGAAAGTTATATATACAAAAAACGCACCTGAGCCCGTTGGACCATATTCTCAAGCTATTGAAAAAAATAATATTTTATATTGTTCAGGTCAAATTGCGATAAATCCTGAAACAAATGAATTTATAGCAGGAACGGTTGAAGAACAAACAGAACGTGTTATTAAAAACATTGAAGCCCTTTTAAAAGAAGCAGGGGCAAGCTTTAAGGATGTTATTAAAACAACATGTTTTTTAGATGATATGAATAATTTTTCAACTTTTAATGAAATTTATGCTAAATATTTCATCTCAAACCCTGCTCGCTCTTGCGTTCAAGCGGTTTTACCGAAAGGCGCTAAAGTTGAAATAGAAGTTATTGCATATACAAAAAGTTCAAGTGTTGAACTTATGAGCTAAAAATATGAAAAATATTGAAGAAGAATTTATATCGACTTTGTCCCACGAAATAAGAACACCTTTAACAAGTATTAAAGGCTTTAGTCAAACTATGCTTGACGCTTGGGATAAAATTGACGACGACAAGAAAAAAGATTTTCTTAAGATTATCCTAAATCAATCTCAAAGGTTGATTAATCTTGTTGAAAACGTTTTGAATGTCGCAAAATTAAATTCTTCTTCAACAAATCTCATTTTAACGAAGATTAATGTTAATAATCTTGTAAATAATGCGATAAATCTTGTTTCAATTTCGCATAAAAATTTTACTTTTAAATTTGAAAAATCCAAAAACGAGCTATTTTCATATTCGGACGCTGATAAAGTTCAACAAATTATTCTAAATATTCTTGATAATGCTATAAAATATTCTCAAAATTCGACCACAGTTGAAATTAAGACATTTAACAAAAACGATTTTAACGTTATTTCGGTTAAAAATTTTGGAAGTTTTATAGCAAAAGATGATTTGGATAAAATTTTTGATAAATTCTATAGAGTTGATTCAATTTTAACCACAACGACGCAAGGAAGCGGACTTGGGCTATATATTGTTAAAAATTTAATTGAAAAATTAAAAGGAAAAATCGAAGTAATTTCTTCAAAAGAAGAAAATTTTACAGAATTTCAAATATTTTTACCAATTTATGAAATAGAAAAACAAACAAGGCTGAATAATGTATAGAGCAAGGGTTTTAATAATTTCAAATAGAAAAGAACAGTTGATTAAGTATAAAAAACTGATTGAAAATTTAAATCAAGAAGCAATTTATACTAAGGATTTATCTTGTGCGCTTGGAATTTTGCAAAAGCAAGAAATAGAATTTATCATCATTTCAGACACAATTAAAGAAAATCTTGCCGATTTTATCAAAAAAATAAGAATTTTAACATATAATTCAAGACCCATAATCATTGCTATATCTAAATCAAGCGATTTAGAAGATAAAATCACAACTCTTCAAAACGGCGCAGACGATTTTTTAGGCGAAGAAATATCTAAAACAGAATTTCAAACAAGATTTAGCGCACATTTAAGAAGATATTTTGAATCTTCAATCAATCCCGTGACAGGCATTTTAGATAGAAAAATCACAACAAAAGCCCTAACGAAAAGCCTTGAAGAAAAAGAAAAAGCCTATATTTTAATCAAAGTTCAAGGAATTGATAAATATAGAATACATTATGGCGAAATTGCTTATGAAAAAGTGCTTCAAACCCTTGGGGCAATGATAAATTCAATGTTATCAAATAACGATTTTATTGGTCATATCAAAGATGACGAATTTATTTTAATCACAAACCCCTTACAGGCCGAAAAAATAAGCGCTTTTCTTGTTTTTGCTTTTGATAATATTTTAAATAAATTCTACTCAACAGACGAATTTCAAGACAATATTTCTATTCAATCGGGCGATAATATTCAAGAAGAAAAAGACTATCTAATGCGCTTATATATAGCTTCAGCAGAAAAAAAACAAAACGAAAATAACTATAGAAATATTATCAACAATTTGAATAATTTAATTAAGCTTTGCAATTCTTCATCTAATTCAACCTATGTTATAGATAGGATAAGGCTTCAGGGTGAAACGATTAAAAACAAAAAGAACAAGGTTTTGATTTTTGAACAAGATAGCGCTTTATCGTATTTATTAAAAAATATTTGTGAAATGAACGATATTGAAGCTACTATTGCGTTGGATTTAAAGGATTTTAATAAGCTATATGCCACATTTCAGCCCAATCTTGTTGTTTTGGATTGGGGAAATAAGGAAAAATCAAACTCGCTTGAGCTTGCAAGCAAAATTTCAAAAGACAATATTAAAATAATCTTCACTTCATCGTTTTTAAACAAAAAAGAAATTCTTAAAGCAGGTGCGGATTTATATCTTCCAAAGCCTTATGAAGTCAATGATATGTTGAATTGGATTAAAAAATTTTTGAACTGATTTTAGATAAATTTATGCTATTATTACTATTATGAAAAATAAAATAAAAATTATTTTTATATCTTTAATGTTTGTTTTTTCAACGTTTAGTGCTTTAGCTAATGTTGAAGTTTATGTTGAAAATGAAAAATTCGGCTTAAAAGAAGATGATAAAATCATAACTGAAGCCAAATATTCAAAATTAATCAAACTTGAAGATAAATCTTTTCTTTTTCAATATAAAAATAAATACGGAATAATGTCAAAAGATGGCACAATTCTTGTTAAACCCAAGTATACACAGGCTCATCGCTACGCAGGTCGTTTTGCAGTTTTGGGAAAAAATAATCGTTTTGGTTTGTATAATGCTGATGGCACAGCGCTTTTGGATGACGAGTATTCTTTAATTCAAATTTTATACGGAAAAATGTTTTTAATTCAAAAAAACTATAAATACGGGCTAATCTCGTTTGATGGCGATATTGTGCTTGCGCCTATCGCAGACGACATTTATATGCCAAAAGCAAATACCCTAAAAATCAAGTATGATGGGGTTTGGTATGAAATTGTGCAAGAAGATAGAGTCGAATTTGATTTAAACAATGATGTTATGAATTTTGATATAACGGATGATAATATAACTGTTTCAAAAATCATCCAAAACCCTATCCCTAGCGCAGGTTTGGGCGTTGTTAGCACGAGCGATTATTTTATTAAAATATTTTCATCAATTTCGCCCTCCTATGAACAAACCATAGACGAATTGGTTTTAAACAATGGCGCAGACGCTGTTAACATCTTACTTAAATGCTCTTGGCTAGTTAAATTTCCGTTTGTTTACACAAAAAACTATATAAATAATTTCAAAACTCCAAACAACGGCCCGCTTTCAGAGGTTAAGATTATTTTGAAAAACAAAATTAATGAAAAATAGTTGTTAATTTTTGTAAACTTTATCTGTTTTTTCCTTAAGAACCATTCTTAAACTGTCGTAAGACTAACTATAAAGGTATGGTTTAAGGTTAAAAAATGCTTGAATTTAATAATAGTGTGAATAAAGTTAAACTAAATTCTTTTGAAACAACTAAAAAAGCTAAAAAAGAAGAAAATAAGCCGCAAGAAAAAACTGCTGAGGCAAGTTCCGCTGAAGCACTAAATTCCTATGGCAGAGCTTTTGTTAATTTGAGTTTTAAAGGAAAAATTGAAAATAGCCAAGCTGAAACATTATCAAAAGAAGAACAAGAAGCTATCCTTAAAGAGATTAGGGAATTTTATCAAAGTATTAATTTTTCTGATTCGGATATTGATTCTTTAATAGAAGACCTTATTTCTGTTGATAAAGATGTAAGAAACAAGCAATTTTATACCTATAAAAAGCTAAAAGAAGATGGAGTGCAAACAATGGAAGCCTTGGGACTTGTTTCATTATATCAAACTGATAAGGATAACGCCGAAGCTAAGATTGATTTTGCAAAGCAACTTGAAAAGCAAGGATATAATTTATTAAGCATTGCAGCTCTGTTATATGTTGATTCAAGCAAAAACCCCTCAAAAGCAGAAAATTTAGATAAAGAACTTGCTCTTGTAAAAAAACTTTTAGATGATAGCTCTTTTGAAGATGAAGAAAAATCAGTAATACTATCACAAGCAAGACAATATGAAACTTATGACGATTCTATTGTTGAATTAGCTAAAGAAGTAAAAAATTCAATTCCCGATTCTGAATTATATTTTTATCGTTTATTAAAAAACTTATACTCATCTAATAAACAAATACAAGAAAAGCAACTGGCTTTTGCAAAAGAATTAGCTCAAAATAAAAGCTATAGCGGTCTTGATATATCATTATTGCTTGACACAAAAACCGACAACGAACAAACAACCGACCAGTTGATTAGTTTTGTAAAAGAATTAATTAAAGATGAGGATTATAGTGCCAATAATATATCAGACATATTACTCAGCATAAAAGCTAATAATGAACAAGTAACTCGACAACAGCTTGCTTTTGCTAAAGAATTAGTTCCAAATAAGGATTATGGCCTTTATGGCGCAAAGGAAACATTGTATCGAATAAAGAACGACAACGAACAAATAACGCAACAATTGCTTGCCCTTGCAAAAGAATTAATCCACGATAAGGATTGTGGCTTTTCCGATATGACAGACATATTGCGTGCGATAAACACCGAAAACGAACAAGTAACTCAACAACAGCTTGCTTTTGCTAAAGAATTAATTCAAAACAAGAATTACAGTATCGACGATATAATAGTGATACTATCCGTAACACAAACCAACGATGACAAGAAGGCAGCTCAACAATTGTTTTCTTTTGCTAAAGAATTAATTCCGAATAAGGGCTATAATACTCGTAACGCAAAGGAAACATTGTATCGAATAAAGAACGACAACGAACAAATAACGCAACAATTGTTTGCCCTCGCAAAAGAATTAACTCATGATAAGAATTGTGGTTCTTCTAATGTGGCAATGATATTGGCTACGATAAACACCGAAAATGAACAAGTAACTCAACAACAGCTTGCTTTTGCTAAAGAATTAATTCCAAATAAGAATTATAATATCAACGATAAAATAATAATACTATCAGAAACGCTAACCAACAACGAACAAACAACGCAACAATTAATTGCTTTTGCAAAAAAAATAATCGAAGATGATAGTTATATTTTATATAATCCGGCAAGCATATTGTCAAAAATAAAAACAAATAATAACCAAACAACCCAACAGCAGCTTGCTTTTGCTAATGAATTAATCAAAGATAAAAGCTATAGCCTCGATGATATACAAAAAATATTGTCAAAAACACAAACTGACAACGAACAGGTAGCTCAACAATTAATTTCCCTTGCTAAAAAATTAATCCAAGATAAGGACTACCGCACTTGCTATATAATCGACATCCTATCAGGAGTAGCCTCATCAGACCCAGAAACAACGCTATCAAAAATTGAAAATGCTAAAAAAATTCTTGCAAAAGCTGATGAAAACGAAGGCATAACAAAAAATCAAGCGATTGCAATTTTAACAGGCGAAATCAAGGTTTCATATAAAGATGTTAAAAAACTCCAACGCAAAATTGGTCAAAAAAATGCTGCAAATTTAACCGTTTCAGATACTGCCATAGCTTGCAAATTGCTTGATATGTGTCAAATAAATGACATTAATCAAATACCGCTGGAAAAGAAAAAAGAATTAATCAGAAATTTGGTTGAATGCAGCAATGGATGTTTTGAAATTCCCGATAGCCTTAGACAATTTTTCCCGTTAATTCCTGCAACCCAAGAAGAATATTGCTCTCTTCTTCCTGCTCTTGTTAAGGCGGTTGGTATTGAAACAAAAGAATTAAAAGAAGATGAAATTAAGGAATTTAATTCTTCTTTGACAACTCTTGGAGACGAT
>CAKULF010000007.1 GCA_934667125.1 uncultured Candidatus Melainabacteria bacterium | reverse complement strand
AATTCACGGTTTTTGATTGTGAATTGTTTAACAAGATTATTAAGTTCTTGCTCTGATTTGGCGTTAAGTTTGGGGCGGATTACGGCGATATAGATTAAAAGAAGAAAAGAAAAAGCCAAAAAAGCGAGTTTTGCAATTGTAACAGCGGAGTCTAAAATCATTTTTTCCTCGATAGTTTTTGTGACAAAAGAATTTTAATATATTATACCACTTAAAATAGATTTTTTCTACTTTGAGTAGAGTTTTAGATTAAATAGGGGAGAGATTAATGAGGATAACTGGAAGTTTTAATGGGATTTATCTATTTTGAATAGAGTTTGGATTTTAAAAGCCTTATCGCTGGGTTTTAATTTGTTACAGGTGTAGATATATGAAATTACCATGCTGATGAACATAATTAAAAAGCAGGCTATGACTATCTTTTCTTCTTTTTTCATAAATTTTTTCCTTATTCTTTAGATTTGAAGACCCCGAAACGAGTTCAGGGTGACGGATTTACATGGTAGGTGGTCGGATTTGCGTGTTACGGGTCAAATTTGCTAATCTATCTGCAACGTAGGTTGGATTTACTAATCCGACAATCACTTCTTGTCTTGAATACTTTTTTCAAGCCACTCTTGCGCTCTTGCTCCCAAAATAATTTTCCCGTCGACTCGAATGGCATATCCAAAAGGGTCTTCACCTTTATCAATTCCATCAACATCCATACAGAAAACCTTTTTGCAACGATAAGCACTATCAATTTCATTCATTTTTTTATCCTCTGGCAGGTTCTTATTTGAAAAACCTACAGGCTCTAAAAACAATCTGCCATTAGCAGGAAAATACCCGTACTTATCCCATCCAAATGTTGGATAGGCAAAAGTTTCATAATATACAATTCCATCAGAATTGACTATTTCGGAATTCGGATTTGGGAATGTTTTACAAAAATCATCAACAGCCTTAGTTTGTCTTCCTTGAGGATTTACATCCATGACATCCCAATCTGAACAGACTATGCTTCCATCTAAATCGGTTTGTATTTTTTTATCAGTGCAATTTATTGTTTTTGTATTTATCATATCTGCAAAGCTTTTACAAAAATAACCATAATCGTCTGTATGGTCGCCATTTATGAGTGTTCCATCCGCTTTAATCCCTAAATCCCCAGGGGTATAGTATTCCCCGCTAGTTACAAGTTCATTTATAACTTTTGCCAGTGTTGCATTTCCTTTCTTGAATTTCATCACATTTTCATTTGGAACGTTGTTAAACGCAACGGGAAGCAAAATCGAGGTGATAACCCCAATCACCACAAGTGCTATCATAATTTCCGCAAGCGTGAACCCTTTTTTCATCATTTCTCCAAAAGTATTTTCCGAAAATAAGATAACACATTTACTGGAACATGTCCAGTAAAAAGAATGGAAATATTCCAGTAATATTTTCCTATGGAAGAAGAAGTTTTCTATAAAAATATTGGCGCAAGAATTAAGCAGCTGCGAGAGCAATCCGGCTTAACGCAAGAAAAACTGGCAGAAAGTGCAGGAATAAGTTTGGATTACATGGGAAAAATTGAGGTGAATATCAACAAACCAGGGTTGAAAACGATTTTAAAATTGGCTAATGCGCTAAAAGTTGAGCCTTATAAGATTTTTAAGTTTAAGTAGCTGGATAATAGTTTTGTTGACTGCCTAAAATAATTTTAATGAGCAATAAAAAAAGACCGTTTTAACGGTCTTTTTTGGTGGAGGTTAGGAGATTCGAACTCCTGACCCCCTGCGTGCAAAGCAGGTGCTCTACCAGCTGAGCTAAACCCCCACGTTTCTATTAAATTTTCAAATCCTTTAACTGACAAGCTCTAGAAGAGGTTATCCGATTAAGGACAGTTTCAATATTACCTAAAACAAAAAAAATAATCAAGTCTTTTTTTAAAATTATGTTAATATAATTTTATGATTTGTAATAATTCACTTTTAAAAGAGCCAAAAATATCTATAATTATCACCTATTATAACCTTGAAAACTACATTGTAGACTGTGTTAGAAGCATTTTAAATCAAAGTTATAAAAATTTTGAAATAATAATTGTAAACGATGGGTCGGATAAAAAAAATAGTGAAATTTTAAATGATTCTATCTTTAAAGATGAAAAAATTGAAATTATAAATCTTGAAAAAAATTCAGGTCAGCTTTTGGCATTTTTAAAAGGCTTAGAAATTGCAACGGGCGAATTTATTTGTATGGTTGATGCGGATGATATTTTGCTTGAACATCATCTAAAAACCTTGTTATATGTACATCTTAACCATAAAACAGCGCTTGTAAGTTCAAATTTTGGCGAGATTGATAGCGATAATCAAATTGTTTTATTTGAAAAAAATGAGAAGAAAACAGTTAAATTTAGCGAGATTGAGCAATTTTTTACCCAAGAAAAAGAATTTAAAATCAATTACAATAAGCTTCCTTTTGGGCTTTGGGGTTGGCGACCTGCAACTTCCGGTATGTTTCGCAAAAGTTCGCTTGAAATTTTAAAATATTTTCCTGAAAAAAAATATTGGAAAACGGGCGCAGATAAGGTTGTTTTTTCGCTTTTGCATTTGGTTGGCGGCTCGATTAACATTAGCGCTATAACCTATTTATATCGCCATCATGACAAAAATAATTCTGCTACGACGCTTACTAGCGGAAATAAGAAATATTTATCTGAAAATTATGTTAAAAAGCTTATCAATTGGAACATTAAGCTTCGGGTTGATACTTTAAAAATGTTTTTGAAAAATAAGAAAGAATTTATTGAAAAGTTTAATAAATTGAATTATTATAAAATGCTTTTTCGGGTGATTTTTTGCGTAAATATAAAAGTGTGCGCTAAAATTCTTAAAACTTTAGCGCACAAAATTGTTTAACCTAACTAATTTAAGCGATTACATCAAGCTTTTGACCTGCACCTTGCATTGGAATTTGTTTTGTTGTTTGAACATTTCCAACAACAAGATTATTCTGAGCTTGAGCAATAGCATTATTTTTGCCGATTTTTTCGGCATACTCATCCCTAACGCTTTGGGATTTGAAATTAAGAGATGATTGATTTACATTAGACAGCATATTCTATCTCCTACAACACAATTTAATTATCTTTTTCTCTAGCAGAAAAAATTATACTACAAGATTTGGTTTTTGTAAAATACTATTTTTAGTCCATTTCTTTAAAACCGACGTTTACCCTATTTCCTTTGGGATTTTTGTAAATGCTTACAACCTCTTTTGTTTGCGGCTCAACAGCTTCGCCATTTAAAGAAATTGTTGAGGTTTTGGCGGTTAATCTGTCAATCCTTGGCCAAGTCAAAATTCCGCCTTGTATAACTTGCGAATCTTCGGCTTTGAATAGGTTCTCTGAAAGCGCATAAGTATTATATTGTATTATTTGTTGGGCATTTGGGTTTTTCTTTCCAAAATTTTCATAAACGCCATCTGTCGCTTCATAAATCGTGGCTTTATTTCCTGTTTTAATGAAACGTCTTATTTCTCTATATAAATTATTTGTATCATCTAGTACAAATTTTCCTGTCGTATAATTAGCTCTATCTTTTTTATCGGCAGAAAGTGTCATCTTGAAAATGGTTTTAATATCAGGACGATCGTCATAGCTTGTTGTCACTCTTTTTGTGATAATTCCATCTATTTTTGAAGGGTTTGTTGTATAAATTTTGGTTTTTCCGCCGTGTTTTGCTTGTTGCAAAATGCCTTTATCGTATAACATTTCAAAAGGCGAGCCGGATGGAGTTACATCTTTTATTGTTCCGCTAAAAGCCGAGTTATCCGCTTTATTAAAGGCTTTTCCGGAATTAAAAATAATATCATTTAATTTTTTAATCACATTTTTCGGCTCAATTTCAGCAACATTTTGAACAACTTCTTGCGCTGGAGCTTGAGCAACTATCGGCGCAGTGTTTGAAACAGGGGTGGCAAGTTCATCAATTTTTGTTGAAAGCTTGTCTAATGTTTCTAATGCTTTAGCTTGAGTGGCGCTTGTGCCTTTAGCTATAGCGTTAGCTGAAGCAACATTTTGTTCTGCTTTTTCCAATCTTTGAGAAGCTAAAGCTAAAGTTTGAGCCATTGATTTTAATTGTTCGGTTTTTATGTCGAAATTTGGAACATTTTTATTATTTTCTTCTAATTGACCAACAAGTTCTTGAACCTTAGCTAAAACTGCTGTTAAATCGGCATTTGAAGAATTCTTAGGTATATTTTCAATACTTTTTTGCAAAGTTTCTAACGCTTTAGATATATCTTGATTATTTGCAGCATTTTGAGCCATTTTATTGGCTGTTGCGCTCAGGCTCTTACTTGTTTTAGACGCAATTTGAAGATTTTTTACCGTAGCTCTTTGAGTATTATTAATATTATCAACAATATCTGTAAGAATTGAAAGAGTATCTTTTAGTTGTGCAACAAGTGTTGAAGCGGCTTTGTCGGCTTTTTCTTGGTTGGCACTTATGTTTTTAATGCCTTCTTGCATAGCTAAAAGAAGTTTTCGATTTTCAGCTGTTTCTTGTGTTATTTGACTCAATTGTTCGCCAAACTTAGAACCATCAACAACAGCAGGGGTTCTTCCTGCTTTGATTAATGCAAAAACTCCGCCAAAAGCTAAAATTGTGCTTAAAATAAGCGTTCTTTTTGAAGCTCTTGAAGAAGTGTCAACTTGTTTAACGGCAGGCGGATTAACAGCCTTTTGTTGAGCTTTTAAAGTTGGAACATTATTAATAGTTGCATTAGAAGCATTTTGCGGCAGAATTTGTTTTAAAATTTGTTGAGATTGGATGTAACTAGAATTTGCAGAACTAATATTTGGCATAAAATCTCCATATTTTATTCTTTAACTTAACTAAATTAGCTGAATATTTTAATTGCTTAAAAAGGAAATAAATTGTTACAAAAAGTAATAAAATATAAATTGAAAGAATTAAAAAAAATAAATAAATTGCATATTTATCTAATATAAAATAAAATATAAGTTAAGAGGAGTTTTATATGGCTTTTAATTTGGATGATTTTTTATTAAAATCTCAACAGGCAAATGCGTCTGATGTTCACTTGCACTGCAATAGACAACCGTCTTTAAGAATTAAAGGTGATATTTATAAAATTTCTTCAAATCCTTTGACTTATGAAGATATTATCGCAATTTTAAAACAAACTTTGCCCGCTGAATTTAATAAAGAAATTTCAACAATTAAAGATATTGACTATATCTATGAAATTAAGGATAGAGCAAGGTTTAGGGTTAATTATTGTAAGGATTTAAACCATGGAAAATTCACTTTTAGAAACATTCCTTATAAAATTAAAACCCTTGAAGAATTGAAACTTCCCGAATATTTAAGAGAATATACAAAATTAAATAACGGAATTATCTTTGTTACAGGCGCAACAGGCTCCGGAAAATCTACAACTTTATCCAGCTTGATTGAAATAATTAATCAAACAAGAAAAGAACATATAATCACAATAGAAGACCCTGTTGAATTTATTTATGAAGAAAAGAAAGCAATAATCACCCAAAGAAGCCTGAAAATCGATGTATCAGACTTTAAATCGGGGATTAAATACGCTCTTCGTCAAGATCCTGATGTTATTTTGGTTGGCGAAATCAGGGACAGACAAACCCTTTTGAGCGCTATAGAAGCCTCTGAAACGGGTCATCTTGTGTTTTCAACACTTCACACAAACGGCACAATTCAATCTCTAAACAGATTAATTGGTTTTATTGATGAAAATTCTCAAATGGAATTTTTAAAAAGAATTTCGCAATGTATTAGAGGAGTTATCCATCAACAGCTTGTTCCAACGGTTAATAAGGGCGAATTAACCCCTGCTCTTGAAATTTTGACATTCACTTCAACCGTTATGGATTATGCTAAAGACGGAAAATGGGAAGAAATTTACGCTCTAATGCAAAAAAGCAGACAAAAAAATCTTGTAACAATGAACTCATCTTTGTATGAGTTGTATCAAAAAAACATAATTACAAAAGAAACAGCCTTGGAATACAGCCTTGAAAAAATTGAAATGGAACAAATGATTAGAGGTATGTCCTATGGCTCAATGGATGAAGACGAAGAAGATATTTTATAAAGGAGAATAATATGGCGCCATTTCCGGAAACCGAAATAATGACTATTCAACGTTTAGAAGTTGCTTTAAGAAAAATGGATTTAAAACTTCTAAAAGATGGAGCATATAAACTCCATGAAAAATTCCATGGCGGATTTCACTTTGAATATATTGATAATTTAAAAAATATTTTATATACGGTTAAAAATGATGATTCTATTCCTGAGGACATCAAAAGCGTTCTAATTCCTACAATAGAGGATATTTTAGAACAAGATGACAACTATAATACAACTACAAATTCAATCGAACAAAACGAAAACCACGTTTCAAGTTTGACTTCTTTGAGCTATTCAACTCCTGAAAGACCTAAAGAAGAGCATTTAGAAGAAAATAATAATTCTACTTTTAAATTTGAAAACAAGATTAATGCGTTTGACGCTTTCGGCTCAAAAAATCCAAATCAAGTGCATATTCAAGAACACGTTGAAGCGAGAAAAACATACACTCAAAGCCCGTTTTCGGCTCAACCTTTCCAAGAATTTAATTCGGTTAATCAATCCCCTTATCAAACACAAAACCAAGCGCAAAATGAAGCAGTAGTTGAACAAACAGCTCCTGTTCAGCAAGTTGAAGCTCAACCAAGCCAAGCACCTGCGCAAGCTGAAACAAAGGCAGAAACAGAAACAAAAACAATTGCGATATTTTATTATGAAGATAGTTCCGCTGAAAAAAATAAAAACATAATTAAATATAGGGATTTATTAACTCGCCACAATAGCGTGGATATTTGGGAAATATTGAATTTAATTAAAGAAATTAATACTCAATCAAATACAAATGTTACAGAATTGAAAAGCATTTTAGAACAATTAAATTCAAAAAACCATACAGTAAATCTTTTAACTAATTCTTCAAGCGCTAATTTAACTGAATTATTGCAAGAAAGCAATATTGCATACACTCTAAACGAGCCAACAGAGGGGATTAACTTAAATATTCTTCCGCTTTTAGGTTTAACAAATTTGTTTAAATGCAGCGAATGCAAAGAAGAATTTTTGAACACAACAAAAACTTCGCCAATGGTTTTAACTTGTCCGAATTGCAAAAGCCCAATGTTTCCAAATCTTTATTCGATAAATGAAAACACGGCTGAAATGGATATTTCGTATTATAATTCATCTTTAATTACACTGGCTAATTCAAAAGTTTGGCTTATAATTCATCCTTCCGTTAGTGAAAAAATTTCTCTAAATATGTTGAGAAGTGCACTTAAGGTCAGCAAGGAAGTTGAAGAAATATTTATTATAGATAAGGATATAAATGTTCGAGAAACATATAAAAATCTTTTCTATTTGATTAATGAAAATGTTAAAATTAATACGCAAATTAGCGTTATAGAGGACTTTTTCAAGCTTGTAGGTTAATATATTTTGAAAAAAAGTTACACAACAAACGCTATAAATTTAAAAAGCTATCCGCTAAACGATAACGATAGCGTTGTTGTGATGTTTTCAAAGGATAAAGGCTTAATAAGCGCTGTTGCAAAGGGCGCTAAAAAGCCAAAATCCAAGCTGGGCGCTAGAATACAGATGTTTATTGCAAACACATTGTTGCTTTTAGAAGGTAAAAACCTAGATACAATTACAGAAGCAACAAGCGTGAACACGTTTTCAAAAATCAGATATGATATCGATAAATTGACTTATTCAATGTATATATCCGAACTTGTGAGCACTTTTTGCTCTAAGCAATATAATCAAGATGAAAATTACGATGAAATTTATAATTTGATTTTTAAAACCTATAACGCTATAGCAAATTCTTCAACAAAAGAGCAAATTCTTCTGTCGTCTTTGAAATTTCAAATCAAACTGATGAATATTTTGGGTTGGGGCTTGGATTTTAATTATTGCGCAAATTGTCAAGATGAAATCATTGATAATGCTTATTTTTCAAATACTCATAATAATTTTTTGTGTGAAAAATGTGCTAAAGATGATTTATCTTACAATGTGAAAATTCATCATAAAATTAAAGAATTTTTAAGTGAAATTTCTAAAAACGATGTGACAAAATATGATGAAGTTGTTAATTTGACTGTGTTGGAGAAGTGTTTTAATTTTGAAAAAAAATATATAGATAACATTTCTCACAAAAAAACGAAAATTTTTGAAACGATTGGGCAAATGGTCAGATGAACAAAATTTTAGCAATTATGCCGATTAGTATTGGCGGACGTTTGACAACTTCAAGTTTTATAGATGGTTTTGTTCAAAACGGTTTTGAAGTAATAGTTTACGATGAATTGAAAAATGATAATTTTTTAGATTATTTGTCGGACGATTTTAAATATATTATTGGTTACGATTTTTCTCCGATTAAATTAAAAAAAGATTACAAATTGAATATCCCGCTTATTGCTTATTTTTCGGATGATATCAATCTTAAAACTGCTGGGGTTGATTATGATAAATTGAAAAATGAAATATACAAAAAAGATAATCACATTTTTTATTGGGATAGAACTTTGGCAAAAAAAGAAAAATTGCCATATTTGCCGCATTTTGTTAATCTTGAGATATATAAAAATTTTCTCAAACCCGAAAAAGATGTGCTTTTTATGGGGCGTTTGGATACACAGCTTCGTTTGGAAACTTTTATAAATTTAAACAAAATGCTTCCGGATTTATCTTTTTCTTGGTATGCAATTGAAAAACATTATCTTGACGCATTGAACCGTGCGGAAATTAAAGACAAGAAGATAATTGAAAAATGCTATTTTGGGTTTATTGATAATGAAAAAGATATGGCAAAAATTATAAATAAGCATAAAATTGTTTATAATATTAATGTTCAAGGGGAAAGTTCTTTGAATTATCGGACAATTCAAACTCTTGCCTGTAAAAGATTGATTATATCTGATTATAGAAAAGAGTTGGATATATTTAATAATCTTGTTCCAATTTATCATGATATTAACGATTTGAAAGAAAAAATCGAATATTATTTAAAAAATGAAAAAGAATATAACGCTATAGTTGATGGTTGTTATGAAATAGTTAAGAAAAACCATTCTTCAGTGACTGCGGTTAAAAAGATTTTGGATAGCATTAATTAAAAATCGCTGATATTATTTTCTTCAAGAATAGTTCTAACTTCGTCTTCCTTCATAAATTCGCCTGTTAGAGAGTTTCTTGTGTGAACTTCAAGTCCTGTATAGTCTTCATTTGGCATAACAACTTTTTCAAAAGATAAAATTTCGCCATTTGGCTTGATTATTGTGTGTTTTGAAAGTTTATCCCGATTTCTTCCTGTGTATTCTATTGAAACTTTATTAGGCTCTAATACTGTCTTAGAAGACAATTTTTCTCCAAAAATATCAAATTCATAACGCCTTATTGTTGTAGAATTTTTATTATATTCAAAAGTTTTTTTAAAATATGTTGGAAGAGCGTCGTCTGTTGTTTTTTTATAGCCGACAGATTGCATAACTTTTCCATCTTTATATGTTATAGCGATTTTGCCATCTTTAATTAATCCGCTAACAATGCCATTATAAGGCGCACCGTTAATTATAGCTAAACCTTTATTAAAGCTTACTGTTTTTTGAAATTTTTTTAAAGGAAGTTCGTTTTGCTTTCTGAATGAAAATAAATGAACTCTATTAGCGCTTGAAAGCGCTTCCATTTCGCTTGTCAATTTTTGACTTTCGTCTAATGGTCTTAATTTTGTTTCAGCATTTGATTTTTTTGGTCTAAAAACTTGTTTAATTTTGCTAAATGGTTTAATCGGATTAACTTTTTTCATAACTCTTCTCTTTTTAGGCAATAAATAGAACGTTTATCTAATTATTTTACAACGAAAACCATAGTTGAGTATATTTATTTTAAGAAAATTTAATAAATAAAAAATGAGCCTGATAATCATCAAGCCCATTTAATTATATAGCTTAAAACTATTGTTCGCATTTGCTTTTGTCAATCATACATTGAATTTTTTCAATAATTTCTTCGCCTTTTTTTGCCATATCGTCAGATATGCTTTGCGCTTTTTGTTGAATTTCTTTTACTGTGCTTTGAGCTTTGTCATAAGCTTTTTGAGAATTTTCTTTAATTAATTCACGAGTTTCTTCGCCGGATTGCGGAGCAAGTAAAATACCTGCAATTGCGCCAACTACGCCGCCTACAACAAAACCTGCAATGAATTTTCCTGCTGACATATTATATTCCTTTCTTATTTTCTAAATAACTTTACTCCGAAAGACAAACCTTTCAAAATGCCTTCAGAGAACATTTTTAACTTTCCGCCCAAGCAAGAACCTGCCCCAATTATTGAAGCTATGCTTGATTTGGCGTTTTGAAATTTTTCATCTGCATTGTTTGCAATTGAATTAACAGATTTTGCCGCTTCTTTTAATTCTTTAAGCGTTGGTTCAATTTCCTTTTGAACGCTTGTCGCAATTGCATTTGCGCTATTGCTTAATGTGGTCACGCTTATTAATAATTTACAAATAAAAACGCTCAACACAATTAAACAAATTGCAGATATAATCATAAAAACCGAAAAACTTACACTTGCACTTAACATAAAACCTACATTTCATCTACATTTGTTTCATTATTTTTAGCTTTTGCCATTTGTTTAGCTTTTAAATAATCATTAAATTTTGAATAAGTTTCTTCTATTTTTTCTTTTGAATTTTTAATCAATTCCATTGCTTGTTCTTTGGCTTGAACAATTTCGGGGGAATATTTTTCTCTTAATTCTTCAATGGTTTCTTTCAATTCTTGTCTGGATTCCGAACCGGATTTTGGCGCAAATAAAACTCCTGCAACCAATCCGCCAACTACACCAGCCAAAATGCCCATTGCAAAGCAAAATGAACCGTCTTCTTTTTTACACATATTTTCTCCTTTTGTTTAGAATGATTATAACATTTTTTAATCAGGTTTTAAAGTAGAAAAAAGTATAAATTTATCCGAGCCAAAGAGTTTTTAAATTTTGGGAATTTTCTTGGCTTTTTGGAAACTTAAATACGCTGTATTTGTCGGTTTGCGGCGCTTTATAGCCAATATAGCAATATTGCGGAATTTCTTTTTCGTTATATGTGAATAATTTTGCTATAGAATCGCTTTCGTTGTCGCTACTATATCCTCTTGCCACCTGTCTTATTTTGGAATCTTCAAAAGAATAAACCGTTTCGGCGCTTGTTAAATAATTTGTTGAAACATAATTTTCAATGCAATTTGCTCTGTTTTCTTTAAAATTATACATATAATCTGCGCTTTGCGTGCCATTTTGGTATGAATTGTAGTTCTTTTGATAAAAATCTAAGACGCCATCAGAATAGTAATATCCTTCTTTAAAAGAATAACTTTCTCCTCTTTTTACTACTTCAGACATAAAAGTACATACGGTGCCGGCGTATTTGTATATTTTTTTAGAAAATTTTGCTCCCGAATATGATACATTGCCAAATTTTGCCGTAGATAATTTACCGTTTTCAAAAATATAACTAACATCCGATGAAACAGGGGCGGAAGATTTGGGCGAAGCTTTGATATTGCCGTCATAGCTTAATAATTCACCTGTTTTTGATGAAAAAATCATTCTGGTTGGCTTTTTGGTTCTGTAATCATAAACAGTAAGATTTTTGGCGTTTTTTGTTGCAAAAAGGGCTAATTCGCCGTTTTGATATTTTCTTAAAGTTGTTTGATTAATTCCTGAATCTTCAAAAAACATCTCGGATTTATCGTCATAATCAGCAACCGCTTTAACTTTGTTTTCTTTTGCATAGTTAAATAATTCGTTTAATTCGTCAAATTTTTTCTTAGAGCCTTTTTGCACACTTCTTGCGGCGCTATAAACGTCGTATATTTCTTTTTTATGAACATCACCTTGTCTGATTATGGATTTTGCAACCATAAAAGTTTTATATGCTTTTTTGGATAAATCCTTTGCTAGTGCTTTATTTTCAACTTCCTCTTGAGTTTTAGCTCTAAATGATATACTATCAAAACCATAATTTAAAATCGGATTTGAACTGTTTGTTTTGACTTTTGAATTAGCTGCGCTAAAATTGCTGAATTTTATTGGTGATATTCTCATTTTTACCCCTTTAGATAGGGATATAATACACTATTTTTCAAATTTTTCCAATATTTTTTAGACGGATGTTAAGAAAATTGGCTTTTGGTTTGAAATTTTTATTAAATAAATACTTGCCAAAAAAAATTTTTTTGCTATACTTAAAAAGTACCTTGAAAAAGGTAAAAAACTAATATTCCTCAGTAGCTCAATGGCAGAGCATTCGGCTGTTAACCGAAGGGTTGTTGGTTCGAGTCCAACCTGGGGAGTTTTTTATTGGGTGTTTTTTGTAATTGCCATATTCCTGGATTTTAATAAGGCATTTGAAAACATTTTTCTGCCGAATTTCGGCTTTGTGTTTAGCTTTTGTTTTTGGGGTTTAATGGGACATTTGAAAAAACATTATTCTGCCGTCTTTCGGCTTTGTGTTTGACTTTAACCCCCTTCCGAGTGGTTGACTGAAACTACTCAGAAAGTCACTTTATTGTCCACAAATTGGCGTCAACTTTCCACTATAAATCCGCCTAAATCGCTAAAACCTAAATATATCGCCACATTCCCCCGATGACATTTTTCGGACAAAAAGTCAATTTTGAAACCGCACCCTTCAAACTCGGAAGCAAGTCGGAAGATTAAGAATACCAATTATGCATAAATTTGATGTTTAATATAAAATATTTTCATAAAGGGGAATTGCATGCTAGATAATATAAAAAAGTTAGTAAAGGATAACCAATACAAAGAAGCAAATAAACAATTAGTTGACTTAATTAAAGAAACTGATAAAAACACAGAATTGTACAGCCAAGCAACATACCTTAGAGGTCGTTTAAATACTGACTTTCATTATAAAGACAAGAGTGATTTTATTGCAAAACAATCATTCTTAGATTGCATTCAAAGTCAATATCCTTTGCCACAAGCATATTGCGAATATGCTAATCTAGAAGAAGACAATAATACTGCTATAAATTATATTAAACTAGGAATAGAAAAATTCCCTAATGACCCTTTACTTTACAGGTCATTATTACAAAAAACAAAGACTTTTAAAGAAAAACAAAATATAATAAAACAAATTAATGAATTAGATATAGTTGATTTTTACTTATACACAAATATTATTAATACTTATATCAATAATAATTCACTTGAGGATTGTTACTCATACTGTAAAAAGATATTAGCGGTATACAAATTAGAAGATGATGAAAAACTTTTATATAACTTAGTTTTAGCATTATCTTTAATTGAAATAGCAGATGAAGCATCCTTAAAAGAAGCTGAAAAAATATTATTAAAACTCATTAAAGATGATGTTAGTAATGAACTACATTATGTTACATATATGGGGTTAATTAAAATATATTTGATTTTAAATAATACACAAAAAATTATTGAATATTTCGACAAAATACCCTTTCAAGGATTACAAGATTATGATAACTACCCTATGCTAATTTATCTTGATTTTGAACAACTCTTTACCGAAATACTTAATAAATTAGACAAATTATTTACTAAAGACAGGCAAAGAAAGCAAAAAACAAAAATTTTATTAGCTATGTATTTCTGTAAAAGGGAGTATTATTTTGATGGAGTTGACAGAATTCAAAAGAAGCACATTGCGATATTAGTTAAAGCATTTAAAGATTACCCTAAAGAACTAAAAATTGGAAAATATTTATTTTCTGCTCAGGTAAAATTAAAATTAAATTATGATGCTTACTTAACAGCTATTGAAATGTACAAGTCCGAATCCACATTCTTAAATCATATTTCTTTTGAAAGCATATTGGATAAAATTGAAGGTTATGACTTATGTAATATTATTACAGATTTATTGAATTCAATGCAAACATTTTATATCTCAGAAATATTTGTTAACAGAATACTTGATCCTATTATAAGACATATTTACGAATCAGATGATGATAATAAATATAGAAATATCTGTAGAATCGCTAAAAATATTGATTCAGAAGCAATTAGCTATTCAAATTGTAAATTCGAAATGGCATATTCATATGAAGAATTAGAAGACCATAAAAAAGCAGAAAAACTATATAAAATGGAACTCAAAAAAACTCCAAATTCATCTGCTGTGCTAAATAATTTAGGTGTTATATATAAAAATAATCACGAATACGAAAAAGCCATAAAATATTTTGAAAAAGGAATAAAAGCAGATCCGAACAATGAAAAATGTCCAATGAATCTTAAGGAATCCAAAGAAAAATTTATCAAACAAAAAAATAAAATATATGAGAATTTATCAAAAAATGTAAATATAGAATTTTTTGAAAACATTGGATATAATGATGATTTGAAATGCTTGTTAAACAATATAAATGATTCAGAATTAAAAGACTTATTGGTTTCGGATTTAGAAGAATGTGCAATATGTATTGCGACAAAACAAAACAAATCCGCAACTATATTGTGTGGAAGTATTGTTGAAGCAGTTTTGATGGACACCCTTCTTAATAGAAATATTAAAAAATATACTATTAAGAATAAAAGTAAAAATATAAAAGATATGTCATTGAATGAACTTTTAGAAGTTGCAAACAGCGAAAAAATAATATCTAAAATAACGTACAATTTAAGTCACGTTATTAAAGATTATAGAAATATTATCCATCCCTCAAATTCAATAAGAAACAGTTTTAAGATCTCTGATGAACGTGTAATGGTTATATGGAACATCTTGAAAGAAATTTTAGAGAGTTTATTGAATTAATTTGATAAATAATTGTATATTAGATTTTTCATACCTCCAAATATGCTCTGCCACATGCTGTGCCAGGTTTTGTTTCATTTGGGAGTGGTTTATTGATCGGCGGAGGCGGGAGTAGAGAACTTTTATCCGCAAGGCTTCTTCTTTTGTATGCGGAAGTTTCTTTCGTTTTGTTTTTAATGGTTTATCGGCGACAAAAAGCTCGTCGTCATACAGATAAAAATAAACGGGTATATCGTAAAACCTTCGCATCTTGGCAATTTTCGGCTTTTGTTCAAAGTGCGTTTTAAGGGCGTTCAATTGCCGTTCATAAATCATCTGCCGAAAATGTTTATAAAAATTCT
The DNA here is from genome assembly GCA_934667125.1 of uncultured Candidatus Melainabacteria bacterium. Classification (GTDB taxonomy): domain Bacteria; phylum Cyanobacteriota; class Vampirovibrionia; order Gastranaerophilales; family Gastranaerophilaceae; genus RUG14156. The sequence goes on along the minus strand of CAKULF010000007.1, from coordinate 65,951 downwards.
GCATTGTCGCATCCCCGATATCCAAAAGAAAACTCGCCTGTTTCGACTTCACCCCGGCACAAAAACACTTCGTTATCATCTCAATTTTTTCCTGCGAATGAAATTTGAAACAAAAGGGCAGGGGTAAATTTCGCTCGGCTTTATATGAATATATTTCGCCAACCAAATTCAACTGTCCGTCATTAACAAGTTCCTGTAAAACACCTTCTATCCCTTCACCCATAATAGATTCAATATCTTCTAGTTTAAATGTTTCAAGCCTTTTTGCGAGTTTTAAAATCTTATCTTTCATTCAATATTCCCTCCAAAATCGGCAGCGTAATCGTTTTCAAATTGTTCATCTCGGCAACGTTTTCGACTTTATTTAAAAATTTCACAATCTGCCTGAACTGATTAAATTCCGTACAAGCAAGTTCAAGCGCATCAGGCTCAAATTCGACTTCAGAAATCTCTGTCACGATTTTGGCCACATCATCTTTATTAAATGTTTCAAACTTTAATACACCCAAAAGCCTGTTATAAATATGCTTATGTCGTTTGAGTTTTGCTTCCGCAAGGCTCATTCCGACAAGCACAACGGGGATCCCGATTTTGTCGTGCAAATCGCGTACAATCTCAATCGTAGACGAGTTATCCAAAAGAAAATCAATCTCATCCACCACCAAAACCTTCGGCTGCTCACGCAATTTGTCCTCAATCTGCTTAAACAAAAGCGATGTCAAATATGCCGGCACCCCATCAAGTTCCTCGACAATCTCCGTCAAAAGCCAACGTGCCGACATTTTGTGGTTGCACCGCACATAAATGGCATCGTTATTCGTAACCCACCACATAATCGTTTGCGACTTCCCGAGCCCGAAATCGCCATACACTAACGCCATCTTCGGCAGATTCGCCGGCGCATTTTTTAGCGTATCCATTAAATCCACAAACCGTTTTACATTCTGAGTTACAACAAATTTACGTTTCATATAGACCTCTGTATTCCTCACTTTGTTTGTATTCTGCAAGCCACGCCCTGTCATCTTCACAAGTGCAGCCGTTTTTCATAAGCCATTCAAACTTTTCGCACTTATTCATAAACACAGGCGCGTTCATCTGCACTTCTCTCGGTGTTGACTTTTTAGTTTTCACCGGTTCAACCTCAATCACCTCTTGAACATCTTCTTCAATATCCTGTTCAATAAATTTCAAATCCACATTCGGCAAGAACTTCTGTAATTCTTTAATCGTCTTCTTTTTAAGCCGTTTTTGCTTTTGAATTTTCTGTTTCAAATCCTCGACATCTTTGATATCGCCAAGATGATAAGCCATCGGATGAGTTTTGGTTACACGTTTTGCACTACACAAAAACTGATTTTTGACTGTGTAAACTTTAATCTCGGATAAATCAAAAAGTGAATATCGAATCATAACCTGAGTTTTGAGCCCATATAATTTATCTGAATAATAAAACGTGCCAAGGAACCGAATCCCGTTTTGATAAATAGTTTTTATATCAGCCGTCATCATTAAATCGTCAAGCTGAGCCGTATTAATTTTGATTTTCGCTCTGTTTTCAAAAACTTCCGCAATCGTGTGATTTTTATCATTCGGGCAAGGCTGAGCGTTCTTAAACTCAAGCCATTTATCGACAAGCATTTTGACTTCATTAATCGTCGGGTAATAGTTCGGCTTGAAATATTGTTGATGAAACTTCTCATTCCGCTTAAAGTGTGCGGGTTTATTTTCAATATTTGAGCCTGAATAAGTTGGCAAAAGTTTTTCAAAACTTTCCTGAAACTCTTTGAAAAACCGCTCAATTACTTTGGCTCTCGCGTTATACGGTCGAGCAAAAACCGTCTTAATTCCAAGCCGAGCATAGATACCCTCAAACCCCGTCTCCTTAAAATCCGTATTCACGAAATATTTCGCCTTAAAGGCTTTTCCGTTATCTTGATACACGATTTTCGGGATATTTTGCAAGTTGATTATTGCGTTACGCAGAGCCGACGCGATGCTTTGGGTATTTTCTTCAAGCATAATCTCGTACCCGACAAGTGCAGTCGATTTCCAATCCAAAAAGCCGATTAAAGTTGTTCTTGTAGGTTTCCCTGTAAACGGATTTTGTACCAAAAACGAGAGTTTATGCCCATCCGTCACAAGCACATCCCCGACCTCAAGTTTTGAAATATCACGCAAAATATATGGTTCAACGTTGTCTTTTAATGCCTTTTCGCCATCACGAGCCAATGTCCAAATGTCATAATGATTATCCCTAAACCAATTCGCATAACGGCGGAATGTCACATCTTGAACATTTATCGACCCCTCTTTTGACAAAATATGCTTGGTTATAGAGATTGCTTTCCCGACACAAAACTTGTTCGGGTGCAGCAAAATTTTCAAAAACACCTGTTTTTCATAATCGGTCAAAGATGTGCGAAACTCTGTCGTATACTCATATTTTGGCAGCAGCAAATGATAATCAGTTGTGTTTCCGAGATTGCGTTTCCACCGCTTAACCGAGCCGATTGAAGTTTTACCAAGCACCTTAAAAATATGCGGGTACAACATGCCGGTATTGTAGCTTTCGATAAACTCAACTCTGGCACGGGTTTTACCCCCAGGGTGATGTTTTCTGTATTTTTGCCATTCGCGGAGCAAATCCAAACGCGCAAGCGCAATCTCATTAACTTTAGTCGGAAGATTTTTTATAGGCAAAATCGGTATCAAAGCCGTTGATTCAGAAGTTATCTATGTCTTTTTGTCAAAATATTTTTCCTGTAAATCCAATTCAATACTTGATAGCAGAATTTCAAAACTTTTTCCGCCTCCGACAATTATCTCGCGGGTGACATATTTATCACGCGACATCCGAATCGCCCGAGTACTCACACCTTTAAGGTCTGCTAATTCTTGAATTGAGATGTATTTATCTTTATTTATCGTACTCACATCTATCGCTCTTCCGACCTTAAATTGGAACTGTTTCCGACTAATATTTACCCCTTTTGTATCATTTCGACACAAAAATTTATGGACTTGATGTTTCTTGAAAACAGAGTTAATATGTGTTTCCCCAGAGAATTTCGGAGGTTTTTATGAAGAAAAAAGGGCTACAAAGCATTGATTATATTAAAGAACGCGCCGATGAAAATTTGGCAAAGACTAAAAGCGTGTTTTTATACAGGCGGGAACTTGCGATTCGGTTTGCTTTGCGGCAAAAAGAATTTACGCAAAAGAAACTTGCAAAACGGCTCAAAATGACCGAAAGCTATATTTCTAAACACATTACGGGCGAAAGATATAGCAAGGATTTTGAGTTTTTCGTGCGATACAACTTGGGGGTAGACTATTTTGTGATATAGGAGGGAGTATGAATATTGTCCAACCGATAAGGAATAGAGAGGATATTGAGAAAATGAAGACGGTTTTGAAACGCAAAAAGCGAGATCTTGTGCTTTTTATTTTCGGGATAAATTGCGGACTCAGGATTTCTGATATTTTGAAACTAGATGTCGGGGATGTTAAGGGTAGAGATTTTGTCGAAATCAAAGAGAAAAAGGCGAAGAAAAACAAGCGTTTTCCGCTAAATTCCGAACTAAAGGTTGTGCTTGAAGATTTTGTAAAAGACCGACCGGAAGACGAGCCGTTATTTATTACGCAACAAGGAAACAGGCTTGATCGAAACCAAGCATACAGGATTTTGAATAAGGCAGCAAAAACATTGAATCTACAAGACAAAATAGGCACCCACTCGCTGCACAAAACATTTGACTACCACCATTATAAACAGTTTGACAACATTGAGCTCCTGCAAAAGATTTTCAACCATTCCTACTCCGCCATCACTCTCTGCTATATAGGAATAGAACAAGATATTATTGATGAAAGCTATATGAATTTTTATTTGTAAAATATGCTTGTAATAAAATATAAATATGAATACAAATGAAGAAATAATATTTAAATCAAATGGTTGGCAAGCTATTAATAGAATGGGAATTATCAATGAAAATTACCATACATTAATATTGAATTATAGAGAATTGATGAATGAAATTGTAAGAATTCAACTGGCGCCAGAACCTTTTTTATTATTATTTCATAATGAGAATTTAAATAGGTATATCTTTAATTTTTTGGCATCTACTTCAGCGCTCATTGATTCTTGTAGAAGCGTAATGAATTTCTACAAAAATACTGAGATACATGAGCATTACACAAAAAACATAAAGGAGCAATTCGAAAATAATAGTATCGCCGTTTTCATAAAAGACTTAAGAAATTATCAAATGCATTATAAAACGACTTTTCCATATGTTACACCTGATAAGCAAGTATGCTTTGAAACACATGAATTCAAACAATATAATAGGTGGACAAAATTATCTAAAGTATTTATAAAAAAACAAGGTGATTTTATTATTTTGAAACCTTTAATTGAAACATATTTTAAAATGCTAGAGCCTTTTTATATGGATATTTATGCAGAACTAACTAAGTATCATAAGCAAGATTTTAAAGAAACAATCGAGCTAGCCGCCAAAATAAATATGGCAATTCCTAATATTTATTACAAACTGCTAGATCAAATGTAATAATTTGTAAAAGTATTAGTTCGATAAATTATAAGTTTAAGGTATATTTTTAGATTTATTTATGCAGAATATTTAGAGTATAAAAATTCATTTATCTTATTTTTATTACTAGTAGTTAATAAAAATTTTTTATCTGCTTCATTAAATTCTGGAATCCCAAAATCTTTTATATAATTCTTTGCTAAAGCCTTATATCCTTTAGAATATGATTTGCTTGTATTTTGTATATAATTCCAAAATACATCAGATGTTAATATTTTTTTTAGTATTAATAGTTCTTTATCGGTATTGGCAAAAACTGCATAACCACAGTAAAATAACATGTTTTCATCTTTTGATAGAATAGCAGTTGGTTTATCTGCGATATATGGTAGTAATATTTTCTTCCCTTGATTATTCAAGCCTTGTGTTCTTCCATATGCATACCACGCAGCATAATTACCTTTTCCTTTATCTCTGCGGAGTAATATGTCTTTTACAGCAACTAGAAATTTATATGCTTCGGGGTAATTATTTTGAATAACTTTTTCATCTATAATATGATATTGATGATTCTTATAAAAATATGGAAAAATTGCTTTTTCGATTTTTTGTTCTAAATCAATTTCATTTTTTATTATGTTTGGCTTTGCAACATTAATACAGAGTTCTTTTTCTATTTTATAATGTTTATTATTGTATATTCTGTAATAATATTTTTTGTCTTCAGAACACGGAGTAAAAAAATAAATGTCATTTTTTAAGGTTGCCAAACCATTTTTAATTTTATAATTACCCAATTTATTTTCCATTTTATTGATTATTTTTATCATTGAAAGATAATCATTGTTACACATTTTCCATGGTTGATTAAACTTAAAATTATTATTGTTATATATTACACTTGCTGAATCATCTATTTTTTCAATATCATTTATAGACAAATAGGATATTTCAAATTGAGACGACTTTTTACTTATTATAGTTACCGCAGTATAGTTAGTTGCTTTTTTAAATATTTTATTATCTTTATAGTCAAGAACTTTTATATGATAATTTGAAGCAAGCAGGTAATTTCGTAAGGAGCGACCATTTATGCTTTGTAGATATGTATTCGGTGTAATATAACCTAAAATCCCATTATCTTTTAATAAATTTAAACCAAGTTCAAAAAATGGAATATAAAGATCTACATTTCCGGAACTAGATGATTTCCAATTTTTTAAATTATTTTTCATATATTCATCAATATTTTTTGAACGTACATATGGTGGGTTTCCTACAATGTAATCAAATTTTATATTTTTCAAAAATTTATTATTTTTATCTAAAGAATCGCAGACTTTTAAATTGCATTTAAGCTGGTTATCATTCTCATGATTAAGTAGCATAATAAATCTATATAAAATTTGCGCTTTTATTATGCTTTTTCCTGAAATATCCATGCCGTATATATACTTCTCAAAAATTTCTGTGTATGAAAGTTTAAAAGTTTTATTTAAATATATTGCGCAAGATATTAAAAACGAACCACAACCACAAGAAGGATCGCAAATTTTACCAATAGGATTGCTGCCTAAAACATAATGAATAATACATTGTTTTATACTATCTGGGGTATAAACAATCCCGTTAATTTTTTTATCATCATCAGGAATTAGTAGTTCAAATATCTCTATTAAATTTGATATTGAAGGCTTAATTTTCATAGATTCAAAAACTGATTTTATCTTATCATATTTAGCATTATCAATATTTAAAAAATATGAAACAAAAAATCTGGAATTATTATAATTTATATTATTTACATCTAAAAATAACTTGATAATGCATTGTTCGCAGATATCTACATCACTTACTATTTTTTTAATTTTATTAATGAACTGCTTCATGCACCCTCCTGTATATCTAGTAGATCTACACGATCAATTGTTCGTCCTTCATTTACGATTAATTCTATTTCTTTCTTAGATAAGCCATATAATTTATAGCATAGATTATCTAAAATTTGCCATTTTTTATTTAGTATTTGTCTATATATATTTTTCTTAGCACTAATACTTTTTAGATATGTCATTTGTAAATCTGTAATTTCATCCACAATATTAGATAGCACATTGATTAATTCAGGAGATTGTTCTAAAACTATAATTGGTAATGGTACTGGATTTAAAAATTGTTTATTAAATTTATAATAACCTCCAGACTGTGGATTTGCTTCCAATTTTGCAAAAACAGAAAAAATGGTAGAATTTAATATTGCAGTGATAGATTTTGCTACTTCTATACTTGGATTATCTAATGTAATAAAATTTACATTAGAATTGTCCATATACCCAGAATTTGCATTTACAAAAGTAGCAATTGTATCCAAGTGGGTCATTGGAACAATTATTTTATTTTTTGAATATGAATCTTGGTTATTTTCTCTTGTAAATGTATGCCAATAAATTCCCTCTCTATGTTCTACTTTTTCTTTTATTAAAGTCTCACATTTATTTAAATAATTCTTTGCCAACTTTGGCATTTCATCAAAGGGTATTCTATCAACTCCATTTTTATATGGGAATAAACAATATGTTGTTGTGTTTATTTCTTTAAAACAGTATAATTTATCATTTTTTATTAAAGGTTTAACGATATCTTTTTCTAATGTAACAGTTTCTCCCAGTCCATTAATGCCTGTTATTGTATTTGCATTAACCTTACAATTTTGAAATTGGTATAATTTTTTCCATAAAAGCTGTATTCCTACCGATATATTTATACCTTTTGCGGTTTCTATGGTACCACATCTGACTCTTGCATTATTTAAAATTTCTATTAATTCCTTTTTAGCAAACGACCAAGTTTTATCCTTAAATTCAGAATTATTGATTGAATCATATTGCATATTTTTATTGTAATAATTTTCTAAATAGGATTTGGCTTGATTTTTATCACCTTTGATTAAATTATAGTTTAATTTATTTGATACATTTGATCCAAGTACAATAATTGCAACATATGTTATGCGATTTTCAAATAAATCGGTGGCTTCAAAATCTATAATTTTAGTAACCTTATCGTAAATTTCATTACGAATATTTGTTCCATAATCTGTTTTAAACCAACGTTTTTGAACAATAAAACTAAGACACCCATTCTCTGAAAGTAAAGATTTACATCTTTCAATAAATATGACTGCCAAATCTGCTTTGCCAGAATAACTATTATAATGATCTTTTATATATTTATGCATATCCGAGTAATTATTTTTATAGTGCTTCGTCTCAACATACGGAGGATTACCTATAATGTATGTAAAACCATTGTTATGTTCAAAAACTTCTTTAAATCTGTGTTTTATGTCAAATGGACGAATTTCATCAATTACTTCAACTGGAAGTTCAATATCTATATCAACAAGAGTATTTCCTAACAATATGTTTTTGTGGATATCTTTTAATATTTGTTTTCCAAATGCACCTACTTCAGTTAATGAGTTAGTATTGTCAATATCGATTAATTTTAATGCTAATGACATTTTTGTTACTTCTACAGCCATGGCATCATAGTCAACACCGTGAATGCATCGTATAAAAAGCATTTGTTTAGCTTTTATTGTCAAATGATATGAATTATCGATTTTTATATATAATTCTTTATTTACGATACTGGAATCGTTATGGATAATTTCTACCATTTTTTTTGACAAAATATCAAAGCAATTAATTAAAAATATGCCTGAACCACAGCATGGGTCTAATATTTTTATATTTAATAATTCATCGATTGTTTTAATATGATCTAAATTAATTGTCTCTCTGCAAAGAGGTTGTACTAAAAAACTTGGAGTTGGGATAACTCCATTTGTTTTTACATAATCTGGTTTTAAATTTTCTTGAATTTTTCCCTCAGTGAAGCCTAATTCTTTTGACAAAAAGCCTTCATATATTTTAGCTATAATATCTGGATGTATTACGTCGAATCTATACGGACTAGGATAATATAATTTATTTATAAATTCTTCGAATATACTATTTTCTAGTACAATATCATCTAATAAGTGATCTAATGAAAACATTGCACCATCATAGTGTTCATAAAAATCAAAATAGCAACTATGTTTAAATTTTTTCCAAAAACCAGATTTATCTGAGAGATAGTTTTTCAAAATAAAGATCTGTTCTAATCCACGAGATTCACAAACTCGGATAAAAATTATTCTATCAATAATTATTTGAATAATATAATTTAAAAAGTTCTTATTCTCAGTAAAAATGGCATTACTTTTTACTAATTGTTCCGCTAAAAGAAATCTAAATTTTGACATGAATTCGGTAAAATTGCTATCTAGGCTTTGTACCCCTTCCGCTTTTTCAGGTGTATATTCAATTTCAAGATAATTTTTGTATACATTTTCTTTACTGAAGTGAGCGTATATAATGTCAAAATTATCCAAATATTCTTTATAAGTAAATTTCCGAGTGCCCAATGAAGCATCTTGTTTGATATCCGGAGTAAATGTACAGTCGTAAATAACCAATTGAGAAAAATTCGATACGAAAGCACAAGGTACCATTGCAGACCATCCATATGATCTTATTTGAAATGCTACATCTCGATTATTAAATATATCAACTTTTAATGATTTTGCATCAAGAAACGTTTTTATCTGTTTCCCATTTACGAAAGTATAATCTGGTTTGTTATGCTCTGATTCAATCTTTTCTAATCGTTGTGCCCATTCTCCTACTAATTTTTTCTCTTGCAAAATTTCATTGGTTTGCCTTACATCCCATCCAAAAATACCCAAAAATTTATTTAACCATACCCTAATGGTTTCTTCGCTGATTTCTTCTAATCTAGAAGTATTGATAAATTCTTCATACTCACAGACTAAAACTTTTAATTTTTCTTTTGCAATATTTTTATCCATAGCTTACTGTTATAGTATCATGAATATGAGTTATTATCTTATTGTAAAAATATTAACCTAAAACTTGAATATATTTCAATTATGAGAAATGAATACGACACAACAAAGGAGGTCGTATGGAAAAAGTCAGAATGAATATTACACCAAAGGAGTTTAATCAATTAAGTAAATGGTCGGAGAATATTTATAACACAGCTGTAATTATTGATTATTTTGTTAGCAATCAACCTGAAATAGAAGGATGTTATAATCTCGCGCCAGTTGTTAAACACCTGCGAAATGATGCGGATGTGTTGAATGCATTCTTTATAAACCACGAAAAAGAAGTTGAAGATTTAAATGCCGTTTAAAAGGCGTTTAAAAGCTGTTTAAAAATTATTATGTCAAAATGATACAATTTCAGGTACATATACTTGATGTTTCTTACTAAAAGAGTGATGAATGGCGTAGCTTGAAAGGAGCAGATTATGGTTGAAAAAGATTACAAGTTATACGGAACAAAGATTTTAAACTTAAAAACGCAAGAAATTGGTTTGCTGATTTGCATTTGGCAAAACAAGTTTGCCGATAAAACAATAGATTTTGTCACCTGTGTTGATAAAATAGGAAAACGCTACAATATAGAACTAGATAATATCAGAGGATTTGAAGATGATTTTGAAAAATAAATTAACTAAAGAAACGTTGGACATTCCGTATTCAGAATTTAGGATAAAGTTTGCAAAAGAAATTCAGGATGCGTTTGAAAGTTACCGCAAAACACAATTAAATAAATACTCTTGGAAGTTCAAAGATGACAATTCTTTGGAATTTAATTTTTATTTTGAACTTCAGTGGAATTTCAATCATTTTGGAAATTCTAATTTGTATATTGAAAAGCTTTAAGCTACGTTTAAAATCCTTTTTATATCTTCTTTTATTTTTTCTAAATTTTCTTTTTTACCAATATAATCATATTGTAAATTTATTGTTTTAAAATCTATTTGATATATATCACTTTCGCTAGGATTGTCTATATTTAGATGAAAATCATTCTCCTGAGCCGAAGCATCCCACTTCGGGTATAGAAGAATTGCATGTTTTGCTTTATGTAGCAAACAATACGTTGAAACTTGAAATACATCAGCATTAGAAAAATCATCAGAAGATACAAATTTTTTATATTTGGTATCTAAAACAATTTTTTCGCCATTAATTTTTTCTATTATTATATCTACAAAGGTGTTTCTTTTTTTGCTTGTATCTCCAACTAATAACTTCCTTCCTCTTTGGGCTGTTAACTTGCATCCCAACTCCGATTCATTCTTTTTCATTATTTCAAAAACAAATTCTTCAAATAATTTATTCATGTCCCAAATTAGAGTAATATTTTCAAACTTATTTTTAGATAAATCTACACTTGTTTTTTCAACAAACATTTTTGCCAAATTGAAAGGTTTTTCGAATAACTCCTGATTGCGAGATAACTTTATTTTTTCTGCATTAAATTTATCGAAACGAACTAATTTTATATCTGAATAATAGTTCATTATAAATTTTAAAGTTTTCTTATTGTTACTATCATTCGAAATATTATATAAACATGTAGATACAAATAAAAATAACTGATTTAAAATATTATTTTCTGAAAACTCATCATATTCACAATAAAATTTTGCTTGATTTAAACTGTTATGCCGGATATTTTCAGTAAATTTTATTTTCCCTTTTAAATAACTCAGATTATCTTCTTCTCTTACGTATTTATTCGGTGTTAAACGCTTTAAACATTCAAAAAGCGATTTTGCGTATTCCCTTATAAGTATCTCAATAAATGGATTTTTGGCAGTTGATAATTTTGCTTCATTACTTGTTTTTATATCCAACTTTTTTGTATAAGAAAGCATAAAGATCAAATTCTTTAAAATATTTTCTTTGTCTTCATTATTGCATATTAATTTAGGAAAAATCTGAAAATGAGTATTTTTGTATTTTATAACTCCAACCCAAGAAGTTGTCTCTATGCCATTATGTGTAACTTTTAAAACGGATGTTAATTTTTGACATTCTAAGTAATTATGCAATTTTTCTAAATCACAATCTTTCAATATTTTTTTAGAATATTCTTTAACAACAATAGGTTCTGCCATTTGATTACCTATTCAAATTTTTCTTGATTTAATGCTTTGTCAAAATCTGCAATTTCATCAAATGTTTTAAATTCATATATAGAATCATCGCATTCATTCTTTAACGTTTCTGGCACATCAAGTTTTTTGACAAATCCAGGAATAATTAATTTTAATTTTTCCCAATCGCAATAAAAATATTCATTCAATAATGGTAGTATTTCACTAAACCAAATTTCTTTAAGTTCGTCAATTCCTGCATTTTCATATTTTGTTTTGATAAAATAACTATGTCCGATTTGATGGTCACGGTCTAACAGAATTTTAATTTTTGTGTTTAAGTTTTCAAAAATATTTGCAAAACCAATTCCAAAATCTGCAACAAGTTCTTTTTGCGGCATCATTTCAACAAACTTAAAACGACGACGTAAAGCAATATCTATTGATGCAATAGAACGGTCAGACGTGTTCATTGTGCCTAAAATATATAAATTGCTTGGAACTCCAAATTTTGATTCTGTGTATGGCAATGTTACGACAAGCTCTTCGTTTTTAGTTTTTGTATTTTCAAAAATTCTTTCTCCATTTGGAACAACCCTTTTATCAGGTTCTATTAAGGTAATAAGTTCCCCAAAAATTTTAGAAATATTACCTCTGTTGATTTCATCAATTATTAGCAAATAATTGTTACTTGGATCGGAATTTGCTTGTTGACAAATTTCTTTAAAAATCCCACGATTATATTCATAAGATATAGTTGAATTATCATCATCATTATTAATTTTTGGTTTGATACCTTCAACAAATTCTTCATACGAATATGATTGATGGAATGTAATAAATTTATAAAAATCTTCGATTTTTCGTTGTGAATTCTTTGCATTTAAAAATTCTAATTGATCAGCTAGATTTTCTTCAATAAATCTTATCCCATCTTCGGTTAATGACCATTCTGAATTATTGTTTTTTTCAAAAATAAAAGGTGCCTGTCTGTTAGTATAGTTTACAGTTTGACAATCTGAAGGTGTATGCATTTGCATCTGAGCCCATAATGCAGCTCTAATGTTCTTATTTTCTCGTGTTAATGAGAACACTTTAATAATTTTTTGTTCCATTAAATCTGCAACTTTGTATTTTTTGTGTTTCCCATTTTGATACATCGATAATCCAATAGCAGAATACCAACTCAAATCTCTCACCACGTCATTAATTCTTTGTTCTTCATTATCAGCTTTTAAACCGGGATTCTGCCTAACTATATCAGCTATATATTTTCTTACACTATATGTCTTACCAGTTCCAGGAGGTCCGTATAAAATTTGATTTAATGGTTGATAAATTTTTTCTTGTGCAAAATTTGCTTCTTGTTTCATTGAGTTATCTTTTACAATATTGTTTTGTATGAATTTTCTGTAATGAGTATTTAATATTGCATAAGGAATCCCATTACCATTTTTATGGTTATAATGTTGCCATTCGCTTATCTTTTTTAATTGGAATAACAACGAAGATAGCTCTTCAGAATTTTGTATTTCATAAATTTGTTTATTTGTTAAATTTAAAATCACATTATCCAAATTTTCTATTTTTTTACCATATTGTAAATAACTTTGGTTAGATTTATACACAACATCATAAACATATTTAATAAATTTTTCTTTAAGGCTCATATTATCTCCTTTATTTTGATTAAAAACAAACCAAATAAAATCTTGGCAGTCTAGTAAATTACAATTAGAATTGCAGTAGCTATTCAATAGTGGTATTAGATTATTTTTACAGTAATCAATCCATGCAATATACCTATCTTCATTATTAAACTTTTCTAAACCTAAATGAAAATCTTTAGAAAAGTTTGTATATGGTTTTATTCTTGTAAATAACAGATACTTATTAGGATATTTTAATGACAAGAAAAACGAAGCTGATTCTACTGATGGATCAATCATATCTTTGTTATTCCATTCAGAATCTTCTAACAAAATTTCCTTAATATCTTTTCTAAAATCTTCAATACGAGTATTTATAGGTAATGTTTCATTAAAAAGATTTTCTAAAATTTGAGAAAATTTAAAAGTATGTTTTAGAGCTAAATGCCTAAACATGCTGCTTTTCCACACATAAGGAACAAAGTTTGGAGAACCTAATTGAATAAATTTTTCAGATAAATCATTTAAATCATCAAATATATAGCTATTTTTTGCAAAGTAATCATATTTGTATTGTTCATCGTAATTCGGCGAAGATTTATGTGTAAAATACTTGACTAAATATACCTTTAATTGACCTTTTATATATTCTTCAAAAAACATTTTATATGAATTTAATGCTCTTTTATAAGCATAAAATGTTGAATCACTTTTACCCTGATTTTGAAAATGTTTTTTTAAATTTAGCAAAGCCTGTTCAAATCTTTCATTAGATATAAATATACTATAATAACTTATTAGTAAATCATCTTCATGTTTCCTAATATAATCTGCATCAGAATATTGAGTATCTGCATCAACTTTACTTAATTTATTATCTGCTACCTGTTTATATAAATATTTTTTAAACTCTTCACGAATTACTTTGATATCTTCCATAGACCATTCCTTTTTTCTTTAGAGTATCACAAACATGGATTTGGATATATTTTGAAGGGTTATAAAATGGAGTTAGAATTAATTTGACGGTTTATCCATTCTTAATGACGGAAACGAGGTATTCTTGTTCGGTGCGGGGTGAGCTCTCTGTGTTGGGGGAATTTGTGCCATTTTTCGATGCAGCCGCGGCAGCAGGTGGCGGTTGCGTGTTGAGCAATGAAAACAGGGTGTCCGTGCATTGGAGTTTGTTTGCCGTCGTTTATTGGTTCAGAGGGAGCTACTCTGTCATGAATAAAAGCACAGGCATGAGAATAGATAGTATCAAGTCCTTTGTCCTTGATATATTCAAGCTCTTTTACTCTGAGCTTGAATCTGCTCCTGAATTTTGATTTTGCCAATCTGTCTAAAATATCCATTTATGCTATTTCTTACCTTCTCTGCCTAAAATTGGTTTATTTTTTTGCCAAAGACGATCCTCATATAATTGCATATTATTAAAATCCACTACTTCATATATTTCAATTTCTATTTCTTTATTTTTCCACCATTCACTCAAGTGTAATGCATATGTAGATTTTGAAGTAATGCCGATATGCTGTTTTAGTCTATCTCGGAGCTTTTTAGAACTTCCTACATATAAACATTTACTTTGATTTGAATTGTTATATATTTTTTTACAATTTATTCTAAACATTCCAAATCCATCAGCCTTTAATTTCTTTTTTGCAGCTTCAATTTCTTCTATATTTATAGTTTCGTTTGTCCTAATAATATAAATCATAGGAATATTATTTTTAACAGTTTTAAGTACCTTGATATTCTCGGATTCATTAGAAGTGTTTATTTTAAGAGTACTGATATATTTTACATTTATATGATTTTTTATGATTTGTAGCTCATTAATATATTTTTCAACCAATATTTTTAATTCATTATTAATTTCTGTTTGTACCATAATTTATCCGTTTAATTTTTGTTGTAACCAAATTCTCTACTCTTAAATATTTCTTTCCACCAAGACTCACGGCTAAGGATAATATCATCATCAACTTTTGCATTGTAATTTTCTAAAATTGAATATTGGAAATATTTTTTTACATAATCAAAACCTTCTTTTTTAACTAACTCTATTAATCCAATATTACCACCATGTCCATTAGAAACATAGTTTTTCCACCTTTGTAATAACATTCCGTGTTCAGATGTCGCCGAGCCAACATATAATTTCCCTGTATGGGTATCCGTTATTAAATAAACTGCTTTTTGGTTTTCTAATGCAGCAATCCAATCTCTTTTGTTTCTATCAATTATTGTTTTTAATTGCGAATATGATAAACGAACCTTGTCATACCCCGGAAAATTTTCTCCATCAAACAGTGTCGGCAAAATTTGCATAACAATAAGTTTATCCTTTATACTCTTATAATGTCTTAATTGTGTTTGGTGAGATTTGTGGTATTTTACTATAACTCTTCCCAAAAATTGTTCATACTCTTTTAGTTCTTTACCTTCGTAATTAATGTTATTTAAAACGTTTAGTTCCTTTGTAACCTTTTTGATTGTTGTTAAAAGCCAAGTCTCATTTGATAATTTCAAAAAACAAACTGCAATATCACCAACATCAAAATATCTCATTTTATTTCGCCAAAATAACCATTGGTTATTTATTTCATCCGGATTAGCTTTATATAAGTCCATTGGATCAGAAAATCCATTATGCTGATTAAATTTAATTTTTATAGGACTAGTTGTTTCTTTTTCTAGCATATGCAATAAATCTTCTAACAAAATCTCTTTCATACTCACAATTCCTCTTTTTAATTATTATATCAAATTATTCGTTATTACATAAATATGTTAATAATTTTATATGTTAGAAACGGACATAATCACTTAATACTTAATTTTTTATTAACAAATAAACATTTAATAATATATTCGTTTATAATAGCAGTATTAAAAATAGAAAGAGGTCGAAATTTGCATGAAAAAAGGAATGTTTATATTTTTAGCAATATGGTTTTTCATAATTTTTGCGACATTATTACTTTATTGCATATTTAACTGGCAGGAAGTAATAATTTTTAAGCCTTTCAGCGGGAACTCTGCAATGTTATGTATGCTAATTATATGGACGTTTATACCTTTTTTAGCAAAATTTAAATTTGGAGATTTTGAATGGGAGATAAATAATCCGCTATATGCAAATATGGAACAAGCAAAACAAAATTTAGATGAAGCCGCAAATAAAGCTCAAAACATAAACATTGATTTTAATATCCAAAATAAATATAATGAAGAATTGAATGCTATTATGAAGAAGAATGGAGGCAAAAATGTTTAGTTATAGCCAACCTCATTCTGCTTATAGTTATATGCAAAGAAAAAACGAAAGTTCTAACTTGTTAGCTGATGCTGCACAAAAGGGAATAGCATTGCTTAATAAGCAAATAGATTATCAACTTTTAAATGCTTTTCAAAATTATATTATTTCTGTTTTAAATATCGTTTCACAAAAAATGGGAATTGATTATATTTCTTTTTATAATCAATTTAATTTGTCAATCAGTAATTTATTACCCTACGACCAAGTAAAAAGAACAATTGAATTCATTTTAAATATTGCAAAAAGCATATAGTGTTATAGATGATTTTGTCAAAAGTTGATAAAAATACATCATAATATAATTTTGTATCATTCTGTAAATTTGCTCTGATTATCCTTCTGTTTACCTTTTGAATACTTTTTGAAAATAGTTGAAAAATAAGGTGTACTTTGAATATTGCATAATTTATAATTTTAATATATTTATGTATCATGCACTATAACTGTATTTTGGAGATATTTGCTTATGGAATTTGTTCAACCAATTCGAGATTTAAAGCAAATCGAAACTATCAAAAAACTGTTACGACAACAGAATTTGCGTGATTATTGTCTTTTTATAGTTGGCATAAATTCAGGAATACACATTAGCGATCTGTTAAAATTACGTGTATCAGATGTCTATGAAAATGGCAAACCAAAAGACCGCATACGATTACGAGAGAAAAAAAACTAATAAGTTCAAAGATTTTCCGCTATCAGATAACGCAAAATCCGCACTAAAAGAATATCTAAAAACAAGAGATTACAAAGATAATGAGCCTTTATTCCTGTCAAGAAAGAATAAAGGCTTTTTGTTGCGACAACAAGCATACAAGATTTTGAATAATGTTGCAAAAGATATTGGCATAAAAGAAAAAATCGGAACGCATACACTCCATAAAACATTTGGTTATCACGCATATAATAACGGTTATGATATAATGCTGATACAAAAGCTTTTTAACCACTCATCGTTAAGTGTAACTTTAAGATATATAGGAATTACACAAGATGAGTTAGATAATGTTTATTTAAGTTTAGATTTGTAACAATGCATTACTCATATTATTTATAACATGCATGAAAAATATTTAAATAATATCCAAGTATTTATCACATTCATAACCATAAATTAATATGTTTAATGTTATGAGCAATAAATGTTAATGCTGTACAATACTATATTTACAATACTTTACATAAACTTGACATAATTGGCGGCTCATATTATTATTTACATGCAAAATAAAGGAGAATACTATGACAGAAATTATTACTACGCAGGTTGTTGTAAATTTAAGAGAAGGCATATTTTCATTGTCAGGATCAGAATCTTTTGTGGAAAAATACATGCCTGAATTAAAAGAATTTATTGAAAAAAACATTACATTATCTCGACACAGTGCAATTCAACAAGCCCAGCAAAATTGCAATAAAATTACACCCCCTGTAGCAAGTCAAGTTAATGTACAAAAAGAGTATGATAAATATGAGGAAAATGGAATTTATTATCGAGATGAAGAAACCGGGAATATACAAATTCTAAAAACAGTACCAGGTAAAAGCAAAGCTAGTAAATCAAAAAATGTAGCTTTAATTCTATTATATGCAAAAAATGACGTAATTAGCAGTTCTGAGATTATTGCACATTGCACAGAGCAAGCTTGTTTTGACCAGCCTAATTTTTCGGCGACATTCAAGAAAAAAGATGGTTGTTTTATAAGACAAGGAAACGGTCAAAATTGGACACTAAAACTAACAATACCAGGTAAAGAAAAAGCAATTGAATTAATGGAAAGTATGATTGATGTTAAATAAAATTAATACGATACTCAAAACTAAATATCCTAAAGAATTATCTGAAAAAATTGTCAAAATATATTCAGATATATTATTAGAATTTCGTAAAAAAGATTGGAAAAACTGTATTTCAAATGTCGGTCAACTTAATGAGGCTTTTTTCAGAATTGTTGAATATGAATTAAATGGTAGTTGTACCGATTTAAGTAATCCACTTCCTCAATTTCAAAATAGTACTTTAAGTCGTTGGGAAAGCATACCAAATAAACCTGAAATTTTCAGAATTATTATGCCAAGAATTTTATTTAGTATGTATTGTTTAAGAAACAAAAGAGGTGCGGTACATTTGTCCAATATAGATCCGAATGAAATTGATGCAACTTTATTGTTACAACAAACTAAGTGGTTTCTTGCAGAAATTGTACGTCTAAGTTCAAATCTTTCATTTGATGAAACCGTTGAACTCATAAAACAAATAACTTGCAAAGAAATTGAGATTGTTTGGGATACAGGTGACAGTATTCGTATTCTTAAAAATGATTTAACAACAGCTCGGAAAGTTATTTGTTTGCTATATTACAAAGATAACCAGACAGATGAAGAACTTTTTAATAATACGGAGTATAAGAATTTTAGTCTTTTTAAGAACAGAATTTTAAAAGATTTACATCAAAAAAGACTTATCGAATATACCAATCAAGACTGTAAAATATCTCCATTAGGAATCAAGGAAGCCGAAACTATTTTTAATTCTTGAACAAACTCAACTGTTTCATTTCAACGATTACAGGCTTTTTCTGTACCTGTTTCTGATGTTTTAGTTTGTATTCAAAGCCGTTTATAAAGTAAAATGGGGTATATAAGACTTTCTGAAACTTCCACGCAAGTGTATCTCCTAACATTACTCTTGCAGGAATTCCAAGTATTGAAAGCTGAATGTATGACATTTTGAAACAAGTTTCGTCAATGTCTATTGCTTCAACAAAAAGCTGATGTTGATAGTTGCACCCCTGTTCTTTTAATGTTTCTGCAAATGCTATGATGATTCCACCACTACCACAACAAGGCTCTGCTAATGTTACAAAGTTATTCTCCGTAAGCTTATTTTCTATGTCAGTAAAATTTATCTGTGCCATAAGTTTACTAACATGATACGGTGTAAAGAACTGCCCTTTGCGTGCATTACCGAAATTGTTTGCAGAAAATACTTGTCCTAAAAAGTCTTGATATTTCTCATCTAGTGCTAAAACAATAAGAGCAAGCATTTGACTAAATTCATTTGCTTGCTCTTTTGCGTATCTGCCTACTATTTCTAAATATTGCCGTTCAAGTTGGTCGCTTCGATAAAACGGCTGTGCTAACGATAATGTCGCTAATGACAAAAATCGTCAAAAACTGTTACAACAGACTTTGAGCGGTCTAAATTTTGCAACAATGAGTTAAATTCTTTTAAATAGTCCATACTTTTTACCTATTTATTTACGTGTGATACGACGTTTAACCCTGCTGAACTTTTGTCAGTTTTATATAGTTTTATATTAACCACCCTAAAAAGTAACTCTAGAGTTCAACGTGGATTTAGCTATTCTAAAAATTTAGTCAAAAAGTCTGATTTTACTATTTTTTTGCCTAAATTTATAAAATTATTGTATTCAAGAAAACTCAAACGTACATATCTGTAATGCAGTGATAACAATGCTTTTTAGGAAATTAACAGTTGCAAATCGTGTAAATGTTTGATATAATTGAGCTTATGGAAGATTTAGAATTAGACAAAGAAAAATTAGACATCAAGAAATTGTATTAGCTCATTGAAGATGTTTGCAATTCAAGTGTAGTAACAGAAGTATTCTGCGAGAATTTTCCTGAAATAGCAGAAATCGGCAATATCACTCCGCTTGTGCGTATGATACATCAGAAAATTGACAAAGCTTATGCAATATCATAGACACAAAACCTGAAATCGTGTAATTGCAAAATTACTTTTGGTTACAAAAAAATTACATCAGAAAGTATTCTATTGATTGACATTGAGGACCATTTTATCTTTTTGTAATTTTGTAATAGCAAAAACTCTGCAAAAATAACAAACAATAAACAAATCACAAAATGACTCCTGTTAAATTTTTATTGTTTGATAATAAATTTATATTAAATAGTCAATAAAAGTTTAATAGTGAATCTCTGTATAAACTCTCCTTAAAAATTAAGCAATATTTTTACAGTGTTCTATTAAATTAATGATTTTAGCACTATGCATATCTCTCATATTTACATACAATTTCCTTACAAATTGTTCCAAAGACGTACATTGAGGGGAGTTTTTTATTGGGTGTTTTTTGTAATTGCAATATTCCTAGATTTTAATAAGGCATTTGAAAACATTTTTCTGCCGAATTTCGGTTTTGCGTTTAGTTTTTATTCCTCTTTGAACAGTTGGTTGAAACTACTCTAGAAGTTATTTTTTATCCTATATTTGACCTTAAAATTCTATTATGAATTTATTCGCTTCTAAGCTTGGAAACTAGTCGGAAGTGCAAATATTATAAATACAATATCTATCAACAAGAGTTTTCTTATTGCAAATAATTATACATATTTATTGAAAACATTAATACGCGGTTAAGTTTTATAATGAAAAAGCAATATTTTTTGCTACAATGTATATATGAAAAAGCATTTGTTGTTGATAATTATTTTTGTAATTTTTTGTACAATTTTATCCTCTATTATCTTTTACTTGTGTGGATATAAAAATGCTGCCAATTTTATAATTAATTTATTTGCCACGCTTGGAACTTGTGGTGCTGTATTTTATGCCGTTTACCAATCAATTCCGAAAAAAGAGTTAGTAAATGCGATATGTCGTTTTCTTCCGACAGATCAATGTTTTCCTGTTGACAGCAATATTGAAATCGATCAAGTTCCTAGAACATTTGAAATAGAATTAACTAATGTTGGAAAAGAGAATGTTTTGTTGCCAGAAATTATACATATAGATATATACATTAATAAGCATCAATGGGAAAGCCTAGATATACCAATAGAAAATTCTAGAATATTAATTCCGCAAATACCAAGAAAATTTCATTGTGGCATACAAAAAGATAGTCCCATAAAATGTGTCGTTGAGAATTCAAAATTAGATATATATACTTGGACTGAAAAAGGAACTGTAATAAAAGCCGAGAGGCGAAAATTATTATATACCAAGTCAATGCCAATAATTTTAGAAGATTGAAGAATAAATAGTTGGTATTTATCTCCTGCTTTTAAATATGCTCTGCTGCATACTCTGTGAGGTTTTGTTTTGTTTTAGCTGTTTGTCAATTACAAAAACTTGTTGTCATACAGGCAAATTAAATAGGTATATCGTAAAATTTTCGTATTTTTAGGGTTTTTAACTATTTGTATTTAGTTAACACATTACATTGCATCAGCATTGGATGCGTAAACACATTTTAAAAATTATTTTATTGAAGATATAAATCAAGAAGTTTTTATTGCTAAAGGAAAAACGAAGACATATAAAAAATATTTTATTCAAATGGCTGGATATTACATTGAAATTATTGTGGATTCGAGCAGGCTTACAAATAAGTATAAACAACAACATGAAGAATATTTCTTAAATCCAACATACGCGCATATAATAGAAACTCCGGAAATGTCGCAACACATGAAGAAAAGAATGATTGAGAGTTGTATGAAAAAGGTTTTGTTCCGCCAAAACCTCCAGGTGTTTAATGATTAACATGATTTTTTTGTTTTATAGCTTGTTTGCATAGTTTAAAGGTTCTATCAGTGTAACTCTATGCCGAATAAAAAATACATAAAAAATGTTGCAAGAAGAAAATTTTTTCAACTGGTGATATAATAAGAGAAATTCGTTCAGCAGAATTAAATATAATAAAAGATGAATTAACATCATACGAAGATAATAAAAACAAGTTTTTAGGAAAATAATTAATATGATTAGTAGCATTAAAAATAAAATTTTAAATCGTGATTTTGGAATAAATACTGCAATAGTTGCTGGTACTGCTGCAATTGGAGCAAGGTTTGGTGTTCAAATAAATGAAGGCAATAAAATAGATATGGATACCAAACTTACAAGAGAATTTGGTAAATATCTAAAAAAAGTAGGGGAAAATAAAGAAAAAATCAAAGATGTTGTTGAATTAGCAAAAAAGAATCAAGAAGCAAGAGATGAATTCAATGCTTTATGTGATAAATCTTATAATGTTATCTTAAAAAATACATCCAGAAGGAATATATTAGTCGGCATATTATGTGGCATCGCAGTTGGTATTGCAGGAGTTATGTTAAAAAATAAAATTTTTAATAAAGGCAAGAAAAATGCAGATATCCCCAATAAAAAACAACTCGACGTGCAATCTTAAGAAAAATAATAAAAGTATATATCTATAATTAAAAATTATGAAAACCCTGAAAAATTAAACGAACTTATAAATAGTTCATGTTGGTGGGGATTTAATGGAAATAAATATGGTTCTTCAAAAGCATACGCAGTAGTGGTGTTGAGTATTCCATCATCCTAGCGAATTTTTCCAACCACCAGCGTTTTATTATTAGATAAGCACAAAACAAGGGAAGATGATAGATGTTGTGTTGATATAAGCACACAAGTTCTTGCAAGCCAATCTTTGCTGAAAAAAATCAACCTTGAAATTTTAAAAGCGCATTTTTCAACCTGTGTTAAAAATTCCTTTGAATCCGGTTCAAAAAAGGATAAGGAAGCCAAAATTGAAGAAATGAATATGGTTTTAGAAAAGCTGTTGAAGTAAATCTTTAACAGCTTTTTATAAATCGCAATCGTATATCGTGTTCAAATCAATATCCAAAGTCTTACACAAATTAATCACAACCAAAATAGTCGGATTAACTTTTCCTTTTTCAATTAAATTCAGATATTTTTGAGTTATTCCTGATAATTCTGCCAATTTTTCTTGAGTAATTTTTTTCCTCAAGCGCTCAAGTCTAATATTATCTGCAACAACTGCTAAAATTTTATCTTTCTCCATAAAATCATCTTAAAGTATGTTCTTTTTAAATAGTATCCATGATATTTCATAATTTATGTAATATAGTTCATAAAATAGGTAATAAATTGGTAGAATTTTTTAAAGAAAAAGCTTTTACTTTGGCTGAAATAATGGTGGCGCTGGTGGTTATCGGGGTTATAACATCAATACTTTTGCCCGTTGCGTTTAATAATTTGCCTAATGAAAACGTGATGAAATTTAAAAAAGGAAATGCAACTTTGGCTAAGGTTATAAATGAATTGGTGATGTCGGATAGGTATTATAAAGACGGCGATTTAGGGGTTAAGGCGGATGGAGAGGTTGTAAATGGTAAACATGAGGGCGATTATAAATATTTTTGTTCAACTTTTGCAGATGTAGTTCAAGTTAAAAAGCTTGAATGTGGCGAATTTGCCGATGGAATGGAAGGTCATGCTTATTTTCTTGTTGCGAAAGTTTTTGGAACACTTGAGCAAGCGATGAAATACATTGATGCGGTTTGTAAGGCTATAGAAAAAAATACAAAAGAAGAAATAGTAACATCAGATAATATATATTTCTATCAAACTAATGCAAAATCGCCGTTTGGTATATCTTATAAACAAAATCAACAATTTTTTCAAGGAAGTCAAGATTGCTTAACGGGAAATTTTGAAGCGCCATATTGCAAAGAAGATGCAAGGCTATATTCTTCGCCGAACGGTCCAATATATTTTCAAGATGAAAACGGAATGGATAGAGTTTATAAGGGCTTTTGCATGGATATTGATGGATTAAACAAAGGTGAAGCTCCTTTTGGCTACGGAATTAGAGCAGATGGCAAAATAATTATAGGCGCAAGAGCGCAAGAATGGCTCAATAAAAATATTCAAGATAAAGAATAAATTGCAATATAATATAAAAAGGAAGAAAAAATGAAAAAGATGAAAATAAGTATAATTTTGCTTATAGTTGTATCCTTGCTTTTGACGTTGGAAGCTGCGTATTTTCTATACAAAAAACATCATAAACTTTCGGATTTAGAAATTAAAAAAGAAGTTGCAAAAATAAATTTGAACTATAGTCAAAATATATTGAATTCTAAAAATATCAAAAAAACTATCGAAAATGACACGCAATATTGTATAAAACTTTCTGATTTCATGGACGCAAAAGAAAATTGCAAAAATTTTGAAATGACAATTGAGGATAATATAAAAATTAAAAAAGGCTTATTTAGCTATATTGTAGAATGATTTTTTTAACAGCTTGCGCAATTTTTTTATGCTCAACAGGTTCATAGTGCAAACCATCAATATCAGAGGTTTTCACGATTTTTTCCAAGTCTAAAAATTCAATTTTATATTTTTCGCTTATTTTTTTATAGACTTTTGAATAATATTTTGATTTTTCAATTGAAGTTTCATCAAACAAGGCGCTAAATGGGCTTTTTAGGATTTGTTTTTGAATAATGTTTGGGCTTAAAAGCACTATTTTTGTTTTAGGATTATAATTTTTTATAATTTCAACAAGGGCGCTTATTCCCTCTTCGAGCGACTTTTCGGTTGCATTATAAATAAATTGGCTATCGTTAATTCCAATTTGCAAAATAACAATATCAAAATTTTGTTTTATGGTTTCTTTTAGGGCTGAAATAGCGCAATGCTGCTTGCTTTGAGGATTGGGGTTAAATGCTGTTCGATTATTTAAACCATCTTCAACAACAACAAAATCAGCCCCAAGTTCTTGGGCTAAAATCCCGCCCCAGCGAGCGTTTTTGCTATATCGCTGTCCATTTAACGGAATAAAACCGAATGTGTTGCTATCGCCAAAACAAAGAATTTTTTTCATATAGAAATTTTAGCATAATTATTCGTAACGAGAAAAATGTTCTTTTGCTTTTTGTTCTTTTTCTTCAAGCTTTTCTAGAATTTCTTTGCTTTCTGCGCCTAAATAAATTTTTGCATTTTTATCGGTTGAAACGATAACTGCCGGCTCAATATCTTCTTTAGAAGTTGCTGTATAAACCTTTCCTGAGCCTAAATCCCCAATATATTGTGTTTTATCATATCCGTTTTCATCTGCGCAATTTTGAGCTTGCATGCTGGCTTTTATCATATATTGAGCGCTGCTGTATTGTATTCCTGCTCTTCTTGTGTTTGCAATAGCGGCGCTTGAAGATTTTCTATCAGGATGAATTTCTTCAATATTTGCTTCAGGATTTGTCAAATTGCCCTCTACGTGGCGTTTTGAAGTTCGTTCAATATTGTGTAATGATGTGAATGAGATTGGTTCCATTTTATTTTCCTTTGCTAATGCTATTAACTTATGTACTAATAAAAACAATTCGCTTCAAAAAATTGCCTTTTTATTTTTTAAGGTTAATTATATTAAAGTCAAACCTTTATCAAATTGTCCGATTTCTTGCTCGAAAAAGTCTTTTGTTGAAAGATGGTTGGGGTTGATTGAATCGTCAAAATACCCAGCAACTGTATTATATGCGCTTTGGGTGCATTGTTCATATTCATCAATACTACCATTCACATCGCCCACGGGTTTTTCAAGCAATTTTTCCAGCCATTTATCAATCAAAGTCATCAATTCAGCGACTTTTTCTTCTTTTTTCGGGTCAAATTTATGATTTTCATCAAAACATAAGGCTAAAATATTTTCATATTTTTCATCCCTATCAGCAATAGAAAAGCTTGATTTATTGAGCTTTTTCATAGCATTTAAAATCTGCACTTCGTGCGCTTTATCATTTGAAACATATTTTTTAATCATATTTATAACACGTTTTGGCGAGCAAACCAAACCCAATCCGCTCATTAGACCAACTGCTTGGCTAATTAATTCAAAATCAAGCGTACCATCGGATTTTCTGGCGTTTTCAAGAACTTCGGCGTATAAGTCCTCTATATCATAGTTTCCGCCATATTGATAGCCCATTTCTTCAATGGTTGAGAATAATTTTTCTTTTTCATCTAAAGAAGAAAAATCGAAGCCATCAGCGGTTTTGGACATTTGAAACAGCCTTGTTGTTTTATAATATGCGTTTTTGGGGATTTGTTCTTTTTTATCTTGCGCTAAAGAAATCAGATTATTAAGAAGAATATTTTTATGTTCGCCCGAAATATTAGACAAAATGTCCTTGCAAAGCTCAAATTCGCTACTTTCTTCCCAAGAATTTTGAAAGAGTTGTTCAATAATTGCTTGACTCATTTTTTCAACAGGGGTGTCAAATTCAACAATATTCGGGTTTTTTGTTGCCAAATTTTTAAAATATTCTTCTTCTTTAGCATTTTTAGCAAAAGTTGCTTGATATTGAGCTAAATACAGGTTTTTAAATTGCTCAACCAAAGCGCTATCAAGACTTCCATCCTTTTTTAAAAGATATTTTGAAACGTCAGCTCCGTTTATTATAAGCTCGCTTCCGTCATCCAGCGGAAGTTTCAAGCTTTTTACGGGTTTAATTCCGCTTTGCGCTTGATAATATTGAACATCAACTGTTTTAGGCTCAATTTCTTGTTCGTTTTTGGGTTTAAATTCTATAACTTTTCCCTTAAAAGCTCTGTTGTTAGGCTTAGAAACCTTTAGAGAGCTAATTGAATTATTAATTTCCATCAATTTCTCCAAAATAATATATTAATAAAAACAACTCGCTCTTAAAAATTGCCAAATTGAATTTATCTGCCAAGCAAAAATATGGGTAAATCGTGTTTTCTTGCAAATTTTAGGATATGAGCAGGAACTTTATCCAATTTATCTTCTTTAGCAATAACTGCATTAATCTTCGGAGAATAAATATTGACTTCGTTGCAGCCTAGAGTTGAAGTTAAAAGCAAGTCGTTTGCGTCTGATATTGCGTTTTTAATTTCTTTTCCCCTCAAAGTGCTTGAATTTATTGTAATATCGTCAATGTTATTGAGTTGCGAAGAGTGGGAATATTTTTGAATTTCTTCATATAATTCAGCATATTCTGTTGGGCTTAAAGCCAGTTTGGTTCTGATTTTTGCTGGAATAATGTATCTAAATAATTGACCTTTTAAAATATCTTTAAAACTTGAAAAATTCTTTAAAAATCCGCTCCCTTGATTTTTGGTGGAGGCGTTTGCAATATTAATATTTTCCGCCCTTAAACTTACGCCATAAGGCAGTTCGCAATAGGTTTTTGCGTTTTTTGGAGAAATAAAAGAAGAGCAGATAAACCCTTGTTTTGATGACTCTGATAATTGTGCAACGTCTTCAAAGGAATTGCCCACATGCACCAATAATCTTAAGTTTTCAACTGTTGTATCAGGTTCAAAACCATATTGTTCTAAATTAAAAGACTCGTCTAATTTTGTAAAATCAACAACTTTATATTTTTCCCCTTTATGCTCGACAACAGGGACTTTTGCAGGGTTTATGATTGAATTTGTCAAAATTATATGTGCCGTAGAATTAATTTTTTGTTGACAAGATAAAAAATCCGCTTCGCTTTCTTTAATTTTTGAACCATATATATTATAAAATCTGCCACTTGTTTGAACACCCTTTAAATCGGCCTCTGCAAAGATTTGAGCCATAGTGTAATCATTTTTTCTTCTAAAAATTACAGCTAAATCCTCTGCTGTAATTGCGCCCGTATTATATTTTTGAAGCCAATTATGGTTTTTGATAAATTCAAAAATTCGATTTTTATATTCAACAGGTAAATTTAAAGATTTTTTATTTAAAATTTCTTTTGTAAATTTAGCGCAAGTTTCTTCGTGCCCAGAATCAATAGTGGCTTCCTTTTTAGCTATATCATGGAAAGTTGTAGCAATTTTTAAACAAAACTTGTCTTTTGGGGATAATTGTTGATATTTTGGATTATTCAAAACTTCTTTTAAAACGCTCAAAATATGGATATCAAGGGATAAATCGTGGGTCAAATGTTGTTGTTTTCCAATAATATTAATAAATTCAGGAAAACCTTTAATTAAAGAATTTAACATCTCATCAAGCTCATTATCGCCCGTTTGAACCTCGTTTTCCCTAATAAAACGATGAGCAATGTCATAAATTTCTTTTTCAGCGCCTTTTTTATCTAAATTTGATAAATTAATAATTCCGTCATATCCAACTATATTGGAGGTTTTTTGACTTCTTATCGGTTTTATTTCAAGTTTTTGAAAAATCTTTTCTTGTTCAACAAACGGCAATTTTGATGTTATATTGGTTAAGTCCCTTAAAAATGCTTTTCTTGAATATTTTAAAGGCAAGCCATTTTTTTGATATTGCGTAAAATCGAAATTTTTAAGAGTAGTTTCTAAATCGGCTTTATTTGCAAAAAATCCTTGAAGAGCAGCTGTGGCGTCTTTTTTATCAACTTCTGTAGGGGTTATGGGTTTATCCATATATTTTTTTAAGTCCGCCAAAAGCCCATCTATATCGGCTTTTTGTAAAACTTCATCTGAATATTTTTTGCAATTTTTAATTTCAATTAGTTTTTGATAAAGTTCCTCTTTTTTAGAAAGCGACAAAAGAGCAATATCTTTATTAAGAAGAACAGCTAAAGCTTCGGCGTGCCTTGGATTAAGCCCCTTTCCAATAAACTTTAAATATCTGTAATATTTTTTATTTTTCTCATGTTCAAAACTATCAGCCCTATAATCGCCCTTAAAGCTAATTGGAGCAGGTTTTGGGGGTTTAATGCTTGGTTTAATTAAATTTATTGTGCAAATTTTCATAAGAATATTTATTTAAAACAGCTGAATTTTTAAAGTTGCCATAAGCAATTTAAGCAATAAAAAAAGGGTCGAATAATCGACCCACTGTATTGCCATCACCAGTTAGATTTTTCCTATCTATACTAAACTTAGCGCTATTGACGGAGCTTGGTTAGCTTGTGCCAATAATGATGTTGATACTTGTTGCAAGATGTTGTTTTGAGTGTATTTAGAAGCTTCATCCGCAATGTTTGCATCTGTAATGATTGATTTTGCTGCTGATAAGTTTGTATATTGAGTTGTTAAAGTATCAAGAGCTGAATCCAAACGGTTTTGAATTGAACCAACTGTAGCTTTTCTTGTTGTAATATTATCAATAGCGTCGTCTAATTGACCTAATTGAGTTGAGAAAGCTGCTCTATCTGTTGCGATATTTTTTAAGTTGAAATTAGCTAAACCGCCTGTAACTGTGCTGAATTTAACAGATTTGAATACATCAGCTGACATTTCGATTGTGTTATCTGCTTCTCTGTTTGCACCAACTTGGAAAACAAGTCCTTTTGTGCCGATTCCTGCTGCATCTTCAAATAGATATAATGAAGAATATTTAGAGTTATCTGATACACGGTTGATTTCATCGATTCTTTGTTGAACCTCATCTTGCATAGCTTTTACTTCTGTTTCGGAATATGTTCCGTTGTGTGATTGCAAAGCCAAATCACGGATACGAGTTAAATTGTCTTGAACAACGTTTAAGTTACCTTCAACTGTTGATAATAATGCGTTTCCGTTTTGTACGTTGTTTTGAGCGATTTTGTTACCGCTTAATTGAACACCCATTTTTGCTGAAATGATTGTGCCTGCGGCGTCGTCTTTTGCATTGTTAATCTTCAAACCCGTAGACATTCTTTCCATTGCTTGAGAAAGTTTGTTTGTTGAAGATGTAAGACAATTTTGAATTTTAATTGAATCTACATTTGTGTTAATTACTACTGACATGGGCAATACTCCTTTATTTTTTTAACTACATTTTTCCTTAAATGTATACTTTTCTATCCTGATGAAAAATATATAAGCAATACATATACATTTACTGGTTTTCGGGAATTTCCTTTCCCTTTGACATAGCTATAATAGCTTTTTTTTGTATTGATAAGAATTATGAAAAAGTTAGAAAATTGTTAAACTAAAGTATGATTTTTTGTTATAATTTAAGAAATTGTTTAGAAAGAATGGTTAGAAAAATGGCTGTAAAATCAATAAATAAAATAAATTCGCCAATTAAACATATTCCTCCGCATAATTTAGAGGCAGAAAGTGCTGTTTTAGGTTCGATTTTAATCAATCCTGAATCTATGAACAAAATCGTTGAAATTTTAGAAGCTGAAAATTTTTATTCTCCGCAAAATCGTATAATATATGAAGCAGCTTACACTTTATATAACCAAAATAAGCCAATAGACGGGCTTTCGCTTGCTGAATATTTAAAACAAAGAAACAAATTGGACGATATCGGTGGCGTTGAATATCTTGGAGAATTAGGACTGGACACGGTTTTATCTTCAAATGTTGAATATTATGCTGAAATAATTAAAGAAAACGCTCTAAAAAGAAAATTAATCAACGCAGGTTCAATTATTATTGAAGAAACATATAAAAACCCAGAAGCCGATGTCAGCCTTGAAATAGCTGAAAAAACAGTGTTTGAAATTGCTCAACAAAAATCAAACCAAGATGTTCAACCAATTTCAAAACTTTTAATCGAAACGGTTGAAAAACTAGAATATAACTATGATAACAAAGGCAGCTACACAGGTGTTCCAAGCGGATATTATGACCTTGACGCTATGCTTGCCGGTTTTCAAAAGTCTGATTTAATTATTTTGGCGGCTCGTCCTTCTATGGGAAAAACTGCTTTTGCGCTTAATGTTGCGCAAAATGTCGGCATTGTTCAAAAAATTCCTGTTTTGATATTTTCTCTTGAAATGTCAGCAACGCAATTAACTCAACGTATCTTATGTTCCGAAGCTGAAATCGACGCTCAAAGGGCAAGAACGGGGGATTTGAATGCGCAAGAATGGGAAAAAATTGCAGACGTTATGAATAGACTCCACGAAGCTCCAATCCTAATTGATGATTCATCTGGTGTAACGTTATCCGAAGTTAGGGCAAAAGCAAGACGTGTTAAGGCGAAATACCCCGATTTAGGACTTGTTGTAATAGATTATTTGCAATTAATTGAAGATAAATCAACACTTGATAGAAACCAAGCAATTTCAGGCATTTCAAGGGGTTTAAAATCGTTGGCTCGTGAGTTGAATGTTCCTGTTATAGCGCTTTCTCAATTATCACGTAAAGCAGAAGATAGCGCCGATAAAGTGCCTATGATGTCGCATTTGAGAGATTCGGGCGCAATCGAACAAGATGCCGACGTTATTATGTTTGTACATAGACCCGGATATTATGACAAGGAAAACCCTGAGCTTAAAAACAAAGCCCAAATCATCATTGCAAAACAACGTAACGGCCCTGTTGGGGAAGTTGATTTATTGTTCTTTGGTGCAACAACGAAATTCAAAAACAAAATGAAACCTGTTGTTGAAATGTAAGCTTAAAAAGATATTAAAGAGCCTAAGAGAGGCTCTTTTTTTAATAATTTTACTTATTTAAAAAATATTCTTATAATTAAATTATGATAATCGATTGCAACCTTATAGCCTATCAATATGACACTCATCAAGCAACGCCAAACCCTTTGACTTATAGCGGTGAAAGAGATGAGAATAAAAACGTTGATAAATATGCTTTTTCAAAAAATCAAGGTGCAATTTTGGTTTTAGAAGATGATATCATAAACGCTGACGGCTACGGCTTATTAAAAGGTTTTTATAACGTTGTAGAGGATAAATATCTTGATTTTTTATATATTTATCAACAAGGAAAATTGAAAGCAAAAGTTCCAATTGCTCATATTGAATATTTTGAAAGTGCCAATGCTGAATCTAAGCAAAAGCCAAAAAAGATGAGCTATTCTAAGTTTTTAAAAGAACAAGAAAAAGAAAAACAAAAATATATAATGGGGATAAATCCTAATAATATGGATTATAAAGAAGCGCAAATACGTTATATTGATGAGGACAAGAGCTATCTTCTAATCTATAATCATAACAATATAGAATTAACAGGAATAATAAAATTTTAATTATCAACCAAAAGATTGATTTTTTATTAACCCCTATGTGCTAATTTTTATTTAGGATAAACGTATTATTTAAGGAAATGGAAAAGAAAGGCGAGAAAGATGCAAAGAATTTCCCCTCTAAGGTCAAGTATCGAAGCATTTAACAAATTCAAAGCTTCAAGAGCAGAAAAAGCAAACAAAATTAAAGAAAACGCAACACAAACAAATCCTTTTGGAATTACATTTAAAGGTAAATTAGTTGCAGCAGATGTATTCACTTCAAGCAAAAAAACAGAAGAAAAAGCTAGTGTTAACCCATTTAAAGAAAAAATGGAAAGCACAAGCAAATTATTAGCTTCTGCTTGGGCTGGTACAATTAATAGATTTTCATCAATCAAACAAAATGCTATTGCATTTGGTAATAAATTAAAAGACAACACAATTGCTTTTGCAAAAAAAGTTCAAGAAATCGGAAATACAGAAGTTAAATTTGAAAATCCATTCAAATATACAGTTGGAAATCTTCAAAAACAACCTGTTAACGATTTAAGAGCTATGTTAACTGCTGAATTACAAGGAGCTTAATAAATGAACAGTAGAAGAGTTAGAAATATTATTGAAGCATTAGGTAAACACAAAGATGCTGAATCAATCCAAGTTTTAAACGAATTAGGCACAAATTGCCCAATCGACGAAATTAGAGAATTAACAAGCAAAGCTCTAATTAGAAAAAATACGCACGACGCACTTGAAATTATGATTGTAAACAAAGGAAAAGGTATTAATGACCTTTCTGCTAGAGTTGCAATGTGTGCTATTAATGAACTTTTAGCTTTGAAGGACAAAGAGGAAGCAATTAAAATTTTAGAAGACACAATCAATATGCACTCTGAAAAAGAAGTGCAAGATACTGCTCGTTCAGTAAAAGCATTAATGTCTTTTAGTTCATAGTTCGCTTTTTGATAACTTGAATATTGCGAGATTTATCCTAAAAATCCAAGGTTTTTCCTTGGATTTTTTTAGTATTAAAATATAATTATGCTAAATTCAAATATCGAAAAATTTATAACCTCAGATGGCTCAATTGGGCTATATAATAAAGAATTAGACGAAATTTATCATGATAGAAATGGCGCTATAAAAGAAAGTTTTGAAAAATTTATCGAACCTTGTTTGAAGCTTGATTTTAAACCTTTAAAAATTTTAGATATTTGCTATGGAATTGGATATAATACAAAATCCGCCTTAAAATACTTTAAAAACATTGAATTTATCGATTGTATTGAAATTGATAAAAACTTAGTTGCAATGTCTTATAAAATTCCGTTTGATGATGATATTAATAAAATAATCGAAAATAACCTCAAAAACCCAGCTATAATTAACTTTTATCTTGATGATGTCAGAAAAATTATAAATAATTTAGATAAAAAATATGATATTATTTTTCATGATGGTTTTGCGCCAATGAAGCAGCCTGAGCTTTGGAGCGAGAACATTATAGCTTTAATTATAGATAAACTTGATAAAAATGGGTTATATGTAACTTATAACCATTCTAAACCTGTCTTAAATGCCCTAGCCAAAACGGGTTTGACTCTTGGGTATACAATTAAAAATAATAGAAAAATAGGAACAATTGCTTCGTTTGACTCAAATTTGATTGAAAATAAGCTTGATGATCTTGAACTTGCTTGCTTAAAAACCAAATCTGCTATAACATTTAAGGATAAGACATTGAATTTATCTAAAGATGAAATATTGAAAAATCGTGAAAATGAAGTTAATAATTCAACTTTAGAAAGTTTAAGTCATTTATTGAAAAGGATGAAAAAATGAAAAAGATTTTAATAATATTGTGTTTGCTTGCTTTTTCTGTGCAAGCAGACGATTTATCTTCAATGTGTTCAAGCAATAACGCTAAAAAAAGCTTATCGGGCAACCTTTTAAGCCTTAGTGGGATAAATTTTTTAAGCAGAAATTTTGTTGAAAATGAAATCAAAAAAGCATTCAAAAAAGAAACAAATTCAACTCCAAAAGTTAAAGTTGAAAGTTTTTATGGCACAAACTTTTTTAACGGAGAATTTAAAAATCTTTCAGGAACAAGCAAAAACATAACCTATAAAGGCTTTTATTTTTCAGATTTAGAATTTAATAGTGTTTGCGATTATAATAAAATCACATACAAAAATAATGCTTTGTCGTTTGATACTAATTTTTTGTTGAAATATAAAACAACAATAACTCAAAATGATTTGAATAAATACATTGCTACGACTAATTACGCTAAAACTATTGAAAAATTAAACAATGACAAAAATATTTCAAGTTTGTTTAAAATTGATGGCGGAAAAATTCAAATAAAGCAAGATAAACTGGTTTTTAAATACAAGGTTATTCCTTTTCCAAAAACTAATTTAGGGATGTTTTCAAATTTCATCAAGCCTGTTGATGTTGCTTTTTCTGGCGGAATTAGGGTTGAAGATGATAAAATTAAATTGTGCGATATTGATTTTAATTCTTTCAAATTCGCTTATGACGCTTTTTTGCCGTTTATAAATATGACAAATCCGACGGAATTTGATATCAAAGTTGATAAAAACAATAATGGCACTCTGAAAGTTCAAAATGCCATTATTGAAAATGAAAAAATTGTTTTAGACGGGTATGTTTTTGTTAATCAAACCCTTGTGAATTAAAGCTTTTGGATTAATTCAACAGAATTTCCATCTGGATCGTTTAAAAATGCAATTTTAATATTTAATTGTTCTAAAACAAAAGGCTCAACTTCCCAATTATAGCCTTTTTGTTTCATTTTTTTATCAAATTCATCAAGATTTTCGCATTCAAAAGCAAAATGCCCAAAAGCGCTTCCGTTTGTGTAGTCTTGCTTTTCATCGTTTATAGTTAATTCTATTTCAGTATTTGTAGCTTCATCCAATAAATATTGCAAATAACAATCTTCTAAACGCACTCTATTAGCTAATTTTAAGCCCAACAAATCGCAATAAAATTCCTTTGCTTTGTTTTCGTCCTTAACTCTAATCATTGAATGTAAATATTTCATATTTTCCCCTTATTTTTGCTGTTTGATTAATAAATTTTTCGCATAATCAAGCTGTGTATCTGTATTATTTATGATATCGCTATGATTTAAAACCACAAAATAATCAGGCTCAACCCCCGTTTTATTAATATCTTTGAACTTTGGAGTTAAATAGCGAGCAATAGTGAGGTTCATTCCTGTTTTATTCGGAAGAGAAAAAACCTTCTGCACAAGCCCTTTTCCGTATGTTCTTGTGCCGACAAGAGTAGCCCGAGCGTTATCGTGGAGCGCTGAGGCTAGAATTTCAGAAGCCGAAGCGGAATTATGGTCGATTAAAATAACCATAGGATTATTATAAATACAGCCCTCGCTTTCGGCACTATAGGTGTTTTTCTTGCCTTGACGAGCAATAACGTTGACGATTGTCCCTTTGTTTAAAAACAGATTTGAAATAATTATGGCATTTTGGAATAATCCGCCCGAATTGCCCCTTAAATCAAGGATTAAGCCGTTTGTGTTTTGAAGTTTGTTAAGTGCAATGATAAAATCGGTTGGAGTGTTCATTCCAATAAAGCTTGAAACCCTTATATAACCAATGTTTTCATCAAGTTTTTTATATTCAACCGATTTAATCTTAATTTCTTCACGTTTTACAACTTTTGTTAATTTTTCGCTTCCTCTTAAAATTTCAACGTTCAAATTAACATTAACATCCCCCCGAACCAGTTGCGCCACTTGGTATATGCTTTTTCCGTTAACATCAACATCATCAACTTTTAAAATAATATCTCCGGCTTTTATTCCTGATTGCATAGCAGGAGCGCCGTCCAACACGTTTAAAACATAGATTTTACCTGAAATTGAGGCGATATTGACCCCAATTCCATATAATTTTGAATTAATTGCGCTGTTTTGCTCTTGAAATTCTTCTTCAGACATAAATTTTGAATATGAATCATCCAAAGAAGCAATCATAGTGTTAATTGCAACATAAGCGTCATCTGGCGTTTCAATTTTATCCAAATATCTTTTTTTCCATCTTTGCCAATTTTGATGGTTTAAATCGTTTGAATAATAATTGGTTTTAATTGTGCGCCAAGCGTCCAAATATAAGCCTTTTGGCGACATTTTTTTATCGTTTATAGAGTTAAGTTCGGAAAGATTGTTAATTCTGTTTGTTTGATGGGTGTAAAAAGCTTGAAAACTCAACACAAACAGAATAAAAACGCCGATTATAATTATTATATATTGTTTGATTTTTTGAAATTTGCTATCCATTATCCTTAACGCCACCAGCTAAAAGCCTATATCCGCCGCCATATATGGTTGTTATGTATTTGTTTTTAGTGTCTGAAATTTTATCGATTTTTTTTCTTAAATGGGTGATATGAACTCGAATTGTGTCAATATCATCGTCCTGTTCATAGCCCCAAACCTCTTTTAAAAGCTCACGAGAAGACACCATCTCGCCCTCTTTTTGCATTAAAACATTTAAAATATCAAATTCAATCGGGGTTAATTGCGCCTTTTTATCCTTAATTTGAACGCTATAGCTTTCGGGAATTAGCGTAATATCTCCTTTTGTTAGGATTTCTCTTACTCTTAAAGAGGGCATTTCTTGTCCTGAGCGGTTTAAAAGCGCCAAAACTCTTGCCTTTAATTCTTCGATTTCAAAAGGTTTAGTTAAATAATCGTCAACGCCACAGCTAAAACCCTCTAGTTTATTGTTCAATTCGCCTAGAGCGGTCAACATTATAATAGGAGTTTTTTCAATTCCTTTTGTTTGACGAATTTTTTGAGCAACGTCATATCCGCTAACTTTTCCCATCATAACATCCAAA
This sequence comes from uncultured Candidatus Melainabacteria bacterium, assembly GCA_934667125.1. Classification (GTDB taxonomy): domain Bacteria; phylum Cyanobacteriota; class Vampirovibrionia; order Gastranaerophilales; family Gastranaerophilaceae; genus RUG14156. Next base: position 28,819 of record CAKULF010000007.1, on the reverse strand, counting down.
ATAACCAAAGACGGCATTTCTTGCTTAACAAGGGCAAAACCCTTGACAGGATCGGTTGAATAGAAGCAATTGTAGCCCATTAAATCGATATTTATTTTTATCAGTTCGCAAATATTTATATCATCATCAATTATTAAAATCTTGTTCATATTAAAATTTTATATCTAAAAAAAATATTTAAACGAAATGTTTTAAAATCTTTACAAGTTTTTTTGTTGAAATTAATTTATTAGCATTGTAGAATTAGTTATACTCTTTAGAGTGACAATTGAATATGCGCTTGTAGCTCAGTTGGATAGAGTGTTTGGCTACGAACCAAAAGGTCGGGGGTTCGAATCCCTCCAAGCGCGCCATTATATAAAGCCTAATTTCTAGGCTTTTTTTCATGCGCTTGTTCGGGATGCAACCGCTTTGCTTATGCCCTCTTGAAAAATGCTCAACGGTTCGCATTTTTCTGCGGCAGAGTCTCCAAGCGCGCCATTAAGACTTCTTGCAATAAGAAGTCTTAATTTTTCGGCATATAAAACTCTTGCGGAATATCGTCCTCGTCAAACTCTGGTGGAGCAACAACAATACTATAGTCTTTTTCAAAGTTAATGCGTTTTGCTAAAAAGCCCTCTTTTTTCAAAAATCTACTAATCAAATGTGCGACAGTTGAATTATTTTTGCCTTTAACCAATCGTTCGTGCCGACCAACCCCTATAATATCAGCTATTTCGGAAACTTCAATCCATCGATTATTTTCCAAAATAATGTTTTTGATTTTATTAACATAATATTCTATAGCTTGTTGTTCATTTATGTCAGGTTCAATCTTGGCTTTTTCTGGGTTTTTGGCGCTTTTAATTTCTTTATCAAACACTTTCAACCCATTATAAAACTCCACAACCTTGTCATCCACCATAACTTTAGCAGGGTCAAAGTTGCGCAAATACAAGCCCTCAAGCATTTTAATTCTGCTAAGTGCTACATAAGCTTGCCCTTTTTCAAAAATCCTAGAACAATCAACAACCAACTTATCCAGCGACATTCCTTGGGATTTGTGAATAGTTATGCCATACGCCAATCTTAGCGGAAATTGGCGTCTTAGCGCAATTAATTTTTCATTATTGTAAAATTCAAAATCGTGTTTAGTGATTTTTGCAATTTCGCCATTATCAAATTTAACTAAAATATAATCATCGTCAATTTCTTGAACCTCGCCGCAGGAGCCATTTATCAGCCCTTTTTTAAAATCCAGATTAATCAAAAGCATAACCCTTGCGCCAATTTTTAAACTAATACATTTTTCAGCATTGCATGTCACATCAATCCTTTTTAAAATGTTCTCTTCTCTTGTATTGGTTGGGGTTGGGACTAATTCCTTGCCCTTGCAAATGCCATCAAATGCCAATAATTTATATTCTTTGGAATTTATTTTATTGAATTTTGAATTATTATAATTGTCTGCTTCAAAATTTGTCGCAAAAATATGCAGTGCATTTTGAACATCATCATTTTTGCACTCTCTTGTTTTTAAAAGGGTGATATCCTTATTCGTTAAGGAATTTACCCGCATATCAGAAAGTGCTGTAATTAAATTTTCTTCGTTTTGTCTATAATTTTTAGTAAGCAAAACCGTGTATAAATCCAGTTTTTCCCATAATTTTGATTCAAAACAATATTTTTGCTCGCTTGTGCCATTTTCAACAGGAGGCAATTGGAAAAAATCGCCTATAAAAATCACCTGAATTCCGCCAAAAGGCTCGTCGTTAGCCCTTATTTGCTTTAATACAGCGTCAACATATTCAAAAGTTTTAATATCCAGCATTGAAATTTCATCTATAGCCAAGATTTTGCACTTTTGAATTTGATTTTTTGTAGAAGATTTTTTAAGAATTTTTTCAACAGTTTGTTCAATTGGTCTGTTGCAAATGCCCACTCCTGCCCAAGAATGCAGGGTTTGACCCCGAACGTTAACGGCTGCAATTCCTGTTGTGCTTGTGATGGTTAGTTTTGGAATTTTTTCTTTAAGTTTTGATAAGATATAACTTTTGCCCGTTCCGGCATGTCCTGTTATAAAGACGTTTTTGCCTTGTTTGATTAAATACAAAACTTTTAAAATATTTTCATCATCATTGTTGTCGTCAATTATCTTAATTTTGTTGTTTAAGGGCGTTAAATCAATGTTATCAGCAATTTTCGGGTTAATGTTTAAAATTGGTCTTCCAAAGCTAACTTTGCTTATGACTAGCGCTTCTTGCTCAATTAATTCATCAATTTCAGAAGAGATTTCAGCCAAAGTCATATCGCTAAACATCCCATAATACTTGGAATTTAGTGATTCGCTATTGTGTTCATTATTTTTTAGTGCTTGGCTGCCTTTTAAAATTTTTGCAATTCCGCTTCGCCCATATTTTCCGCTAAATTCTTTTACGCATTCTAGTATCGTCTTTTTAACCGTGTTTTCAGCGCAATCTGATATTTGGTCGGCATTGTACAAAGAATATTTGATTTTTTTATCATCTTTCGTTGAAATTTCAAATTCTATAGGCACTTCGTTCCGATTTGGAATAATGTCATCAGCTGAATTTGCCCATTGTCTTGTTGAAAAATTATTCAAAAATTTATAAGCTTCAAGAATACAACAGTTCCTTTGGCTATATTTTGCGTGGGTTTTGAGGTTTATATGCGGCTCAATTTCTTCTTTTATAACCTGTTTATATAGTTTGGTTTTTTCTTCGTAAGATAAACTCGAGTCGTTATTTATTTCTAAAATTCTTAATGCAATATCTCTTTTCATCTGTTTTCCAGCAGTTACTATCCTTTGAACATTTTAATTAATGCCTTAAATCCGTCAATTATAAAGCTCAAAATAAAAACAGGCACAAAAACAAGCGCAACAAGCCCAACAGCAAGATAGACGTTATTTTCGCCGTTATACATCACAAAACAAAAAATCAAAACCGCAATATCAATCATAAAAAAGATAAATTTAGCTGAATTTGAACTATTTTGAGATGGCTCTTCCAATATTTCTTCGCTATTTTTCCCTTTTGCCAACTTATTCAAACTAACAGATTTTCTATAATAAACCCCGTTCTTGCCGGCATTTAATTGAACACCTTTGTTATTTAGAGCAACCCTGCAACCCTTTTTCCCAAATGATAACCCTAATCCGGATTTTGAAAAATTTAATTTGAATGGCCCAAAATTCTTGGATTTTTTGATATAAAATCCCATTTTCTCTCCTTGTATCACGTAGTTTCTTTTACAATAGCATAAATTGATTGTTTTGTATAAAACTATTCCTCATCAATCCTTTCAATCTTAAAAATAACAGGACGAGTGCCATCGGAACAACAAGTTATCATCGTATTTTCCTCTCTCATCCAGTCTTTCATAATGCTCCCGCCTTGAAGTCCTGTATAAATATATCGGCTAATAGCGTCCCACGCTTCGGAACAATGTGGCATAGCAGGTCCGCCTGCGATAGTGTTTTTGTCAAAATCCGTTTTAACAAGCGTATCAAGTCCCATGTGCCAAAAATCGTCCTTGCCATCTTCTCTTTCAAAAATAAATTCATCTCCGACATTATAACAAGGGCAAGCACCTGAATTAGGCTCAGCGCAATATTTTTCCTGCAATTCTGGATACAATTTTTTATCTATAACTGTCAATTTAACCTTGTGTTTCATTTTTCCTCCTCTTTTAAATTATTATAAATTACCTATTTGTATTTTTTCAATAATTTCAGGATTAATTACTTTGTAAATTCGGCATTCGCCGGCTGCCAAATTCCTTATTTTATATTTTTTCCCTTTAATAATAATCTGACCTTCCTCACAGTTACAATCTTTTGAGGAATAAACTTTCTTTGTAGCAAGCGAATTTTTTCCTCGTCCAAATTCTTCTGCCATCGGTGTATCGAAAGGATTTTGAACCTCAACTTCATCTTTATTATTCGTATCTGCATTTGCTACAAAAATAAAACTCGGTATAGAACTTTTCTTGTCATAATAAAGCCAAGAAGCCACCCTTTTATCGCTTGTATTTAGCCAATAATGCAGCTGACTTTTAAGTTTATTTGATATTTTTGCAAAAGCATATCTCATGCCTGAAATGACATTAAAAAAGTGGTCATTTTGCCCCCATTCATAGAATTTATTACCCCAATTGTTAATAAAATCTTTAGTCAATTTAGCGCTTTCTATCGGGTTTACATCTCTTGTTTCAAGCCCCATTCCCATATACGATGGCTGATTTAAAAATAGCCCAAAGAAAACCCTTATTTTATTTTGAAAATCATCAAAATAGCTATTATATTTGGCTTGATCAGCGTCTGCTGTTAAGGATGTAACACAAATTTTGTAATCTGGAGCAAAATTATATCTTTTAACAATAAAATTATAGTCGGGGTTATAAACCTCTTCATAGTGAAGATTTCCAAGGATGGCATCATAAGATTTTCTTCTTAGTGCTTCGTTTTTTATATCTGAATAACCGCTAAAACTTTCGCCAAGCGAAGCAAAATAGGGCGCTCCATGCTGTTGGATATAGTGCTTGACGCATGAATGTATATCGTTTTTCTTGTCATTACTATAATGAAGATAACCCATATCCGCCCTTAAAAAATCAAAATTATATTCACTTTGAAATTCAAGATTTTTCCTGCAAATAAATTCCCAAGCGCTATAGTTTGGTCTTGAAGCATCAACGTATCCGTTTTCATCAAGATGATAAAGCTTATATCCTGTTAAGCTTCCAAAAATACGATTATTCAAATTATCCGTAAAACCCGCCCAAGTTGTGTATTCATCAATGTTTATATTTTTAAAAACAATTTTTCTTTGAGGGTCATCAATGCTAATCGGTTTTGTTTCAAAGCCAAAAGAGCGAATATAATTCATTAATTCAACTCTTCTTTTTTCTTGTTCTTCGGTGCTGCTGTTTCCAAAAAGCAATTCTCTAATTTTATCTTCTTTTAAAGAATATAATTTTTGAAGAGTGGTTTCGGGAATTTTTTCGCCTTTTGCATTACCATTGTTTCTTAAAAATTCAATAACTTTATCTTTTACATCTTCTCCAATCCTATCAGGCTCAACATCAGGATATTTCTGCTCTTCTCCTTTTTCTAAATCTATTTTTGTCCAAATAAAATTATTAGGATTGATAAAAATTTCTTGCGAAAATCTATCGGTATGTTGAAGAAAATCCATTCCGACACTTTTATTTAAAGCGTGCAATATATTAATCACCAATTTCAGCTGTTTTTCAGGGGTATTGAACCCTATTTTGCTTAAATCATCATCCATAAATTCTTTGGACAATTTAAAATTTAAAGGCGCATATAAAGAATTAAGGCAGCCCGATTCAAACAATGGCAACAGATGGATTGAATCTTCAGGAAAAGTCATTGCATATTTTACAATATCAAAATATGTTCCAATAGCACGGGGGTTAATTCCTATGATTTTGCTTTGTTTTAGCCATTCGCTGTTGAGTTCTTTTGAATGCGGCGAGGCGATTTGTTTTCCGTTAAATATTTCTTGAGTTTGTTTTTTGCCAATCAAATTTTCAAGCGCTTTATATGCCGTATCAAAATCCCAATCCAGTGCCGTTTGAGGTTTTACTTCATAGTAAGAGCTGCTTTTGCCTTGTACTTTTTTGTAAGCAGGAAAACGAGAAGCGGCAACAGCAGTACTACATTTTGAATTAATCGGATTAATTGAATTTATAAACATAGCTATGTTGTTATAAAAAGTGTAAAAATAAAAATTTGCTTTTGCTTATTTTATTTTAGTTTCGTTTTTCGTTTGTTTCATAAAATCATTCATCGTGAAAGAAACACTATAGCTTTTGTTTTCGGGTTTTGTCTTTTTCCTTTTGGTCATCCAAATATTTAACTTAGGCAACAATACTCCAAGCATAACAGCGCTGTATCCCATACCCATAAGTTGCGCTATATTAAGCTTTCTAAGGTTATTTTTAACATCAACTCCGCTTGCGATTATTTCTTTTTGAGATTTTAAAGAAACATCCTTAAGCCAATGCCAAACGCCTTTATTGCCGCTATTTGCAATATTAAACAAATTTGCTTGTTTCATATCCATTATTTGAGCGCCACCTTTTGCAACAAAACCGCCCAAAACAAGCCAAGACAAGAACCCAAGATAATCCCTAACGTTTGTTTCTCTTAATTCTGTTGAATCTTTTGAAGCGAAAATTCTTCCTAAAATCAATGTTCCATAAATTGTTTTAATCAAGTTTCCGCTGGTTGCAGGCCCATCAAACGACAACTTTTTAATTAAATCTTCAGGTTTTTTGATGTCCATCACGCTTTTTAACATAAATAAGAACACGCCTGCCGATAAAATCTTTTTCAACAGTAGCCCTTTTTCTTTTTTTGTTTCTTTTTTATTATCAACATTGTTTTGATAATCGTTTTCACCGACGAAATTATCAATCCCCGTGCGCTTTTTGGTTAATTTTCGATTAATATATTGATTTGTAATTGCAAGAGCCATAGATAAAGGAAGCGCAAAAAGTATTCTCGATTTGTTTAAAGTTTTAAGCTTGTCTATAGCTTGCGTATAGTCGATTTTATCGTTGAAAAAGACATTTTTTCCCATATCAACAACATCCCTTAAAACGTGAGATAAATTTGCGCTAAATTCATTTTGTCCGTTTTTAATTGAGATATTATTATCAGCCTTTAAAATTGAAATAATTTCGTCTTGAGCTTGCCCTAGAAGCGATTTTTGAGCTTTTTTATCAAGAGATTTATCTGTAATTAATTTTGTAATATTTTCAACAATGTTGTTTCCTTTTTCATTTTTAAATTTTACCCAATCGCCCCCAACTAGCCCCTGCATTGAATTTAAGACATTATTAACATAATCTTTAGGATTTTTAGTAGAAGACTCATAAATTGAAGCCAAAGTATCGATTGAGCTATTTGTTGCCCAAGAATTCGGATTAATGTTTTTGTTTTTCTTTGCAAAAAGTTTAGAAAACAAAAGCGCAAAAACCGTCGCTGAAAATTCGGCTATAAAAGTTCCCGTATATTCTCTAAAGCCCATCTCAATCCCTGCGTTTTTGCCTCTGTTTTTAAACTCAACAATGGTTCTAGGGGTGTCCATTGCGAAAATATCTATAAAAGAAGCGTTTAACATATCGTTGTTGCTTAAAGTGTATAGCGCTTTTGAAAGTGGGGAAAGGTTGAAACCTTTGAAATTTGGTGATTTGGTGTTTGAAACAGAGTTATTGATTTTCATTTTTCTTCTTTCTAATTATTTTTAGCACATAAAAAATCGTCCTTAAACGAAGCGGAGTTTAAGAACTTAAAACATTATTAACAGCAAAAAATTCTAAGTTCTTATGACTTAGAACAACAACAAGAATATTGGATAGCTGTTAAAATTAAATTTTGCATATTCTTATTTTGAAACAAAAAAATAATAAATCAAGAGGTTTTTAAAAATTTTATGGCATACCTAAACATATCTTAATAATTATTTTAGAAGTGTTTTATATATTGTTATATTTACTCGAAAATAAACTAAAATAGCTTATTTAAAGCAAATTTATTTTACATTTTGTTTTTATATAATTAGGTATAGAAATTTTAAAAGGTAAAGATGAAAATTCCGGCGTATAATCCTAAATTGTGTGTTTTGCCTAATAATCTTAAAGGCAAAAACTTTAAAGTTGTTGTTGCCGGACTTGAAAAACTTAAATCTCAATTGCCAAATACAAGACTATATGCTGATTGCACTAATTATTCCGTTAGTTATGAAAAAAGAGATAAACTGGCGGAAGAATATTATAAAAAGTTATTAGCAACATTTTTTGATGATTTAGGAAATCTTAAAAAAGAAGCTGTTGAGTTTATGGATACCGTTAGAGTTGATGTTGGGCAAAATAATTCTAAAAAATCTATAAGAGAAATAATTAAAAATTCAATTACCGATAAACAAAGGCTAAAAGGCACATTTTTCCACGCAACGGGCTATAAAGAAATTGGCGAAAAAATTATTAAAGAGGGTTTTGACCCAGCAAAAATTGCAAGAACAAAATATGGACCAGGGTTCTATTTTTCGCCATCAGAAGGCGGCGCTCTGCAATATTCAAGTTGTGTTTTAAAAGGTGATTTAGAGGGAAATTGCGCATTTATCAACACCCCTTTTTATGAAAAAATTACGAGCTCTGAAACATTAACCAAATTAAGAAAAATGTTTGGCTTAGAGTCGTGTTCTTATGGTTTAAGAGAGCCTGAAGAAAAAGCTATAACGCAAATGATAAACGAATATTCAAGACATATTATAATGGATGAGTTCGGATGTGATTTAGCATATAATTCTTCTAGCATATTTGATACATGTTGTGTGGTTTTTAACCCTAAAGCTATTTCAAACCTTCGTTTTTAATAAAATATAATTTTTATACTATTTACATATTCCTTTCTCGTGAGTTATATTGTTTTTGTTGAGGGAAAGATGTCAGAGTATAAATTTATTGAAACAAATTCAAAAGAACTTATAAAGCTTCACGCTCAAGCTCGAAAACTCACAAGGGAATACTATTTTCTTGATTATGAGGATAGCGCAAAAAAGCGAGAAATTTTGGAAAAATTATTAGGTTCAATTGGCGAAAATGTCACAATAGATATGAAATTTTATTGTGATTTTGGGAAGAATATTTTTATTGGAAATGACGTTATAGTTGGCGCAAATTGCACATTTATTGATAACGAAAAAATAAAAATAGGCTCATCCGTCATGATAGCGCCTGATGTTAAGATATATACGGCATATCACCCCATTTTGCCCGAAGAAAGATATATCAAAAATCGAGCAAAAAATGACCCGATTTATTTTAACACTTGCGCTGACCCTGTTGAAATTAAAGATGGGACTTGGATTGGCGGAAATGTTACGATTTTGCCCAACGTTACAATAGGAAAAAACAGCATTATTGGCGCAGGAAGTGTTGTAAATCGCTCAATTCCTGATGATTGCGTTGCGGTTGGAAATCCTTGCCGAGTAATTAAATATTTTGAAGATGTTAGAGGTGAAAATGTATAAGCATATAGTTTTTGATGTTGATGGAACTTTGATAAATACCCAAAACGCAATTATAAATGCCCTAAAGGACACTTTAAAAATATTGACAAATAAAACCTATGAAACTTCTGAACTTCTTTTTGTCCTTGGAATAACGGGACTTGCCGCTCTTGAAAAATTGAAAATTGAAAATCCCAATGTCGCACTTAAACTTTGGGAAGAAAAAATGGATGAATATAAAAATTCTATTTGTATTTTTGATGGCATTGAGGATTTATTGGAAAATTTAAAAGAAAAATATACCCTTGGAATAGTGACATCAAAAACAAAAGATGAATTTAAAAAGGATTTTAGTTATTTTAATTTAGATAAATATTTTAAAATTATAATTTGCGCTGATGATACAACTCATCATAAACCCAATCCTGAACCGTTGATTAAGTATATGGAGTCGGCTAATCAAAAGAATATTCTTTATATTGGGGATAGCGTGTATGATAAAATGTGCGCAGATGGCGCAAATGTCGATTTTGCTTTTGCAAAATGGGGAAATGAAAATGAAAATTTAAAAGGAAAATATTGCTTAAATCATCCTTTGGAATTGATTAAATTTTTAGAAAAATAGGAGAGAATATGAAAGTATTATTGTTCAATGGCTCGTCACATGCTGATGGTTGCACGAATAGAGCGCTTGTTGAAATAGCAAAAACTTTAAAAGAAGAAAACATAGATTCTGAAATTTATCAAATTGGCAATAAGGGAGTTTTGCCCTGCAAGGCTTGCTATGCGTGTCGAAAAATCGGAAAATGCGTTATAGATGATGAAGTCAATGCTTTTGTAGATTATGCTTGCGGCTTTGATGGCTTTATATTTGGCTCTCCTGTGCATTATGCTTCTGCAAGCGGCTCTATTACTGCGTTTTTAGATAGAGCTTTTTTTGTTAATTCCTCAAGCGGCAAAAAAGCGTTTGAATTTAAACCGGCTAGTGCAATAGTTAGCGCTAGAAGAGCAGGAACAACGGCAACATTAGACCAACTAAATAAATATTTTACAATAACTCAAATGCCGATTATTTCAGGAAGATACTGGAATATGGTGCATGGGGCAGCCAAGGAAGAAGTTGAAAAAGATTTAGAGGGCTTGCAAAATATGCGCTTTTTGGCAAGAAATATGGCTTGGTTTTTGAAACTGAAAGAAGCAGGCGAAAAGGCTGGGGTTGAACTTCCAAAGCAAGAGAAGGTGATTTATACGAATTTTGTGCGTTAGATTGACAGATTTATCCTTTATGCCCCTCTAAAACGTTAATCCCAGAAACCCGTCACCCTGAACTTGTTTCAGGGTCTTCAGGTCGTTGAGAATTAGACTAAATTTAGAAAATAAGCAATTCTTTGATAGTCAAAATTTTAGTCCGAAATCCATCATTCAAACAACATGTTTTGAATAAAAACAAATTAAAACAACTCTACAGCTATCAAAGAACTTCTTAAAATAGAAATTTATCGATAGCCAATTGTTTTGATGTTTTTTAATTGCGTAACTCAAAATCCTTGCGACGGTCGAATTTCCAATTCGACATATAAACATTTGCTTTTGTTAAAATTAATTTCACCGACAAAGTTCAAAGCAAAGCTAAACGCTGCTTCAAGGCAATTATTAGCTTCCCAACAATAACTAAAGAATGACTTCCGTTTAGCTTTGCTCATTTTGAACATTTTGAGAAATTAATTTTAACAAAAGCATAAGCCCAAAGCCGTCTTTCTTTTCCTGCACAGCATAACTTATCTCTAAGGCTCGTTCCTCGCCAAGAGCTAAGAAATTTTTGGTTCTGTTTTTCTTTTCTTTGATCGGCGTCTGAACAAAGAAAAGAAAAATGAACAAATGAAATGCGAAAGTTTGGATGATTAATTTTATTGTAATTAATTCTTCGATAGCCAAAATTTATTTCAGCATTAACTATTCAAGACATAATTTTTGTAATAAAAACTGGTTATCGCAGAAATTCAAAAAACTCTGTAATTAATTATTTTAAACATAATTCTTATAAAAATAAAGATAAAACCTAGTTATCAAAGAATTTTGAATGCAAAACAAAAAAATGAAAAACCTTGGCTATCAAAGAAATCCCTAAAATCGTAGGTTGGATTTACTAATCCAACAATTATTCAACACTCATAGCTACCCCAACGTCCTCTCTCGAACGTCGCCTTGAACCCCGTTTCAGGGTCTTTAGATTATTAAAACTAAACGAAATTTACAAAATAAGTAAATCTTCGATAGCTAAAATCTATCTCAGCATTAACCATTAAAGACATAATTTTTGTAATAAAAACTGGCTATCAAAGAGATTTAAAAAACTCTATCATTAATTATTTTAAACATAATTCTTGTAAAAAAGATAAAACCAGCTATCAAAGAATTTGTAACAAAAAATTTATCTATAGCCAAAACTTCCAATCCCTCTTCGGCTATAGATTACGCTTTTAGTTTGTTCATTTTCTTTTTCTTTTTGGCATTAAGAAAAAGAAAACAGAACCAAAAGAAAAAAGAAAAAGCCTAAATGACATTAACCAAAACCCTCGAAAGGAGAGTCGGGCGCACTAGAAAGCTAACAAACATCGGTTTCGTGAAAAACACCCCGAGTTTCATGGAGGTAGCTTGCCCTCCCACCTTTCGTTTGTGGGTTTTGGTTAGTTGGTTATAATTTTACTGTGCTATAGGTTTTCTTTGATAGCCAAAGGGTTGAAAATAAATACTGTTATCTTACTTTGTTTTACATAATGCAAACATTAAACTAATTGATGAAATTAATACTCGATACAACTGGCTATCGAAGAATTGACAATTTTTAGATTTTTGTTTGGTTCTCAATATTTTGAAGACCCTGAAACGGGGTTCAGGGTGATAATTCGGCGAGAATGTTGTAGTAACTATAGTTTAATAAATAATTGCTGGATTGATAATCCAAGTCTATCTGACATCAAAAAAACCAAAAAAACGGGGATAAAATCCCCGATACATCAAACACAAAATAACGCTAATTTACACCAATTTCGGTGACGCACCTAACCCCTTTTGGATTAGCGCCAGTCGAGGCTTCTGTCCCCGTACTTGCTAATCCGTTAGATAGCTGCAAATAACTTCTATCCGATCCCCAAATTCTATAAGGCATACAATCATCGTTTGCGTCTGCTTCGCTGTTATTAACGGCACAACCGCTTTTGCTGCCTTGTCCATTTAATCCTGCGCATTTATCAACTCCGACAGATGAATTTGAATCGCACAATTGCAGCCCTTTTGAGCCCATATAAGTATTTAAAAAGTATGATATTTGGCTTTCATAGCTTAAATAAGTTGCGATATTTTTTAGTTCGGTTAAATTTGGCAAACGCCAATATCCGCTTGTGGCGCTATCGGGTCTATAATTAACACATAACGACGCCGCAGCGGTTGCTTGGCATAATGTTCTTGAGCCTCCTGAATAAGTGCTATCCATATTATTGTTGCTTGTGTAACTTCCTGATGTTACTGCTCTTCCCCAACAGCAACTGCCTGTGTTACAATATGTTGTGCCTCTTGTAATTCTTTTAACGGCAGGCGAGATATTCAATAATTCTTCGTCCGTATATTCTGCCAAAGGTCCGTTTGTGTCAAGCGCATTGTATTTAGTCATGCAGATATTTCTTTCTGTGCCTAAATATTTTTTTGGAATAAATAAAGCATTATATTTATCACAAATTTTTTGATATTCTTCAACTTTTTTATCATCCAAACCGTCTGTTGTTTGGTCTGTTGCTGCCGTTTCTAAAAGAGCATCTGTCACGCATCGAACCCCTTTTGGATAATAATTTGCATTAGTTTCGCTCCCTGTTGAAGCCATTCCTCCTGATAATGATAAATATGTAAGACCTTGTCCCCAGATTTTATAAGGCATACAATCATCGTTTTCGTCTGCTTCGCTGTTACTAACAGCACAACCGCTTTTGCCGCCTTGTCCATATAAATGTGCGCATTTTGCAACTCCCGATGATGATGTTTCATCACATAATTGTAAGCCATCTGCGTATAAATATTGATTTAAAAAATAAGAATAAGTTGTTTCGTAAGATAAATAATTTTTCCCAATTACCTTTAATTCTTCAAAATATGGCAATCGCCAAGCACCTTTATAGGTGCCATCGGGTTTATAATTATTACATAATTTTTCTGCTGCGGTTGCTTGACAAAGCGTTCTGCTTGAACCGCTATAACCGTTTCCAGCTGTATAAGAGCCTGATGTTACGCCAATCCAACAACAAGAGCCAACAGAACAATATTCTAAATTTCTTTTGGCAACTCTGACACCTGCTTTTGAAATTAAGGAATTATAAGGGAAATACGGGCCGCTTTCATCTAGTGCATTGAATTTGGTAATGCAAATATTTCTGCCTTTCGGGTTTCCGTTGTATTTTGCTGATATAAATAATGCGTTATATTTGTCGCAATCCGCTTGGCTTGCGGGTTCTCCTATAGAAGTATCTGCTTTGTGTTCTTTTATTTTTGTTCCGCCTAAAACATTAGCTGTGACACATCTAACCCCTTTTGGGCGTATTTGAGCGCTTGTTTCTGTTCCAACAGTAGTCGTTTTATTGCTTAGGTCTAAATAACTATTACCTTGACCCCAAATTCTATATGGGGCGCAATCGTCTTTTTCTTGATCATCACCACCCGAAATTGAACAACCCGAATTTCCACCGGTTCCGTTTAATTCTGTGCATTTTGTAACCCCCGAAGCTGAGGATTTGTCGCATAATTGAAGTCCTGCTTGACCTTTGCCGATTGAAAAATCGTTTATATGGTTTTTTACTGCCGTTAATTCTTCCTTAGTAGGCAAACGCCATGCCCCAGGGTCATAGTTTTGTGGAGCCCAGTTTTGGCAAATATTTGTTGCTGCTGTTCCTTGGCAAATTGTTCTTTGACAACCTGAATAGTAGCTATCTACTGTGTCAAAAGTTGTGCATGAGCTTGAAGTTTTTGAAGCATCATTTCCTTTCCAACAACAATATCCTGTTGTGCAAGTTTCATTTATTTTGGCTAATTTCACACCTTTTTGAGATGGAACCATTCCGTCCATTGTGCCATCAAATGCGTTGTATTTCATCATGCATAAATCATTATTTAGACCTGTTGTTTCTTTGGGTAAAAACATAGCGTCCACCGATTTGCAGCAAGCTTCGCTTGGTTTTCCGCCGTTTTCCCTGCATTCTTTTGTTCCGCCGACGCATTTTCCGTCAACAAGAGTATAACCATCTAAACATTCGCTGCAACTGTTGTTATCGCATTTTTTACAAAATACATCAGAACAAGAAGTACAACTGCAACCCTCCCAAGAATTAGCATAATACCCATCATCACATTGTTTTCCTTGACATTTGTTTTCTGATGAATTATCGCCTCCGCTATTTCCACCGCTAAAACTTCCAACATTTATTCCAAAGCTTGACAATTTTTTTGTCATAACAGGTGCAAATGCTGCAGTTATTAAACTAATAGCAATTAAACTTATCATTAATTCCACAAGCGAAAAGCCTTTTAGGATATTAATCTTTTTAGATAGTTCCATGTTATACCCTTTTAAATGATATTTATACATGAAATATTACCTTATAATAATATAAAAAGCAATTCAAAATGAGATTTTTTGTTTTTTTCTTATTTAAAATAAGTTTAATATACGCATTTTTGACTTTATTATAAAAACAACAAAGGGGTGTGTATGTTTGAAAGCGAAGCTATTCGGTTAAAGAAAAATATTGGTGAAAAAATCAAGTTTTACCGCAAAAAATTGGGTTTGTCGCAAGGCGAATTGGCTGAATTGGTTAAAATTGAAACAAAAAGTCTATCCAGAATTGAGTCAGGACATAATTATCCCCAATGCGAAAATCTTGTCGCTATTTCAACAGTCCTAAAAATCGCCCCTTGGCAGTTGTATTTTCAAGATGAACAAATTCAATTGGAAAAAATGAGAGATGAATTAACAAGCGCTATTCAAGGGGACGAAAAGCTTATAACCTCTTTATATCAATATTATAAGCTTAAATCACTGTAGGGTTCGATTTGTGCTTCAACGAAAAATGTGTTGGTTTTGTTGTCAAATTTTGCATTTTTAAATGTCATTGTTTTTAAATTATCGTTAACAATAAATTCGTGTTGAATGGTTTGAGGGTCGTATGCAACGTTTGAACCTTTTTTGATTGTTGTATCTGCAATAATGGTTACCATATTGTTTCTTTGAATTTTTCCTTCGTGATGTGCCCAAGCGGTCGCAAAATTTTTGCTCAAAGTGTATGATTTGAATTTTTTATCTTGCACAGTTGCACCATCAATTTTTTTAAGAACTTTTTCTATAAAATCTTTATCAGCATACTTGCAAACAAGCATAGCATCGGCTAGCGTCAAATCGCTCTTATTATCTGTGATGTAGCTATAAATACTTTCTTTTGCCGTATCTGAATATCTTTTATTATTTGGAAAAATTATATCTCTTTTTGAATTTGGATTTGAATTGATTAACAGCCTAATTTCTTCTTGCATATCTTTATCTATTTTAATTGTTTCAAATATCCAAGAACTCTTCTCACCCCTATATGCCCTGAAATCGCCCTCGCAAACGCAATTTGAAAGATATTCTCTGGTTTCTTCAACATCTTCTTGCGAATTTAAAAATCTGTCGCTGTCTTTTGTATATGGCGAAAAATCAAAATTGGATTTTATCCCTTTTTCTATTACTTTAAGTGTGTTATAGCTGATTGTTTGAACAACATCGGGTGGCAATTTGCCCAATACTTGTTCGCACAAATCCCTTGAATATCTGGGCAAAAGAGCTTTTCTGTTATCAACGGGCGAATTGATTAAATACTCAAAAGCCTCTTTATTATTGGAATATAGGATAATTGCGTTGATAATATAAGCTCCGTATAAGGACTTCAACCTTTTAGATAAAGCAGCTAAAATGTTTTTAAGTTCTTTTTCGCCTACATTATCAAGAGATTTTTTAAATATATCAACCTTTTCGACGTTTTTGGATTTATATTTATCCGTAAATATTCCATATTCATAGTCGCAATATCTTGTAAAATCCTCGTTATTAAGCAACAAAGCGCATTTTTGCGGAGAATTTGCATTCAATTCATTGAAAAAATCTTTAGCAACTTGATTTTTTAGCTTAGAAATCTTTTTCTTATTGAATAAAATCGGATTTCTTCTAATTAAAATTGAATTATAAGCACGCATCCCATTCGATAATTCTGCTGTTTGCTTATTGGTAAAATTAGGGCGAGTTGTTGGTTTTGGCTTGGATTTTGCTTTGTATGTATGATAGGAAGGTGTGCTTTTTAATTTTTCAATTGCCATATTCTATTAAAACGGCTGATTGAAAATAATTGCTTTGCGGAGAAAATATGATATAATATCCGTATAATCTTCGGAGGAAAAATGAAATATATATACCAAAACCCCGACTGGCACTGCTTTAGATGGTGCGGAGAAAAATGAAGATTATTCTAGTTTATTGTTTATTATAATAATTTAGCCAATCATCAAAATCGTTCCAAAAGTTGACAATTTTTTCCTAAACTTTAATATCACACAATTCAAATTCAATGATTTTCTTTAAATCATCAAGCGAAACCTCAACCTGATAGCCGATTTTGCCTGCGCTAAAAATTATCATATCAAAATTTTGAGCCGATAAATCAATCACGGTTTTGAAAAATTTTTTCATACCGATTGGCGAACATCCGCCGTGAATATAACCTGTTAAAGGCAATAATTCTTTGCTTTTTAGCATTTCGATTGATTTTTCCCTCACGCTTGTTGCAGCTTTTTTTAAATCGAGCTCTTTTTCAACAGGAACAAGAAAAACATAATGGTTTTTAGATTTTCCAACCGTCACAAGCGTTTTAAAAACCCTATCAGGATTTTGATTTAGCGCTTTTGCAACGTCTGCGCCGCTTATAGCGTTAGTATCAGCATAACAATAGTGATTATACGGCACTTTTGCCTTATCCAACATACGCATTACGTTTGTTTTATAGTCTTTCATATTTTTACCTTTTTTAAGTAGATTATAGAACGGAAATGAGAAAAAATAAAAAATTAGGCATTTTTTTAGACGAAAATGTTTTTATAGAAATATGTTAGATGTGTTAATAAAGAAAAAACATGGAAGTATCTCGCACTAATTCTAAACAAAATAGTTACAAAAAACCAAATATTTTGGGTTCTTTTAAAGCTCAAGCGGCTATGAGCTTACCAATGGTTGCTGTATTGCCTGCAAATTTATTAATAATTAAAGGAATGAGCAAAGCCAATGCGGGTTTGACAAAAGACCAAGTTGAATTGGTAAATAAAGGTTCTGAAAAAGTATTGAGTGAACTTACAAATTTAAAAACAAAAGGTGTTGGAATCATTGACGCTTCTAATAGAGATAATCTTTCCTGCCTTACTGATTCTGTGCCACAAATTAAAAAATTGCCAAAAACAATAGTTAATATGTTGAGTCCGGCTGATGCTGCTGCAAATGGAGCAAATGCGTTTTTTAATTCATCAAATAATAGCGTAACCTATAATAAGGAAAAATTTTCGCTTTCAGCTTTCCATGAATTAGGACACGCTTTTAATTTTAATAATTCTGCTTTTTGGAAAACAATGCAACAATCAAGAATGCCATTGATGCTTGTTGCAAGTTTGATTGCAATGATTCCTGCTATAACTAAAGAAGCAAAAGCACAAGACGGAAAAGAATTAACCACTGGACAAAAAGCAAAGAATTTTATTAGAAACTCTGCCCCTGTTGCTTCAACGGTAACAATGTTTGGCGTTGTAGCAGAAGAAGCAATGGCAACAATTAGGGGTAACCAATGGGCAAAACAAGTTTTAGATTCAACATTAGCTAAAAAAGTTGCAAAAACTAATGCTATAGGACTTGCTAGTTATGCTTTGAGCGCAGTAGCGCTTGGTGTTGGTGCGTATATTGCTAAAAAAGTTAAAGACGCATCAGACGAAAAACGAGCAAACAAAGCATAATAAATGATTTAATATGGGATAATTTATAAGTTTTATGCCGTTTGCTGTTGATATGTCTTATTAAAATGGTTCAATAAAATGTTGCGTAATAATTATCTTATATCCCTATAATCAACCTTGCACATATTTCTTTTCTCGTCCCAAGACCAATGATATTTTAAACAATTTTCTTTGTTAACAGTTATCGTCACATTTTCGTTAATCTTGATTTTATCGCCCTCATAGCAATCGCCATCTTCTATACAATAGTTGCTTGGACTTATTTTATCGGCTAAATTGATAATAGTTATTAAAAGGATTATAGCAAAGACGGGAAGTATTAAGAGTGTGATTATTATTTTTTTCATATAAAGCTTATATTTTTATTATAATTTATTCAAGGATATGATAGCATAAAACGTTATGAATAAAATTGATAAAATTTTTTATATTTATTTTCTTATCTATAATGGTGCTTCTATTATTGCCGATTTTGCTATTGTTTATGACATTATGTTTATCTATAAAGATTGCGAATTTTATTCAAATTCTTGCTTTTTCGTTAGCGTTGTTTAATGTTTTTATAATTACTGTTTTGTATTTTGGTTTGTTTGTAACTTTTGGTTTAAAAATTAAACAGAAAAATAAGATTAAAAAAGATTATATTATTGTTGCTTTGAATATTTTTGCAATTCTTTTTTGTGGAATAATTTTATTTTTTAATCTTATTATAGATAAAATCTTATAAATATACTAAATCTCAACCTACCTATAATCAATCAAATCCTTAATAACTTCCCCTGCGATAATTAGTCCCACAACAGAGGGTACAAACGCATTTGAGCTTGGGATGGCTCTTCTATTGGTGCATTTATGTACAGTTCCCGATGGGCAAATGCAATGCGTTTTGCAACTTATAGACATATCTTCCAAAGGCTTTAAAGGTTTTTCTTTTGAATAAACAACTTTTAATTTGGGAATTTTTCTTTTTTTCAATTGTTGTCGCATAACACGAGCCAAAGGGCAAACAGAGGTGTTATAAATATCATCAACCTCAAACATTGTAGGGTTAACCTTGTTTCCTGCGCCCATAGAAGAAATAACGGGCGTATTGGCTTTATAACATTCTTCTACAATGCTCAATTTTCCAACAACAGTGTCGATAGCGTCTATTACATAATCATATTTAGAAAAATCAAACATATCCTTTGTTTCAGGGGTATAGAAAGTTTTAAAGGTGTTAACTTTGGCTTTTTTGTTGATATCCAAAATTCTATCTTTTGCAACATCAACTTTATATTTCCCAACAGTTGAAAGCGTGGCATACAATTGCCTGTTTAAATTTGTTAAACAAACCTTATCATCATCAATTAAAGTTATTTCCCCAACGCCCGAGCGAACAAGCGCTTCAACGCTATAGCCCCCGACTCCGCCAATGCCGAATATTGCAACATGGCTGTTGTGTAGTTTTTCGATGTTTTCCTTTCCAAACATTAATTGGGTTCTTGAAAATTGATTTAGCATAAATTCATTCTATACCCTAGAAAATTCTAAGTCTAGGCTTTTGAATATTGCGATGAAATTATTTTCTGTTTTTCCTAAAGCCATAGTCCTTAGCGATTGTTCGCCCAATAGATTTAATTTTGCCTTCGATACAGCCTCTGCATTGATTAGGATTTTCATTTATGCAAATTTTATTAGGATAAATTTCATATTTTTTGCGATATTCTTTGGTTGTAACGTTTGGCATAACGACATTTGCGCCGCTTTGAAGTGCAATTATTCTGCCGTTTGGATTTAGTGTTTCCATAGCTGTTGTTGCGGGGATATTTATATCAGGCAGCATTATTCTTGTTAGCGCCATAACCTTTAGGGCAAGCTCGAAATCCCCTTGTTTTTCATCTTTTAAAGGAGTATCAGGATGAGGAATAAAAGGACCTATTCCAATCATATCAGCATTGATTTCTTTAAAAAATAAAATGTCGGAAGCCAAATCCTCAACTGTTTGATTGGGCAAACCAACCAAACAACCCGTTCCAACTTCATAACCCAACGTTTTTAAATCTTCCAAACACTTTAATCGGTTTTTAAAGCTCATATCGGGGTGAAGTGAGCGATATAACTTTTCATTTGTTGTTTCAATTCTGATTAAATACCTGTCCGCTCCTGCTTTTTTGTAGGCTTCATATTCTTCAAAAGTTTTTTCGCCGATTGATAAAGTCAGGGCTACATCGTGCTTTTTAATTGCTGAAATAATTTCACACATTTTATCAACATCATAAAAATTATCTTCGCCGCTTTGAAGAACAATGGTTTTATAGCCTAAATTAATGGCATTTTGAACGTAGGTAAGTATTTCATCTTTTAAAATTCTATATCTTTCAATATTTTTGTTTTCACACCTTAAACCGCAATATTTGCAATGACACTTGCAGATGTTGGAAAATTCTATTAAACCACGAAGATGAACGCTATCCCCAACATTTTCACGCCTAATCTTGTCAGCAGTTTTAAATAGCCATTCGTTTTTAGAATTGTCGGATAAGATGTCGATGATTTCTTGCTGTGAAAGTCTTGGTTGCATATTTATATATGATAGCATAAAAAATTTGGCTCGTCTCACTCTGCCGACGCCTAAATTTTCTTGAACGAGGTACGAGTTTTAGAAAATTGAAGTACCCTTGGGGTGAGAAAAGTGCGGAGCAGTTTTTCTGAGAGGGCATAAGCGAAGCGGTTGCTCCGAGACGAAGTCAGCAAGAAAACTATGAGAATATACATAAA
Organism: uncultured Candidatus Melainabacteria bacterium; assembly: GCA_934667125.1. GTDB lineage: Bacteria > Cyanobacteriota > Vampirovibrionia > Gastranaerophilales > Gastranaerophilaceae > RUG14156. The sequence goes on along the minus strand of CAKULF010000007.1, from coordinate 7,952 downwards.
AAATTTGGCTCGTCTCGGAATCGAACCAAGGACACGAGGATTTTCAGTCCTCTGCTCTACCAACTGAGCTAACGAGCCAAACAAAGTTTGTAAATATTAATCTGTTACTTCATAATACCAAATCAACTTTTATAGTCAAGTATTATTATTTAAAACGTTAATTTTCCAATAAAATCTTAATCGCTTCGCCATCTCTGTGCATTTCTATTGCACGTTTTGCATATTTCATATCCATTCTTTTTGTTATCAGTTGATTAACGTCAATTTTACCGCTTGCAATCAAATCAAGGGCTTGCCTGAAATATTTTGGCGTGTGATGGAATGAGCTTATGATTTTAACTTCGTCATAGTGTAGTCTTCTTGTGTCAAGATTAACGGTAGAGCCGGAAGCGCAACCGCCAAAGAAGTGGACATAGCCACCTTTTCTAACAAGAGAAAACATTTTTTCCCACATTTCAGGTAAACCGACGCACTCTATTGCAACGTCTAAGCCCCTGCCGTCTTCTGTTTTAGACAAAATAAAATCAGTCGGATCGGGATATTTTTTTAAATCAATAACATAATCAGCGCCCGCAAAATCCTTAGCTAGCTTTAATTTTAAAGGATTTCTTCCCATTGCTATAACAGTTGCGCCTTTTAATTTTGCTAATTTTGCAAACATCAAACCGATTGGTCCAATCCCAATAATGCCAACCGTGTCGCCTTTTTGAATAGGAGTTTTAGCTATTCCGTGACAAACATTTGATAAGGGTTCTGAGAATGCTGCTTGTGCAAAAGTCAGATTTTTCGGGATGATTAGGGTATTTTTTTCAACAATTCTTCTTGGAACGACAATATATTGTGCGTAAGCGCCATTTAAAAGGTCAAGATTTTCACACAATTCATATTCGCCTTTGCGACAATGGAAACATTCGCCACAAGGTGCACTATTGGCGCAAACCACCCTGTCACCAACATTAAAATTAGTAACGTTTTCGCCCAATTTTTCAATTGTTCCTGAAAATTCATGCCCAAAACCGCTCGGAACTTTTTTAATCAAAACAGGATGCCCACGTCTGAATGTTTTTACATCTGTTCCGCAAGTCAGCGCTGCTTGGACTTTTACAAGGATTTCGCCCTCGTTTAATTCAGGAACTTTAACTTCTTCATATCTTATGTCATTTGGCGCATAATAGCGCACAGCTTTCATTTTCATATCTTTATATATGCCTTAAATATCTTATTTTTAAAACTATCATCAATTGCTTGAGGCAATTTGTCAAGCGAATAAATTGTGCTTAAATTTTTAACGTCCACTATTTTGTTATTTAAAAGCTCGCTTGAAAGCTTCAAATCCTTTGGGTGAGGGGAATAGCTGGATATTATTGATAATTCCCTATAATATATTTCGTTGTTTGAAAAACCAAAATCGTCATCATTAATTGAAGAAAATACGATTATTTTTCCGCCGTCTATCACATTTTCAAGCGCTGTTTTGATTGCGCCTTTTGCCCCTGCGGTTAAAAATACGACATCATATTTTTTGTTTTTATCATAACAAAATCCATGCTCAAGTGCGATTTTTGTTCTTTCTTCTGAAATATCAATCCCAAAAGTGTCGACTTCAAAGCTTTTTAGCGCTTTTGCCATTAATAAACCGATTGAACCTAAGCCGACAATTAAGGCTGAAAATTTTGAATTATCTTCATTATAGTTAAAACCTGCTCTGCGAACCGCTCTAATGCAACATGCCAAAGGTTCAAGAAAAGCTTTTTCATCGTCTTTTAATTCTGTATTCATCTTGTAGACTGTGTTTTCAAGATGTCCCTCGCTAACTAAAATATATTCGCTAAAGCCGCTTGGAAAAATGTTTGTTTTTTTAAATGTTTTACACATTGAAGTTGAGCCGTTTTTGCAAAATTCGCAATCATTACAAGGATAATGATGTCCAAGAGCAACAATATCGCCTGTTTTGAAGTTTGTTTTGGGTGAATTTATTTCAACAATTTCGCCCACAACTTCATGCCCTAAAATTATATTTTTTTCGCTTTCGGCTGTCGCATGTTTAATTTTAACTAAATCAGAGCCGCATAATCCACAGCCTAAAACCTTTATAATTGCGCCAGATGAAGTTAAAATCGGTCTTTCTGCTTCAATTATTTCAACTTTTCCATTTATTAATTTTGCACTTTTCATAAATAAAATTATATCACTTAAAAAATATTTTAAAATTAGTGATAAAGTGTTAAAAATACACATATTTATTTTCATTTAGATATTAAAAGGCCTTAGCTAAAAGCTAAGGCTGTTGTTTGTTGTTTATGCTTCGAGATTGTGTTGTTAGGTGTTGATAATGCTTTATTTACGCAATTGCGTTAAGTTTATTTTCTTCTACGTCTAAGCCTTTTTCAATGCTTTGTTGTCTTTGCATAAATGCTTCGTAGAATAGAGGAGATTGTTTAATAGTTCCAAGGAAATCTGTAACAAAGCTTCCTGCATTAACCGGAGAATTGTTGATTACGTTAGAACCACTGTTTGTTTGAACTCCTGATGTGAAGTGTAAACTTCTTTTATTATTAATTGTATTTTTTACATTTGTTATCGGACTTATTGTTAACATTTTGGTTTTCTCACCTCTTTGTTTTTTTGTTTTTTAGTGTTTGTTTAACACTTGTTCCTTATGTTTTTATTATGCACCTAAAATTTTTATTTGTCAACCCCTCTTTATAAATATTTTATTTTAAGATATAGTTGACTTTTAGACCTAACACATAAAAAAATAACAATAACTGTCAAAAGTACACTTATTAATTTAACCATCTGTCTAATACATTGTCCTCAAATACTAGCCATTTGTGTAATTGTTTAATCAATACTTCTATTGTTATATATAATTAATCTTTTTCATACTTCCAGCTATTCTTAATTCCAGACAGTTTGGGGCGCTTGCCCCTTTTTTTTATACAAATTTGCGACAACACGGATTTTATGCTATAAATAAACCTATGAAAAATATTATTGTGTCGGGGTATGTTGGTTTTAATAATTTTGGGGATGAAGCAATATTTTATGCGCTTTCCAAGCATTTAAAGGAAAACGGCTATAACGTTAGCGTTCTTGCGAATAATCCGAAAGAAGTTGAAAAAAAGTATGGTGTGAGCGCTTTTTATTATAAAAATTTAAAGCAAATTTTTTACGCCATATTAGATAATGATATCTTAATCTCAGGTGGCGGAAGTCTTTTGCAAAATAAAACAAGCAACTTTAGCTTAATATATTATTTATCTATAATTATTTTTGCAAAATTATTATTCAAAAAAGTAATAATCTTTTCGCAAGGAATAGAGCCGATTAGAGGCAAATTCTTTGAATTATTAACTCGCATGACTTTAAAAATGGCGGATTTTGTTTCTGTTAGAGATGAAAAAAGTTATGAGCTTCTAAAAAGCTGGAAAATCAAGGCGTATCAGACTTCTGATCCTATTTATGCAATAATTCAAAATAAACAACTTCAAGCAACAAAAACCGCTCTAACTATTCAGCTTCGTGATTTTTATAATATTCCTAAAGATTTTGTTAAAGATTTTGCTTCGATAGTTCAAAAATATATTAACAATAATGAAGAAATCAAAAATAATGTTAAAGTTTTTTCTTTTCAAGATGAATACGATGAAAAAATTTCTATTGATTTTGTCGATGAATTGAAAAAATATAATATAAAAGCTGAATATATCGGCGAAAAATCTGTTCAAGAAACAATAAAAATTATTAATAATTCAAAATATGTTATCTCAACAAGGCTCCACGGCGCACTTTTAGCCCATGCTCTTGAAAGCAAAACTTTTGCATTGTGTTATGATGATAAGATTAAAAATTTTTCAAGCGAACTAAACCTTGAAAACATTGATATTAGAAATTACGACAAAGAAGATTTTGATGAAAAATTGAAAAATTTCTTTGAAAATGACCACAAAACCAATGATTTCAAGCGTTTTAAATGGGAATATATCGACACTTTTTTACAAAAATACGGAAAATAAGAGGTGAATTTTGGCTCGTAAAATTAAAAAAACTAATAAAAATATAGATTTTTTGTGTGGATTGGCGGTGTGGTTCTTTCGCTTTATTCGCTTGACTTATCGTTGCAAACCGATTAATTTTCCAAAAGAACAATGTATTTTTGCGCTTCTGCATGCTCATCAATGCGGGGTTTTTACTTGTAATCAAATGAAAAAAACTGCGATTATGGTTTCAAATTCGGCTGATGGAGAAATTATTTCTCGAGCTGCAAATGGCGTTGGAGTTACAACAGTTCGAGGTTCGCAAAATAAAGGCGGCGCAAAAGCAAGTATGGAACTTATTACAAAGATAAATGAGGGCTATAATGGAGCTTTGACAATAGATGGACCTCGTGGACCAAAAGAAATTGTTAAAAAAGGGATTGTTGAAATTGCAAGAATGACCCAAAAACCAATAGTTCCGGCTATTTGGTGGAGTCCTGATAAAACGTTTTTAAAATTCAAATCTTGGGACGAATTTCGTTTTCCACTTCCCTCAACAAGGCTTGTTATGCTTTTTGGCGATTTGATTTATGTTCCAAAAGACGCTGATGACGCTGAAATTGAAAGAATTAGAAAAGAAGTTGAAGATAAGCTTGCTTTTTTGAAGGAAGATGTTCAGGTTAATTTTAAAAAATATTGGAAAGAAGGAAAAGTTCACCCAATTTTTTAAAATTATAAACCCAAAAACTTTCTTGTATTAATATCTTTATTAATCTTTAAAAGCAAATTCTTTAAGCTAAATAAAATTCCTAAAGAACAAGCGGCAACGGCTAAAAACCTTATTGAAATCATTCCTAAAGTTTTTAAAAAACTAAATCCTGTTATAACGGTTGGAAGATTGAAAATTTGGTTGTAAATAAAAAATACATACCAATGGATGAAAAATAGTCCAAAGCTGTATTTTGCAATGAAATCAAGGGTTTTATTCAGCTTGTTGTGTGAAATTATAAATTCGTCGTAATGCTTTAAGTAACAAAGCACAAGCATAGTCAAAAATGTTTTTGAAATTGTGTAGTTTGAATAATTATATCTATAGCTTAAATATATATCAAAAGCCGAAGTAGATAGCATTAAAGCCCAAATTAAAGCCCTTTTATTATAAAATTTATCAATCACTTCTTTTTTATTTGAGCAATACATTCCAAAAACATATAGAGCCGTAAAATGTATAAAATTGGTCAAAATATAACGAACATAAATCATATATTTTGTTAAATAATCAAGCCCAAGTGTGCTTTCATATTCCGCCACTCCTCTTGGAAGAAAAATCGTAAGCAAAAACATTATAGGTAAAAGCTTAAATAATACTCCTTTTTTCTCAAGTTTGATAAAAATCCAAGAAAATAGGAAAAATATGATTATCATCGGAATGAACCAAGTTGGAACATTGTGAACCCGCCCGATTGTAAGATGTAGAGGGATTTGAATTAATGGATTTAAGCCAGCAAACGAGTTTTTATACGCAACAGGGCAATATAAACAGAAAAACAACCCCGGAATAGCCGTTATAATATAAGGCATGACTACATTTGTCCATTTTTTGGATAGATAATTTTTATATTCAAATTTATAGGACAAATGCTCAAATAAAAATCCTGAAATAAAGATGAATAGCGCCGTTCCGCCACAAATCATTTCACAATTAATAATATGCGTCAAACTATTATTTTCGCCAAATTGCATAGTGTGACCCATGATAATCAGAAGAATTGCCAAGCCCCTAAAAACGTTGATATAGTTTAAAATTTTGGTTTTTTTCGGTTTTTCCATTTTTCCTCTATAATTCCAGCCACAAAGTTTGATATGGCGACAATCTAAGGTGCATTGTGCGATTTTGAAGTGAAATATCAACTTTGATATTATCGTTATTTATAAGATTTTTTAAAGATGTTATGTGCCCTTTTTTCTTGAAAATTATATCTGTCGGTAAAGTTATATTTGCTGTCAATTTTTTGTCTGAAAGGTTGTGTATAACAAGGATTTGGTTATTTTTAGTTCTTCTGATATAAGAAAAATTAGAGTTGTTTTCGGTTTTCAAAATTTCAAAAGAGCCATCCGTTAAACAAGGAAATTGTTTTCTTAAATTAATCAAATTTTTAACTTTTTTATAAACTTTTGAATTAAATTCGTAATACCCTTTGCTTGAGCCGTAGAACAGCTTCATTGGCACGTTTCCACGATTTATATCTCTTGAATCAAAATAAGATATAAGCTTAAATTTCTTATTTTTTTGTTCTTTTTCTCTTAATTGAGCGGATTTTTTAGCGTTTTCAAAATTGTTGCTAACCCCTGCTTCATCGCCATAATAAATAATTGGAACCCCGGGAAGTGTGAATAATATTGAAAAAGCCTCCTCTATTCTTGTTGGATTTTTATCTAAAAAGTTTGATAACCTTCCTGAAACTCCAAAACCTTTTCTGAAGCTCGCCCCTTTATTTACAAGCTTGTTATAGATTAATTCTCTAACTTCAGGTTCAACCATTTCAAGAGTTAATTCGTCATGAACCCTTAAAAACAAGCCCCAAACAGCGCTTTTTGGGATTTCGGGCGTATTTTTATAAGCGTCTATAAAATATTTTTTATCTTCAGTAATTAAACTTGCCCAAATTGCAGGCATGTATGGAAAATGGTAGGCAATTTGCGCTTCTGATGTTCTTTTTAAAGGTTTTTTGGTTTCATTTATTTCAACATCAACACTTCTGTTTTTGCCAAAATATTCTAAAATATCTTTCGGATTTTGGCACGCTTCAACTTGAATAACGCTGCTTGGAGCGCTAAGTTGGATATAATCGCTTATAATATTAATAATAGCGTGGGTTTTAGGTTGATTTTCGCCGTTTGTTCCGACATCCTTTGAAAGATAAGGAATAGCGTCCATTCTAAAGATATCAACCCCCAAATTTGCCCAATTAGTAATAGTTTCAAGGACATAATATAAAACTTTCGGGTTTTGCCAATTTATATCTAATTGAAAAGGGTAAAAAGTGTGATATAAGTAGTAATCTTCGTTATTTATCGTCACTTTTCGATAGTGCGTGTCGGTGTTTTCGGGAAAAATCAATCTTCTTTTTGAAATCGTGCCGTCATCTTCCGTGTATTCGATGACTGTACCCAGTTTTTCGTCTTGATATTTATTATATTTTGGCATTGTTTTTCGCCAAACAAAATAATCAAGATATTCTAAATCGCCTTTTTCGAGCTTTTTGAACCATTCGTGATTATCCGAAAAATGATTTAAAACTAAATCGGCTTTAATTTTGAAATTTCGCTTTTTGGCTTCTTTAATAAAATCCTTAAACTCAATCATACCGCCTAAATCAGCCCTAACATTATTAGGATTTTTAACGTCAAAACCAGCGTCTTGCATTGGTGAATCCGCAAAAGGAAGCATATAAAGCGTTGTGACCCCAAGGTTGTTTAAATAATCAAACATCTTTTTCGTATCCTTGAAAGTGTTGTTTTGATTATCTTTCACAACCCCAAACTGGTCAACATAAAACATATAAATTATTTCTTTTTTATACCAATCATCAGCCCGATTTAGGTCTTGTTCTTTTAAATCCTTGCTTCTGGCTTTTTTGGCTTTGAGAGCATAATCTATAATATTATTATAAATTTCTTCAGTATTTTCCTTGCCATAAACAAGTGAAATAGAGTCTTTCAACTCTTTTTTGATTTTAGAATTGATATAAGTTTGCGCCTGCTCGGTTTCGGTTGGAGCCAAGATTTCTTCTTGCGCAAATAGTGTATTATTAACACTTAAAAACAGTAAAACTGAAATTAAAATAAACTTAAATATATTTTTCATAAATAGATTTTATTAAAAAAATAAAAAAAGAAAATTGTTTTTAAACAAATGTTAACTACCACACAACTCTTTCCTGCTTGTCATTGTTTCGTGGCAGTCTTGCG
>CAKULF010000006.1 GCA_934667125.1 uncultured Candidatus Melainabacteria bacterium | reverse complement strand
TTTTTTTTTTTTTGATATTTCGACACGCCTTTTTAACAAAAATTTACAATTAAGGAAAAATACTTTTTAAAACAGTTAGATATTTTTAAACTTCCAATTGTCGGATTAGTAAATCTGCCTTGCTCTATTGTAAATAGAATTTGTCTATTTTAAATAGAGTTAATAACCACATTTTTCAATTAAACAATCAACCATCAATCCCCACTCCAACATCCCCACCAAAACATCACCTTGAACCCTTAATCCGTCGCCCTGAACTCCGTTTCAGGGTCTTGAAATTGTTGAGAACCAAACAAAATTTAAAATTTAACCAATTCTTCGATAGCCAAAACCTATCTCAACATTAACCATTCAAGACATAATTTTTGCAACAAGAACCGACTATCAAAGAAATCTTTAGAGCAAAAAATCGCCAATAGCCGCAAGTTTCTAACCTCTCTTTGGCTATAAATCACGCTTTTAGTTTGTTCATTTTCTTTTTCTTTTTCGCCAGAAAAGAAAAAGAAAACAGAACCAAAAGAATAAAGAAAATGGCTTGGAAGTTATTAACCAAAACCCTCGAAAGGAGAGTCGGGCGCACTAGAAAGACAACAGACATCAGTTGCGCTTTTCATATTTTAGTTTTCATTGAGGTAGCTTGCCCTCCCACCTTTCGTTTGTGGGTTTTGGTTAGTTGGTTGTAATTTTTACTATGCTATAGATTTTCTTTGATAGCCAAAGAGTTAAGGTAAATGTTGTTTTTTTGCTTTGTTTTGCATAATGCAAACGTCAAGTTAATTAACGAAATTAATATTCGATATAAAACTGGCTATCGATAAATTTTTTATTTTGGTAAATTTTTGATAGTCGAATTTACCTTAAAAGTAAATTTGCAGTCAAATGCAGAATTGGAATAAAATTGGCTATCGAAATTTTGAATGTACAAGTTATGTTATTTTTTAAAATTTGCCAATGTTAGAAATTAAAAGTCAACAAAATATTCCCGTAAGGGAATATTTTGAGTAAATCTATTTAACTATCCTATAAATTTTCCCGTACGGGATTATTTTTTAAACAATTTAAAAGTTGACAAAATTCCCGTTCCAATTATCCCCAAAAACATCATAAACTGTGGAGTTATAAGCTTATATCTTTTATATTTTGTTTTAAAAGCCATCTTTGGATTTTCTTGTTCTTTTAAAACCAAAGTGTCCGCAATAGGGGAAGCAGAAATCTTGGCTGGCGCTATAACGCCAACATTTGGCATAGTATATTGTTTTTTAACTACAACATTATTATTATTTGAAACAACGGGTTCAGGTTGTTTGATTTTAGCAAAATTTTCTACAGCTGTCATATATTAATAAAAACAAACTGTAGAAAAAAAGTGCTAAAAATATAAAATTTAATTAAATTTATTTGCTTAGAATAGCCCTGGGATAGAAATTCCGCCTGTAATGGATTTCATTTTAGCTTCCATTTGAGTATTTGCTTTTTGAGTAGCGTCTTCAAAAGCTTGCGAAATTAAATCTTCCAACATTTCAATAGTATCAGCTGAAACACTTTCAGGGTTTTCAGAATTAATTGCTTCAGGCTTGATTTTGATTGATTTGAATTTTCCTTGACCTGTTAAAGTTACTGTTATTGCGCCATTGCCTGAAGTTGTTGTAATTTCGGCATTTTCAAGCTCGCCTTGTGCTTCTTTAAATTTCTTTTGCATTTTTTGAGCTTGTTGCATTATATTCATCATATTCATCATAATAGTAATCTCCCTATAGTCTAGCCTTAACCATATTATATGCTATTATATATTTATATGCAAACGATTACTTATCTAAACGAGTGTTTTAATAAAGAAAAGCTTTCAAGATGGGACGCTTCGGTTATGCCTTTGAAAGTTTATATCGGTAAATTTAATTGGTATAAATCAATTGGGCAGGCGGATGAGCTTAAATATACTCAAATGATAATAGATGGGTTTAATATTTGGGAAAAATTGTCCAACGGAATTGTGTCGTTTGAGCGAACTATGAATTTATATGATTCAAATATCAATATTGATTGGAAAAGGGTTGATAGAAAGTCTTTGGGCTCTTGTACTTTTAATTTTGATAAGCTTGGAAGATATTATTCCGCCGAGCTTTCGATTGGTTTGTCGGATGGCATATTACATCATCAATATATGGATGAAACTGAAGTTATGCACACAATTATCCATGAAATTGGGCATAGCGTTGGTTTGGGGCATTCTAAAACAAAAGGGGATATTATGTATGTTCCCCATGAATATGGCGTTGCAGGAATTTCAGAAAACGACCTTGAAACCCTAAAATGGTTATATAAATTCCCCGTCGGGAAAACTCAACAAGAAATTTTAGCAATGTATTCGGGATATGGCGCTAGAAATGTTGATGAATTGATTACAAAAATCAATAACGAGGGCTATAAATCCGATTTTGAAAAAACAAAAGACAGTATTTTAAATTCCAAACCTAAAAAAGATTTGTTGAACGAAAATCAAAATATTGGCGACCTTAAAAAATATTTAATGCAAATTAATAACATAAAAGTTGATTTTAAGGTTCATCATCACCACAAAAAGCCTAATGAATAACAGGATAGCTGCCTAAAAGCTTATAAAAATTGCACTCCTTTTTGATTTCAGCTATAGCTTCAATAATTTCATCATACCCTTTATCAACATCAACAAAAAAGTTATACTCTCCAAAAACTTTTTTAGATGGGCGAGATTCAATATACACAAGGTTTAGATTATATTTTTTAAATATTTCTAAAATCTTTAAAAGCGCTCCCGATTCGTTTTTTGTATTGAAAACAATAGAAGTCCTATCATCCTTTTTAAGAGGGATTTTCGTTTTTGAAACCAAAACAAAACGAGTCCTGTTTTCTTTAATGTCGCCAATATTTGTATCAATTATATTCAAATTTAATTTTTTGGCTATGTCATATCTTCCAATAGCGGCGTAGGTTTTATCCTTTTTTAATAAAGAATGAAGCGCCTCAGAGGTTGAATTTGCGCTAATCAGTTCAATATTTTCATCAAATTCTTGACTGATATATAAGCTGCATTGTGCTAAAGCTTGGGGATGAGAAACAATGTGCTTAATTTCTTCTTTTTTACCAAACGAAGCGATACAATGTTCAACCTTTATATCAATCTGGGCTTGAATTTTAACGTCTGTAGAATATAAGCTATCAATCGTTGGGCGAACAATTCCCTCTATTGAGTTTTCAATCGGCATAATTGCCATTGTAGTTGGGTTTTGGTTAACCAATTGAGCAATTTTAGTAATTGTTGAAACTTCAACAGTTTCGTTTTTAAAGTTTAAAATATCTTTTATTTTTTCGCTTGCAACTTCAGAATATGTCCCTTTTGGACCTAAAAAATATAATTTTTCTATAGCTTCCATTAATATTTATTTCTTTCAATATCTCTTTTGATGTCTTTTGCTTTCAAGCTTTCTCTTTTGTCGTAAAGCTTTTTACCTTTCGCAAGGGCGATTTCAAGCTTTGCATATCTGCCTATAAAAAACATTTGAGTTGGAACAATTGTATATTTTTCTTGTTTAATTTTGTTTTGAATTTTCAAGATTTCTTTTTTGTTTAAAAGAAGTTTGCGCTCTCTTCTTGGTTCATGGTTAAATATATTTCCAAATTCATACGCTGAAATATGGCAACCGATTAAATATGCTTCAAGATTATCTGTTATTTTGATATAGCTATCTTTTAAATTTGCGCCATTTTTTCTTATTGATTTGATTTCTGTTCCTAAAAGGCAAATTCCTGCTGTGAATTTATCAAATAAAAGATAATCAAAATGTGCTTTTTTATTTGAAGAAATTAGTCTTTTGTTTGAGTTTTCGTTTTGTTTTTTCATAAATTAAGTATAACATAGAATGTTTAATTGTCTGTGCTAAAATTGTATTATGAATGATTTTATTGAAATATATGGTGCTAATGTTCATAATTTAAATAATGTTGATTTAAAAATTCCAAAGAATGAATTAACGGTGTTTACGGGTGTTTCGGGTTCAGGAAAAAGTTCTCTTGCTTTTGATACGATTTTTGCAGAGGGGCAAAGAAGATATGTTGAAAGCTTATCGGTTTACGCAAGACAATTCCTTGGACAAATGGATAAACCTGATGTAGAGCGCATAGACGGGCTTTCGCCTGCTGTTTCAATTGATCAAAAATCAACTTCAAATAACCCTCGTTCAACCGTTGGAACAATAACTGAAATATATGATTATTTAAGACTTTTATACGCAAGAGTTGGTGTTCCGTATTGCCCAAAGTGCGGAAGAGAAATTGTTCCTCAAACGATTGATGAAATTGTTGAAAAAATCCTTGCTTTGGGCGAGGGCGAAAAAATTCAAATCTTATCACCAATTGTAAGAGGCAAAAAAGGGGAATATAAATCAACCCTATCAGCCTTGCTGCAAGAGGGTTTTTTAAGGGTTAGGGTTGATAAAACAATATATAACCTTGAAGAAGACGACATTGAAATTTCAAGAACTCAAAAACATGATATTGAAATTGTGGTTGATAGAATTGTTGTAAAAGAAAGTGCTAAATCAAGAATTTTTGATTCCGTGCAAACGGCTCTGAATAAGGCGGACGGGCTTTTAATAGTTAACAGATTAAAAGATAATTCGGATATGATTTTTTCGCAAAAGCTGGCATGTCCTAATTGCAACATAAGTTTTGAGGAATTAACTCCTCGTTTGATGAGTTTTAATAACCCTCAAGGGGCTTGTCCTGTTTGTCATGGGATTGGTGCAAGCTATGAAATTTCGCCCGATCTTGTTGTTCCTGATAGAGAAAAAAGCTTGAAAGATGGCGCTATTTATCCTTGGGCAAAAACCGCAAATCCATACTATAGCGACGTTATCAAGTCTGTTTGTGAACATTATAAAATAGATTTTGAAGCGCCTTTTAAGTCCTTAACTCCTGCTCAAAAAGGGATAATTTTATATGGAAATGGCGATGAAAAAATCAGAATGACTTATGCCGATTTTGGCACAAAGCACTATAGAACGCACATTATGAGTTACACGGGCGTTATTCCGTATTTAATGAAAAAATATGAGTCGGATTCCGATTTGGTTAGAAGCGAAATAGAAAAATATATGATAACAAACCCTTGTAAGGCTTGCGGGGGTGGAAGATTGAACCCATTTGCTTTGAGTGTTAAAATCAACAATCTAAACATTTTTGAATTTTGCTCAATGTCTGTTTTAAAAGAATATGACTTCATTCAAGAATTATATTTAATTTTAGATGAATTTAAGATGAAAATTGCTCATCAAGTTCTTGATGAAATAAGATTAAGGCTGAAATTCTTGATTGACGTTGGTTTAGGGTATTTAACCTTGGCAAGAAGTGCTGGAACATTATCAGGTGGCGAAGCGCAAAGAATTAGGCTTGCAACGCAAATAGGAAGCGGCTTATCGGGGGTTTTATATGTCTTGGATGAACCAAGTATCGGGCTTCATCAAAAAGACAATGATATGTTGATTTCAACTTTAACTAAATTGAGAAATTTGGGCAATACCCTTGTCGTTGTTGAACATGACGAAGATACTATGAAAGCTGCGGATTATATTGTTGATATTGGTCCTTATGCTGGTGTTAAAGGCGGAAACGTTGTTGCGACGGGAACTTTAGAGGATATTAAAAATAACCCCGAGTCTTTGACGGGGCAATATTTGAGCGGAAAAAAGAAAATCGAAGTTCCAAAGCAAAGAAGAGAGGGCAGCGGCGAATTTTTAGAGGTTAAAAACGCTCATTTGAATAATTTAAAAAATATTGATGTTAATATTCCATTGGGCAAAATCGTTGCTATAACAGGTGTTTCAGGTTCAGGAAAATCAAGTTTGGTGACTGATATAATTTCAGATTATGCTCGCCATGTTTTATTAAAAAATCGTCCAAAACCGCAAGGGGTGGATGAAATAAGGGGCTTTAAAAACATAGACAAGCTTGTTATGGTTGACCAATCGCCAATCGGAAGAACCCCTCGTTCAAATCCTGCAACATATACAGACGTGTTCACGCATATTCGTGAGCTTTTCGCTCAAACCCCCGAAGCCAAGGTAAGAGGCTACAAACAAGGAAGATTTTCATTTAACGTTAAAGGCGGAAGATGTGAAAAATGTTGCGGAGATGGTTTAATCAAAATCGAAATGAACTTTTTATCCGATGTTTACGTTAAATGCGACGTTTGCAAGGGAAAAAGATATAACCAAGAAACTCTTGAAGTTAAATATAAAGGCAAATCCATCTCGGATGTTTTAGAAATGTCTGTAGCAGAAGCGCTTGAATTTTTCAAAAATGTGCCGAAAATTGCAACACGCTTACAAACCTTGTACGACGTGGGTTTGGACTATATTAAACTTGGTCAAAGCGCAACAACATTATCAGGCGGCGAAGCTCAAAGGGTTAAATTAGCGCTTGAATTAAATAAACGCTCAACAGGAAAAACCTTGTATATCTTAGATGAGCCGTCAACTGGACTTCATTTTTATGATATCGATAAATTGATGATGATGCTGAATAAGCTTGCCGATAGCGGAAACACGATTTTAATTATTGAACATAATATGGATATAATTAAATGCGCCGATTGGATAATTGATTTAGGTCCTGATGGCGGAGATGGCGGCGGAGAGGTCGTTTTCAAAGGTACGCCCGAACAAATTGTTAAATGCAAAAACAGTTACACAGGAAAATATTTAAAGAAATATTTGGAAAATTAGTTGTATTTCTTTAAAAGTTGTTCTCTTGTTGTTTTTAATTTGCCGTTTTCTTCTCGAAGCTCTTGTATTCGTCTTTGCGCTTCAAAAGAATCAAACAATTCTTTTGCTTCTTTTAATTTTGTTTTCAAAATTTTAATTTGTGCAAAAGACTCCTGAGATGGCGTTTTTTCAAGGGTTTTAATTCTTGCTTTTATTTCGTCAGGAAAATCGATTTGGGCTTTCAATTCTTTGATTTGCCTATACAATTCTCTTTCAAAATTAAGCCCTTGCTTTAATTTTTCGTGTTGTTCAATATAGTTTTTTCTTGCTGTTTTAAAGTCAAACGCCTTTAAATCGTCCGTCAAAACGCTGATTTTTTTCCTCAAAGCTTGTTCTTCGCTTTTTGTTAAAGTTGCTGTTGCTAATCTTTCTTTCATTTTGTTTATTTTTGCTCTTTTTGCCTTGTATAGGTTAATTTGCCCGTTTTTATCGTGCATTTTTCTTAAAATTTCAGTATTTTGTAAATTGATTTGAGATTTAGCCGATACAAGTTCTTTATATTGAGCCAAAGTGTCGTATTCAGGCGTGTTTGGGAATTTTTCTAAAACAGATTGATAATATGCTATTTCTTCTTCAATTCTTGCGCTTTTTTCATCAAGTGATGAAATTTGTTTTAAAATGTTGGCTGGAATTCCCACGTTTGGCTTATTATTAGCTTCTTTTGGTTTTTGAACATTATTTTGCAGAGTTGAAATTAATTGCTTTTTTCTTGCAATTTCTTTTGTGCAATAGTCAATTTTTTCGTCTGAATTTGTTGCTTTGAGCCGTTCTTGAGAATTTTCCAACGCAAGATTTTGACGAGAAATTTCTTCTTCAAGTTTTTTTATTGTGCCAAGATTTTTGACTTTTGCTTTAATAGAAGCAAGCTCAGCCTTTGCGGCTTGAATTTTTTGAATTGAAAGTTGAAGTGATTTAATTTCTTGCGTCATTTTTTCAATAGAATTCAAATTAACTTGATATTCTACATTCGGATTATTTTTAATAAGTTCTCGAATGTCGCTTTCTATCTGCTTTTGAGCAAAATCAAAAATCATATAATCATCAGGCTCACGCTTTCTTAAATTTGTTTTTAAATATTCATCTTTTACAAAATCAATTCTAGCCAATAAAGTTGATAACTTTGTGTATTCTTCGATTTTAGAGCTGTCACCTGTTGAAAAATCAATTGTTCTATTTTCTTCGCTTAATTTTGCAATTGCTTTTTCGCTTGCTTCAATTTGACCTATTATTCCCTCTTCGCCTTTGATTATGCTTGATAATTCTTTTATTCTTAAATAAGACAAATTGATTTCTTCAATTTTTGCCCTCAATTCTTCAATTTTAGCTTTGATATCAGACGGAAAATCAAATCCCCCTTTAAGTTCAGCCATTTTTAAATCCAGTTCGGTTTCTTTTGTTCTGCTTTCTTCGAGGACTGTTTTTGTCTTGGTGTATTGATTTTCAAGCTCTTGGATATTATTTTTTGATAAATAAGAATTTAAGCTTGCAATTTTTGCTTTCAGCTCACCTCTTTCTTTAACTGAACCCTCAAATTCAGCCAGCTGTTGCTTTTTAAGCTCAAAATCAGCAGATTTTAAGAAATATCTATCTATTTCTTTTTGCAAATCTTGAAGAGTTTTTCTTAGTTTTTCGTTTCTTAAATTTATGTTTTCTTTTTGTTGTCTTAAAGCGATATATTCAACCATAGCTTGATATTCGGCTTCTTGTTCATATTTTGCTTTTAAAACTTGATATTCTTCAAGTTCTTTTTTAAGAGAGGCGATATCGTCTTTAATCGCTTCAATTCTTTCTTCCTTGCTTGCTTCTTTTGCTTCAACAGGCGCTTGTTGGTTTGTAGCGTTTGGAGAAGCAACTTTTATTTTTCCTGCTGATTCTTTTTGAACAGTTTGAATAACATCATCAACATAGCCATCGTATTCGCTATCTAACTCTTTAGTGTCAAGCGCTTTAGCCACTGTTGTAAGATATTTTTTGAAATTTGAAGCAAAATCAGGTTTTGTTTCAACCCATTCGCTAAAAGGAATGTCGTTTCTTGTTGAATTGCATTCATAACATTCTGCTAAATAGTTTTCTGTGTTGTTTTCGCCGCCTTTGGATTTTGGTTTAATATGTTCACAAGTTACAAACGAATTAACCAAAAGGTGATATGCGCTATTTTCCTGTTTATTTCTGCCGTTTCTCATAAAGAAAACAAAAACAGAATCTTGCGTATCAGGAAGTTTTTCGCTCCAAGCTTTAACTTTTTTAGTCAAAACTTCGCTTCCCTCAGCTATATTAGATAATTCAGAAATAAATTCCCTTTCGTCAAAATAGCTGTTATCGCTTTCATTTAGTTTTGCTTTATAATTATCTAAAACTCTTTTTAAATAATCTTTTCTATAGCCTTTTGTGGTTTTAGTCAAACTTTCAAGGTGTCGAACGGTTTCAATTTGAATTTTTCTTACTTTTTGAAGCCTTTGATAATATTCTTCATTAATCAATTCTTGAAGGCTTTTGCTCCTTGAAGTCCTTGCGCCATCTTTTAAAATGGCTACAACTTCTTTTTCTGTTTCGTGATAATATTCGTCATATTTTTCAAGAGCATTGACCAAGCTTTCGCCCTTTTTGCCTTTTAAACTATCAATAAACTGGTCAAGTTGCTTTCTTTTAATCATAGGCGAAGCGCAACTCGGACAAGTTAAATCATATATTTTCTTAACTTGAAAACTATCTTCATCACAATAAAACCCTTTAAAATTAAGCCCAAAACCTTGGCGCTTGAATGGGTTTGTTTGATTTTTATAATTATATTGTTTTGTTTTTGTTAAATTTAACGGATTAAAAAATATTTTCATAGCTTATAAATAGAATTTCCTTATCCACGTATTGAGTTCTTCATTTGTCATGCTTTTATATCTATTAGCCAAAACCATAAGAATTTTGTCGTTATAGTCTGCTATTTGGGTTGATTTTTCAAAATTATCTTTGATTTCTTCATAATTTAAAGCTTGCACTCTAAGATTTCTTTCTTGGCTTAAAGCTTCAATTTCTTCTTGAATTTTTTGGGTTTCTTCGCTGTCGCCATCTGCTAAAACGTTTTCTAATAGCGCACTTTGTCTTGTCGAAATTTCTTTGTCTAAAATGCTTGGGTCATATTTTTCAATTTCTCTTTCAAGTCTTTTAGTTTCCATTTCATATTTTTGCTTTTTATATAAAAGTTCAGCTAAAGAAGATGAATTAGAGCTATTGATTTGTTGATTTATTCTATCGAGCATTGTGTAAGCAAGCTCGTGTTGCACTAATAGCTTGAAAAATGTAGAATGTTCAATTTGCTCTAAAAGTTCTTTTTGTTTTTTGAGGGCTGATTTATTTTGGTTTAATTGTGTTTTAATTTTTGCAATTTGCTGACGCCTGTTCATCAGCTTGTTTTGAGTGTCGCTATTATTTTTTGAAACAGGTTCAGCAAGTTGAATTGTGTCTTGCGAAGCTTTTGAAATTGTTGAAATAATATCCTGAATATATGTTTCATAGCCATAATAACCGTCTTCTGTGTCAAGTATGTCTTGTATGGTTACTAAATATTCTTGCAGATTTTTTTGAAAATCAGGATGAGTCTTTTGCCACTCTAGAATTGAGCTATCGGCTTTTTGACCGTTACAGCCCGAACAAGCTACGATATAATTTGATGTTGAATTTTTGCCTTTTGCGACATTTTTTGTTTTTCTTAATCTTGGAATAATATGTTCTGTTGTTGGTTTTGTTTCAAAAATCAATTTTTCGGCAACTTTGCTTGCGCTATAGTTTCCTTTTCCATATTTTACAAAGAAAGATTCAACACTGTTGTCTGAGGTTGGCAATTTTTCAACTATGGAATTAATTTTTTCCTGAATATCTTTATTTTCAACCGAATTAGCTATAGCATAGATAAAGCCTTTTCTTCTAAATCTATACCTGCTTTTTCCTTGAATTCTCATTTTTTGTTCATCAATAATGATTTTTAATTTTTTAAGTTCGTTTTCGCAAGTAACATTTTTTGAAATATAATCTTCAAGCTCGCCCGCAACTGCTAATTGCTCTTCAATTAAGGGTTTTAAGCAGCTATCACTTTGCAATTTAACAAGTTGAGCAATGTTTAAATCGGGATATTGTTTTGCTAATTCTTTAATTTTATTCACAACAAGTTGTTTTTGAGGTCTGAATATGCTTTGTGTGTCCTCTTTGTTGCCTGTTAAAAAGCTTTCATGCTCATATTTTTCAAGGGCTTTGATTAATTCTTCACCTTTTTTTGAAGCAACATCTTCAATAAATTCTTTTCTTTGTTCTTCGTTTAACATAATTTGTCCGCAATATGGACAGTGAAGATTTTTAATGTCCCTTAGCTTAAACTCGTTTGGCAGACAATGCAAACCTTTAAAAGAAACATTAGAAAAATTATAGCTATCTTTTTCTTGCTTGAAAGCAAAAGGAACGCCCATTTTTCGATTTAAGAAGTTTCTTTTGCTTAAACTATTGAATTTTACAGTGTTTAAATTAATCATCATAATGAAAGTTCATCATAAATCGGATTTTGTTGCAAGTATAATAAGGCTAATTCGGCTGTTTCTTTTAATTGAGAATAGTAAGCTTTATTGTATTCATCAGGATTTTGAAGTGCAAAATCGCAAATAGAGTATATTCTTTTTAAAATTGAACAACTTTGAGCAATAATGCTATAAACATTGCCCTCACGGTTTTTTCTGTTAAATTCATCACCTGATTCAGACATTTTCTTTCTGTTTGCAACATTTGTTGATTCTGTTACAAAATTAGTCAAGAAATTGAAATTATCAACACTATTGGCGCTTGTGTTGTTTAATTTTGCAAAAGCATAAGCAATATATCCGCCAAACGTTGAAGCGCTAATGATTTTATCTGCCGGAAGTTGATAATTTTTTTGCATTTTGATGATTTTGTTCTCTGTTTGAGAAATCATTCTGTTAGTTTCTTGAACGGTTTCAAGGTCTGGAGTCAGTTCGGGGCTTAGAGCAAACATCGCTCTTAATTTATTATTAAGAAGAGCAGGTAAAAAGTCTGTTTCTGTTTGCTCGTCGCTATCTGCGATTGCGCCAACTATTTGACACAATTCAAAAACATCAACATTAACAAGTTTTCCGCTTGCGATAAGTTCGCTTAATAATAAAGGATTAACGCATTCGCTTCGTTCTAAAATCTTTCCTTTTGCTGTTGGAGTTATGTTTCCTTGTTTATCTTGTTGTAAAAAGCCTGTTCTTAATAAAACTTTTTTATATTTATCATATTTTTCCGCTAAAACATTTCTAGCGCCATCAGGGTCGTTTGCGCTAAATGCTCTAAAAGAAGAATCTATTGTTTGATTAATGCCGTCATCTCCTAATAATTTTCCATAGTTTTGAGCTAATAATACCCAATTTGGGTTTAAATGGCTTTCAATGTCATCGGGTGATGCCAAAATTGCATTTTTTGCATATCTATATTCGCTGAAATTATCGTCAAATTTGCTTTGACCTGTTTGTTTCATATTATAAAATACAACATTGCCAATCTCATCAACCCCACGACGACCTGCTCTTCCTGTCATTTGATGAAATTCGTTTATACTTAACGGAACATAAGCAATTTCTTGTTGCTCGGCGTCATATTCAGGATGAGTTAAATCTGTCATAACGACTGTTCTTGTTGGCATATTGATACCGGCTGAAAGAGTTGAAGTTGCAACAACGACTTTCAAAAGCTTTTTAGAATATAAATCTTCAACCAACTTCTTATAAGCAGGAATTTCAGCGGCATTGTGCGCAGCGTATCCGTTTATAAGACGATATGGAACAAAATTTGTGCCTAAATATAGCCCTTTGTTTTGATATTCCTTAATTATGGCTTTTATTTGCTTTTTCTCTTCAGGGGTTGTTAGGTTTAATGATTCATAGTCAAATTCTTCTAAAATGCTATCTGCTGCGCTAACGGATAATTTGAAAATGATTGCAGGAAGCTTATCTTCAGAAGCCAAATCCTTAACAAGTTCAGGATAATTATCTTCAAAAGTCGGAACATTAACTTGTTTAACTTTTCTTGAAGAATAATCCATTAAAAGTTGAACAACAATTTCAACCTCATCTTTTGACAAAGTCGGATAATCTTTGTTTAAAACTTCTCTCAATCTTCCGATTGAAATTTTTTCCTTGCCTTGAAAGGCAGGATTTTCAAGAAGATTTTTTGCAATTGGAATAATATCTTCATCTTTAATAGGTTCAAAACCCTTGATATTATTGAAATTTTTATAAATGGCTTCAAAAGCTCGTTTTTGTTTAGAAGTCAGATTGTTTGGGTCAATTTCATTTAACTTAACTTCGCCATCAATAAGCTGAACAAAAGCGGAAGATGAGTTCTTTTGAGGAATATATGTTGTATAAACCAAAGGAACATGGCGCTCTGATGAAGCCAATTTAACTTCTTCAACTTCTCTTGAGGGGTTTAAACTTTGAAGCCAAGAAGCAAGCTCGTCAGAGTTTCCGATTGTAGCTGATAAAAGCACAACTTGATAGCTTTTTGGGGTATTGATAATAGATTGCTCCCAAACGCCGCCTCTATCGTAATCGCCCATATAATGCGCTTCATCAAAGATAACACTTGCTTCTTTATCGGCTGTATCGCCTGCTACAGAAGCGTTATAAATTTCTGTAGTCGTTAAAACAATTGGCGCATCAGGGTTTAGCTTGATATCGCCTGTTAAAATTCCAACATTTTCTTTGCCGTATATTTTGCTAAATTCCCTGTATTTATCATTTGTTAAGGCTTTTAGGGGCATTGGAATGAAAGTTCTTTTGTTTTCACCTAAGTTTTTTGTAATTGTATAGTTGATTATTGCGGTTTTTCCTGTTCCTGTCGGAGCATTGAACAATAAACTTTTATTGTTATATATCGCTTTTGCGCATGCTACTTGGCTTTCATCAGGTTTAAAAGTATAATCTGAGCCATCCGCAAGCGTTATTGTTGGAAGTTGGAAATAATTTTTATCTAAAGTATCGTTGAAGCTTGGTTTTTGGTTGATATTAGCTAAACCCCTAAAATTAATATTAAAAGAATTATTATAAATTGAATTAATTTGATATGGGTTTGTGATTGGTTTTTCAAGCTTTTTGGCTGATAATTTCGGTGTTTTCGGGTTGAAATTTATATTTTTAATGGGTGTTATCATTTTTTTTCTCCATATAATTAATTATTTAAAACACGTAAAAAAATATTTTTGCTATATAATTTTTTTATGATTACAAGATATTCAAGAGAAGAAATGGCTTCAATTTGGGAGCTTGATAAAAAATTTCAATACTATTTAGATGTTGAGCTTGCGGTTATTAAAGCGCAAGTTGAGCTTGGAAATTTTGATGAAGAAGTTTATGAAAACATCAAAAAAACCGCTAAATTTGATGTTAAAAGAATTGATGAAATTGAGCGTGTGACTCGGCATGACGTTATTGCGTTTTTGGAAAATGTGAATGAAAATGTTGGAAGAAAATTTTCTCCATATATCCACAAGGGCTTAACCTCTTCTGACGTTATAGATACAGCGTTTGCGCTTCAAATTAAGGATAGTTCAAAAATAATTAACAAAGATTTGGATGAATTAATTGAAGTGGTTAAAGAACTTGCTTTTAAACATAAAAACACTGTTTGCCTTGGCAGAAGCCACGGAATAGGCGCAGAAGTCATCACTTTCGGCTTTAAATTATTAAATTTATTAGACATGTTAAAACGTTCAAAAGATAGATTTAACTATGCTCTAAATGATGTTTTGGTCGGTCAAATTTCAGGGCCTGTAGGCACTTATTCAAATATTGACCCTGCTGTTGAAGAAAAAACTTGTGAAATTTTGGGTTTAAAACCCGCTAAAATTTCAACGCAAGTTATTGCTCGAGACAGGCATGCTGCTTATATTCAAGCTATAGCTTTGATTGGCGCTGTTATAGAAAATTTTTCAATTGAAATCCGTCACCTTCAACGTTTTGAAGTAGCGGAAGTTGAAGAAGGTTTTTCAAACGGTCAAAAAGGCTCGTCTGCTATGCCACACAAGAAAAATCCGATAGCAAGCGAAAATATGTCGGGTTTGGCTCGAATTTTAAGAAGCAACACGATTGCAGCTATGGAAAATATTGCACTTTGGCATGAAAGAGATATTTCGCATTCATCGGTTGAGCGTGTGATTTTCCCTGATAGTACGATTTTAATTGATTATATGTTGCATCGTTTTAAGGGTGTTTTGACCAATTTGGTGGTTAAACCTAAAAATATGCTAAATAATGTTAATCGATATGGCGAAATAATCTATTCTCAAAGCTGTTTGTTAAAATTATTAGAACATAATATGACCAGAGAAGAAAGCTATAAAATCGTTCAAAAAGAGGCTCTTGACGCATTTAACAATAATGGAAATTTCAAGGAAAATATGAAAAAATATTTATCCGAAGACGAAATAGCGGATTGTTTTAACCAAGAAAAATATTTGAAAAACATTGAAAAGATTTTTGAAAGATTTTAAGAATTTAAAAGTCACTTCATTATATTGATGTGTTGAATTTTTTTGAAATTTTAATCAAAAGTTCAATGCTATCTTCGTCTAAATTTTTTATTTCTTCAACAAGTCTTTTAGTCTTATCATCAATATACACAGGGCTTACAGGCGATTTTTTATAATCAATAAAATCATCAATTGAACAATCAAGAACAGAAGCAATTTTTTGAATTGTGTTTAAAGTAGGGTTTTGGTTTAAACCGCTGAAAATCTTATCTATATTGCTTATTGGGATATTTGTAAGCTTAGAAATTTCAAGATTTGTCAAATTTTTTTTATTTTTGTGAAAATTTAATTTTTCTTTGCTTAATCTGTTCATAGCGCTTACCCCCTAAAATCATATATAAAAAGCTCTTCAAAGTAAACAAATATGTTAAAATATTTTCTTGACTACATCAATATCTTGAAGTATTATTTAACAGTACTGTAATATATTGATGTAAAACACAAAAATGTTTAAAAATCTTCTGCACGAATTCAAGAGAAATAACGTAAAAATTGAAGATGTAGCGCACAAAATGAAACTTCCTCAAAAAATTTTGATAGATAAAATAAATGGAAAAGTCGAATTTAAAATAGAGGAATGCCTTGAACTGCAAAGGATTTTGGGAAGTAGAGATATGTGTTTGGAGTATTTGTTTGAAAATTAAAAAATTTGAAAATAATATAGAAGCCTTTTCGCTTGTCGAATTAATGATAAGCCTTATAACCGTTTCGCTTGTCACGGCTGCCTTTGCGCCAGTTATAACCAAAAAACTTTCTCGAAGCATGGTAACGGTTAAAAGCGCCGTTGCTGCAATACGTTCAGATTGCGCTAAATTTGATGAAAACGGCGGAAAATGCAATGCTTGTATAGATGAAAGCTGTTTATTGTGTGACATCCATTGCGGTGAATATCAATACAAAAACATAGGAAAATGCTTGTGTGAAAACTGTTCCGAGCGTTCCGAGGGGTGTTTGTATTGCTCTAGCAAGGGTTGCGATAAATGTGAAGATGGCTATTATATAGATGAATCCCTAAAATGCATGAAATGCCCAAAAGGGAGCAAATGCCCAAATGGAATAAAGGTTGAGCTTTGCCCAATTGGCTATTATCAAGATGAAGAAAAGAAAACGGTTTGTAAACCTTGTTTAACAAAAAACGGAAACTACACCAACAAAGAGGGTTTGACCGCTTGCCTAGCCTGTGTTGCAGGTCAATACACAGTTGATAAGAACTGGGAATGGAATTGGGATGGTAAAGAACACTATGGAACTGCTTGCGCCACCTGTCCTGTCGGATGGCGTTGTCCTGATGGAAAAATCCCATTTGCTTGTGGAAATAACAGTTATCAAGATGAAACAGGTAAAACAACCTGTAAAGCCTGTCCAAACGGCACATTCAGCCCAAATTCCCCAAGCCACTCATGCTCAGCATGCGACGGAAAATGCTCAGCTTGCTATCAAAGCGCAACAAATTGTTCAAGCTGTAAAAGCGGTAACTACCTAAGCGGCTCAAGTTGCAACTCATGCCCTGCGAATGCCACATGTAATGGAGGTTCTGGTTATAGCTGTAATAGCGGATATACGTTACAAAACGGAAGTTGTATAGTGGCTCATCAACAACCCGTATGCGAAGATAGCTCATTATGCACGTTTACGGGCAGTATAACAGGCGATTGGGTGTTAAGAATAAAAGGAACAACAAGGGTGGCATTTCCCTCTCAAGAAGAGGTTGATTTATTTGCCGTTGGCGGTGGCGGAGGCGGTGGCGCAGGTCTTGCAGGCGGAGGCTGTGGCGGTTACACTAAAACTGTTAAAAATCAAACAGTTAAAGGGACATATCAAGCGACAGTTGGAGCTGGTGGTGCGGCTGTATGGGATGGTGACGGTGCAAGTGGAGGACAAAGCTCGTTTGGTACTTTGATTTATGCAAACGGTGGTGGCGGCGGAAACACACACAATTATCAAGGAGGTAATTATTGCCAGGGTGGTTCCGGTGGCGGTAGCGGTTGGGATGGTGGCGGCAGTGGCGGAAGCGACGGCGGTAACGGCGGTGAAGGTTGTATGTATAATAATAATAGTGGGGAATGGCAATGTTGCAGCGGTGGACGTGGTCAAGGAATTACAACCAGAGCTTTTGGAGAGTCAACAGGCGAATTATTTGCTGCCGGTGGCGGTGGTAGCCCCGGTGGCAGTGGTGGCAACCCTGGTGGCGGAGGCGGTTGGGGTGGTGCTGCAACACCTAATACAGGTTCGGGAGGTGGCGGAACTCAGGCTTTCGGTGGCATTGGCGGTAACGGCGGAAGCGGAATTATTCTAATCCGTAATGCTCGTTGGCATTATTAAAAATTTTCATGTTATTTTGTGTTTGATGTCGAGGGCTTCGCCCTCGTTTTTTTAACCCGAGTTAAGCGAACTTAGCCAGACTTGGCTTAGTGAGCGCAGATGAGGGCAAAAGGTGTGCGAAGTCCGTGACGGCAGACCGATGAGGTCTGACGGACAGGACGTAGACCATACCCTCATAAAGTGTCCCCCCTCCAATCCGCCACCCTGAACTACGTTTCAGGGTCTTAAAATCATGGAGAATCAAACAAAATCCATTCTTTAATAACAAAAGTATTTACACAAAATAAACCATTGCTAAGTCATTAGTCAAAAGTTTATCTCCAGCTTCGCAAAACACACCCAAGAGCTAAACAATGCTCAACCATGCCCTACTCGTACTTAGCAAATTCCTTAGATTCTTTTTCCCAAACATCTCTTTCAACAATCAACGCATGGGACCAGAATTTTTCAATTTTATAAATTTCTCTTTGTTCGCTGTGCATAATATGCACAACAACTTCGCCATAATCCAGCAAATTCCATTTACTTGTGCGCTCGGTTTCTTCGCCCAGCGGAAGTCTTTTAAAAATATCTTTAATATTTTTTCTGACAAGTTCGGTCAAACCTCGAATTTGAGGGGTTGAAGTTGCGGTTGCAATAATGAAATAATCTGATAAGGATGAAACATTTGAAACATCTAAAATTGTAATATCTTTTGCTTTATTATCGTCTAAAAACCTTGCAATAGCAGAAGCAAGCTTAATACTTTCAATTTCAACACCCTTTTTTGTTAAATTTTCCATTTTTTCCCTTTACACATTTCCAGTTGATGAATTTCTATCATCATTCAACGACCTTAACGCCCTAGCATCAACCACTTCGTCGCCTTGATAGTTCATATTATTATTAATATCAATATCGATATTAACTTCGCCATCTATCATTTCAATTTCAGACTTGTTATATTCTTTGATTTTTCCATCTTCAAGTTTAACGTTAACCGCTTTTTTCAAGAAATTAACCATAAACACTTTTCCAACCCCATCAGGAGTCATAACCCCGCTTCCAACAGGAGGAAGGGATTTTGCCGCTTCAAGATAGTTTTTATATTCATAATTTAAACAGCACAACAATCTTCCGCAAGCACCTGTGATTTTCCCCGGAGTGATTGGAATACCTTGGTCTTTAGCAAGTTTTGTATTAACTTGGTCAAATTTTTTCAAAAATCGACAACAGCAATAATCTTGTCCGCAAACCCCTTGCCCTTGCAGGATAGAGGTTTCATCCCTAACACCAATGTGTCTTAAATCAATTCTAACTCGTTTGAATTCTTGAGTTAAATCTTTTAAAAGTTCCCTAAAATCAACTCTTTCGGGCGCTGTATAATAAAATGTTATTTTTTTTCTGTCGAATGTGTATCTTGCTTGAACGAATTTCATCGTCAATCCACGCTTTTGCGCAAGTTCACGACATCTATAATACGCTTTTATTTCAGCTTCTTTTTGTTCTTCATAGGTTTTAAAGTCTTCTTCCGTCATAATTCTAACAACGCTTAAAGGCTCGGGCTGATGTTTTTCCCAAAGTTTTTGAATTTCGGAATTAACTATAAAAACTTTAAATACTTCTTCGCCCTTATCGGTCTTGGCTATGACATATTGCCCTTGGGAAAGATTAGCATTATCAGCTACTTTTAAAGGATGAAAAACATTTTTAATAATTCGTACTGCAAATTTCATAATTTTAATTATAGCTTAAAAGTTCCATATTGAACAATATTTTTATTTATTCTAAAATAAAATTGTAAATATAAGACACAAAAAAAGGAGTTTTATAATGAAAAAATCCATTAAAGATTTAGGGGATATTAAAGGAAAAAGAGCTCTAGTTAGAGTTGACGTTAATGTTCCATTAGATGAAAACGGCAATGTAACAGATGACACAAGAATTCAAGCAATATTACCAACCGTTAACTATTTAAAAGAAAAAGGCGCTCGTGTAATTTTAATGGCTCACTTAGGCAGACCAAAAGGCGAAGTTAAACCTGAATTCACACTTGAACCTGTTGCTAAATATTTAGCAAAATTATTAGGCGAAGAAGTTTTATTTGTTAAATCTCCTGTTGGAAATGGCGCAGATAAAGAATTAGAAGCTCTAAAAGATGGTCAAGTTGCACTATTAGAAAACATCCGTTACTACAAAGCTGAAGAAGCAAAAGACGATGATATGACTTTTGCAAACGAATTAGCAAAACTTGGTGATTTCTATGTAAATGACGCATTTGGCGCAGCTCACAGAAACCACACTTCAACTGCTAAATTGGCTAAAGTTCTAAAACCTGCTGTATCAGGACTTTTAATGGAAAAAGAATTAAGATGTTTAGGACAAGCTTTAGATAATCCAACTCATCCATTCACTGCAATTGTTGGTGGTGCTAAAGTTTCAACTAAAATCGGTGTTTTAGAAAACTTATTAGATAAAGTTGACAATATGATTATCGGTGGCGGTATGGCTTATACATTTGTTAAAGCTAACGGCGGAAAAATCGGCGATTCAATTTGCGAAGATGATCAATTAGAAACAGCTAAAGCTATTGAAGCAAAAGCAAAAGCTAAAGGTGTTAAACTTGTTTTAGCTACTGATGTTCTTGTAACAAACGATTTTTCAGGTAATGGCGAAAATAAAGTTGTAGATGTTACAAATATTCCTGATGGCTTTGAAGGGGTTGATGCTGGTCCTAACACTCAAAAAGCTTTCGCTGACGTTATTTTATCATCTAAAACAATCCTTATGAACGGTCCTGTTGGTGCTTTTGAAAATCCAAAATTCGCTGAAGGTACAAAAGCTGTTCTTAAAGCTGTTGTAGAAGCAACTAAAAATGGCGCAACTTCTGTTATCGGCGGTGGCGATTCTGTTTCAGCTGCTAAAAAATTCCAAAAAGCTGAAGAATTTACACACGTTTCAACTGGTGGCGGTGCTTCATTAGAATTCATCGAAGGTAAAGTATTACCTGGGGTTGCAGCACTAGATGACTAGTTTAAAATAAATAAATACTTAAAAACTCGATAAATTAAAGTTTATCGAGTTTTTTTATACGATTTTTCCTTGCGAAATATTAATAATATCAACGTTTTTCAAAAATTCTTCATCAAACGCTAGAGTATCAACGCTGGTTATAATCATTTGAATATCGTCTTCTATAGCATTTAATAGGTAGTTTTGGCGAATATTATCTAATTCAGCCAAAACATCATCCAAAAGCAAAAGCGGAACTTCGTTTATTTTTTCCTTAATAATAGCAAGCTCAGCCAATTTCAAAGCTAAAACAATCGTTCTTTGTTGTCCTTGAGAAGCATATTTTTTTGAATCAACATCATTTATATAAAAATCAACATCATCTCTATGCGCTCCAATTAAGCACTGTTGCTTCCTGATTTCTTCGTGTTTAATTTCGTTTAATTTTTCATAAATCAATGAATTTAATTCAGCTATAGGCAAAATTTCATCTGTAATTGTTTGATATTTAATCTTTAAAATCTCATTTTCAGCCATTTTTTGATGTTTAATTTTGGCTATTTTTTCTAATTCCAACAAATATTTTTGCCTTAAATATATAACATTAGCACAAGAGGCTGCTAATTGCTGGTTAAAAACATCCAACATATTATCATCAACTATGTTGTTGGTAAGATAATTTGCTTTTTGAAGTCTGATTTTGTTGAATTTCGATAGCTTTTCTATGTATAACGGATACACCTGAAAAATCGCCAAATCCAGCCATTTTCTTCGATTTTGAGGCTCGCCCCTTAATAATAATAAATCTGAAGTTGAAAAATTAACGCTTGATAAAACTCTTAAAAAATCTTTCGCTTTATTTTTCTTTAAACCATTTACCTTTAAAATCTTGTTTTTCGGCGGATTTATAATAATTTCAAGGTCGATATCGGTATCGATTTTATTAACTTTTGCTTTGATATTTAAAAAATCACATCCAAATTTGATTAATTCGCTATCTTTTCTGATTCTTGCGCTATCAAGGGCGCAAAGATAGTATATTGCTTCTAAAATATTGGTTTTGCCTTGAGCGTTTTTCCCGATGATAAGAGTTTTGTTGTTTTTAAAATTATACTCAAAGTCGTCATAGTTTCTATAGTTTTTTAAAATTAATTGTTTTAGTTTCATGTTTTTATTTTATACTATTAATGTAATCTAGCAAGAATATTAAAGGATTAGTTATGTACGATTTTATTACTATAGGTTCAGCAACACAAGACGTTTTTGTTCAATCTGACGTTGCAAGCATTGTTTCGGTTTCACAACTCAGCAAGAAGAGCGATTTTATGTCTTTTCCTTATGGAGCAAAAACTGAAATTGCGGATTTTTCTAAAAATCTTGGCGGAGGTGCGGTTAATACGGCGACAAACCTTGCAAACCTTGGTCTTAAAACCTCAACAATTATAAAACTTGGAAATGATGAATTAAATGATATTATCAAATTAAAACTTGCAAAATCAGGCATTGATATTATGAATATTATTGATTCAAGCAGGTATTTAACGGGTTTTTCTATTATTCTTGTTTCTTTCCAAGGGGATAGAACGGTTTTGGCGCACAGAGGCGCAAACGAACATGTCCATGCTAAGGAAGTTAATTTTAACGCTATTAAAAATTCTCGCTGGGTTTATGTTTCACCGCTTTCAGGCGACAGTAACAAAGTTTTAGATAAAATTGCAAATTTCTGTAAGGATAATGGAATTAATTTAGCAATAAATGCAGGCACGACGGCTCTTAAAAAAGGTGCTAAATATTTCCAAAAAATTCTTAAAACGGCTCAAATTGTTGTTATGAATAAAGAAGAAGCAACGCTTGTTACTAAAATTCAAGTCAGACCCGACACAAAAGAAGAAAAATATTCCAAAAAAGAAATCCATCCGGATGTTGTTGAAATGCTGAAAGCTTTGAGGGGCAAAACAAACACTCTTGTTGTTATAACAGATGGCAAAAACGGCTCATATTGCTATGATGGCAAACAAATCTATCTTTGCCCGACATATCCTGCTGTTGTAACTTCAACCCTTGGTGCTGGGGATGCTTTTTCTTCAACATTCTGCGCAACAATAGACAAATATAATTGGGATATTGTTAAAGCTTTGCAATATGGAACAATTAATTCTGCTTCTGTTTGCGAACATTTTGGCGCACAAGAAGGGTTTTTAACGTTTGATGAAATTGAAGAAAAACTTAAAAACAGCCCTGATTTTAAAGTAAAAGTAATTAAATAATAGGATTAAAATTCTTATTTTTTATAATATAATGACCATAATTACTAAACAAAAGGAAAAAATATGTACGGTATCAACGAATATAAAATTCTAGACTATGTTCCAACTGTAATCGAAGCTTCAAGCAGAGGAGAACGCAGTTTCGACATCTTTTCAAGACTTTTAAGAGAAAGAATTATTTTTCTTGGTTCAGAAATTGATGATGATGTAGCAAATTCAATTGTTGCGCAACTTTTGCTTTTAGATAGCGAAAATTCTGAAAAAGATATTATGCTATATATCAACTCCCCAGGAGGCGTTATTACAGCAGGCATGGCAATTTATGATACTATGAAACTTATAAAAGCTGATGTTTCAACAATTTGCTTGGGCGACGCTGCTTCAATGGGCGCATTTTTGCTTTCAGGCGGAACAAAAGGCAAAAGATTGGCTCTTCCGAACGCTAGAATTATGATTCACCAACCATTGGGCGGTGCTAAAGGTCAAGCGACTGATATTGAAATTGAAGCAAAAGAAATTTTAAGAATGAAATCAATGTTGAACGGGCTTTTAGCTGAACATACAGGTCAAAAGCTTGAAACAATCAAAAAAGACACAGAACGTGACAATTTCATGACTGCTCAACAAGCTCTTGAATATGGTTTAATTGATAAAATTATTGAAAAATAAATTAAAAAATAGATTTTAAATTGAAAATGAGTCGGACTTGTTGGTTTGGCTCATTTTTATTTTTTAGATATTATTAAATTATGAAAAAATTTCTTCTAAAATCTCTCGGTTGCAAACAAAATGCGCTTGAGGGGCAAATAATTGAAAATGAGCTTGTTGAATTGGGCTATAAAAAGGTTGATGACATTAAGCAAGCTGATATTTATATTTTAAATTCATGCTCGGTGACTTCGCATAGCGATTCGCAAGTTAATTATCTTTTAAATTTGGCAAAAAGGCAAAACCCTTGCGTTAAGTCGGTTTTGACGGGTTGTTGCGCTCAAACATATAAATTGCATAAAGATTTTAATTATTCATCAATCGATTTAATTTTGGGAAACAGTGAAAAGCTTGAAATAAAAAAATATATTGATAATCTTTTTAAAGATGAAAAGGCTGTGTTTGTTGAAAATATTATGTTGAAAAAGGATTTTGAAAACAAATTTTTGATAAATCCAACTACAACAAGAGTGAATATCAAAATTCAGGATGGCTGCAATAATCGCTGTTCATATTGTATAATCCCTTATGCTAGGGGCAATTCAA
This sequence comes from uncultured Candidatus Melainabacteria bacterium, assembly GCA_934667125.1. Lineage (GTDB taxonomy): Bacteria > Cyanobacteriota > Vampirovibrionia > Gastranaerophilales > Gastranaerophilaceae > RUG14156. The sequence continues at coordinate 65,234 of CAKULF010000006.1, read as the reverse complement.
GGTCTAATAGCGTTGAAAATATAATAAAACAAATCAAAATGGTCACTGAAAAAGGGATAAAAGAAATTGTTTTCACTGGCATTCATATTGGGCAATGGGGGCTTGAATTTAATAAGACTTTGCTTGACCTTTTAAAAGAGGTTGAAAAGTTTGATATTCCTCGTTATCGCTTGGGTTCGTTATATATAAACGAGCTTGATGATGAGATGATTGAATTTTTATCAAAAAGTGAAAAATTCTGTCCGCATTTTCATCTTTCCTTGCAATCCGTTTGCGACAAGACTTTAGCCGATATGAACAGAAAATATACTGTTCAGGAAGTTTTTGATGTTGTTGATAAATTGCACAAAAATTTTAATAAACCATATTTGGGGGCGGACATTATTGTTGGTTTTCCAAATGAAAATGATGAAGATTTCAAGACAACTTTTGATAATTTAAAAAAGCTAAAACTCTCTTATATTCATTGTTTTCCCTATTCAAAAAGAGAAAATACACCGGCTAGCCTGATGGAACAAGTTCAAGATAATATTAAAACCAAAAGGGCAAAAATGGTTGGGGAATTATCCGGTGAGTTGCATAAAAACTTTTTAGAAGAAAATAAAAATGAAAAAGCTGAGATTTTAATTGAGAAAAAAAATAAAAAAACGGGAAAATATAGCGCAGTGACCAGAAACTATATTAAAATTCATTTTAAAGATGAAAGAGATGATTTAAGGCATACCTTAAAAATCGTTGATTTAGCTGATTATGAGCTTGAATAAATACTAAAAAACGTGGAAACTGAGTTCCACGTTTTAATTTTTATAGCAAATTTTAAATCATATCCGAGATAATGCCCTTTGTATTTATATCATTTTTGTATGAATGATATTCTTTTTTGATATCTCGAATGAAGTTTTTTGTGGCTGAAAATGGAGGTACTCCATTATATTTAGCCACATTCCCCGGCCCTGCGTTATAAGCAGCAAGTGCTAATTCCATAGAACCATATTTTTTGTATAATGTTTGGTAATATTTTAAACCACCTTCGACATTTTCTCTTGGAACATAAGGGTTAACACCTAGTCTTTTAGCGGTTGAAGGAGTTAGTTGAAATAATCCGATTGCTCCACGAGAACTTTTAACTGTTGAATCAAAATTTGATTCGATTTTTGCTATACTTAACGCAACATAGGGGTCTACGCCAAGTTTTTGTGCTGTTTGCACAATCAACTTCTTTGTACCATCTTTTGGCGATTGAGAAGCTTGTACGTTGTTAGTAGTGAAAAGAGCGAACACCATTACGACTAACAAAGTTTTTACTAGCTTTTTCGTCATAAAATTTTTCCTCATTTGTTGTTATTTTTTAGGGTAAAAAACTTATTTTCGACTATTATCTAAGTTACACACCCAAAGTATGTATATATAATAGCACAAAATACAATATTTTGCAACTTTTAGTGTTGCATATACACTTAAAAAGCAAGAATAGATAGGCATACTAGATATTACAAGTGTAGTAATATTATATTTTTTTAATCCTGACTTGTGTATTTTTTGGGCTTTTGTTATAATTAATCTTGACGCTAAGGAAAAATGGCCGAGTGGCTGAAGGCGGCACCCTGCTAAGGTGTTAGGTGGAGTAATCTGCCTCGAGGGTTCGAATCCCTCTTTTTCCGAATTTTAGACCCTTTATAGGGTCTTTTTTATTGCGGGATTCTCACCCTGCGGGTGGGGTTTAATGTTTAATTTGAAAATCGTATTTAAAAAGTTTGATGGGTATTCTTGTTCAACACTAAAAAGTTTCGTCGGTCGAAAGTAAATTAATTATTAAAATTCAAACTGGACGAAATTGGACTTTTGCTGGACTTTGAAAATGAAAAATTTTTCTATTATTTAACAAGATTTATCTAATACAATTATAAATACGAAATTATAACAAAGGATATATATGAATATTAAAAGTCCATTTTGAAATTTTTATTGGAAAAAGTAAAAATAAATATTATTTACTTTTATGAAAGAAATATTGGTAGTAACTTATCTTAATAATTATCAAAAAATATTTATTTTTTATTATATACTTAAATATGGCAGGTATGAAATGGCGTCAAATATTCTAATTGCAATTAAAAATTTAGTTGAAAATCCTATAACAGCCTTGACAGCACATTATTCTGGTAGAAATCGTGTTAATGGAGTTGGCAATGCGTTAGAAGTTTATATAAAGGACTTATTTGCAAATACTCTTTTGTATGAAGATGAATATTCAAGACTTAATGTTTATAATGAGGTATTTTCATATACAGGTAATCAAAATAACCCACCGGATATTATTTTGAAAAATGGTGATGCGATTGAAGTTAAAAAAGTTCAAGGAAATGCAAGCGTACTGGCTTTAAATAGTTCATATCCAAAAAACAAGTTATATTCCGATAGCACAATGATTACGAATGTTTGCAGGGCTTGTGAAAAATGGGATGTAAAAGATATTATTTATATTGTTGGCAATACAAGCGACACGCATTTAAAAGAACTCTGGGTTGTATATGGTGATTGTTATGCTGCTGATAAAAGTATATATGAAAGAATTAAAAATACGATTGTTGACGGCTTGCATTCTATTTCTTGTATTGAATTAGCAGAAACAAACGAACTTGGAAAAATTAAAAGGGTTGACCCTTTGGGGATAACAGATTTAAGAGTTAGAGGGATGTGGTCTATATTCCACCCTAAAAAAGTTTTTGATTATTTGCCCAAACAAAACAAATCTTCTGATTTTAAATTTTATTGTGTAATGAAAACAGAAAAATTTGATCAATTTCCTGAGGAAGACAAAAAGAGTTTGCTTGCATTAAAAGACAACGAGAATTTTTTTATTCACGATATTCAAATAAGAAATCCAAATAATCCCGTACAACTGATACCTGTTAAATTTATGGAGTTTTATTATGAATAAAAGAGTAGTAAGTTTATTTTCAGGTGCTGGCGGGTTAGACAAAGGATTTGAAAAAGTCGGATTTGATATAATTTGGGCAAATGAATATGATTCTTCAATTTGGGAAACCTTTGAATATAATTTTCCAAATACTTATTTAGATAAAAGAAGCATAAGAAATGTATCTTCTATTGATATTCCTGAATGTATTGGAATAATAGGAGGTCCACCATGTCAAAGTTGGAGTGAGGCGGGTGCTTTAAGAGGAATTGAAGATGAAAGAGGACAACTCTTTTACGAATTTATCAGAATTTTAAGAGATAAGAAGCCTTTATTCTTTTTGGCCGAAAATGTTGAGGGTATGCTTGCCCAAAGACATTCGGAGGCTCTTGCTAACATTAAAAAGTTATTTAGAGAATCAGGTTACATTTTAAGTTTTCAACTAATAAATGCGAATAATTACAATGTTCCACAAGATAGAAAAAGAGTTATTTTTGTAGGATATAGAAATGATTTGGGTATAACTTTTGAATTTCCTGAAATTCAAAAATATAAACCTGTATTAAAAGATGCTATATGGGATTTGAGAGATTCAGCAATTCCTGCAAAAGAAAAAAATTACTCAAATGGAAATACTTGCAAAGTTCCAAATCATGAATATATGATAGGAGGTTTCTCAACAATATTTATGTCAAGAAATAGAGTTCGAGCTTGGGATGAACCTTCATATACTATTCAAGCTGGTGGCAGACATGCTCCAATTCATCCTCAAGCACCTAAAATGAAATTTATCGAAAAAAATAAAAGAGAATTTGTAAAAGGTCAAGAACATTTGTATAGAAGGCTATCACTTAGAGAATGTGCTAGAATACAAACTTTTCCTGATGATTTTATTTTTAAATATTCAAATGTTGCAGACGGTTACAAAATGGTTGGGAATGCTGTGCCTGTTAATATGGCTTATGCACTTGCAAATAAAATTATGCAAGATTTAACATCATTAACTGAAACTAATTTAGAGAAAAAATTGTTAGTTAATTTTTAAATTTGCAAGGAGGTGTATTTTATGCATATTAATGAGGCTAATGATAAAATTATAAAAGATGTGTTTAAAAATTTTTATATAATACCACGATTTCAAAGACCTTATTCATGGCAAAAAGAAGAAGTCGAAGAACTTTTAAATGATATTATTGAAAATGAGGAAAATTATTTTATTGGTTCAATTGTAACATACAAATCCAATGGAGATTTCAAAGGAATTGTTGATGGTCAGCAACGATTGACTACACTTATATTAGTACTTTCAGCTGTAAAATACATAGCTACAGATTTATCAAATAATGATTTAGCTGAAGGAACTAGTATATATTTAGAAAGAAAAAATGATATTAATAAAAACACACCTACAATAAACACAGAAACATCTTATCCAACATATCAAAAAATAATTACGGGGGAATACTTAAATCAAGAACTTAATCCAGTTTTACTAGAGGAAAAACAGATTTTAGATATTTTTGAATTTATTAAATGCTATATAAACAAATATCTTGATAGCTTTGTCACAAAAATGACTAATTCGGAACGTAAAAATGAAGTAAAAAATGATAAATTATTAGAGTTAAGAAATAAAATTTTAAATTTAGTTGTTATATATATAGAATTAGATGATGAAGATGATGCATACACAATATTTGAAACGCTTAATACAAGAGGAATGGATTTATCAAATGAAGATTTAATAAAAAATTATGTTATGCAAAAACTTGATACAAGAAGTTCGGCGTTAGATACGCCTAAGGATAACTGGAATAATTTAGCTCAATATATAACTAATTCTAAAGATAGTTTATCTTCATTTTTACTATATCAATGGATTTCTCATAATGGCTTTTGTGCACAAAAAGATTTATTCAAAAATATTAGAAAAAAATATAATTCTAAACTATCAGTAAAAAAATATATTGAAAATTTAGAATCTGATAAAATCGTATTTAGATACATCAGAACGCAAAATTCAGCAAATGAGTTAGGGTTAAATGACAAAAAAATTTTTTGTTCATTACAAGCTCTTTCTATGTTTAAAGTAAAACAGCATACATCTGTAATAATGTTGGCAATTAGAGAATATAAAAATCAAAAAATATCTTTAAAGCAATTACAACAATTTATATCAAAAATAGAGAAATTTCACTTTAAATATAATACTATTACGTCTAGTCGTACTTCGGCAACAAGTTCAGTATATAAAAACTTTATAGCGAAATATAATAAGCTTGCTGATGATAGCAACATTAAAAATCAGTATATTAGAGATTTTAAATTTCCATTAGAATTAATTCCAAGCAAAGAAGATTTTATTGATAATTTTAAAAAAATATATTTTATAAATGATTATACAAAATATAAAAAAATCATTAGGTATATTTTAGAAAAAATTGAAAATTACCATATTACTCATACTGTGCCAATAGCCTATGACCAGTATACAATTGAACATTTAATTCCGCAAGACAAAATTGGTGAATTTTCGGAGCTAGAAATTGGGCAAATTGGTAATTTAATATTTGTAACTAAAGATGTGCAAGAGAAACTCAAAAATAAAACATTAAAAGATAAATTACAAATTTTAACAGAATTAGAAATTCAAATACCGTTTAATAATTTTGAATTAGAATATGATAAATGTATCAATGAAATTGACTTGATTGCAAATAGAACAAATCTTATTGCTATTGCCGCGTACGAAAATATATGGCATTAGTTCAACATAAGAATAGTTAAATAAGGTGTTACAAGAAATCATTTCATATGTTCTTTTGTAACTGGTTTCTCCAAAATAAATGTATTTCTTCTATTAATACATTTCTAAAGTATAATGAACTAAAAGGAGAATTTATGACATTAAATCCTGTGGTTAGTGTTGTTATGCCTATATATAACCATTCTATTAAACAACTGTCAGGTGCCATCAGTAGTATTCTAAATCAAACTTTTCAAAATTTAGAATTGATTATTGTTGATGGAAGTTTTGATGATAAAAATTTTAAATTCGTATCTTCTATAAAAGATGAAAGAATAAGGTATTTTAGAGCAACGCGTTATATAAAATGCTTAAATTATGGAATTTCATAATGTAAAGGTAAATATATTGCAAGAATGGACTCTGACGATGTTTCAATGCCAAATAGAATAGAAGAACAAGTTAAGTTTTTAGAGAATAATCCAAATGTTTCGCTATGTTCTTCTTTGGTTAAAATTTGGAGCGAGGATATTGAACCATTTAATTCAAAGCACAAATACGATATAACTTTGCTTAATTTTATAAATCATCACGAATTTGAGCATACTGCTATGATGTTTAGAAAAAATATTAACCTTGTATATGACGATATAAAACCTCTTGAAGATTGTTTGTTATTTAGAAAATTATTACTTGACGGTCATAAATTTGCAATTATAGATAAGGTTTTATTAAAAAATTATCGCTCAAAAAATTCTCTTATGGCAAAATATCCAAAATTTATGTCTGTACAAAATTGTAAAATAAATATTTATGCTCTATCAAAATATTATAATTGTAAGCTTTCTTTTGTTGATGAAATTTTTAAAAAACGTTATTTTTCAAAAACAGAGATTATAGATTTTTTAGAATTTGTTTATTCTTTAAAACCAAAACTAGAACAACACGATTTAGATATCGTTAAAATTTCGGCTGACTATTTTTATTATATTTTATCAAGAAATAAAAATAATTTATTTTTAATAATAGAACCATTATCTTATAAAACATTTTTTAAATTTGATTTAAAAAAGTCTTTAAAGTTTTTTATTGGAAAGGTTTTTTCTATAACAAATGAGTATAAATATGGTCGTCGGGTAAAAGAAAATAAACGAAAAGTTATAACCATTTTGGGTTTTAAGCGTAAATTTATGGTTAAAAATAATTAAAAATTTTAAAAGATAATTGAACAAAAAGAATTGTTTTACGCACCTTTGCTCTTAACTTTATCGTCATCTTCCGGCTCGGATATCATCTGTACATTATCCCCTGTTAGTGTTGGGCGCATGGTTTTATAATTTTCTACATGCAAATCTTGAGCAGCATACGCTTCTTTTTCTAGGATATTTTTTGCTATAATTAAACACAATAAGGGTTTAAAATGGTTTTGAGTTTTTAAATTGAAAATAGAATTTATATATTTAATAGAAATTTATTTGATATAATTGTCATGTTATTAAAAATCAAAAAGAGGTAAAAATGTTTGGTGAAATATTAAAAAATTTTGATTTAACAACAGTGCAATGGAATTTTTGATAATCGATGTAGCGCATATTAATGATTATTTATCCAACAGCAATTTGTAAACGGTAAAAAGATTAGATGACAGGAGTGTGAATGGATATTACTTGGGTTTTAGGTACTATAATAACTATTGTATTTGGCAGTTTGATGTTAACAGAATTTTCCATATTATATCGAATAATATTTGGAATATTTCTTGTGTTGTTAATAGTTATTATATACTTAATAGTTTCAATAATGTCTTTGAAAAAGAATACAAGCGAAAAGGCAAAACAAAAAGATAAAACTATAGAAATAAGTATAGAAAATTTGAAAAAGAGTGTTGAGAGTTTTGATGAAATGAAAAATGAATTTAAAACCATTTTAGACCAACATAATATTCCTGAACCAAATTTAGTTGAGTTGCTAAAAACTCAAAAAGAAGTAAATGACTATCTGGATGATATGGACGCTCAAAAAGACGAACGAAAGGTTACTCATCTGAACGTTAACAGTAAAACTGCACTATTAGCATATTTAAATGGAATAAATAAGCCGGAAACAGTTATATTTTATAGCGACAATGACAGAGAAGCACGAATAGAATACACTAAAAGTTCGGGTTGGGAATTTTATTATTATAGAAAAGGTTTTGAAACCTTAGTAAAAGATTTTTGCCTTGACGGGGTGATAAATAATGAATATTTTGAAAATGCAATTTCTTGGATTAAATTAAAACAAGATTTGTCTACAAAAATGGAAGAATATAAAACCAGCATTATAAATTTTAATAAAGATTACGATATGATAGTTATAGAAAATTATCCTCAAAAATTTTATCATTATGTTTTGCTGAAAGAGAAAAACGATTTTCTTGTTGGAATTTGTGATGATTGTATATATACAAAAAAACATAATCATAAATGGACCAGTCTTCATAAGGGATATTGTTTGAATTTTCCTGTTGCAAAAAGTGCTAGTTTTGATATAGGTTATTTACAAGAGAAATTTAGAATAGATGAAAAAGAAGCTACGTATATGGCAAAAATTTTAAGTAAGAATTTTGGTTTAAAATTCAGAGATTTAAAAGAAGATATATAAAAATGCCAATACTTAATTCCCCTCTTGTCAATTCCCTTTAAATATCCGATAATAAAATCATTGATGGATAGTTCTAGGAAAGCGTATGATAGAAAAAATTGATATACATATTACAGACCATTGCAACCTGAATTGCGTGAGCTGTACGCATTTTTCGCCTTTGGCGAAAGAATTTTATCTTGATATTGATATATTTGATAGAGATTTAAAAAGAGTCTCAGAATTGACTCAAGGCAAGGTTAAACAGATATTCTTGCTTGGCGGAGAGCCGTTACTGCATAAAGAATTGGTGGATTTTTTTCCGGTTGCAAGAAATTTATTCAAAGATACAGAACTAATCATCATTACAAATGGAATTTTATTAACCAAACAGGAAGATAGATTTTGGAAAGCGTGTCGCAGATATAACATAAAAATTTGGGTATCAAGATATGGCTTAAACATCGATTATTCAACGGTAGACAAGACTGCCAAGAATTTTGGCGTGTTCTTGGGTTATACATCTATGAATTTTGATAAGGATAAAAATAAGATTTGGTCAAAATATCCGCTAGATATAGATGGAGCGCAATATTGGCTAAATTCGTTCGGTGCTTGTCCTTTGAAAAATTGCGCAACATTAAAAGACGGAAAACTCTACACTTGCTGCACGACAGCGCATATTGAACATTTTAATAAATATTTCAATAAAAACTTGGAAGTTTCGCCGTATGATTATATTGATATTTTTAAGGTGAAAAATGGCGCAGAGCTTGAAAGCGCTTTGGTTAAGCCAATTCCGTTTTGCAGATATTGCAAAACCACTCAACATCAAGTTTGCTATTGGGCGCCAAGCAAAAAAGATATTAATGAATGGCTTTAGTTTGTGTTTTATTGTATAATTTTTAAAAAAACGAGGTTGTAATGAAAAAAATTTTATTGGTATTATTTTTGTTTGTGGTTTCAAATCTTGCTGTGAGAGCGGAAAGCTTTATGCAAAAAGCGATTGACTCTTGGGTTGGTTATTCGATAGATGATGTTATCGATGCTTGGGGTTTTCCGACGGATGAAAAGGAAATTGCAGGGCGAAAATTGATATATTGGAAAAATAATCATTATAAAGTTTCAGGTTCTTATAGTGATTTTAGCGGTGGAGAATATTTTTGCAACCGAGTTTTTGAGGTGGATAAGGATAATAAAATCCTTTCAGCACGATACAAAGGAAATAGCTGCCCTTTGATGTATATGACAGGGAAAAGGTACGTGAACCCTAAGAATAATCAATGGCTGAAGAAGTAGTTTAGAGTTTTATTTGTGTCTTTTTAAAATATTTTAATAAAGTTAAAACAAGATTATTTTTGATATAAAATTAATGTAAAAGCATTTGTTATATTTGCTTGCAAGGTTTGAAAATATGGTGAATAAAGAACTAATCAAAAGACACATTAAGACTCACACTGAAAATGAAAGCATAGATAGAACTACTATTGCTGTGTTGACAGAGTTTTTGGATACTCGTGATGGTAAAATCAATCCTAATTTTACGGCAAATGATAAATGGCCTAATACTGATGGGGTTTTTGATTTTATACCGGAACCTGCTATTTCAAGAAGACCGGAACAAGAGTTTGATGTTCAAATTAAAGGAACATCGATAAATGAGTTCGATGATAATGGCAATTTTAAATATTCTTTAAAATCATTGGCTTTTCCAGCATCGATTGCTTGTGGTTGGATTTATAATCCTGGAATTTTATTTGTGGTTTTAAATCCTAAAAAAAGGGGAGAAAGACGTGTTTTTTGGAAATATATGTCTTTGGATTATGTTTATTCAATAGATTATTCTAAAGATTCTACAACTATTACATTTAAACCCGAGGATGAAATTGAAGATTCAGAAGAAGGAGTAAATGAATTTTGTAAAAAATTAGTCGAAATAATGGAAACACATAAATTTGTTTCCCGTTTAGATGATGTTGCTTATGAAAAAAAGGAAATTCTAAAACTCATAGAAATATGTGATGAAGAAATTACAAAATGTATTGAAGAAAATGTCTTGGATGATACTCGTGACAATTTATCTAGAAAACTTTTAACAAAGATGGATGATTTTTGTGCTGCAGTTTTGCTATTAAATGCTATAGAAGATGGACATAAAGAAGTAAATATCCCCTTAGCTTGGGAAAAGGCTCTCTTTAGTATAAAGACTAAATATTTAGCAGATTTTTATAGAGGCGTGAAGTATAAAGCAAAACACCCACTCGAAGATGGACAATCTGAAAGACTAATGCTTAAATATTATGATTTTTTATGGGCAATAAAGGAATTTTTGAAAAATGAATATAACATAAATGTTCTGCATAATTTGAACAAATTCCCAATTGAAATAGACGAGATGGATGAAGAATATAATAGAATAGTGGCTGATGCAATTGAAAAAGCGGAAAAAAAGAAACGTAAACCAAAATCAGCAAGATATTCCATTCAAAAGAAAACCCCGTTTTATGTAGATGGAAAAAGATATTTTGAAATTACATTGCAATTAGAAAATATATATGCTTCAAAATTCAATCGTTTTACAGTTTATTCTGTAATAGATATTCCAACGAATTATCCTATAGAAATTGCATATAGCGAATTAGATATTAGTTTGTGGAATGTTTCAACAAAAATAAAATTAATCACAGACTGGAAAGTATCAATAGCCCCGAAACGTTTAAATGATTTGGCTAAAATTTTAGAAATTAAAAAAATGAAAATTACTTCAATTCATGGTGAATACGAAGGGCTTATGAATTTTCTTACAAAAACCGGAATGAGTTTACTTAGTTTTATTGATGTAAATGAAGATGAATTTATAAAAAATTTAGATAAAATATACAAAGGCAAAAATACTAATAATTTTAGACAAGTGCTCAAAAAGCTTCAAAAATTTTATTCTAAAAATAAAAAAGTTAAAGGAAAAAATATTGTAAGATATGCTTTGCTTTCGTTGGATGAAAGAGTTTTAAAAAACATTTTGCCTGATGATACTCATGGTGTTAATTTTTTAAATTTTTCAAATGTTAAGATTGCAAGTTCTTGTTATCCGTTTGAAAAAAATCCATATATGTCTAATTTGGCTGGAAAAAGAACAAATGAATCAAGTATTTTAAATTTGTCTGAAGTCACTTCGGGTGAAAAACTAAATTTATATGAACCTTATTTTAAAATTAAAAATTTAATAGAAAAAACAGGTGAAATATATTTTGATGTTTCCTTAGTTGGAACAGAAGAGGAAATCGAACAATTGAATTCTCAATTAGACACTTGGGAGACTAGAGAAGGTTATGATATTAAAGTCGAGGACGGTATTGCTTATATAAGTTCCTATGAAAAGGTGACTATAAATATTTTGAAAAAATTGATTGAAATATCAAAAAATCCTAATATGGACAGGGAAGAAAAGAATAAAAAATTCTTTAAAAGTTGCACCGAAGAATTGGACGAAATAAAAAGAAAAACAATAAAGAACGCTTTTTTGGATTCAAATTTATTATTAATTTATGGCGCTGCTGGGACCGGTAAGACAACTTTGATAAAATTAATCGCTCAAATGTTTAAAAACGAGAAAAAGTTATTTCTAACCAAAACTCATACATCTTTGCATAATTTAAAAAGACGTCTTGAAGATATGGAAAAAGCTGATTTTTATACCATAGATAAATGCTTAAGTATTAACTTGAATTATGACATTATTTTTTTAGATGAGTGTTCGGTTATAGACAATCGAACAATGGATAAATTTCTTTCAAGACTGAATTCAGATACATTATTGGTTCTAGCCGGCGATATTTATCAGATAGAGTCTATTGATTTTGGCAATTGGTTCTTCTATGCAAAAGATATTATTAAAAATGAATATATTAATGTTGAATTGTTGAATACATGGAGAACAAATAAAGAAAAGCTCGTTAGTTTATGGGATGAAGTTAGAGCCTGTAAACCGCTTATAACGGAAAAATTGGTTATAAATGGTCCATTTTCTAAGAATATTGGTGACGAGATATTAACTAAAGAAGATGAAGATGAAGTTGTATTATGTCTGAATTATGATGGTAAGTATGGGTTGAATAATATGAATTTATACTTTCAAAATAATAATCAAAATCAAGCTGTTAGATGGGGAGAGTGGAGTTATAAAATTGGTGATCGTATACTTTTTTGTGATACTAAACGATTTACGATACTTTATAATAATTTAAAAGGGACAATTGTTGATATTCAGAAACTAGAAGATCGTATTGTATTTACAATTGATGTGGATATTCTATTGTTAAAAAGTGAATGCAAGTTGGATGATATAGAATTTATAAGTGCAACAGACAAAACCACAAGGATTAGATTTCCTGTATATGAATATACTAATGATAGCGATGAAGATAGAGATGAATCACGAAAAAGAAGCATTGTGCCTTTTCATTTGGCGTACGCCATTTCAATACACAAAGCACAAGGATTGGAATATAATTCTGTAAAGATTGTAATTCCAAAATGCAATCAAAAAAATATAACCCATGGGATTTTCTATACTGCAATTACAAGGACAAAAGAGAAACTTAAGATATTTTGGAGTCCGGAAGTTATGAAACAAGTAATAGAAAGTTTTTCTTTAACGGCAAAAAGAACAAGAAGCTTAGAAATAATAAAATCTAAATTAAACATGTAAAAACTATTCTTCTATTTCAATTCCCTCAAGTTCAAGCAATTTCTTCTTAACTTTAATTCCTGCGGCGTAACCGGTTAGGTTTCCGTTTGTGCCAACTACTCGATGGCAGGGGATAATGATTGAAATTGGGTTATGTCCGATAGCGCTGCCAACAGCTTGACAGGACATTCTTTTAATTCCTTTTTCGGCTGCGATATTTTTTGCAATATCATTATAGCTTACGGTTTTTCCGTATGGGATTGAGCGCAATTTTTGCCAAACGTTTTTTCTAAAGTCGCTACCTTCTAATTTCAGCTTCAAGCCTTTGCCAGATGGGTTTTTGCCTTTAAAATATTCATCCAGCCATTTTTTGGTTTTTTTAAAAATTTCAAGCCCATCATTTTCAATAATTTCAGACTTAATTGAGCTTAAAAAATATTTTTGCCCGTCAAAATATAAGCCGATTAGGCTTTCGCCATCAGAAGCAAGGGTCATTTTTCCAAGAGGTGAAATGTAAGAAGTTTTGTAATACATGATTAAATTGTATAACAAAATTATTCTTCAATTTTTTTCTTTTTTTCTTGTTCTTCTAGCTCTTCTTTTTCTTTGGCTTCTTGGGTTTCAGCTTGTTTTGCTTCAAGTTTTTCTTGCGTTTTTTCGTCTTTATCTTCAAATTTGATATTTGAAGTTTTTGCTTTTGCTGAACTTAAAGAGCTGCTTGTAATTTTGCTTGTGATTTCATTTAAACTATCGTTGATAGAGCTGTCGCTTTGAGAGCTTAGGTTGGTTAAAGCGGAAAAATCAGCTTTAAATTGTTCAATTTCGCTTGCCATATTAAGCCCTTTAATGGACGATTTTTCAAAGAAATTAGTTTCGTTTGAGTCTGAAAAATCATAGTTTTTGCTTAGCCAATCCATATCGTCAAGCGTGTTATAGCCGTCATCAATTTGGCTGCCTTTGAATGTTAAACCAAATGTGCCAAGAAGAGTGTTGCCGTTTCCGATATCTGAATTTTTAGATTTATAGCTGTTTAAGTCGATAAAATCGTTGTTTTTGAATAAATCAGAGGCTTTTTTAACCGTTTGCGAACCGTCTTTTGCTGTTTCGACAATGTGTAAGTCTTTCATTTCGTCTGCTGAAATTTTGCCATCGTCGTCAGAATCAAGCGAAGTCATTTCCTTCCAGCCTTTTTTAGCGCCCAAAAATTCGTTTGCGTTGCTTAATTTTCCGTCTGAATCTTTATCAACAAAGAAATCATAACGTGTATCGCCTGAATTAAAACCTATTGGGTCACATTTTTTAACTTCACAGTCGGTTTTGCCTGCTGTTTCACTTGCAATATCTTCCATTTCGCTTTGAGCTTGCTCGATATCATCAGCTAATGAAGCGTTTTGGTTGTTTAATGATTCAACATCCGAAATCATTCCGTCAATAACGTCCATTTCGCTTTGAGCTTGAGAAAATTTTGCCATAATGCTTGCAATTTCAAATGATCCGCTTGAAGATAGAGCGCCTAATTTCTTAGACAATCCGCCCTCAAAATCTTCATAGCTCATTTCGCCATCAGAATTTGCATAAGAATTTACTTCTTGTTCAACAATTTTTTTGGCTTCGTCTTTTTGTTCTTCTTTAATATCTTTGCTTTCTTCAATCGCTTTTTTAAGAGCAGCCTCAACCTCTTCTTTTGAGGCTTTTATTTTGTTTTGAAGAGTAATCATCTGAGCATTATTAGCTTCAATAGCTTTTTCATTTGCCGCAATATCTTGTTGAAGAGCGACTATTTCTGAATTTGAATAAAGAGAAAATTGATCGCTAAATTTTTTGTATATTTCTTTTGCTTCAGAACCGTGACCATAAGGGATTTTATATTTATCCCCAGCTTTTGAAAGTTTTATTGGAAAAACTTTTTGAATTATTTGGAAAACTTCGTCTTTAGAATAGCCTTGAGCGTATAAATCCTTTAAAATCCCGTCGTCAAGCGCTTTATCCAATGCTTTTAATTGCGGCGTTGCTGTATAATCTTGTTTAGATACATTTACGCCACTAAGATATTTTGTTTTTAATTGTTCGCAAATGTTTGTTAAATCTTTGCTATTGCTATTTTTGCCATCAACAACTCCATCTTTCTTTTCGTCGATTAAGTCGTTAATCTCATCAAGCGCTGAATTAATGTCAATATCAAGCTCTTGCAATTCGCCACTGTGTTTGTTTATATAGCTTGTTACGTCTGATTTTGTAACATTATCAGCATCACCAGCTTTGGAGATGATTTCATTTACATAACTGTTTAACTTTGCAGAACTTACATTCACACCACTCATTTTTTATTGCCCTATGTTACTTATATTGATACTGATGTATACGGCAAAAAAGGGCCTGAACTTTAGATTTTGTAACAATTTGTAACAACCCGAGTCGAGCGAGCCCAGCAATGCTTTTTTAAGTTATACCCATACGCTTATCTACCTTGCGAAATAAAAAAAATGGTATATAATGTAGATATAGGGGGAAGCCCCAAAGAAGGGTCAGTTCTCTGAGGCTTCACTTAGTACCCTATGGTTTTAGAAAATTTTTAGTGCTACTATGAATAGCGTTGCTACGATTAGTAGCATTATTATTTTATCCAAAATCACAGTTGTAACCCTCCTTTCTAGCCAATTCTTAGTAAATTGTCTGTGCTAGTGGTGGGTTTGTACTACCCTTAAAATAATTATATCAAAAACATTTTTCTGATTTTCTTGCAAACAAAATAAGATTATTTAATAATATTTTCTATAGAAATAGGTAATTTTATGAAAAAAATCTTTATTTTTGATTTAGACGGAACACTTTTAAACACTCTTGAGGACTTAAAAGACGCAACAAACTATAGCCTTTCAAAATTGAATTATCCGACTCATAGCCTCGAAGATATCAGATTATTTGTTGGAAATGGGGTTAAAAAGCTTATCGAAAGGGCAATTCCTGATGGTTTGAACAATAAAAATTTTGATGAGTGCCTTGAAACTTTTAAAAAAAATTATAAAGAAAATATGTATAATAAAACTAAAGTGTATGATGGCGTTGTTGAAATGCTTAAAAGCCTTAAAGCTAAAGGGATTAAGACCGCTATTGTTTCAAATAAATTTGATTTAGCAGTTAAAGAATTATCTGAAAAATATTTTGGCGATTTAATAGATATAGCGCTTGGCGAAAATGAAAAAGAGGGAATAAGGAAAAAACCTGCGCCCGACACTGTTTTAAAGGTTTTAAAGTTGATGAATTTAAAAGCAGAAGAAGCTATATATATCGGCGATTCTGATGTTGATATTAAAACGGCTGAAAATTCCTCAATGCCTTGTATAAGCGTAACTTGGGGCTTTAGGGATAAGGAATTTTTAATTAAAAACGGGGCAAAAATAATCGTTGAAAGCCCGAAAGAAATTTTAAATTACATAGAAAGTTAAAAAATGAATTTTGTAAATATAGCTATAGGCACTGATATTGAAGAAGTTGAGCGCTTTAACAATAAAACAAAAGATAATAACGAACGTTTTTTAAACCGAATTTTTACTAAAAACGAACTGGATTATTGTTTTTCAAAAAAAAATTTCGCCCAACATTTGTGCGCAAGATTTTGCGCAAAGGAGGCTGTATATAAAGCGTTGAGCGAATTAGATATAAAAGACGTGTATTTAAAAGATATTGAAATTTTAAAAAAAGATAATTCTATTCCATACGTAAAAATTGAAAAATATCCAAACTTAAAAATCAGGCTTTCCCTTTCTCACACAAGGAAATACGCTTGTGCGAATGTTTTTGTATATTATTCTAAATAATCTTTTAAGTGTTGAACATCTTGCGATTTTCTCAATTTTTTTAATCCCTCCATTTCTATTTGTCTGATTCTTTCTTTAGAAAAACCTAAAATATTCCCCAACTCTTCTAATGTCTTGTTTTTCCTATCCCCCAGCGCAAAACGGTTCAAAATAATAAATCTTTCCCTCTCATTTAAAACATCAAGCGCTTTGTTGATATCCTTTTTAAAATCAATGTTTTCAATTTTTTCGTTTGGCGAAATTTGAATAGTATCGGATATATAATCTTCAAGAGTCAAATCCTGTGCAACAGGCGTAGTAAAGCTTATCGGCTCTTTTATTATAGAATTTTTAATAAGATTTAGTTTTTTTGTTGTGATTTTCAATTCTTTAGCTATTTCAAAATCGTTCGGCTCTCGACCCAGCGTTACAAACAATTTCGTTAAAGCCCTCTTATAATTCCTAATCTTATCTCCCATATGAACTGGAATTCTAATTGCTCTTGAATTATTGGCAATTGCCCTGATAACCGTTTGTTTAATCCACCAAGTTGCATAAGTTGAAAACTTAAACCCTTTTTTATAATCAAATTTATCTGCGGCCTTAATTAGCCCCAAGCTTCCCTCTTGAACCAAATCCATAAACAAAATCCCTTGACCTGTGTATTTTTTGGCAATTGAAACAACAAGTCTTAAATTCGCCTGAATTAGCTTCTTTTTGGCAATTTGAGCCTCTTTTTTATTTCCCTCCTTAATCGTTTTTCCAATGTCATATTCATCTTGTTTGTTTAAAAGTTTAATTTTAGATATATCCTTTAGATACATCTGCAAAACCTCGTCTTTGTTGGCTATAACGTTAAATGTCTTAATCTCGTCAATATCATCTTCCTTTTCTTCTAAAATATAATCAGCTAATTTTTCCATAAAACTACTCCCCAACTTTTTTGCTTTTAACTTCTTGAATTTTTAGACGAATAAAATCAAAATTTGTTCCAAAAAAATAATTTGAGATAAAATAAAAATATGGAAAAGTTTGAAGTTTTAAGGCAAATTAAAGAAATTTTAGTTAAAAATAATCTATCTTTGGCAACGGCTGAAAGCTGCACGGGCGGGCTTGTCAGTTCATATTTAACAGATATAGACGGAAGCTCAAAATTTATTTTTCAAAATTTTGTAACATATTCAAATGAAGCTAAAGAAAAATTTTTAAACGTTCAACACGAAACCCTTGAAAACTTTGGCGCAGTAAGCGAACAAACGGCTTACGAAATGAGCCTTGGCTTATTGGATTTTGAAACTTGTTCAATAGCAACAACGGGAATTCTTGGTCCAACAGGCGGAAGCAAAGAAAAACCAATCGGGCTTGTTTATATTTCTTTTGGCTATAAAAAAGGCGAAAACAAAGATATAAAAGTGATTAAATACATTTCAAAACAAGCTTCAACGAATGATAGATATAAAATCAAAGTTGATATAGTTGAATATGCGCTAACTGAATTTTTAAAATATCTGAAAAATACTCTTAATTGTGGATAGATTGAGTTTTGGTGTCATAATATAATACAAACGTAATACTGTATTTAAAGTTAGAAAATGATAAACGCCGTTTTAATTAATCAAAATGAAAATAATATTGTTTCAAACTTTTTAAAAGAGCTTGAAAATGTTCAATTTTTGGGCTTTTGCTCTGAAATGAATAATGTTGAAAATCTTAAAAGCCTTGAAAATATTGATTTAATCATTTTTGAAATAGGGCAAGAAAATTCAGATGAAATTTTAAAAGAAGTTAAAATTTTAAAAGAAAAAAAATCAAATTTGAAATTTTTGGCTTTATCATCAGAAATCAATTCGGCGCTTGTGACTAAGGTTTTGGGCAGTGGAGTTGATGATTTTCTTTTAAAACCTGTGATTAAAAATATTTTAAAAGCTTCAATTGAAAAAATATTTAAGTCAAAAGAAGAAAAATTATCCAAAAATTGCCGAGTTATTTCGTTTTATTCAACAAAAGGCGGAGTTGGAAAAAGCTCTATAGCACTGAATATGGCTTATTTAATTGCAAAAACAAATAAAAATGTTTGTTTTTTGGATTTAAGTTTGAGCGATGAGGATTTAAGTGAATTAATTGAAATCAGAAAAACAAATCAAAATATAATTCTAAATAGCCTAAATAGCGCTTCAAAAGAGATGATTTTATCTTTAATTCCAAAACACGACGACGTTAATTTGTATGGTTTTGCGCTTAAATACGGCTATTCTGATAATTTGAAATTAAATGGCGATTTGATTATCAAACTTATTAATTCTTTAAGAAAATTGTTTGATTATATCATCATAGATTGCCCTAATCATATTGATTTTAATACTGTTGAGATATTGAACAACAGTAATTTGATTTTATATAATTTAGTTTTAAATTCTTCTTCAAAAGCAATTGTTGAAAATTCAATAGAAAAATTTCAAAATATCGGCTATAAAAACTCTAAAATCCGCATAATTTTCAATAGATTTGTGGAAGATAATAAAAAATATTTAGACGAAATTCAAAAAGAAATAAATAATAAAATCATAACTTACAAAGTTCCAAACAACTATTTAACGCTTGCTGACGCTATTAATCAGAAAAAAGTGTTGGATGAAACTAATCCAAATTCAAATATCGCAAAAGCAATTAAAAACATAGCTTTAGATATTATGAATTCTAAATTTGACGATTTGGAATTGAATACGACAGATGGGACAATGTATAGTTTGATGAAACAAATGGGAGAATAAAATTGTCATTAAAAGATAGATTAAATACGGCAAATGCGACGAATAATCCATTG
Source organism: uncultured Candidatus Melainabacteria bacterium (assembly GCA_934667125.1). Taxonomy (GTDB): domain Bacteria; phylum Cyanobacteriota; class Vampirovibrionia; order Gastranaerophilales; family Gastranaerophilaceae; genus RUG14156. The sequence continues at coordinate 45,638 of CAKULF010000006.1, read as the reverse complement.
AAAAAAGAAATAGAAAGCGAAGCTCCAAAATATTATGAAACAAACGAGCAAGCCTCAAAATCCAATACTCTTGGGGTTTTGGATATGATTTTTGCGGATGATGATGTTAATAATATTTTTGTAAATGGCGCAAAAAATATTTATATTGAAAAACAATCAAAAAGTTTTAAAACAACAGCAAAATTTAGAGATGAAATTCAACTTGAAAACATTGTTAAAAGGTATTTGCCGGAAAATTTCAAGGGTTCATATTATAATTTCAATTATTCAAAAGGTGTGAATGTTGAGATGATTTTGCCGCCTATATCAAGTCAAATCACGCTGAATGTTAAAATTTATAAGGAAAAATATGCAACATTGCAGGTTTTACAGGAAAAACTTGCTATTTCAAAAGAAACAGCCCTTATTTTAGAGGCTTTATGTTCAATAAAATCAAATGTTTTAATTGTAGGCAAAAAAAATACAGGAAAAACCACTCTTTTAAGCGCTATACTTAAGAATCTACCAACAAATCACAGGGCTGCAATTGTTGATTTTGCTGATGAAATTGAAAATTTAAGTTCAAATTTTTCTAATTTTAATTTAAAAAACTGCCCTCAAAAAGAAGAAATTTTTTCTTCAATTTTATCAACTTCGCCAAATAAAATTTTTATAAATGATTTAAAAGATGAAGTGATAAATCAAACGCTTAATTATATTGAAGAGGATAATAATGGTGTTTTTGCTTGCTATAAGGCAAATTCAGCCCAAAATGCGCTATATAATATAGCTTGCGCTATAGTTAAAAATAATCCTGCTATATCTTTTGAAGAAGCGAAAACAAGGGCTTATAGAGCTTTTGATATCGTTATAACTTTATCCAAAGATGAAGTAGGTTTTAGAAGACTTTCAAGTGTTTCTCAAACAAACGTTAACAACGATAATGAGTGTGAAATACTGGATATATTTAGCTTAAACCATTTGAACGAAATAAAATCAACAGGTTTGACCCCTCGACTTTATGAGATTAATCAATCAAATATGGGCTTGATTAATGGCAATATTTTTGATGAAGATTATAAACACACATATTATCAAATCTCTGAAAGTCCTCAAAATATTGACGTTGCGCCAAAAAAATCTTTAAATATCGATATATTGAAAAAATTCAAAAAAGAATTGCCTGCAAACGAAAATATTTCTTTGACCGAAAAAAATGAAGAGTTTTTTGAAAAAGAAAACGAAAACGAAGAAGAAATAGAAAAATTGTTTGAAAACCCAACTATAGAAGATTTTGAAGAAAATAATGAACAATAAAAAATATGAAAAATTAATGAGAAGATGTTTTTCTCTTGCAAAGCGCTCTAAAGGGAAAAATATGCCAAATCCTTATGTTGGGGCGATTGTGTATGATGAAATCGAAGATAAAATCATATCAGAGGGCTATCATAAGGAATATGGCAAGGCGCATGCTGAAGTTAATGCGATAAAAAACGCCAAAGGTAACACGAAAAATAAAACAATAATTGTTAGCCTTGAACCTTGTTCGCATTTTGGAAAAACCCCTCCCTGTGCGGATTTGATTATAAAAAGCGGATTTAAAAAGGCGGTTGTTGCGCTTGTTGATGTTAATCCTAAGGTTAGAATGAATGGGATTAAAAAGCTTCAAGAAGCTGGAATTGAGGTGGTTTTAGGGGTTTTAGAAAAAGAAGCGCAAGAATTAAATAAGATTTTTATAAAAAATATTTTAACCAAAAAGCCTTATGTAATGCTAAAAACCGCTACAACACTGGATTCTAAGATAGCGACAGAAGAAAAAAAATCAAAATGGATTACAAATGAAAAATCAAGAAATTATGTTCAAAAATTAAGAAGCGAATATCAGGCTATAATGTCCGCCAGCGGCACGATTTTAGCTGATAATCCAAGATTAAACGTAAGATTAAAAAATAAAAAATCTCCAACAAGAATAATTTTTGACCCAAACAACAAAATCCCTCTAAACTACAATGTTTTTAAGGCTGATGGGACAAGAATAATTTTAATTAATAATTCAAAAATTGAAGTTCCAAATTATATTGAAAAAATTTCATTTACAAATTTTGATGAATTATTTAAAAAATTGTATGAAATGAAAATCTATTCAATAATGGTTGAAAGCGGTGCAGGGTTTAATTCTGAGCTATTAAAAAATAATGAAGTTGACGAAATTAATCAATTTGTTGCTCCAAAAATTTTCGGCTCAGGAATGAATTTTGTTCAAAATTTAGTTTGCAAAGAAGTTGATGATTGTATAAAATTAAAAGATATAAAAATCAAAAAATTTGATGACGATATATTGATAAATGGAAAGATTGAAAAATGAAAATTCTTGTTGTGAATGGTCCTAACCTAAACTTGCTTGGCACAAGAGAACCGGCGATTTATGGATGTGAAACTTTAGATAAAATCAATAGCGAATTGACTGAATTTGCAAAAAAATTGTCGCCCGAAATTGAATTAACTTTTTTTCAAAGCAATATTGAAGGCGAAATCATTGATAAAATTCAATCCTGTATGGATTTTGACGGTTTAATCATCAATCCTGCCGCTTATACGCACACAAGCATTGCAATAGCAGATTGTATCAAAGGGCTTGAAATTAAAGCGGTTGAGGTGCATTTATCAAACGTTAATAATAGAGAAGAATTTAGAAAAAAATCGTTCATAGCCCCTGTTTGCAAGGGTTCTGTTATCGGATTTGGTAAAGATGGCTATAAAATAGCGCTTTTGGGCTTGTTTTTAGAAAATGAATAAAGAAGAAGAATTTTTAAAAATAATTAATTCAACCCTCGAAGATAATTCATATCTTGGGGATGATTGCGCTTATTTGGCTGAGGAAAACCTTTGTGTTTCAACGGATGCGCTTGTTGAAGATGTTCATTTTTCAACAAAATATATGAACCCCTCTCAAATAGCAAGAAAAGCCCTGTTGGTCAATATTTCAGATGCTATTGCGTCGGGCGCAAAACTAAAATATATCACAATTTCGCTTTGCGGAAAATTGACGAATAAATTCGTTGAAGAATTTTATAAAGAAGTTGATAAAATGGCTAAAACCTTTGATTTTAAAGTGATTGGAGGAGATTTAACCAAGGCTGAAAAAATCTTTATAAATATCACGGTTTTTGCTTCAACAAAAAATAGAAACATCTCATCAAGAGCTAACGCTAAAGTCGGCTATGTTGTAGCAACAGTAGGCGAATTTGGCTCATCTATTAAAGGTTTAGAAGAGCTTCAACAAGGCAAAAAAGAAAGCTATTTTATAGAAAAACATTTTAATCCGACCTTGTATCCTGCTGTTGCGGATAAAATTTCAAAAATCAAAGGAAAATACGCCTTAATGGATTCATCCGACGGGCTAGTTGACTGTTTATTTCAAATTTCAAAACGCAGCAAAGTGAAAATTGAAGTTGAATATGATAAAATTATCCATAAAACCCAAAATAAAGACTATGTCTTGTTTGGAGGCGAAGATTATTGCCTTGTTGGGTGTTTTGATTTTAATGAAATTAAAGACATAAAAGAATTGAACGTTATTGGAAAAGTTTCAGGGGGTTTTGGGGTTTATATGGATGGTAAAGAGCTTGAATACGGAGGTTTTAACCATTTTGAATAATATTAAAGTTTCGGCAATTATAACATCGGGCGGAAATTCTGTTCGTTTTGGTTCAAATAAACTTTTAGAAAAATTGGGCGAATATTCGGTTATAGAAACAACAATTTTGAAGTTTTTACCTTTGGTTGACGAGGTTGTTGTGCCTTGCAAAGACGATATTAGAGAACATCTTAAAGGTTCTAAGATTTATTGTGATAAGATAAAATTTGCGTCTGCGGGTGAAACTCGCCAAAAAAGCGTTCATAACGGGATTTTAGCTTGTTCAAAACCTGATATTGTTTTAATTCATGACGGCGCAAGACCTTATATAGATGCTGATACAATCAAAAAAGCAATATCTTTAACTTATGAGAAAAAAGCAACCCTTGTTGGAAAAATGGCGATTGATACGATTAAAGTTGTTGAAAATGGAAAAATCGTTAAAACGCTTGACAGGAAAAAGATTTTCCACGCTCAAACTCCTCAAAGTTTCGATTATGAATTAATTAAAAAAATCCATGAAAAATATCAAAACGAAACCGATTTTACAGACGACGCCTCGATGGCGGAGCGGTTTGGGGTTGATGTTTATATAATTGAAAATAATAACAAAAATGATAAAATCACTCTAAAACAAGATTTAGCGAATTAGCAAAAAAATTTTTTTTCGAGTTTTATACTGTCAGAAAAGGATTTTTCTTGCATGTAATTGATTTAGCATGTAAAATTAATGTAAAAATATATATTTTGGAGCTATCAGATGAAAAGATTATTTTTGAATATTGTCGCATTGTTAGTTTTGGGATTAAGTGTTGCCCCTGTTATGGCTGATTATGTTATGGAACAAGGGCCTGAAAGTTATCCTGATTTGCCTTCAAGCCACTGGGCTTATGAAGCTGTTACATTTTTAACAGATAAGAAAATCGTTGTCGGTTATCCTGATGGTTTGTATAGACCTGACCAAAAGGTTACTCGTGCTGAATTTTCAACAATGGTAATTAAAGCGTTGGGCTTATATGAAAAAGAAGTTCCTGCTATGTTTGATTATGTTGATATAGTAAACCATTGGGCAAACAGAAACATCCAAGTTGCTTCATATTATGGACTTGTTAAAGGTTATCCTTACGGATATTTCTATCCAAACAAAGACGTTACTCGTATGGAAGCACTTAGCGTAGTTTTAAACAGTTTAAAACCTGAAAATATTGATAATGCGCAAGCTCAACATTTTCTTTCAATTTATAAAGATTATTCAGATATCCCATCTTGGGCTACAATCCAAGCAGGACAAGCTCAAATGTTGGGTTTAGTATATAACACTCCTGGGCATGAACACACGCTTGAACCAATGCGCCCTGCAACTCGTGGCGAATTAGCAAGATTTATTTTTAATATGATGGAAGCTGTTAAAACTATTCCGTCTGATAAAATTAGAGAAGCTCAACAAGAACCACAACCGGAACCTGCTAAACCTGCTGAGCCTAAAAAAGCAAACGGCTACGTTTTAGATAATGTTTATTATGATGAAGGATATGCTGTAATTCCAGAGGGAACAATTCTTCCAATGACAGTTGATAGATGTCTAAACGCTAAAACCGCTAAAGTTGGCGACACATTCATTGCAAGAACTCCATTTAACTTCATCACAAGAGAAAAATATGTTGTAATTCCAATCGGGGTTCAAGCAAACGGAAAAGTTCAAAAAGTTACTCGTCCGACAAGACTTATCAAAAACGGATATATGGCTTTAACAACCTCCGAAGTTATTGATTCAAAAGGCTTCCCTGAGTTAACAATTATTCCTGCTCTTGGCGAAAGAGTTTCAGATATGAGAGTTATCAGAAATGACCCATATTTAACAAGAACAAGATATAACGTGGTTCACGGACAAAATGAATATATTCACAAAGGTCAAAGAGTTGAATTTGTTCTATTAGAGCCAATCAGAGTTAAAATCTTAAATAGAGATGAAATCTAAAATATAATAAAATAAAAATAGCTCCTAAGTTTTTAGGGGCTATTTTTTTATATAAAAAAATCTTTACATCATCTTTACAACCAAAACGCTTAATATATGCTATTATATACTTATTAAATTTGTAATATTCAGAGGAGAAAAAGATGAAGATACCTATTATCAATTCAAAAAGACAATATGAAACAATCGCAGCTGAAGCTGAAAAAGCAGTTTTAGAAGTTATGAGAAGCGGTTCATATATTTTAGGCGCAAATAACAAAGCTTTTGAACAAGAAATGTGCGATTATTTAGGCGCTAAACACGCTGTAGCACTTAATTCAGGAACAGACGCTCTTCATCTTGCACTTCGTGCGCTAGATATCGGCGAGGGCGACGAAGTTATTTCAACAGCTTTCACATTTGTTGCAACTTCTGAATCAATCGGAATTGTTGGCGCAAAACCTGTTTTTGTTGATATCGACCCTGATACATTTAATATTGATGCTTCAAAAATCGAAGCTGCCATAACTCCAAAAACAAAAGCAATTATCCCTGTTCATTTATACGGTCAACCTTGCGATATGGACGTTATTATGGATATTGCAAAACGTCATAATTTGTTTGTAATTGAAGACGCTTGTCAAGCAATCGGCGCTGAATATAAAGGCAAAAAAGTTGGTACAATCGGCGATATCGGATGTTTCAGCTTTTATCCTACTAAAAACCTTGGCACAATGGGCGATGGCGGTATGTTAACAACTAATTCAGAATACATAAAAAATAGAGTATTGGCTCTAAGAAACCATGGCGGCGCTGTTCGTTATCATCACGATGAAATCGGCGTAAATTCAAGATTAGACGAAATTCAAGCAGCAATTTTAAGAGTTAAATTGCCATATATCGACAAATGGAACAAATTAAGACGTGAACATGCGGCTTATTATAATGAATTATTCTCAAAATGTGATTTAATCCAAACTCCAAAAGAGTTGGACGGAACATATTGTGTTTATCACCAATATACGGTTAAAGTTCCAAATAGAGATGAAGTTCATAAACAATTGGCTGAAGCTGGAATTGGCGCTATGATTTACTATCCAATTCCTTTACATCTTCAAAAAGTTCATGCAAAATATAATTTCAAAGAAGGTATGCTTCCAAATACGGAAAAAGATACAACAATGGTAATGAGCTTGCCTATGTTTGCTGAAATTACAAAGGAAGAACAAGAAGAAGTTGCTAAGACTTTGATTGAGATTGTAAGCAAGATGGCGGCAACTGTTTAAACGGTTTTTAATTTATACTAAAGCCCCTTTTGGGGCTTTTTTGTTGGGAAATTTTGTCGAATTTTATTGAGCTAATGTAGGTCGGATTTATCAATCCAACAATTATTTATTACTTGCAACTACCCCATATCCCCAAAACCGTCGCCCTGAACTCGTTTCAGGGTCTTAAACTCGTTGAAGACTGGGCTAAATTTAAAAAATCACCAATTCTTCGATAGCTAAAATTTATTTCAGCATTAATTGTTTAAGACATAAATCTTATAATAAAAACTGGCTATCGCAGAAATTTAAAAAACTTTATCATTAATTATTTCAAGTATAATTCCTTATAATAAATAAAACCGACTATCAAAGAATTTTAAACACGAAATAAAAAAAATAAAAAACCTTGGCTATCAAAGAAATTCTTAAAATCGTAGGTTGGATTTACTAATCCAACAATTATTTAACATTCATAGTTACCTCAACGTACTCTCTCAAACGTCACCCTGAACCCCGTTTCAGGGTCTTGAAATCTTTGAATGCTAGACGAAAATTGAAAAACTACCAATTCTTCGATAGCCAAAATCTATTTCAACATTAATTATTTTTAACATAATTCTTGTAAAAATAAAGATAAAACCGACTATCAAAGAAATCTTTGGAGCAAAAAATCGCCAATAGCCACAAGTTTCTAATTTCTCTTCGGCTATAAACCACGTACTTAATTTGTTCATTTTCTTTTTCTTTTTGGCATTAAGAAAAAGAAAACAGAACCAAAAGAAAAAAGAAAAAGCCTAAATAATATTAACCAAAACCCTCGAAAGGAGAGTCGGGCGCACTAGGAAGACAACAAACATTTGTTTCGCTTTCCACCCCTTGATTTTCATGGAGGTAGCTTGCCCTCCCACCTTTCGTTTGTGGGTTTTGGTTAGTTGGTTATAAATTTACTGTTCTATAGATTTCTTTGATAGTCAAAGAGTTAAGGTAAATGTTGTTTTTTGTTTTGTTTTACATAATACAAACGCCAAGTTAATTATGAAAACAACATTAGGATAAGAACTGGCTATCGAAGAATTACTTATTTTATAAATTTTCGTCCCGTCCTCAATGATTTTAAGACCCTGAAACGGGATTCAGGGCGACATTCTACAGGCAATGTTGAAGTGTCCAAGAATTTAGGAGTTCAGAAATCGTTAAATAAAAAAACAACACTAATAAATCGGCTATCGATAAATTTTCTATTTTAAGAATTTCTTTGATAGCCATAATTTTGAGTATCCAAAATTAATTCAAAAGCCTATTTTTTCGTTAATCATTCCCTATTCTCGCAACCTTTCTTGCCATTGCAAAAGCGATAACAAATTTCTTAACAAGTCAACGACGCAAAAGATGTTTGAGCCTGTTTTTTGAATTAACAAAAAACAGGTGAGTTTCTTTTGCATTGGACGAGTTTAGAAATTGTTAGAGCGTTGCATTAGGCAAGGGTTTTGGTTACTTTTTAAAAAGTAACAAGAGGTTAAACTTTACGTGGTTGATAGTTCTTTGATAGCCACAGGTTGCACTGTTTAATGTTTTCTATTTAAAAAATAATTCAGGAATAAAAAAATGACTATTGAAAAACTTCAACTCTAAAAATTTCTTTGATAGCTAGTGGTTGTTTATATGAAATTTGTTGCCAAAACTATTGATAATAGAACAAAAATTGGCTATAAAAAAATTTAAGAATTTCTTCGATAGCCTGTTATCTGCTGTATGAAATTTATTGCTCAATCGATATTAGAATGAAGATTGGCTATCGATAAATTTTTTATTTTAAGACTTTCTTTGATAGCCTGTTGTTGGTTGTATAAAATTTGTTATTAAAATCATTGATGATTGAATAAAAATTGGCTATAGATAATTTTTTGTTGCAAGGATTTCTTTGATAGCTATCTTTTTTCGCAAGAATTATGTTTAAAATGATTAATATTCAAGTAAGTCTTGGCTATTGAAGAATTATTTATTTTCCAAATGTTGTCTAGTTTTCAACGATTTCAAGACCCTGAAACAAGTTCAGGGTGACGGTTTGAGGGTTCAGGGCAACGGTTTTGGGGATGTTGGAATGGGTTGAGGTTTAGGTTTTGGATGATTAGGTAAACTCTATTTTAGATAGGATTTATCTATTTTAAATAGAGTTTGGATTTTGAAGATTTTGTCAGTTGGTTTTAGGTTGTAGCAAGTGTAGATGTATGAAATTAGCATGCTAAAAAACATGATTAAAAAGCAGGCTATGACTATTTTTTCTTCTTTTTTCATAAATTTTTCCTTATTTTTCAAGTTGTTGTCGGATTAGTAAATCCGACCTACTTTTTTGTGTTTCAATGATTTGAAGAGTCGAAAACGGGGTTTGAGATTATCTTATTCCTTATCTTGTATCGACTTATTCAGCCATTCGCCAGCTCGTTTTCCACGCATGATTTTTCCATCCAAGCGAACCCCATATCCAAACGGCTTTTCGCCTTTTTTAATTCCGTCTATATCAACGCACACAACCTTATACACGTTTAAAAATCCGTCTGAATTTTTATTGCAATATTCATTTTTCCCAAACGGAGCGGTAGGGTCGGTCTGATAATAAATTATATTGTCTGAAGTTTTGATTTCTTCTGAGCCAAATTTTGCGCAAAGTTCATCTAATTTTTCTTTGGCAATATTTTCTAAATAATCGCCGTTTGAATCCTCTTCGTTTGCTTTGGTTGAAATATAACCGTCTGTTGAGGGCGTGTGATTGATTGGACAATGTTTAAAAGTGGCAATATTTGAAAAGCTTGACGAACCAGAGGGCACACTTGGCGACTCTTCTTTGTTTTGCTCTTTTTCATAAGCTTTTAAAACTTCAATGTAGGCCTGTTTTTTTGCGTTTTGGGCGGATGCAGCGCTTTGCGGATAAACAACATTTGTTGTGGTTACAAGTGTTCCATCATTAGTGTAATATCCGATTGTCATATTTTTTGTCACACAAGCGTATGATGGCGGGTCCGTGTAATTCATATTTTCCGAAGAACTACAAGGGCAAGATGTGACTAGAGTATATCCTATAGCAATTGCTCCATCTGTTTTATCGACGGTTGCTTTGCCGTCAGTGCCTTTAAATATAATGGTTTTTGTGCCATCTAATACCCCGTTATGATTTCCTTTTTTATTCATCCCTTCTCTGCATTTTGAAGTATAACAAAACGCTACACTTTCGCCAGCAGGGTCAACATACCAACAAGCATCGTATGTTGCCGCAGTTGCCTGAGGAATTACATATTTTTCCAAAAAGGTATTTTTTGTATTGCCATAATATGCAATATTGGTCTTATTCGTAGCGCATTCAATATTTTTAGTTGAAAGCAAGTCAGAAAAAGATTTACAAAAATATTCATCGCCATCCGAAGTTGTTCCGTCAGCTTTTTTAGATAAATCTCCAGAAGCGTAATATTCGCCTGAAGTAATCAACTCTGAAAGCACTTTTGCTAATGTTGCGTCAGCTTTCTTGAATTTCATCACATTTTCATTTGGAACATTGTTAAACCCAACAGGTAAGAGGATTGAGGTGATAACCCCAATCACCACAAGCGCTATCATAATTTCTGCAAGAGTAAACCCTTTTTTCATATTTTCTCTATTCAAACTGTATTTTTCTTACAAAAATATAGTATCAGTTTATAATATATAAAACCATACTGAATTTATATTAGAAATATACAGTATAATTTTATTTTTAATCTTCAATATATTTCATAGAATAGATTTATGGATTATAAAAAATTATTAGGTAAAAGACTTAGGGAATTTAGAAAAAAGCGTGGCTTAAAGCAAGAACAGCTTGCAGAGATGGTTGGGCTTGAGCCGACATCGATTTGTAATATTGAAAATGCTTATAATTATCCGACTTTTCAAAACCTTGAAAAGATAATCAAGGCCTTGAATGTTTCGTTTTTGGATGTGTTTAATTTTGAACATCACAAGCAAAACGATGATTTATTGAACGATATAAATATAATGTTAAAAAATAACCCCAATAAAATTCAAGACGTGTATAAAATTGTTAAAGTTTTGGTTGATTAATTGTAATATTTTACCTTTTTTCATTTTTTTGATAGAATTTTTTTAAAGAGTTAAGGGGATATATAATTGAAAGAACGAATTGCACTGTTAACAATAATTACTTTTTTAATTGCTTTTTTGATTGTCTTTCAAAACTATTTTAATACAATGTGGGCTGTGATTTTTTTAATCGCATTTATGTCCTTGTATTCTTTTTATATGTATTGTGCGATGAAATATCGAAAAAGAAAATTAAGAAAAAATCCCCCAGTGGTTAACTATGATTTTCATCCGTTTGTTAGTATTATGATTCCTTGCCACAATGAACAAGATGTTATTGAAGCGACGGTTGAAAACATCCTAAACCTTGATTATAAAGATTTTGAAATAATTTTGATAGATGATAGAAGCGAAGATAACACCCCTAATATTTTAAAAGAGTTAGAAAAAAAACATAAAAATATTAAAATTTTAATTAGAGATAAAAGCGCAACTGCGGGCAAATCTGCCGTTTTAAATGATGCACTTAAATTGGCTGTTGGCGAAGCGATTTTGGTGTTTGATGCTGACGCTAAAGTTAATAGCGATTTTCTATCTAAAATGGTTCCTGCGCTTGAATCAGCGGAAGTTGGCGCTGTTCAAGCAAGAAAAGTTATAATCAACTCTAATCAAAACTTTTTAACAAAATGCCAAAACAATGAATATATCCTTGATAGCCAGCTTCAAATCGGCAGGGATGCTGTTCGTGGGGCGGTTGAGCTTCGTGGAAACGGGGAATTGATTAAAAGACAAGCACTTGAGAGCATTAACGGTTGGAACGAAGAAACAATCGTTGATGACCTTGATATGTCTACAAGACTTCATATAAAAGGCTGGGATATCCGCTTTATGCCTGATGTTGAGGTGTATGAAGAAGGGGTTATCAATTTCTGCGCCTTAATTCGCCAAAGAAGAAGATGGGTTGAAGGCTCTATTAGAAGATATTTAGAATACGCTGGAAAAGTTTTCACATCTCGTGATATGTCTTTAAGAGTCGGTTTTGATTTAATTGCTTATGTTAGCGAGTTTTTGCTTCCTTTTTGGTTGATTGCTGAAATAATTATCCAAGCATTTCACTTTGTTAAAGGGGAAGAAAACTGCATATTGTCCTCTGTTATTTTGGTTTTAACAACAGGAATATTTTTTACGGCATATTTTATATATTCTTTGAAAAAATATTCAAACCTAAAGTGGCTAGTGGGCTTGAAAGAAGCGATTTTAACTTCAATATATTTCATTACAATTTGGTTTCCGATTGCAATGTTAATCATTTTTAAAATTATATTCACCAAAAAAACAATGGATTGGGGAAAAACTCAACATGGTGTATGTAATTGTTTAAATTCTTTAAATGAAGAAAAAAATCTTGAGGGAGCTAGTTTATAATGAATAATTCTGATTTATCTGATTTTCCTGATTTTCATTTCATCGCAATAGGCGGTGTTGGTCAAAGTGCATTGGCTAAAATCCTTTTGCAGCTTGGTTATAAGGTTTCAGGTTCCGATATAAACGATAGCAAATATGTTCATTTGGTTGAAAAATTGGGAGCAAAAGTTTATATAGGACACAATAAAGATAATATCAAAGGAACTCCGAAAATCGTTGTGTCATCTGCAATTAAGGATGATAATCCTGAAATAATCAGAGCAAAAGAATTAAAATTAGATATAATTCATCGTTCAGATTGTTTAAAAATAATTTCTGAAAAATTTCCAAAATTCATTGGTTTAGCTGGAACTCACGGAAAAACAACAACTTCGGGGCTTATCAGTTTTGTTTTAGAAATGATGAAACAAAATCCAAGCTATGCAATTGGCGGAATTATTCCAAAATTGAACATCAACGCTAGCGCTAAAATCAGTTCAAAATATTTTATAGCCGAATTGGACGAATCAGATGGAACAATTCAAAAATATGCGCCGAATTATTTTGTAATAAATAATTTAGAAGCAGACCATCTTGACCATTATAAAAACGGCTTGGATGACATTATTCCAACGTTTGAGCGTGTTGTTGATAATATGAAAGATGATGATGTTGTTTTTGTAAATCTTGATAATGACGGCAACAAGCGCTTTTTAGCTCAAACAAAAGCAAAAAATATTGTAACTTATGCTATTAATTCTAAAGCGGATTTTGAAGCAAAAAATGTTGTTTTTGATGAATTAAATTCAAGTTTTGATGTTTATAAAAAAGATGAATTTTTAGGAAAAATTAATTTAATTGTCCCTGGAAAACACAATGTTTACAATGCTTTGGCGATTGTTAGCGTTTTAGATTGTTTAGGATTTAAGTTTGAAGAATATGCAAAATATTTTTCAGAATTTACAGGCATGGGAAGAAGATTTCAGCTTGTAGGGGATGTTAAAAACATTAAAATCATTGATGATTACGCACATCATCCATCCGAAATTCAATCGACTCTTAACTCTATAAAAGACCTAAAAAGAAGAAAAGTAGCAATTTTTCAACCTCATAGATACACTCGCCTAAAAGGCTTGTGGGATGAGTTTTTGAAGAGTTTTGATGTTGTTGATAAATTGTTTGTTTTGGATGTTTTTACAGCAGGCGACAAACCATCAAGTATTTATAATTCTGAAAATTTTGTGGCTGAATTAAAAGCTAAAAATAAAGATGTGGCTTACGTTTCAGGTAACGTCATTGAAGCAAGCAAAAAAATTGCTCCGCTTTTAAAAGAAAATGATATAGTTATTTTGCTTGGAGCAGGCGACATTACAAAAATGGGCGGTGAATTGTATGATTTGCTCTCAAATTAATATAAAATATTATGACGATTTTGAATTAACCAACTTTAATACATTAAGGATTAAAGCTTTGGCTAAGCGCCTTTATGTGCCTGATAATTATGGCGAATTGATTTCTTTGTATAAAAAATATAAAGAAGATACGCCGATTTTGTTGGGAAACGGCTCAAATATTTTACTTTCTTCAATAAAAATCGAAAAACCAATGATAACCCCAAAAGAGGTTAATTCTGTTTTCTTTTTCGGTCAATTTTTGGAAGTTGAAATGGGTGCAAAGGTTCAAAAACTCTCAACTTTGGCTCAACAAAAAGGGTTATCGGGTTTTGAATTTTTAATTGGAATTCCTGCAAGCCTTGGCGGCGCAATATATCAAAACGCAGGTGCACACGGGCAAACGATTTCAGACTATATTATTCGTTGCAAAGTTTATGATTATGTTCAGAATAAAACCATAATTTTATCAAAAGATGAGATGAAATTTTCTTATAGAAGCTCAATTTTAAAGGAAAAACCATATATTTTGCTAAGCGCAAAATTCAAATTGCCACGAGGAAATAAAGAAGCAATTAAGGCAAAAATGGATGAAAATTTAGCTTTTAGAAAAAACCGTCAACCAAATTTATCTATGCCAAATGCGGGTTCTGTGTTTAAAAATCCTAAAAATTCAGAATTTTCAGCAGGCGCTTTGATTGATAAATGCGGCTTAAAAGGTTATCAAACAACGAATTGCAAAATTTATGAAAACCATTGTAATTTCATAATAAACAAGGGAAATGCTAATTCGATTGATTATACAAATATAATGTTTGAGATTTATTCAAGGGTAAAAGAAAAATTTAATATTGAATTAGAGCCCGAAATAATCTATATTGGAAAAATGACAGAGGAAGAAGAAAATAAATGGAAAATAATGTTAAAAAAATAACCAAAAACTCTAAAATAGCTGTATTATGCGGCGGTTTATCCAACGAAAGAGAAGTTTCTTTGCGTTCAGGAAAAAATGTTTTTAAAGCATTAATTGATTTAGGATATAAAGACGTTACTTTTGTTGATGTAAATCGTGATATAGCAAGCGTTTTGACCGAAAATAAAATAGAATATGCAATTAATGTTCTCCACGGAAGATATGGCGAAGATGGCTGTATTCAAGGGGTTTTGGAATTTTTAAATATCCCATATTCAGGTTGCGGCGTTAAATCTTCCGCTATTTGTATGGATAAAATTATGACTAAAAAAGTGCTTTCAACCCTTGATATACCGTTGATTAAGTCGGTTAATGTTACAAAAGATAACTATAAAAAAGAAGTTGAAAAATTGTCTTATCCAATTATAATCAAACCTGCTTGTGAAGGCTCAAGTATCGGTATGACGAAGGTTAACGAGCCTAGTGAATTGGATAAAGCGATGGAAGAAGCGCTAAAATGTGATAAAGAGATTTTAATTGAAGAATATTTAGTTGGGAAATCCGCTACAGTCGGCGTTTTAGAAAGATTAAACGAAAATAATGAAAGAGAAATTTTTGCAACTCCGATTTTAGGTTTTAAAACTAAAACAGAGTGGTATGATTATGAAGCAAAATACACAAAAGGCTTAACAGAGTTCATTTTGCCGGCGGATTTTGACGAAAATATGAGCCAAAAAATTAAAGAAATTGCAATAAAATCTCATCAAGCTTGTGCTTGCAAAGGTGTGAGCCGTGTTGATTTTCTTGTGGTTAATGATATTCCATACGTTCTTGAAATCAACACAAACCCTGGAATGACTGATACATCTGACCTTCCGGCTCAAGCAAACGCTATGGGAATAGATTATAATTCGTTAGTAGAATTAATTTTGAAAACAGCAGAATTGGACTAATAAATGGGTTTACTTTATCAAAAAAGAAGATTAAAAGTAAATAAAATTAAAAGGATGATTAATGCTAATCGCAGGCATTTGCAAAGCATTCGTGTGTTTTTGTCTTTAATTATGATAGTTGGATTAATCTATCTTAGTTATACAATTCTGAAACTTCCACAATGGTATATTCCGACTGCTAAATTGCAAACGGCGGACAAAAGCGTTTTTGTGGTTAGGGGAAATAGAATTACATCTGAATATAAGATATACGATATGATTCGTCAAACTAATCTTAATTATGTTCAAATGTTTAGATTGAGAACGACAGAATTAGAAAAAAATATCGAACAACTTCAAACCGTCAAAAAGGCATATATCAGAAGATATTGGTTTCCTGCAAGAATTTATATTGTAATTGAAGAAAGAACTCCTGCGTTTTTATTAGCGCCAAATCTTGATTCTGTTCCAAATTCCGCCCTAACGACAGACGGCGTCTTGATTGAACATGATTATTTGCCTTTTAATTCTTCGGTTAAAGCTAAAAAACTTTTAACTTACGGGGTTAGAAACGGGGTTGATGAAGTTTGGAACAAAGAAAAAGTTGAATTATTGTTAAACACTGTTCGAGCTATTGAAACATATTCTTCTCAAGAGGTTCAATATGTTGACATTAGAAACGAAAAAGACGTTTATATAATGATTCAAGAATATTTAATTCGTTTTGGCGAAATTAACGAAAGTTCCCTAAATAGAGCAAAATATATTGCCTCTATTCTTCCTGAAGCAAGAAAAATTCAACAAAAAATCAAATATATTGACCTTAGATGGGATGATTCTTATTATTTACGTTTAGAAGGTGCTAAAGAAGTGGTTAAACCTGTTGATAAAGCGCCTGTTGAAAAACCTAAAGTTGAAAATCCTCAAAACAATGTTCAACAACAAAATTCTCAACAAGAAACGACATCCGAAGAAGAAGTTGATTAATTTTAAATTAAACGTAATTAATATAATTGTATACTCGACAACTTTTATTCACATTTTATAATATAAATAGATGACTTTCTATTTTAGGGGGAAAATTATGGAAAATAACAAAAATCCGTTTCATGAAGATAACGTTGAAAATAAAGAAAATGAAGATATTAAAGAAGTAAAAGACGAAGAAGTTCAAGAGAAAACAGCTGAACAAGAGGAAACTGTTCAAGAAGAAAATGTTGAAAAAAATGATGAACTTCAACAAAAATTTGATGAATTAAATAACAAATATTTAAGACTTGCAGCAGATTTTGATAATTTTAGAAAAAGAACAGCAACAGAAAAAGAAGAATTATCTAAATATGCTTGTTGCGATTTATTGAAAAAAATCGCTACAACTCTTGATACATTTGATAGAGCGCAAGAACATCTTAAAGAAATTGAAGATGTTAAAGTTGTAAAAGAAAGCTATGAAGTAGCTTATAAACAATTTTTGGAAACTCTTAAAAAAATTGGAATGGAAGAAATTGAATGCCTAGGAAAAGAGTTCAACCCTAATGAACATGAGGCTATTAGCCAAATTCCAACAGACGAATACGACGCAGACAGCGTTGCGGTTGTTATGCAAAAAGGTTATAAATTGCAAGATAAAGTAATCAGACCTGCTCTTGTTGGAGTTGCCGTTAAAAAAGAAGATTAACAATTTTAAAGGAAGAAAGAATTGCCTACAATGGATTATTATGAAATATTAGGCGTAGAAAAAAATGCAACTAAAGAAGACTTAAAAAAAGCATTTCGCCAAAAAGCAAGACAATATCATCCGGATATTAATAAAGCGCCGGACGCTGAAGAAAAATTTAAAGAAATTGGTAAAGCTTATGAAACTTTATCAGACGACAATAAAAGACAAATATATGATAGATACGGCGAAGACGGCTTATCTAATGCAGGTTTTAACCCAAATTCATTCAATATGGGCGATATAGACCTTGGAGATATATTTTCTTCGTTCTTTGGCGGCGGTTTTTCGGGCTTTGGCGGCGGATATAGGGTTGATCCTAACGCTCCTGTTGAGGGGGATGACCTTAGATTAGATATTCAAATCGACTTTTTGGAAGCTTGTTTTGGCTTAGAAAAAGAAATTAAAATCAACCATCTTGAACCTTGTGAAAAATGTAATTCAACAGGTTTGGATAAAGACGCAAAAGACACTGTTTGTCCTGTTTGTAAAGGAATGGGCAAAATTCAACAAAGCCAAAGAACAATCCTAGGCTCATTTACATCTGTTACAACTTGTCCAAATTGCCACGGCACAGGCAAAAACCCAAAAGCATATTGCAAAGCTTGTAATGGGGTTGGAGCTGTTCCAAAAGAAAAGAAAATCACAATCAAAATTCCGCACGGCGTTGAAAATGGTTCAAAAATGCGTGTTGCAAACGAGGGAAATGCAGGCAAAAACGGCGGAAGAGCAGGCGACCTTTATGTTGTAATACATACTAAACCATCTAAAGAATTTCAAAGAAACGGTTTTGATATATTCTCTGAATGCGCTATTTCTGCTCCACAAGCCGCTTTGGGGGATGAAGTTAGGGTAAATACAATCCATGGCGAAGCTTTAATAAAAATTCCAAGCGGAGTTCAAAGTGGCGACAAATTAACCCTAAAAGGCTATGGCGTTCCATATTTAGGAAGCGAAACCCAAAAAGGAAATCATTATTTAACAATAAAAGTAGAAATTCCAAGAAAATTATCATCCCAAGAAGAAAAGCTATATAGAGAACTTTTTGTACTATCCAAACAAAAGGAAAAAGATGGTATAATTGGGAAAATGAAATCCGCATTAGGAAAATAAAAGGGAGAAAATAATGAAGCTAAAAAAGACTTTAATATTATATACAGCGCTTTTGACGATGTTGTTTAACAGTGTTTTTGCTTCAAAATTGCCCGATGACGTTTGGAAATATGTTAAAAGCGTTTTGCCTAATGCTCAACAAAGATTTGATAGTGTTGTAACGCTTGAAAACAATGTTATGTATATTCCTTTATATCCGCCAAGCACAACAACAGTGGACGTTATAAAGGTTGATTATACGTATCCTGCTTCTAAAACTTTTAAGGATTTGCCCGAAGTTATTTTGTTGAATAACGGTTATTCGTTCTTGAAAGTTACAAAAGACGCTAAAGGCAACTATACTCTAACAAAAAAGGACGATTTGCCTATTAAGGTTAGAATTGGTTTAATGCCGCAAGATTTATTGACTCCTGTTGGATTGAAAATTCCTGAAAGCTTGAAACTTACTCTTGGCGATATTTTAATCCCAACAAAAGAGGATAATTCTCTTGCGCTTGATGAAAAAGAAAAAGCTAAAACGATTTACAATCCGACTGTTAAAAGAAATGAATTTATTCCTTGTAACTATCTTAACAGCCAAAAAATCTATATAAATCCGAAAAATTCTAAATTTATTGAAGTTTATGATAATAAATCGCAAAATCCTTTGTATGAGCTTAAATTGTCCTCAATGCCTTTAAAAATCATAACTTCAGATAAATCCAAGGTTGCTCTTGTATTATATTGGAGTGGAAAAAATGTTGAAATAATCAGTTTGGCTGATGAAAGAGTTATTACAACAATCCCATTAGAGGCCAACGCTAGTGATGTTGTATTAGACAAAAAAGACAATATAGCTTATGTTTCATCTAAAAATGCGAGTGCAATTTATGCTGTTGATTTAACTTCAATGCAATTGAAAAAAGTTATTAAACTAGACCAAAAACCATCTATATTAGCTTATAGCCAAGAGGATAAGGGAATATCTTTTTATGATGAGTTTACAATGAAAGTTTATAACGTGACGAATAATGAGGGTGGCGATTTTGTTGTTCAACCGATGGGAACAGTGTATAACACATCTAAAATTGTAGCTGATATTGCTAATATTTATGCTCTTTCAAGAACAGATAGCCAACTTCAAATTTTTGATAAAGGTTTAAACAAGCAATTAAAAGTTGTAGATGTTGATAAAAAGCCGATTGACGCTATTTTATACGATAACAAATTGTATATTTTGTGCGCAAAAGAAGGCTATATGGATGTTTACGACATCAAGCAAGAAAAAATTATCTCTAGAGAACAAATTTCAAAAAATGGATTTTATTCTAAGATAACGCTTGTTCCGGACGGCAAAAACCTTTTGATAACAGGAATTAACTCAAGTTCATATTTAATTTATAATCTTGATTCAATGAAAGTTGTGAAAAAACAAGATAGTTATATGGATGTTGCAAATATAATCATTTTAGATAAAGGCACAAATTTATAAAATTATGGAATGTATTGAAAAAGAAGAAAATATTAAAAAAGTAAATTCGATTTATTTTGAAGAAAAAACGGAAAAAATCTTGTCTGAATTGGAAAAAACTCAAAAAGAGTTTTGGAATTTAGATAGGGAATGTGCTAATTTTTTAAATACTTTAATCAAAATGAAAAACGCTAAAAATGTTTTGGAAATTGGAACTTCAAACGGTTATAGCGGAATTTGGATTTTAAAAGCCTTAGAAAAAACCTCCGGAAAGCTTACTACTATTGAATTTTGGGAAAAAAGACAAAGGGTTGCAAGATATAATTTTTCTGTTTGTTGTCCAAATGTAAAAGTTGAACCTAAAATCGGCTCTGCCGTTGTTGTTTTAGAGGATTTAGTTGAAGAAGTTCAACAAAATAAAAGAGAAAAGTTTGATTTTATTTTTATAGATGCAAATAAAAAAGAATATATTAAATATTTTGAACTTGTGGATAAAATGATTGCGCCAAATGGGGTGATATTGGCGGATAATATCCTATCTCATTATGAAAAAGTTGAAGATTATGTGAATAATTTGTTTAATAATGATAATTATCAATCTCAAATTTTGCCATTTGGGGCGGGAATGATGTTGTCTTATAAAAATTCCTAAAAATCAAGTAGGGTTTTGTAAAAATAGGTAAAATTATTTAATTTTTTGTAAATTTTTGGCAATATTTTTTCTTTTTGTGTATTATATAGATGTGTTGTACAGTTAGGGAATTTATATATGATAGTTAATGCTTTAAACAACGTTAATTTTAAAGGTGCGCTTACGACTGCTGAAAAGCAATCTTTGGAAAAATTAGTAAACAGTAGAGAAGTTAGTGAGCAACTGGGATTAGGATATGGCGACAGACAAGAAACAATCGCTATTGTTCCAAGTTTTTCTATGTTGTCATCAAAATTTAATACAGGTATTGGAACTTTAAACTCTGATTCTGCTCAAGATGTTGCTGAAAAATTAAAATCTTTTGCGAATATTTCAGCAATCCAAACTCTTCCTGCAGGCGAAATTTCAGGTTTCAATAAATCGCCTTATGATAGCACAAATTTTTCTTATGGTGCTCAAAATATTGACCTTGCAAAGCTTACAACGCCTGACTATGGCTATCTTTTAACAGATGAACAAATTGAAAATTCTAAATATGTAAGCCGTGCTTCAAAAGAAGATGATACGAACGTTCAATATGGTGCAATGTTTTCTGCTGATGGGCTTGATAGCTTATTAAGAGCAGCTTATGCAAACTTTAAACGCATTCCTGAAACTTCATCAATCAAACAAGATTTTGAAGCATTTAAAGCGGCTAATCCTTGGGCATATAGGGACGCTTTATTTGAAGCAGAAGTAGAAAAAAATGGTGGCGAAAGAGATTTCACAAAATGGGAAAGTGCCCACGATAGAGAATTATTTAAAACCGCTCATCCAAATCAAAACATAATTAAAGGACTAGAACAAGAACATAAAGACGCTATTGAATATGCTGAATTTATTCAATTTATCGCCGATAAACAAGCGCAAGAAGCAAAAGCAGCTTTTAATGCTAAAGGAATTAAAGTTTATGCTGATATTCCTATCGGTTTTTCTCAAAAAGATATTTGGGCACATCAAGACGCATTTTATCATAACTTCAATGAACATAAATTTGGCGTAAAAGATGATTCTACAAGCGATTATAACTGTTGGTCGCCTGCTGTTGATTTTAATAAATTGAAAAATTTTGATGGTTCAGAAGGACCTGCGGCTAAGTTATTAAGAGAAAAATTCCAACTGGCATTCAAACGCTATGATGGCGTTAGAGTTGACGCTGCTTGGCAATTGATGGAACCTGTTGTAGTAAAACCATATACTCATAACGCAAATAAGGGCAACCACGTTGAAACAAAATATATCGGAAACGTTGTTTTGCAAGATATTATTATGGATGAAGCCGATAAAGCAGGCGTTGCGCACGATAGAGTATTTTTAGAATTATTGGGCGGAAATTCTTGGAATTGCTTGGATGATGCTAAAAAAACAGGTGCAAACTTAATCCACATCACTCGTTACGCTAATGATGGCTGGGGCAGGGTTAAATATTATGAACAAAAAGCTCCGCAAAGTGCAAAATATCAAAATATGGCTTCAGGAAGCTATATTATTGGTCTTGGAACTCATGATGATAATTCGGCTGTTGAACAAGCAACTCAAGGTCGTGATAGAGCAGGTTTGTTGGCAAGCGATTTGAAATTAAACAGAGGCGAACTTGAATCTCCAAAAGCACGTTTAAAAGCAATGTTTGCTGAATTATTCACAACTAAAAAACAATTTATCACTCTTCCTGATATTTTAGGTTCAGAAAGAAGAATTAATACTCCAAACGTAATCAGCAGCGAAAACTGGTCATATAGAATTAATTCAAACTATGAACAAGAATATCATCAAAATTTAACCAGAGGAAAAGGTTTAAACTTGCCGGACGCTATTTCAAAAGCTATTAAAGCTAAAAACAACGGACAAGCAAGCGAGCTAACAAGAAAACTTGACAGATATGCCGAAATCTTATCAAATGATGATGGTGTTTATACTCAAAAAGACGCTGATATTGAATATGGCTCAACATTAAATAGAGTCGGCTAATTAAATAAATCTAAAAGCCCCGCGATTGGGGCTTTTTTTAGTATGTATTATATAAATAATTTTTCACGCTTTCAACAATCGTTTTTGAAATAATCTTTTGAAATTCACTGTCTTTTAATTTTTCGGCTTCTTCTTCTTTAATTAAATATCCGCATTCAACCAAAACGGATAATTCGCTTGTTGGGCGAGTTAGGACAAAAGAGCGAAGATTGATGTTATCATCTTTAAAATTCGTCGCTTTGACTAAATCATCTTTTAGCGCTTGAGCCAAGGCTTTTGACTGATTGTGATAGTAATATGTTCCAACACCGTGCTTTTTTATTACATCTTTCCAATTTGGAAGAGAATTTTGATGAATGCTCAACAAAATATCGGAATTTTTCTTTTTGGCAAAATCAACCCTTGAATAAATTTCGACAGTTTTATCCCATTTCCTTGTCAGATAAACCTTTGCGCCTGCTTTTTTAAAGTCTTTTTTTAATTTTTTGGTTATTTGAAGATTGATATCTTTTTCTTTTAAATTATTAGCGCAAACTCCGCTTTCAGCTCCGCCATGACCTGCGTCCAGCGTGATTTTGATGTTTTTTAAATCTTTCTTTTTGTTTAAAATCGGACTTTTTTTAATTTCGATTAAATATCCGTATTTTTTGGGCGAAATGTCGTATCCAAAAAGGGGTTTAGAGGAATTATAAATAAAATTAATTTTATTGCCTTCTTTTAAAAATTGAATATTATTGTTCAAAATCGGCTCATTTTTGCTATAGTTATAGTTATATAACTCTAAATTCAGCGAATTATCATTTTCCTTAAACACGTATGGGAAAAGGGTTTTGGCGTATAGTTTAATTAAATATTTTTCTTTTGTTTCTTTAAAATCAATTTTTGAAATTTCTGCTATATTTTCTTTGTTAAATTCAATATTTTCAGCTAATTTCTTATTTATCCAAACAAAATTATCATCCCCAAGCTTTATCCTATAAAATCCTGCTTTTTCAGAGTCTGAATACAAAATCGTATCTTTATAAAGATGAGTCAAGCGATTAGCGTCATTATTTGAAAGGCTTCTTAGAGGTGAATTGTCTTTTAAAACCCTCAAAACCTTTAAATTATTGGTGTTTTCATCTATTGCAAAAGCTTGAACAGAAAGTAAAATTGTAAAAAATATAATAAGTTTTTTCATAATAAAAATATTATATATAAGTTTTTTTAAAAAATAAATAAATAAAATGTTGAAATATTGACTCATCACTATCCTTGTAGTTAAATAAGACAATAGCTCAATTATAAATTAGCAGGATTTTGAAGCATTATGGATTTAATTCAAGAAATAAATAAATTAAAAAAAGAAAAAAACGCAATAATTTTAACGCATTGTTATCAAAATGTGGAAATAGATGAAGTATCTGATTTTGTTGGTGATAGCCTATATTTAAGCCAACAAGCAAGCAAAACAAATGCTGATATAATCCTATTTGCGGGTGTATATTTTATGGCGCAAAGTGCTAAATTATTATCTCCAAACAAAAAAGTTTTGCTTCCAAATATGAACTCTGGCTGCATTATGGCGGATATGATTGATGTTGAGAATTTAAAAATCTTTAAAAATCAACATCCAAACATCCCTGTGGTTTGCTATATTAACTCAACCGCCGAAGTTAAGGCTCATTGCGACATTTGCTGTACATCTTCAAATGCTGTAAAAGTGGTTAGAGAGCTTGGCGCAAAGAAAATTCTTTTTGTTCCTGATACGTATTTGGGAACTTATGTTCAATCTAAACTTCCAGAGGTTGAAGTTATAACATTTAACGGTTTTTGCCCGACTCATCTTAGAATTAGAATTCAAGATATGGAACTTGCTCGCAAAAATCATCCAAACGCTTTGATATTAGCACATCCTGAATGTCATCAAGAAGTTGCAAAATTGGCTGATTTTGTTGGTTCAACAAAAGAAATAATGGAATTTGCTAAAAAATCCGATAAAAAAGAATTTGTAATCGCAACCGAAAAAGGTGTTGTAGATAGGCTAAATCGTGATTCTAAAAAAGAAAATTGGAATAAAACATTCACTTTAATCAATGAAAATATTGTTTGTCCAAACATGAAGAAAAATAATTTAGAAAACATCTATGAAACGCTTTTAACAGAGCAAAACGAAATCACAATCGACCCTTCTGTGGCTCAAAAAGCAACAGAATGTATTGAAAGAATGTTAAAATTATAATTTAAGCAACGCCAAGGCGCTCAAAAGCTTGCCAAACGTCAATATTTCTTGTTTCTTTTAGAGCAAACAACATAAATGGCATAGTCGATAAACATGTGTTAAATTCGTATGTTATATCGTTTTTATCGAACTTAACCCCTGCTTTTTGCATTGCACTTGTAAATTTCTTAATTACAACAGCTGTGTCGTTTTGAGCTTGTTGTTTTTCTTCTTGTGAAACTTCAAATTCTTTTGGATATTCGCCAGTATAAGTATTGAAGTATGAAATATTAGAAATAGCATACAACAATGCGTCATATCGCTCCGAAGCCTCGCCTTTTTCCATATCTATAAAATTAAATTTTTGATTTTCGTCATCAAAAAGAACATTATTTGAATTTAGATAATCAAATTTATAGCCTGCTTTTGTTGCTTTTTGATATTCTTCAATTAATGTGTCATAGCTTTCTTGCGGAGCTGAAGCCAGTTTAGAGAGCATTTTAGCGTAATGTTCTTTTCTTTCTTTTGCTTCATAAGGCGCTGCATCTGGTTTTTGAGCTAAAACTTCAGCTGGAGGCACACCAATTGACTCGCCTTTTTGTTTTTTTAATATTTCAAAATCAACAAAAATACCATCCATTCCTTTTTGCGGAATTCTTATTTTTGCAACGGGCTGACCTATATTAATATCAAGGTTTTTATCCTCATCATCAATAATTTCAGCTTTTGAAAGGTCATAGGTTTTATTATCAAAATATGTTGGAGTTCTTAAAACATAATCTGAATTATTTTCTATATTGTATACTGTGTGCGAAAAACCTGAACCAAGCTTGTTTTGAGGGTTTAAAGCTTGTTCTAAATTATCTGAAAAACCGTTTTCATTTGCCCATTTAATAAAATCATTTTCTTGAATATTTCCCTTAAAGCTTGTTTTTGTAAAGCTATCAGCAGGATATGGCTTTGTTCTATAATTATTAACCGAAGGTTTTGTCGATTTAAAAGATAAATTAAAAATTTTTGATACGTTCATTACTTTTCCTTTTTTTTAGCGCCTTATGTTAATAAAAACACAAAAATATAAAAAATTGCTAAATTTTATCAATTAAAGATTTTGCGATTTTAGAAGCAAGGGCAAATTTTTCTTTATTTAAAAGAAAATCCGAGCAAGAAGCATATTCTTTAACTATTTTTCTTGCAAAAGAGCCAATTGCAACGCCATTATTTTTAACCCCGATTAGAGAAGCAAGTTCAGAGGTTTTTGAATTTGTTCCGCCCGACATAATTAAGAAGCAATCTATATTGTTTTTGTTTATGATGTCTGCTGTTGCAATTGCTTGAAGAGTTGTTAAATAGTCGTCTTTTCCGCCCGTCATTGGGTTTCCGTCTGCTTGGATTATGATTTTTCTGTTTGCAACTTTAATCATTTTTTTTAATTGTTTAATTAAATTTTCGTCGGATAATTTACTTCTATCTGTGCAAATGCTTAAAATTCCTTTAAAATTTGAGCATAAGTAGTTCCATTTTTCGTCAATTTCATCAATATTATCTGAAATCATGTGAAATTCTATGCAGTCGACTTTGTCGAATAATTCGGGTAAAAATTCTTCCCATTTTTTAATTTTTTGATATTCAACAATAGCGTCGTTTTGGCATATATTCTTACATTTTTTACAGCCTATACATTTTGTTTCATCTATCGAACAATTATTAAGAGCATTTTGCAAACAAATATTTTCACATTTTTTGCATTTAGCGCATTTTTCAACATCTATCTTGCATTTTGTTAAATGCGGGTCTTGATTTGCCCCAACGCTAATGCAAACAAAACAATCATCTTTACAATTTTTTATACCTTTTTTATAAGCCTCAAGCGCTTCAAGACTTGCTTCAATATCAAAAAATCTACAGCCGACAGAAGAATATAAAGCAATTAGTTTTGTAATTTCTTCGTAATTAGAATTGCCTGCGCCTAAAATCAGCTTAAAAATCCTATTATTTTCAAGATAGTTAATCATATAGCTATATTAGCAAAAAAACAGTTTTTAAGCGTGATGTATTTCGCCTTGAGTTTTTAAATAATTCATTTGAGATTTAATTGTATCTTCGCTTGCAACAATTGAAACAACAGGCTTTTGGGCGAAAATAAATTGAGCCGCTTGCATAATATCTTCTTTTGTTACGCTATCGAGCGCTTCAACATATTTATCAATTCTTTTAATTCCTAAAGGCTCATTGGCGCTCATTGAAAGCAAATCCATTGAATAAACGGGATGTTGGAATTGTCTTATTAAAGTTTGTTTAAGGGTTGTTTTTGCGCTTTCAAGCTCTTCATCAGTGATTAATTCAGAGCATAATTTATCTGTGTGTTTTTTGAAGCCCTCAAGAGATTTTTGAACATTATCATAAGATTGTTCGCCACTATCTTTATTGTCTGTTGTGGTTTTAATGCCTAGGGTTAAAATTCCCGTATTTTCAAAAGAATTAATATCTGAATATACGCTATATGCAAGTTGTTGTTTTTCTCTTAAATCGGCAAACAAACGAGCATTAGCAGAACCGCCCAAAACTTCATTTAAAAGTTCAAATTTTGCTTCGTCATAAACATTTCCGCTCCAAGGGAATTGATATGATTTATAAATTTGGGCTTGCTTAACTGTGTCTGTATCATAGATAACGCTTGGCGTTGCGTTTGGTTGAAACAATTGAGATGGTTTATTTATGCTTTTTTTGAAAGTTACTTGTTGAGTATTGTTTTGAAATTCAAAAACAGTCGGCGCTAAGAACGGATATTTTTTTGTTGGCATAACCGCTGTAAAATTAGATGTTGCAGAATTTAAAAGTTGAGAATAAAATTCTTTAATATCATCTAAAGTTAACTCATCAAGTGCTTTTAATTTAGCGCTATCAGTTGGGAAGAACCCTGGGTATAATTTATCTAATAAGTTTGAATCGGCGTCTTTGTTGCTTGATTTTAATTGAATTTTGATATTTCTTTTAGCATCATCCAAATCTTGTTGAGTTAGTTTTGGGTTATACATTAATTCGTTTAATAAAGCCATTGTTTGAGCGGCATTTTTAGGTAAACAACTTGCAACAATATCAATCGAACGACCATTAACCCCAACATTAGCCACTATTCCGTTTAATTCTTCGTAGAGTTCTAATTCGTCTTGATTTAGATAGTTTGTACCTTTTTGAAACATATAAGCTAAAACCGCAGGAATATTAGGGTTTTTGGGCTTAATTGGCGGAGTATTAACTTTCCATTCAAAACAACATAAATCAGAAGCATTTGAATTATTCAAAATCATGTGAGTATTATTTTTAAGGTCATATTCTAAAATATCTTCGGTTGAAAGTTTTGGCATTGAACCACAGAAAGAAATTTGACTATTCTTAATTTTCGCTGCATTTTGAGCGGAATATTTAGAAGCTTCATAGTTTGATTTAATTTGTTCATTTGTAACATCTTTTGGATGAACAACCACCATAGAAACCTTATTTAAGTCAAAACATCTTTGCATAAAGTCTTGGATGTCTTCTCTTGTAATGGATTGAAGAATTTCTTTATAATTTGAAAAACTTTCAAGAGTTCCATTCATCAAGCCTTTGCCTATAATATTGCATAAATCTTCGCATTCGCATTCGCTAAATTGCATTGATTTTTCCGCATTTGTTTTCAAGATTGAAATTTCTTCGTCCGTTATTTTTCCGCTTTGAAGAGCGATAACAGCATCATAAAAAGCGTCAATTGCTTTTTGTTCGTCTTGCGGATTAACTTCTAACATATTAATCAAAGCGTAAGGGTCGGTTTGTTTTAAGCCGACTTTTTGAGAAGACATATCAAAACTGCCGTCCAATTTTTCTATAGTTTTTTTAAGAGGTGAAGTTGAACAACTTCCAAGATAATATTTAATCATATCTAAAATCACAAAATCTTTGCCATTTTGCGCTTTAGGGCCTGTAAAAGCCATATATATTTGAGATTGATAAATTCTATTATTCTTAAGGTCTTCTCTAACAGATGTTTCGATTGGTTTTAATTCTTCGATATGTCTATCATCCAGCTCTTGTTGAGATTTAGTTGGAAGATTAAAGTTGTTTGAAATGGTTTCCATTGCTTGATTTGGGTCAAAATCCCCAACAACAACAGTATAAACTTCAGACGGTGCATAATATTTTTTATGATGGTTCTTTAAATCGTCGGTTTTTAAGCCCATAACGGTTTCATAAGAGCCTGAAACAACGTCATACGAAGAAGAATCGATTTGGAATAAATTTCTTACAACATCATCAAGCGCTGCTGTTTCAATATAATCTCCACGCATTGAAATTTCTGAAACAATAGGTCCTTTTTCAGATTCAAGAGCTTCATAGCTAAATGTTGGATAAGAAATCATATCCCCTTGAATTTCGATTGTTTTGTCGAAATTTTCATCCGACATATAAGGAGCTGTGATGTAATAATCAGTTTGAGCGTAGTCTGTTGAAGCGTTTGTTGAAGCCCCCATTTTTCCTGTTAAGCGGAAAACGTCGCCATCAGCTAATTTAGATGAGCCTTTAAATAACATGTGTTCAATTGTGTGGCTAATTCCTCTAAGCTCGTCGCTTTCGTTCATTGAGCCTGCGTTTAGGAAAGTTTTAACAATTGTTCCAACATTTTGTTTGGGCATAAGCGCAACAGTATGCCCATTTTTAAGCTGATAAAGGTAAATATCATCATTATTTGGCGATTTTACACTTCCTAATGATACATATTTTTGATTTACATTTGGCTGAAAAGTTGGATTATTATACGGATAAATTAATTGTTGATTATAAAAACTTGCTTGATAAGGGTTTGTAATAGCATAATTTTGAATGGGTTGTTGCTGATTTTGCCCATTATAGTTGATTATTGGATATTCTTTAGGGATAAAATAAGGGTTAATATATTGATATGACATAATTTTCCTAAGTTAACTTATACTATAATAAAACAAAAGAAAACTAAAAATTGTTAAAAAAATCTTTAAAAGTTAAGAATAATTAATAATTTAGGTAATATTTTAATTATATTTGATGTAAAATTATATAAAAGACTAAATATTTAATATAAAAGTGGTGTAAAAATGAGTGAAGAAAAAATAATCGGAATACCTAGAGCAATGAGCTATTACAACTATTTCCCGTTTTGGTTTGGATTTTTAAACAAATTGGGAATTAAAATAGTTTTATCTCAACCGACAACCAAAAAAACAGTAGCAGACGGCGCAAGCCTTGTTGTAACTGAAACATGCCTACCAATTAAAGTTTATGTTGGTCATGTTTTAAATTTGATTGATCAAGGAGTTAAAAATATTTTCGTTCCATCTATTCAATCAATTGCTCCAAAAATCTATAACTGCTCTAAAATCAGAGGGCTTCCCGACTTAATCAGAAATGTTGTAAAAGGTGATTTTAGAATTATTGAAGCAACTTTAGATAAATCTGAAAAAAATAATAATTTAATCGATTTTCTAAAAGAAATCGCAGGCTATTATAATATAACCGATGTGGAAACCATTAAAGAGGCGCAAAACGCTGGTTTTGTTGTTCAAAATAACTTCAATGTTATGGTTCAGAATAACTTAAGTTTTGATGAAGCGCTTAAATATGCCAAAGAAGGCAAGGTTATAATTCCTCCAAAACAAGAAGAAAAGCCAATTTCCGTTGCGCTTATCGGGCATGGTTATAATATTTATGACAAACACTCTTGTATGGATATAACTAAAAAGCTTGAAAAAATGAATGTTAGAGTGTTTAACGCTTATCAATTAACGCTTGAACAGTTAAAAGGCGGAATGAATTGCTTAAATTCAACTTTATATTGGGCAAATCAACACGAAATGACAGGTTGTGCTGGACACTATTTCCAAGATGATAAAATCGACGGAGTTATTACTCTTACTGCGTTTGGTTGCGGACCTGATAGTTTAATGGTTGAAGATATTAAAAGAAAAGCAAAAAATTTCAACAAACCTCTTTTAAATTTAACAATAGATGAACATACGGGCGAAGCAGGCTTTATTACTCGTCTTGAGGCTTTTTGCGATATGTTGTATCGTAATAAACGAGCTAAAATTATGAAACAACGCAAAAAAGAAGAAGAACTTTTGTCTAAAATATAATAAAAAGGATGTTTTTATGTCTAAAAAAAGAGCAATAGTAATCGTAGTTGATTCAATGGGTTGTGGCGCAATGGCTGACGCTAAGGATTATAATGACGATAGTTCTTGTAATACCCTTAAAAACTTGGCTGAAGCGACTGGCGGCTTAAACGTTAAAAACCTTGAAGAGATGGGCTTTGGAAACATTATTGACATTAAAGGTGTTAAAAAAGTTCAAAACCCAACAGCAGACTATGGCATATTAAAGCTCGGTTCAAAAGGCAAAGACACAACAACAGGGCATTGGGAAATGATGAATTTGTTGTTGGATGTGCCTTTTAAGACATATCAAAAGTTTGATGATGAAGTTATAAATGAATTTATCAAAAGAACAAGATGTAAAGGAATTTTGGGCAATTACCCTGCTTCAGGCACAAAAATTATTGAAGAATTAAACGAAGAACATCAAAAAACAAAATATCCAATCATCTACACTTCTGCTGACAGCGTTTTTCAAGTTGCACTTGATATTGATTTAATTCCGGTTGAGGTGTTGTATTGGTGGTGCAAAATTGCAAGAAATATCTTAGATGAAATGAATTGCGGCGTTTCTCGTGTTATTGCTCGTCCATATCAAATAATTGACGGAAAACCAACAAGAATAGGGGGTTTGCGCCATGATTATTCTGTTGTTCCGCCCAAAGATACAACCTTAAACATCTTAGAAAAACAAGGAAAAAAAGTTCTTGGAATAGGCAAAATTTATGATATTTTTGTTGGAAGCGGAGTTAGTGAGAAAGTCCTAACAAAAGGCAATACAGACGGG
Source organism: uncultured Candidatus Melainabacteria bacterium (assembly GCA_934667125.1). GTDB lineage: Bacteria > Cyanobacteriota > Vampirovibrionia > Gastranaerophilales > Gastranaerophilaceae > RUG14156. Next base: position 13,993 of record CAKULF010000006.1, on the reverse strand, counting down.
CTAAATAAAACAGTTGAAGCAATTAAAAATTCAACTTCTGATTTTATTTTCGTTAATCTTGTTGATACAGATATGTTATATGGTCACAGACGTGACCCAGTTGGTTATAAAAACGCTATTGAAGAAATAGATAGCTATATTCCAAAAATGATTGAAAATATGACCGATGATGATATTTTAATAATCACAGCTGACCACGGCTGCGACCCAACATTTAGAGGAACAGACCACACAAGAGAAATGGTTCCGTATTTATGCTATTCAAAGAATAGAAAAGGCGAAAATATCGGAATTAAAGACAGCTTAAGCTATGTTTCAGAAGTTGTTTTAAATCATTTAAGTTAAAAATCTTTGAGTTTTAATTTTGTTAATTAAACCGGCTGAATATGCTGCAATTTCATATTTATTGCAGGAAATGTCTATTGCTTCGTTTCTGTTTGTGATTATTCTAATAAATGGGGTTTTGTTTTTGCCCTCAACCCTTGCTTCTCTGATGTTGCTAAAAGAAAGCACGATATAGCTGAATTTAGACAATGTATCAACATTTGCGCAATATATAATTCTATATCTTGAATAATCCACGATTAGTTTTGTGTTGTGGGTTGTGTTGATTAATTTATCTGATTTATAGTTGAAATTTATCGCTAATTGTCTTAAATTGTAGCCGATTATAAATTCGCTAAATTCTTGAATATAATCCTCGTCGCACAAGAAATTAATAATTCTGTCTGAATTTTTTACTGTGAAATATATCTTATTTTTTGAATAATAAACTTCTTCAACTTCGTTTAAAAGCACGCTAACATACGATGTTAGACCATTTGTTAGGTATACAATATTCAAATATTTATCATAGTAAAATTTATTTGGAAGAATTGTTATGGCTTTTTCTTTGATATAATCTAAAACGCTTTCTAATAGTGTATTTAAGAAGTCTTGATTATACACAAAAAGCTGCTGCATCATTCCTTTATAAGGAATTTCAAGATAATTATATTTTGTGTCTATCGTAGCGTTTACTTTTGTAAATTTAAAATATGCGGTTTGAAATTTGTTTTTTAAATCCAAACAAGCAAAAACCGCTTTAGCCTTTGAATATGCCCAAAGATAAGTGCATTCAAAATCTGAAGCCGAACAAAAATCGAAATCATATTCTCTAACGTTGGTTTGAATTATGCTTAAACAGGTTTTTTCAAAAATTTTGTGAATAAAATTGATTATTTGTTTGTTAATCGGGTTAATTACAAGCGAATTTTCTTCCCCTTGCCATTTATATTTTAAAACAATGCTTGAAGCGATTTTTTCAATGCTTTTTATTGACCTTATGGGAATTTCAACAAGCTCAAAACCCGTTGGCTGCTTTGGATTAAAGTTTTTAATTGCAACAAGTTTCGTTTCTTTTTTGTTTAAAACAAGAATAAGATGTTTATTAACCTTAATCATTTCTTTTGGAACAATATCGGTTTCAGAAAGCGCTTCTTCAACAATTAAAGCGCTATAGTCGATTCTTTGTTTTCTTATTTTTATAAAACAAAAAACTAAAACCGAAATTATTAAAGCTATTAAAATTAACACTAATCCTATCAAAAAAAATATCATTTTCCGCTGTAACTTTCTTCAAGTGACCAACATTGTCTTGTTAGATAAAAATTATCCAATATATTTAAAAATTTATCAATATAATGTTTGCTCGTGTGCTCTCTGATTAATATTTGACCGTTTGAAATAACATCATCTCTAATGGCAGGGTCATTTAAAAGTAAGATTTTTTCAACAATATCGCCCTCATCCAACGGGTTAAAATATATGGCTGATTTTTTGAGTTGTTGATGATACCCAAGATGGTTTGAAATTAAAACAGGACAATCAAAATACAGCGCTTCAAGCGCTACAATGCTATCAGGACCAGCTAAACAAGGATAAACCATAGCAAAAGCATTTTTATATAAAGTCGCCAGTTCATCTTGCGAAACATAATTTAAAAATACAATACTATCTTCTAAACCGAGCTCTTCAATCTCGTTTTCAAGATATTTCCTATTTCCCCTATCGAGCCCTGTGAACACTATTTTAAGGTTGATATTTTGCTCTTTCATAATTTGGCTTGCGAGTACAAGGCGAATATGGTTTTTATGCGTCCAAAATTGCGCAGGATAAAGGATATAGCTGTTTTTGGATAAATCGTTCCTATCTAAAACCCTGCCATCTCCTTTAACTTTTTCAATCCAATTTGGATAAGACAAAGGAATTGTTGTAATATTTTCGGATATAACGTCATAGAGCGTTCTTATGTCGTTTTTTGCCGTGTTGTTGCAAGTTATAATTTTAGAAGCGAAAGTTAAAAACAGATTTAATTTCTTTTCCATTTTCATTACAACTCGATTTGAACTAAACTCTGGAAAATGAGGTAAAATTCTGTGCGCAACATCTCTAATAACTGCAAAATAAGGTATTTCGATGTGTTCGTGAAGATATGGAACTAAAAAACACATCGAATTTATGCAATCTCTTTTAAGAATATAATTCAAGGAAAAAATCGGAGTTTTATAGCTTTTTATGCAAAAAGGCGAGAAAGAAATTTCGGGTTTATTGTAATAGTGCAGATTTACAAATTTAAAATTTTCTCTGTTTTTAAAAACGTCTTTTTCGCCAAAATAATAGAAAACAAATTCATGGGTTGTGTTTTGTTTTAAAAGTTCTTCAACGAATGAAAGCTCAAAAGTCAATCCCCCAACGGAATATGGTTTAATTATATCCCCTAAATAAATTCCTATTTTCAAAATTTTTCTCCAACTTATATTTTAAAAGGCGGATTGATATAATAATCTAACCGCCTTAAATGTTTTTAAAAGTTCTGTTTAAAGAATTTTTACTAAGCTTTTGTAAAGTTTCCTGCTTTAATACAAGATGTACATACATTCATCTTTTTAACAGTTCCGTTAGCTAGTCTAACTTTAACTGATTGTAAGTTTGGCAATTGTCTATGTACATTTTGTTTATGAGAAAACGAAATCTTAGCTGCTTTTAGTGATGATTTACCACAGATTTCGCAAAATTTAGACATTTTTTCATCCTTTCATTGGTATTGTTAATTTAATAATATAAAATCAAGAAAAAAAATCAAGAGAATGTTGATAAATGTTAACTAATCACTTTCATTTTTTGCGCTTAACATTGCTATATTTGTCCAAAACAACAGTTGCACTTGGGGTCTAAACCAAATAGTATCAAATAATCCGTGACCCATTGTTGCTAAAATCATAAGTATAACTGAAAGACAAAGGATTTTAGAAATGTTGTCGGTTTTATTTAAGCAAATATTTAAGCAATATTTAATAACCAAAATTAAAAATATAATAAAGCTAATCAGAGCGAAAATTCCGCTTTCAACCGCTATTTCAAGAGGAACACAGTATGAACCCAAAGCGTCAAAACCTGTTTTCATATATAGCCCATAAATTTCTCTAAAGTTTTGGTTTCCAACCCCAATTCCAAGGATTGGATTGTCTAAAAACATTCTATAAACTGATTCATAGACGTTTATTCTAAAAGAAATAGAGCTATCGTTTCTAAAAGCTAAAATGCTTTGAAATCTTTTAATTAAAGCAGGATTTGAAAAAATAAAGAATAAAACTCCAACAATTCCAGCCAAAGTTATATTTTTATATCTTTTTTTGATATTTTTAAGTCCGCCGAATTTTTTTTGAACATAATAAATAATTGCTAAAAATAATGCTGGGAAAAATAGCATAAAGCCTAAATATGCCCCACGACAGCCCGTGTCGATTATTGCAATTAAATTGATTAAAAATAAACCTAAAAATATTAAAGCAGGTTTTCTTTTTTGTTTGTTTAAGAAAAACAAAATCATAAAAATGAAATTTGATAATCCGCACAATAAATAACCTGCAAGTAAATTAGGATTATATGGCTGAAGTGTTCCATAAGCCCTTGAAACAACTTCTTCAGGGTTAATGTTGGAGGTATCTTGCCAACCTGAAATTTCATTAATTCCTGATGAATTTTGAATAATTGCAACAACGCTTTCGATGTTCATTAATAAAATTACAAAAAGAATTGTTGGAATAATTTTCTTTTTGTTACCTTGAAAAAACACGCTTGCGCTATAGAAAAATAATATATAAATTAGAGTTTTAATATAGCCATGGAAACTTAAAGAAAATAATGTTGAGCCTAAAAGGCTTACTGTTACAAGCAAAAAGAAGATAAATAATGCCTTATGATAGTTTCTTATAATTGGTTTTTCATAGTTAAAAATAAGTTTAAAACCGATTAAAAAAGAAAACAAAAGGGCAAATAATCCCATAATTTCGCTTGAAAACATCGTAGCACTCACTAACATTGCAAGCAAAGTCAGATATGCAATATTATCAATGTTTTCCATAAAAAAGCTGTTGTTAACAAAATTTTTAATATTATTGAACATCTTGGTTGATTAATTTCGTATGTTTGTCTAGGTCTTCGTGGTTAGTATTTGTTGGTTTTGGGCTGATTATTATGTTTGAAATAATGCCGTTTAATTTATATTTTGCGCCCTCTAAAGTGATTGGAAGCCCAATTTTGATTTTGTTTCCGCCAACAACGGCATCTCCATCTTTTGTTATTTTTGCTTCATCAACAACTTTAACTAAATAATCATATTGATTTGGCATAGATTCGTCGTTAACTACGATATATGGCTTTTTAGAGTTAAGCGCAGGTAACATAATCTTTCTTTTGTTAAATTTAACGTCTTTAATTTTTAATTTTGTGTACGGAACGTTTCTGATTGTGATGAATGTTTCGTCGTTTGGCTTGAATAGCGCTTCATTTGACGTTACTGTTACACCTTTTAAATATACTTCCATTTCGATATTTGTTGTTGTTTCGATTTGATTAGAAGATGTTGAGCGTTTGCCTAAAAAGGTCATTGTTCCTATGATTAGCCCAAAAATTACAATCAAAATAATTAGATAATCGAATGGTCTTAGTTTTTTAAGAAAATTCATATTTTCTCCTTTATATTCTATTGTTGTTTAAAATTTCATTTTTTAAATCTTCTGTTGTAATTGTATGACAGCCAAAGTATCGAATTACAATACTTGCAGCCAAGTTTCCAAGATACATAGCGTCTTTTGCGCTTAATCCTGCGCATAATCCAAGTGTAAACGTTGCAACAACGGTATCTCCAGCCCCTGTTACATCAAAAACTTCTTTTTTGTTAAACGCAGGAACTTGATTAAATATAACTTCATTATTTTCTTTTTCAAAAAGCGCCATGCCGTTTTCTCCACGAGTTAATAGCACTTTTTCAAGTTCAAGCGAATTTAAAAGAATATTTCCGGCTTTAGCCAAATCTTCTTCGTTTTTAATAAAAAATCCGACTTGTTTTTCGCTATCCGGTTGATTAGGCGTAATCGCAGTCACACCCTTATATTTTTCCATATCTTTTTGAATATCTGCAACAATAATTTTATTGTGTTTTTTAGCTTCTGTTATTGCGCAATTAACGATATTTTGGGTTAAAAAGCCTAAATGATAGTCTGATAAAATAATTCCGTCATAATCTTTAATTGCTTTTTTGATGTTTTTAATCGCTTTTTCCTCGGTTTCAGAGGATAATGGGGTTGTTGTTTGTCTATCAATTCTAACGATTTGTTGAGTAATGCTTTGATTACAAGAGCCTGAAATTCTTGTTTTTGTAGTGGTTTTTCTTGCTTTATCTTTAATCATTAAAGAGGTATCTATTCCTTTTTCTTCTAAAAGTTCAAGCAGTTTTCCTCCATAATAATCATCACCATAAACCCCGATTGCGCCTGCTTTTCCTTCGTTTAACCTTGAAACGTTATGAGCGGCATTTGAAGCAGCGCCCAAGATTTTTTTGGTGTCATAATGCTCTAAAATTAAAACAGGAGCTTCACGAGAAATTCTCTGTGTTGACCCATACACCATTTCATCCAGCGCAAAATCGCCAATAATAAGGAGTTTTGCGGTTTTTAATTTTTCAATTTTATCTAAAATTTTTTGATTATTCATTAATTTTCCTTTCGGCTTAATTATTTTATCATAAAAACTTTTTATTTGTTTTTAAGCCTGTATTGCACATCCTCTAACAGTTTTCGGTTGATTGAAAATAAATCTCCGATAATTGCCAACATATAACAAATAAATGATAAAATCAGTATAATTGCGCATAAAATCAAGGATTGGACGTGTCCTGTGCCTTTAATAAAGATAAAATAATATAAAAATCTTAATCCTAAAATTGTTCCTGAAAATAAGAAAATATTAGCAAGAAAGACGAAAAATTTTTCAGGTTTATATATTATAAAAAATCGAATTAGGTTTTTTGCTTGTTTGAAAATATAGTCAAAATTATTCTTAAAAAGCTTTGATTTGCGGTTATGTTGCGGATTTACACCTATATCAACATTTTCAATTTTCAAATTTTTAAAACTTGCTTGAATGATTGTTTCGATTGTATAAGTGAAATTATTAAAAACATTTAATTTTAAAATTGCTTCTCTTGAATATGCTCGAAAACCGCTCGCTGCGTCTTTAACGTCGGTTGAAGAAAATATTTTTACAACAAACGAGCCGAATTTTTGTAAGATTTTTTTTGTTTTAGAAAACGTTTTAATATCATCAATAGGACGTGTTCCTATCACTATATCTGCTTTTTTATCTAAAATAGGTTGAATTAATTTTTCAATATCAGTCGCTTTATACTGGTTATCCCCATCAATATTAACAACAACATCCGCCCTAAGCTCAAGCGCTTTATCCAGCCCGACTTTAAAAATATTAGATAAACCATAATTTTTATTTAATTTAATAATTTTTGCGCCAAAATCTTGAGCAATTTCAGAAGTTTTATCCTCGCTTCCATCATCAAGCACAACAATTTCAATATTATCTATTCCTTTAATTTTTTTTGGAATAGAACTTAAAACCTCTGTAATACTGTCCTGTTCATTATAACAGGGTATTTGAACAACTAAATTCATAAAAGTATTATACATCAAATGTATGAGATTTTAAAATAATTGTTAAAGATTTTTCTTTGGTGGCACGATTACTAAAATGTCAAAAGACAAAAACAAAAAAGAAATTAAAACAAATTTATATAAATACACACCATATAACTTTATTGTCATCCTTATTAGAACCTATTGTATGCTTATTATACAATAGTTTTTTTTATTTTAATTTTGATATTAAAAAAGCGCCAATTCAGGCGCTTTAATTATAAATTTTGTTTCTTAATCTAAGTAGAATACTGTAACAACCTTGTGAGATTCTTCTGCAAATTCGATTGCTTTTAACAATGTATTTGAAGAATGCGACAAAAAGCAGATAACTTGTTGACATTGAGAAATAATTTCTCGATTGCAAATGCGAGAAGCGTCAGCTAATGTCATCATTGCTCTATCAGGATGTTCAACAATATTTGGAACGCCAATTAATTGGTCTTGAACATCAGAAGGTTGTTGCCCGATTGTTTGTGGAAGAATAATTTTGATTTTTTCAGGATTAGCCTTAAGCGCCCCTCTGATAGCAGCTGCGTTTGTTCCTGATGAACCGCCTGATGTAATTATTGTGTTTCCTTGCATAACAAGGCTTGTAGTCAAGGTTTCAATAATTTGTTGATGGGTGATTGTGAGGTTTCTTGAACCGATAATTGCAATTTTTTTAGCGCTTTGTCTAATTGTTGCAAGTTCTTGAGATAATACATCTACTTCATCATTATTAGAAGTATCAACGCTGTCTAAATCCCCAACAGGAACCATAATTGACGGTTTTTTGTCATTGCTGTCGTCAAAATTTTTCTCTAAATTTTCTTCCATTTTTTTAAAATTTTTCCTTTATTAATATTTTTCCGATATAATGTTGTTTATAATTATAACATATTTCCACGAGTTTGAAAATATCTAACAACATACTAGGGATTAAGGAGCGCTATGCAAGCATTTTTAGAGGGTTTGAATACTGAACAGGATAAAGCCGTAAGAGAAAAAAACGGAACAATTTTGGTTTTAGCAGGAGCAGGCTCAGGCAAAACAAAAGTTTTAACATCAAGAATAGCTAACCTTGTTTCAAATGGCGCAAGCCCAAATGAGGTTTTAGCTGTAACTTTTACAAATAAAGCCGCAAAAGAAATGCAAGCACGTTTGTCTAATTATTTGGGCGAAAATGTTGTAAAGCGTATGTGGGTTGGAACTTTCCATAATATTTGCGGAAGAATTTTAAGACAAGATTTGGTTAATTATAAAACAAAAGATGGTCGTCATTGGGATAATAACTATGTTATATATGACGATACAGACACAAAAACAATAATCAAAAATGCTATTAAAAAATTTAATTTAGATGAAAAATCTTACGACTATAAAGCAATAAGAGCAGCTATTTCAAACGCTAAAAATAAAATGCAAGACGCTTATGCTTACGCAACTTATGCTAAAGATTATTATTCTCAAAAAGTTTCAGAAATTTATTATGAATATGAAAAACAATTAGCCTTGAATAATGCACTTGATTTTGATGATATGTTGATGTTGGCGGTTAATTTATTGAAAGAAAATCCTGAAATCAGAGAAAAATATGCGACTCGTTTTAAACATATTTTGGTTGATGAGTTTCAAGACACAAATAAAGCGCAATATGACCTGATTAATATGCTATATCCGCCTGATGGCAAAAAGGATGAAATAGGTTCGCTTTGCGCCGTTGGGGATGTTGACCAATCTATTTATTCTTGGCGTGGAGCTGATTTTAAGATTATCTTAAATTTCCAAAAAGATTATGCCAATACAAAATTAATCAAACTTGAACAAAATTACCGCTCAACGGGAAATATACTGGAAGCGGCTAATGCTGTTATTAAAAATAATGAACAAAGGCTTGATAAAAACTTATATTCAAATAAAGGTACGGGCGAAAAAATAACGCTATACGAAGCTCCTGACGATTTTTCAGAAAGCAGATACATAGCAAAACAAATTGAAAACGCAAGATACAGAAAAGAAGATATCGCCGTTTTATATCGTACAAATGCCCAATCTCGTTCAATTGAAGAAGCTTTGATGAGCTATTCAATTCCATATAAAATCGTTGGCGGTTTGAAATTCTATGATAGAAAAGAAATTAAAGATATTATTGCTTATTTAAAATTAATCTATAACCACAACGATTCTCAAGCTTTAAAAAGAATAATTAATGTTCCAAAAAGAGCCATAGGCGACGCTACTATTGCAAAATTGTCAAAATTTGCCGATGAAAACGCAATCAGCATATATGAAAGCCTTAAATATCTTGACAAAATGGAAGATATTAACGCAGGGACAAAAGCGAAACTGCAAAATTTCTTTGCAACAATCGAAGAAATAACTTCAAAACAAAACGACTATATTTTATCTGAATATGTGGCTTATGTTATGGAAGCGACGGGCTATAACGTTGAATTAAGAAAAGAAGATAACGTTGAAAATCAATCCAGACTTGAAAACTTGCAAGAATTTGTTAATGTTGTAAAAGAATTTGAGCAAGATGATTTCAATATTGAATCGGCTGATGAGATTGGAATGTTGGGCAATTTCTTATCCCAAGTTGCTCTTGTTTCGGATGTTGATGAAATTAAAGAGGAAGAACCTGCTGTTACGTTGATGACACTTCATAGCGCAAAGGGGCTTGAGTATCCGCTTGTATTTATGGCAGGCATGGAAGATGGGCTATTTCCGCATGGCAGAAGCATTATGATGGGCGCAAGCAACTCTGAATTAGAAGAAGAGCGCCGATTAATGTATGTTGGAATTACTCGTGCTAAAGAAAAATTGTTTCTAACTTGCGCAAAACAAAGAAAAGTTTGGGGAAATTTTCAAAGCAATCCTAAAAGCAGATTTTTAGAAGAAATTCCTTTAAATTTGATAGATGAACAAGACGCTACAAACGCTTCAACATCAGGTAAATCAAGCTTTTCTTCAACAATCAACAGAATTAGAGAAAAGAAAAATACAGCTAAAAATTCTAATTATAATAAATATTCTGAAGCTAAATCATCTTCAAGTACGACAAATAATTTTGCTTCATCTTTAGCAAGAATTAAACAAAGCAGCGCACAGGCTAAAAGCGCCAATTTATCTAATAATTTAGCTTCTTCTTTATCTAATATTAAAAAAATGTCAACAACAAACTATAAAACGACAAACGCTTTTGTAGTAAAGAAAAATCAACCTAAAGCAGAAGAAGCTGCGCCAAGTCCGCAACAAAAATTGGATATAAAATCAATGATAGCAAAAGCAAAAGGGCAAGCTATTCAAACAAAAAGTTTGATAAACGAAACAAGACAAGAAAGAATGTTTCCTGTTGGAACGAGGGTTTTCCATAGTTCTTATGGGGTTGGAAAAGTTATAAATATTGAACAAAATGCTTATACTGTTGAATTTTCTAAACATGGAACAAAAACTTTGGATTCTAAAACCTCAGGATTAAAAATGTTCTAATTGTTAAGAAACTGTAAAATATTAAAAAATTAATATTTGTAAATTTTAATGTTTTTGTTAGAATATTTATACTAGATAAGAATTTAATTAAAGAATGTCCTTTGGGGCATTCTCTTAATAAGAAAAGATTTAATAAAATAAACCCCAAGAAAGGCAGAAACAATGGGAATTAAAGGTAAAAACGACAAAATGGTAGTTCTTGCTTGCGAAGATTGCAAAGAAAGAAATTACACAACAACTAAAAACAAAAAAACAAATAAAGAACGTATGGAATTAAAAAAATATTGTCCAACTTGCAAAAAACATACTGTTCATAAAGAAACTAAGTAACGCACGTTGTGCGAAGTAAAAGACAAGCGATGAGTTTGGCTTTTATGTAGACCTTAGATAGGCGACGTGGAATTTTATTTTCCACAAAAGCCCATAAAAACTCTATAATTTGCGTCCTTAGTTCAGTTGGTAGAACGTCGGTCTCCAAAACCGGATGTCGAGGGTTCGAGTCCTTCAGGGCGCGAATTTAATAAAATTATTGGAAAAGAAAAATGGCAAATACAGAAAAATCAAATTTTAAACAAGAAATGATTACCTATTTTAAAGGTGTAAAAGCTGAATGGTCTAAAATTTCTTGGCCTACAAAACAACAAGTCATAGTTGAAACAGGTATTGTGCTTGTTGTTGTTATCTTTTTCACTTTAGTTGTTTATTTTATGGATATAATTTTTAAAGCCCTTTTGGATTTAATTAAGTAAAGGTTGAAAAATGTCAGAAAAAGAATTTGAATTAGAAAACAAAGAACAAGAAGCTCAAGAGCAAGAAAACATTTACATAAGCAAAGAAGAAACACATACAATTGAAAAAGCTCCAAAAAAGAGATGGTATGTGGTTCACACATATTCAGGTTACGAAAACAAGGTAAAAGTTAACCTTGAAAAACGTATTGAATATATGAATATGGGCGAAAAAATCTTCAGAATTGAAGTTCCTCAAAAAACCGTTACCCAAGTTAAATCTGGCAAGAAAACAAAAAAAGAAGAAAAAATCTTCCCTGGATATGTTCTTGTTGAAATGATTATGGACGACGATTCTTGGTATGTTGTTCGTCACACAGCAGGGGTTACAAAATTTGTTGGAACAGCTAAAAAACCTATTCCTGCTAAAGATTCTGAAATCAAAAAAATCATCCACAGAGGTCAACAAACTACAACTAAAATTGAACTTGACGTTAAAGTTGGTGATAAAGTTAGAATTATATCAGGACCATTTGCAGAATTTATTGGTGATATTACAGAAGTTTATCCTGATAAATCTAAATTACGTGCAATGGTTTCAATATTCGGTCGTGAAACACCGGTTGAATTAGAATATAAACAAATACAAAAAGTATAGTGCTAGTGGAAGGACTAAAATAGTCGTTTGAGTCCGCAATTACCACGAAAGGAGAAAAAAATGGCACCAAAATCAAATAAGAAAATTACCGGCAAAATCAAATTGCAAATCGAAGCCGGAAAAGCAAATCCAGCACCTCCAGTTGGTCCTGCTTTGGGTCAAAAAGGTGTTAACATCATGGATTTTTGTAAGCAATTCAATGAAAGAACTGCTCAACAAGCTGGTTACATTATCCCTGTTGTAATCGATGTATATGAAGACAGAAGCTTTGACTTCGTTATCAAATCACCTCCAGCTGCTGTTTTAATTAAAAAAGAACTTAACCTACCAAAAGGTTCAGCAGTTCCTAATAAAACAAAAGTTGGACAAATTACAAAAGAACAACTTGAAAAAATTGCTCAAATCAAAATGAATGATTTGAACGCTACATCAATGGAAGCAGCTGTAGAAATGATTAAAGGTACAGCTAGAGCAATGGGTGTAACAGTAGCAGAATAATAGATGGGAGATAGAAATTCTATCGATAATACCACAATAGGAGAAAAATAAAAAATGGCTAAATTAACCAAAAAACAAAAGAAAATAAATGAAATGCTTGAAGGATTCAGCCAACCTACTTCAGCTTTAGAAGCAATTAAAAAACTTCAAGAAGTAGCTGGTGCAACTTCAAAATTTGATGAAACACTTGAATGCCACATGCGTTTAGGTATTGATGTTAAACACGCTGACCAACAAATCAGATCAACAACTGTTTTACCTGCTGGTTTAGGTAAAGAAGTTAGAGTTTGTGTTATTGCTAAAGCTGACCTTGTTGCTGCTGCTAAAGAAGCTGGCGCTAATGAAGCTGGAAGCGAAGATATGATTGATAAAATCGCTGGCGGATTCTTTGAATTCGATACATTAATCGCAACACCTGATATGATGCCTAAATTAGGTAAATTAGGTAGAGTTCTTGGTCCAAAAGGTTTAATGCCAAACCCAAAAACAGGCACAGTTACAACTGATGTAGCTAAAGCAGTTAAAGATGCTAAAGCTGGTAAAGTTGAATTCCGTGCAGATAAACAAGGCATGATTCACGTTCCTCTTGGAAAAATGAAATTCTCAACAGATGATTTAATGAAAAACTATGCAACTTTAGCTGACGCTATTTTAAAAGCAAAACCATCAGCAGCTAAAGGTACATACTTAAAATCTGTATATCTTTCAACTACAATGGGTCCTGGTATCAAATTGGATGCTAAAAACGTACCTGCTGAAGTTAAAGAATATGTTGGATAATTTAACTAAAAAATTAAAGAATAACACAGCCTTTATTAAGTTAAGGGCTGTGTTTTCATCTTTATTTCACTATTTTCACAAAAAAATGTTTTGGGGTTTGTTTTCAAGATTTGATGAAAAATTTTTGAAATTTTTGTTTGTTGGAGCTTTAAATACCTTATTTGCCTATGTTTTATATGCTTTTTTTGTTGCAATTGGTTTTGTTGCAAACGTCGCTCTTGTTTTGGAATATTTCTTTGGAATTTTGTGGAACTTTAAAACGACAGGCGCTTTGGTGTTTAAAAATAGCGATAACCGCTTGATATTCAAGTTTTTTGGATGTTATATTTTTACATTTTTTCTAAATAGCGTGTTTCTTTATGTGTTGGTTAATAAATGTATGTTGAATGATTATCTTGCCCAAGCAATACTAGTTCCGCCAATTGCCGTCGTGTCATTTTTTATTATGAAATTTTGGGTGTTTAAATCCTAAGCCAAATGAGCTCTAATGCTTTGCATGGCGAACGCAGGTTAGAGCAAAAGTGTACGTAAAGAACGCAAAAAGACGATTTGTCTTTAGAATTTATTATTGGAATAATTAACAACAAAACAAAACCGGCTATCGATGAATCTTTAATTTTTATTCAGTTTTCAACAAACTAAAGACCCGAAAACGTGCTTCAGAGCGGCGATTTTGAGAATATCAGGGGTGTTTAAGAGTTAAATAATATAAATATTGCAAAACTCAAACTCTACTGTAAATAGAATAACTCTATTTTAAATTCCAATCCAACTTTAAACTCTATCCAAAGTAGAATAATTCTATTATCAATAGGATAAGCCCTCAT
>CAKULF010000005.1 GCA_934667125.1 uncultured Candidatus Melainabacteria bacterium | reverse complement strand
TTCCATATTTCATCCAATATATTTTTAGGGATTATTATATCATGAATTGTAAAAAATGGCTTCAGATTGCCTTTTTCCATTTGACTAACGCCAGCTTTTATTAACGGATTACCTATTTTTAAAATCCAAACTCTACTTAAAATAGATAAATTCTATTCAAAATAGAGTTAACCTAATCACATAAAACCCAATCATCAACCCTCAACCCACTCCAACATCCCAAAAACCGTCGCCCTGAACTCCGTTTCAAGGTCTTGAAATCTTTAAAAATTAAACAAAAATCTAAAAATTACCAATTCTTCGATAGCCAAAATCTATCTCAGCATTAACTATTCAAGACATAATTCTTGTAATATAAACTGGCTATCGCAGAAGTTTTAAACCCCTGCAATTAATTATTTTAAACATAATTCTTGTAAAAATAAAGATAAAACCGACTATCAAAGAAATCTTTAGAGCAAAAAATCGCCAATAGCCACAAGTTTCTAATTTCTCTTCGGCTATAAACCACGTACTTAATTTGTTCATTTTCTTTTTCTTTTTGGCATTAAGAAAAAGAAAACAGAACCAAAAGAAAAAAGAAAAAGCCTAAATAATATTAACCAAAACCCTCGAAAGGAGAGTCGGGCGCACTAGGAAGACAACAGACATCGGCTTTACAAATCACACAACAATTTTCATAAGGGTAGCTTGCCCTCCCACCTTTCGTTTGTGGGTTTTGGTTAGTTGTTTATAATTTTTACTATTTTATAGATTTTCTTTGATAGCCAAAGAGTTAAGGTAAATGTTGTTTTTTGCTTTGTTTTGTATAATACAGATGTTAAAACAATTGATGAGATTGACACTGGATTAAAAGTTGGCTATCGATAAATTTGTTATTTGCTATTTTTTTTAAATCCAATCTCATAATTCAAGCCCCATATAATACCACATTTATCCAAATTTTTCAAGAAAATCGCTAATTTTCTGTACGAACGTACAGAAAAACGCCGTTTTTAGTGCGGTTTTTTGAAAAATAGTTCATAATAAAAAGGTAGAACGAAAGGAGAAAGGAGGTCTTATGACTTGGAATGAAAGTGATCATCCACGTGATGAATTGGGTAGATTTACGTTTAGTGATGGAGGAGGTGAAGAAAATAAAAAAGAGGATACTCCTGTTTTAAAAGGGCACATTGAAAAAACAGACAACGCAGCAAATATTTTGTATGGTGCTTCGCAAAAGAAAGCGCAAGATGAAAAAAGTTATCGAAATGCTTTGCTTGGAGTTTTAAAGGATGTTGCAACTCCTGCAATGGTTTTGTATAGTTCGACGAAACAATTGGAAGAGGCTGTTAAGAAAAATGGGTTGATGTCGAAGTTGAAAAATACTATGAGGAGCTCGAACTTGAAAGAAAATGTAAAGAACTCATTTCGAAAGAAAGCTCTTGAACCAACAATTGGGAAAGGTTACAATGGGGGTGTAAACTGGCTTACAAAGAAAATTGCCGGTAAAGACACGGCAGGGATGTTGGATTTAGCTCATGGGGCTAAAATGAACGATAGAAGCTATATTAAAGATACTATTGCATTAGATAACTTTAATGATTCAAGGGTTGCAAAAGATAGAGACTATTTGAAAGAAAAAATTTCAAAGCAATTCAAGGATTATAATTTTGATATCAATAAAATCAGAGGATATTACTTTAAATCTGATTCAGAACCCGTTCAAAGATTAATTCAAAACAAAGATTTTCAAGATATGCTCAAAAATCACAAAAAAGAAATTATTGAAAAGGGGCAGTTTTCAGACGGGTTTAAAAAGCATGGGCCAGCTGGAATTTTGCGAAATAACAATTTTCATAATGCAACAGGTAAAGCTGATTTTAAAAATATATATCAAGATAAAAACGGTAATTTGCATGTTAAAATGTATGATACTTATGATTTCAATAAAAATGAAGATAACCCGTTAATCAAAGCAGGCGTCAGCCAAATGGAGCAAGGCAATCTAAAGCCATTTTTCACAATTCATGATATAATAATCCCTAAAAATATATTGGATGAAATATGGAAATAAAATTGACAGAAAAACAAAAAATATTTTTAGAAGGCATTGTACGCTCTTGCGTTTTTTTGGTTGCACTGAGAGAGCTGTTCTTATTTGTACTTATGTTTTTCGTTGGTCCATGTGTTGGAGCAATACTGTTTTTATTTACCCTTATACCTGATATTGGTAATGTTGCGCAGCACAAACCCAATGATTTTGAAATAGCGCTTGTGTTGAGTTTCTTGGCTTTTTCTTTTACAATTCCAACAAACTATGTAATCGCTAAATTATGCGGCATTCATAAATATTTTTCACAATTTAAGTTTTGGAAAAGTTTTATAATTTTAATAGCTATGAGTATTTTAGCTTATTATTTCTGTTGTTTAGATTTACATACACTTAAATTTAATTTTGAAACCGAAGCTATGTCTAGTATAATAGCAGTTATAGGACTTGTTCCTGCGTATTTAACTTATCTTTTCTTCAACTTCTTAACCAAAAAATTTCCAACACCATTCAGGCAGATTGGTTATTTCTTTAGCAATCAATTCTATATTGATATGTTTAAAAAAATTCAAAAGAAGTATAAAAAAGACTGAGCCAACGCTCAGTCTTTTAATGTTTGTTTTGTAAAATCTTCGATAGCCAAAAAGTATGTGCGATTTTTAAGTTTATTATCAGAATAATCGATACAACTATGGAAGATTTTTTGCCCTCAATGATTTTAAGACCCGAAAACGAGTTCAGGACGACGGGCAAGAAATGGTGTTGAAGCGTCCAAGGGTTTAACTTAAAGGTTCGGAAATCATTAAATAAAATTTACACTAATAAACCAGCTATCGATAAAATTTCTATTTTAGTTTTCTTTAATAGCTAAAGTATTATTCTTTTATTTTTTATCTAAAATCCATTTTCAAGCCCATAACTTTTCGTTTCT
The DNA here is from genome assembly GCA_934667125.1 of uncultured Candidatus Melainabacteria bacterium. Taxonomy (GTDB): domain Bacteria; phylum Cyanobacteriota; class Vampirovibrionia; order Gastranaerophilales; family Gastranaerophilaceae; genus RUG14156. The sequence goes on along the minus strand of CAKULF010000005.1, from coordinate 112,701 downwards.
CTCTCTTCTCATACACCAACTTTTATGCTATTCTTAAATCAAACTTAAGGAGAAAATTTATGGTTAACATATATGAAGGTCAGCTATACGCTCAAAGTGACGACAAATTTGCAATCGTTATTTCAAGATTTAACGATTTTATCGGCTCAAAATTATTAGATGGAGCGCTAGACACTTTTAAAAGATTAAACGTAAAAGAAGAAAACATAGACGTTGTTTGGGTTACAGGTGCATTTGAAATTCCTTTAATGGCTCAATTTTTAGCAAAATCTAAAAAATATAATGCAATTGTTGCGCTTGGCGCTGTTATAAAAGGTTCAACAGACCACTATGACTATGTTTGCGCTGAACTTTCAAAGGGAATTGCTTCTGTTTCAATGAATACAGAAGTTCCTGTTATGTTTGGAGTTTTAACAACCGATACTCTTGCTCAAGCAATTGAAAGAGCAGGCACAAAAGCCGGAAACAAAGGCGCAGACTGTGCTAAAAGTGCCATCGAAATGGCAAATGTGATTAGAAAAATCAATCTTTAGATTTAGAAATTAAACTCTTTTTTCGCTCCAAAGATTAATGCCCTAATTAAATAAAACAAATATTATTTAATTATAAATCTGGACAATAATTTTGTGGGAGAGTATTAGGAAATGAGTTTTTCCTCTAGAATTAGAAATTTATTTATCATATCAATTTGCGCCCTAGCTTCAATTGCTGCTTATGCGCAAGAAAATGTCATATCTTCTGTATCAATTTCAAATTTGAAAGATGCTAAAGGTTATGAACTAAATATCGATTCAAGCCAAACAGCTAATTATAAAGCTAAAGTGACAGATGAAAACAGTATCGTTTTTGAGTTAAAAAATTCTGTTTTAGCACAAGACGCCGCTACATATTATGATGATGTTACAGGGGTTGATAGCGTTGCTGTTAAGCAAGAGGGAAATAATAAAGTTTCTATTTTTGTTCAAGGCGAAAACGCACAAAATACCGAGTTGGTTTTTGAAAACAGCGCAATTATGCCTAGCGATAACAAAAAAGTTGTAATCAATCATCCGATTAATCAATATCAACCAACAAACCATGCCGACCTTGAAAACATTGATGGTTTCCAAGATTGGGACGACAATTCCTTTAATTTAGCTCATTTATCAGGAAACATCTTAACATCCCTAAAAGAAAGCAGCAGCGGAATAATTCTGTTATTCATTTCAATCTTTATTGTAATTGCAACAATAATCAAGCTTGTTTCAAGCAAATTTAGTCAAGAAAATGAACCGTTGATTGGTTTAAATAAAAGCAACAATTTAGCAGCTGAATACAATATTCCATCAAGAATTGTTGATAAAGAGCTTCCAAACATTGAAAAAAGAAGCGAAATGATTAGAAATGCGCAAACAGAGCTTGCTGTTGCACATCAAAAATATCAAGAATATATGCAAAATAAATATAAAAACAATGTTAAAGAAAAAATCAACATTGACCCGATTAGAAAAGGTTTTGCGCTAAATCAATATCAAAAAAGTACACAAAATCCTTATAAAAACCAACAAGTTTTAAAAATGAATAACGTTAACAAGGATTTTACTCAAAAAGTTTATCAAAATGATGATTTTAAAATTCCATCAAGATTGAAAAAACAAACGAGTGAAAATTTTTCAAGCCCATATATTAAAAAACCTCAAAGCACTGTAAACTATGTGCCACAAGGAAAAAAGGCTAATTCTATGAAATTTTTAGAATCAGTAACAAAAATATATGAACAATCAGGCAGAGGCGACCTTGCCAATGGTTTAAAGAATTCAATGTCGAAGCTTAGATAAGATTTAATATATAATACTCAACCAAATGACCTTTTTTAGAGGTCTTTTTTTTATTCCTTTTTATTATTTTTATTTTAAAATTTAATTAAATAAGTTGTAAGGAAACAAAAATATGGACAATGTTTTTTCTAATAAAATGACGATTTTAAAGGCTTTAGCTATTATTCTTGTTGTTAGCGGACATTTAGAATTTTCTTTTTTCCCAATGTTTCCGCCTTATTCGTTCCAATTAGCGCTATTTTTCTTTATTTCGGGGATGTTATTCAAAGAAAAATATATTTATGACATTAAAACCTATTTTCTAAGACGTCTAAAATCCTTAATGCTGCCGTATTTTGGTTATGAAATAGCATATATTATAATCACATTAATTATTTATAAATTGAGCGGAAATTTTTTAGCTTCACCAATAACTCTAAAAAATTTCTTTATAACACCATTCCTAAATGGTCATCAACTCTTGCTTTGCGCTCCTTTGTGGTTTGTTCCGCAATTGTTTATAAGTTTAATTGCGTTTGTTGTTTTAATGAGAATTTTAGTGAATTTTAAAACAAAATATAAGACGCTTTTCTTCTTGTTGCTTGGTTTTGCATCAATTCCTTTTATAAAAATTATGGGAAATACTCCTTTGATTTTGCTTTTGATGAGAACAATGTTTTCGTTGTGTTTTATATATTTTGGCTATTTTTATATTAAAGAAATTAAAGATAAAATCAATATTTTTTCTACAAACATTTTCCTTGCAATTCTTATTATTCAAGCGTTTTTGTGGCTTTTTAACAGAGATTTTACACCGGAACATGGTATAGGTTTAAGCTATGTTCTTGTTTGGGGAAGATTTGATAATCAGTTAATTGTGCCTATTTTAACGGCTTTTAGTGGAATTTGGTTTTCTTTGTTTTTTGTAAATATAACTTATTCATATTTGAAAGACATCAAATTTATCCAAGACATTGGAAAAACAACTTATCATATTATGGCAAATCATCTTTTTGTGATGTTTTTAATTACAAATATTTTATGCAAAATCACAAATCATCACATCGATTTTTCAAATTCAGACAATATCTACACGATTTATGACCCTATTCAAACAACTTTTGTATATTTTATTTTGGTTATTGTAATTTGTGTTTATTTTGCTAAATTTCAACAATTTATCTATAAAAAAATATTTAAAAAATGATTAATTAAGGTTGTTGATGTTTAATGTGTAGGTTTTTTGTTGTTTTAATTTAGCATGCCCGCCCCTTATCGGGTAGATTAAAAGCCCTGCGCCAAAAAATAAATTACCGATATATGCGCTTGGAAGAACCCAAAGCGTCCTATTTGCGCCTTTTTGAACTAAAAATCCGTCAAGCTTTGTATTGTTAATTGAAAATTCGCCAACTTCAAGCTGAGCAGGAAAACCATAAGCCCGATTTAAAGAAATATTTTCAATTCTTGCGTTTAATTTTGTTCCTTTTTTATAAAATTTATTATTCAAATTCAAATCTTGCGCCAAGATAAATTCAACCTTTTCGCCCTCTTTCAGGTTTTTATTTCTTGTTGTGATATAGTTTGTTGGAGAAATTTTTAGAGTGATTTTTTCTAATTTAGTAAAATCAACAGGAACATAAGTTATAAATTTTTGATTTTTGTATTGAGATAAAGTTAAATCAGCAAAATCATCTTTAGTTAAAGCAATTGGGCTAAAATATTTTTCATTTTTATGTTTTAAAATAAAATTTTGATTAATCAATTCATCTTTAAATAATTCAGGCTTGTATTCCTTGATTTTGAGGTTTTTATCTAAAGTTTGGTTAACAAAATCATCACAAATTAAAGCCATAGAAAAATTGCAATTAATTAACATAAAAGCTAAAAATATACTTAAATATTTTTTCATTTTAATTTAAAACCTTAGTTATATTTAATTCTTGCGCTTGTATTGATTGAATTTTTCAACTTTTCTCTATTTTTTTGAGATGTGATTAAGAAATTTTGATAATAAATATTGTCGATATACTTGTTATCAGCTAAATACGCTGGATATTTTCTATAAATATATTCATATACTGTTGCCATTCTTTTTGAAGATAATGGATGCGATTGCCAGATATCGTATCTTGTTTGAGAGAATAATTTTGATTGAATTGTGATATATCCAACGGGGTTATAACCTGCTTTAACCATATAATCTACCGCTTTTTTATCGGCTTCCATTTCATATTTTCTTGGAAGAAACGCATATCTTACAGGGGTGAAAAATCCTTTAAGAATACCGTCGTATGATTCAACGCTGTGCGCAATTTCGTGGGCTAAAATTCCTGCTATTTCGTTGTCGTCATCAATATAAGCTAATAAACCTTTTGTTACGGTAATTTGTCTATCTGAAAATCTTGACCAAGCATTAACAATATTCTTTTTGTCGTAATAATAAAAGTTTGCTCTTTGTTCGATTTTATTAGCGTTTAAAATTCTAAAACCAATTTCATTGATATATTTTTGCTCTTTACCTGATTTTGTTAAGTCAATTTCAAGAGCAAAAGTGGGTAAAGTTAATAAAAATAATCCTAACGCTAGTAAAATCTTTTTCATTATAAATCCTTTTTAAACAGTATATCAGCTAGATTAGCATAGTTTTTGATTTTTGTAATGGGTTGAATGAATTAGAAATTCAAAATCCTTTAAATGCTAACCTAAATGAACTATTTTCCCCGATAACCTATCGTAAAACGACAAAATTTGCTATAAAATAGAGCTATGTTCGAACTAAACAAGACGCTTACTTATAATGCCTTTTTGTTGTTTTTCAATCAAATTAAGGATTTTTTAATCACCCTTGGAAATATCGGGTGTAATTTTAGCAGCGTTTTGAAAGATTTAATTTCCCTAAAAATCAATGTTAAAGAGGTTGTTGAGCAATCTAAACGTTTTGCTTATGATAGCTTGCCAATCAGTTTAACTATCGTTGGAATGACTTCAGCTATTATTGCTATGCAAATAGCGCCGGAATTGGCTAAACAAGGCGGAGCGGACTATACAGGCTCTCTATCAGGTCTTGTTATGGTTCGGGAATTGGCTGTTGTTATGAGTGGTTTTGCAATTATTTCAATGGTGGGCTCGTCTTTTGCCTCTGAATTAGCCTCAATGGCAGTTACAGAGCAGATTAGCGCTATGAAAGTTTTAAAAGTTGACCCTATTCAATATTTAATTGTGCCAAGATTTGTTGCAGGGGTGCTTTTTATGCCTGTAGTATTCATCATAGCCGCAACATTCGGGCTTATTTGCGCAGGCTTTGTTTCCAACTGGACAGCGGATTTGAGCCTTTTAAATTATTATACTTCGCTTTGGCATGGATTATTTGTGAAAGATATTTTGGTTGCAATTTTAAAAGCGTCATTTTTCGGCGGAACAATTGCTTTGATTAGTTGTTCTTGCGGCTATAACACCGTTGGCGGCGCTAAAGAGGTCGGTCTTGCAACAACAAAAGCAGTAGTTTGGTCGTTTTTGGCTATTGCGGTTTGGGATTTTATTTTCGCTTCGGTGTTTTATTTGTAGGAAAAAATTATGAGTTTAGAAGTTAAAAATTTAGTTAAAAAATTTGATGATAAATATGTCCTAAACAATATTTCTTTTGAAGTAAAAGATGGGGAAACTCTTGGCGTTGTTGGGTTTTCAGGAAGCGGCAAATCAACTTTATTAAAAATTATTTCAGGGCTTTTAGATTATGATAAAGGCGAAATTATTTATCCGAATAATTCTGAAATTTCTATGGCTTTTCAATATAGCGCTCTTTTTGACTTTTTGAATGTCTTTGATAATATCGCTTTTCCATTGAACGAAAGGAAAGATTTAAGAGGAAAATATTCTCAAAAAGAAATAGAAGATATTGTTAAACAAAAGCTTAAAATGGTTGGGCTAGAGGGGATTGAAGAAAAATTTCCGTCTGAATTATCGGGCGGTATGCAAAAACGTGTTGGTTTTGCTCGAGCAATTGTAACCAATCCGAATATTATTTTATATGATGAACCGACAGCAGGCTTAGACCCTGTAACTTCGACTATGATTGAAGATTACATTGTTCAACTTAAAAAAGAATTAAACGCAACTTGCATTGTTGTAACGCACCAACTTTCAACAATCAAAAGGGCGGTAGACAAAGTGATAATGCTATATCAAGGAGATATTGTTTTTAAAGGAAGCGTTCAAGAGCTTTTAAACGGCGAAAACGAATATGCAAGGCAGTTCATAAACGCTTCAATAACAGGGCCGATGAATATTGCGACAAAATAAATTTAATAAATAAAAGGAATAAAAAATGAATAAACAAAACAAATATTCTTCATCAATAAAAGTAGGGCTGTTGACCCTCGCTGCGATTTCAATTTTTATTTTCACGGTTTTGTGGATAAAAGGAAGAAGCTTGTCAGCGGGCGAAAGGATAAATATTGCTTTTAACGATGTTAACGGAATGAGAGCAGGAAGCGCTGTTCAAATGATGGGTTTAAGAATCGGTCAAATTGAAGAAGTGACACCTGTTATCAATGGAAAAGACAGTTTTGTTAATATTCGTTTTGTTGTAACTGAAAAAGGGGTTAAAATTCCTTATGCTTCAACGATTTCAATTCAACAATCAGGAATTATTGGGGAACAATTCCTTGAAGTTACTCCTCCAAAAACGAGAACAATTTATTCTCAAGCAAAGGGAAATACCGCTCTGATTGAGGAAAATCACCCGATTTATATGAAATTATCAACAGGCGAAGTTGAAGTTGGTAAGATTTTAGACTATGAAATAGTTAAAAATATGCAAGTTCCTGCTAATATTAGAAAATCGGTTAAATCTAAAAATATCTTGAAACTTAAATATATTATTGATCTTCCGGGGTTAATTTTGGATGAAGAAGGTTTGAAATTTAAAATTGAAAACAATAAACCATATTTGTATTTTGAAGATGGTGAAATTCCGCAAACTCCGAAAAGCGGCTTGAAATACACTGTAATTGAGCCTATGAGATTATCAGATTTTATGGATTTGCAGTTTAGAGCGGCTAAGTCTTTGGCTGAAACAAATAATAAAATTGGCGAAATTTTGTCTGATGAATTTATCGGTTCTTTGAAAAGTTCTGTTGATAACATAAGAATTTTAACGAAAAATGCCAATACAACGCTTGATAAGGCGGCTATGTTGATTGATTCAAGCAAAGAAGAGCTTGAAAGCCTTGTAAATCAGTCTGAAAAATTGATTACAAGCTTGACAACGTTGTCTGATAATATTAATTCAATTGTTTCGGATGAAAAGGTTCAAAACGACGTGCTGGGCGCAATTCGCTCTGTTGGAAAGATGTCTGAAAATGTTAATAAGATTATTGAAGACAAGCAAACGAAAGAAATATTGGAAAATCTTGATTTAACAATGAAAAACGTTACTGAAATTACGGCTTATGTTGATGAATATACGAAAAATGAACAATTAAAAGAAGATTTGATTTCAACAATGAATAATTTGTCTAAAATTTCTGAAAATATTGCAAAAGTGATGAACGATTACAATAAATTAGATGAAAAAGACAAGATGAAGTTGAAAAATACTGTTAAATCAGTTAATACAACGGTTAAGAATGTTGAAAAATTCTCTGAAAAACTTAATAAAAGATTTTTATTGTTCAGATTGATGTTCTAAAATTAAAATATGAAAGACACTAAAAACACATTTCAAAATATCCACTATAACAGGCAAAAACCCTCTTTTTGCCTTAAAGTGGCGCTTGGAGTCGGCGAATTTTTCTATAAAAAAATAATTAATCTTAAAAATTTTTTGTATGAGATTAATTTTTTAAAAGAGCAAAAAACGGATAGTTATGTTATTTGCGTTGGAAATTTGACAACGGGCGGAGTGGGCAAAACCCCGATTGTGATTGATTTAGCAAATGAATTGGCTAAAAAGGAAGATATAGCTATAATTTCAAGAGGTTATAAATCAAAATTATCTAAAAAAGAAGCTCATATTATTAAAGATTTTAAAGAGTTGAAGTTCAAAAACGGCTCGCTGTGCGGAGATGAACCATATCAATTGGCTAAAAAAGTTAAAAATAATGTTGTCGTGATAACTTGTCCAAACAGGAAAAAAGCGATTGATTTAGCAAGAATAAAGTTTGGAATTAAGACGGTTGTGCTTGATGATGGCTTTTCAAATCGGAAAGTTAAAAAAGATAAGACAATTCTTGTGATTGATTCTAAAATGCGCTTTGGAAATGAGCATTTGTTGCCTTTTGGACCATTAAGAGAGCCAATTAGCGAGATTAAAAGGGCGGATGAGATTATTTTGGTTAATAAGGGCGATGAAAATATTGACGAAGCTCGTTTATGGGTTGAAAAATTCGACAAACCCATTAAAATAGCGACTTTTGAACCTAAAAGAATTTATAATCTTCAAAGCAAGGCACAAGTGGTTAATCCTAAAAAACAAAAAGCCGTTGCCTTTTGTGCAATTGGGCAACCGAGCCAATTTTTCGATTTTGCAAAAAGATATTATGCTTTGGCTGAAACCGTAAGCTTTGATGACCACCACGGCTATACGAAAAAGGATATAAAAGAGCTTGCTAAGGTTGCAAAAAGGAATAAGACGAATATTTTTATAACCACGCAAAAAGACGAAGCAAAGCTAAAATGCCTTGTTGAGGACGTTTCGGGGTATTCATTTAATGTTATGGAACTTGGGGTAAGGATTGAGGAACAATAATCCAGCGCATGGCAACCCTGTTTTCTCCCCAGCTTTCTATTTGTTAATCACGTAAGTCGGGTTTAAAGATTGGGTTAACTCTATTGAAAGTAGGATTTATCTATTTTGAGTAGAGTTTCGATTTTAAAAGTTTTATCACTGGGTTTTAGCTTATAGCAAGTGTAGATATATGAAATTACCATGCTGATGAATATGATTAAAAAGCAGGTTATAACTATTTTTTCGTCTTTTTTCATAAATTTTTTCCTTATTTATTAAATTGGTTGTCGGATTAGTAAATCCGACCTACTTGTCTTGAATACTTTTTTCAAGCCATTCGGTTGCACGTTTTCCTAAAATTATTTTCCCATCCGCTCGAATACCGTAGCCAAAAGGACAAACATCGTTAACATCATCACAATTTTCAGACCCTTTTGCTTCATCAAATCCATCAATATCCATGCAAAAAATCTTATATACTATGCCAAAACCATTTTTATCTTTAATATTTGCTTTGTTACCACCTGCAAAATATCTAACACCCTGCGAGCCTGCTCCTAAGCTATTTGCGCCAACTTTGTAATACACAATATTATCAGGAGTTGTTATTTCTTTTCCCATTTTCATTGCCCCAATTTTGCATTGGTTATCTAAAAACTTTTTTCCTTTTTCTATTGTTTCGTCTGTTACAGTTCTTATCCTGCCTTCTTCTGTTTGTATTGTTTCCAACAAGTCGTTTAGGATTTCGTTGCTTAACAACATTTCTCCTGTTACGTCCGTTCTTAGCATTGTATTGCAATTAATCTTTTTGCAATTTAAAACTTCGCATATTGTTTCGCATAAATAACTAAGATTTTCTCCTGTGCTATCAACCACACTGCCATCCGCCTTAATCCCCAAATCCCCCTCTTTATAGTATTCTCCGCTTGTGACTAATTCATTTATAACCTTGGCAAGCGTTGCATTACCTTTTTTAAACTTCATGATGTTTTCATTTGGAATGTTGTTAAATGCGACAGGAAGCAAAATTGAAGTTATAACCCCAATAACCACAAGTGCTATCATAATTTCAGCCAGAGTGAAGCCTTTTTTCATCATTTCTCCTTTTAGAAAGAGTTATATATAACCCCTATGTTACACAAAAGGATATATTAATATAGTTAAAAATACGTCATATATATAGTTTATTTTTAAATAAGTAGATAAAGGTAACGTATTTTTATGAATTTAGATAAAGAATATATTGGAAAAAAGTTAAAAGAATATCGCAAAAAGGCGAAAATGACCCAAGAGATGGTGTCAAATCGGATTGATATAGATGAAAAGCATTATGGCAAGCTTGAAAGAGGGCTTTTTACTCCCAGTCTTGAAAGTTTTTTTAAATTGATTAATGTTTTAAATATTCCTCTTGAAGAGTTTGATGTTGTTGAAAAACAAGAAAATGACCTTAAAAATTCGTTAATTAAAGAAATTAATTTGACTAATGATAATGAAATTGAAGTGTTTTTCGAGATTTTAAAAGCGGTTAAAAAGCTAAAATAAAATAATAAATCAAAAAGGCAGGCTTTAAGACCTGCCTTTTTATTATAAAAGTTGAAACCTATTGAACTTTTGCACGTTCTTCGTCGGTTAAACCTTTAATTGTCAAATTAACTCTTCCTTTGTCGTCAATTTTTTGAACTTTAACAACAACTTCTTGACCAACAGTTAAATGAGGTTCGATTGTTTCAATTCTTTCTTGACAAATTTGCGAAATGTGAACCATTCCGTCTTTTCCGGGGGCTAATTCAACAAAAGCACCGATTGGGATAATTCTAACAACTTTACCTTTGCAAATCATTCCAACTTCGGGTTTGAAGGTTAAATCGTTAATCATCTTACGAGCAATTTCAGCGCCCTCTTTATCGTTTGATGTGATTGTAACTTTTCCGTCATCTTGGATATCGATTTCAGCGCCTGAAGCTTCAATAATGCTTCTAATCATTTTTCCGCCAGGTCCGATTACTGTTCCGATATCTTCAACAGGAATAGTCATAGACATCAATCTTGGAGCGTTTGGAGAAACTTCAGGGCGTGGAGCGCTAATAACTTCAGCCATACAATCCATAATGTATAATCTGCCGTCTTTTGCTTGACCCAAAGCACGTCTTAGAGTTTCGTTTGAAATGCCCTTAATTTTCATATCCATTTGAAGTGCTGTAATACCTTCTCTGTTACCTGTAACTTTGAAGTCCATATCGCCCAAAAAGTCTTCAATACCTTGAATATCTGTTAAAACGATATCGCCGTCATCTTCGTGGATTAAGCCCATTGCAACCCCGCCAATCATACATTTAACAGGAACACCAGCGTCCATTAATGCCATAGAAGAAGCACAAGTTGAACCCATTGAAGTTGAACCGTTTGATTCTAATACGTCTGATGTTACTCTTATTGCATAAGGGAATTCTTCTTTTGAAGGAAGCGCAGGAACATTAGCACGTTCAGCCAAGTTACCATGACCAACTTCACGACGACCTGGACCACGTAATGGTTTAACTTCGCCAACAGAGAACCCTGGGAATATGTATTTGTGCATATAATCTTTTGTTTTAACAGGATCAACGCCATCTAATTCTTGAGCCATTCCAGGGCCAGCTAATGTTGCAACAGAAAGGATTTGAGTTTGTCCACGAGTGAATACGGCAGAACCGTGAACAGTTGGTAATACCCCAACTTCACACCAAATTGGACGAACTTCCCAAGTTTTTCTTCCGTCTGCTCTAACGCCTTCGTTTTTAATCATTGCTCTCATGATTTTCTTTTCAAGAGCTTTAAATTCTTCTGCAACAAAGTCTATTCCTGTTTCTTCAATCATTTGAGCTATCGGATGTTCGTCGCCCAATGCTTCGATTTTTTCTTTAACAGTTGCTTTAATTGCATCTAATTTTGCGCTTCTTTCTTCTCTATCAAATGTGTGATAAGCATCAACTACAGCGTCGTATGCCGTTTCTTTGATAATTGAAGCAAGTTCTGATGTGTCATAAGGATTAACAAATTCTTCTCTTTTAACACCACATTCAGCAGCAAAAGCTAGTTGAGCTTCACATTGTTTTCTGATTTCAACTTGCGCAAATTCAACAGCAGCCATAATATCGTCTTCTGTTACGAATTTACATCCTGCTTCAACCATGATAACTGAATCGTGTGTACCAGCGATTACAATGTTCATGTCTGATTTAAGGTCTTCACTATGAGTTGGGTTAGCAATAAATTGACCATCAATTCTTCCAACTCTAACTGCGCCAACAGGTCCTTCAAATGGAGCGCCTGAAAGCATCAAGGCAGTTGAAGCACCAATTATTGATAATATATCAGGTTGTTGTTCTTCGTCATATGCAAATAATTGAGAAACAATTTGAACATCGTTTCTATATCCTTTAGGCCATAATGGTCTAATTGGTCTATCAATAAGTCTTGAAACAAGAATAGCTTTTTCGGAGCTTCTACCTTCTGTTCTTGTGTATCCCCCTGGGATTTTGCCAACTGCAGACATTCTTTCTTCGTAATCAATTAATAGAGGGAAGAAGTCTATACCAACACGAGGTTCTTTAGAAACTGTGGCGTGAACAAAAAGCATTGTTCCTTCGCATTTAACAGTAACAGAGGAAGTCGCTTGTTTTGCGTATTTTCCTGTTTCGATTTCTACGATTTTCCCACCAATCGTAAGTGTCATTTTTTTTGATTCAGGTTTGTTTGACATCTTTTTCTTCTTTCTTTTTTGTTTACAAGAAAATTTTATAATAAAATCCCACTTCAAGCAACGAAAATTTTTTTAAGATATAATCATATCAACGGGTTTAACAATGAAGAATAAATGTTATATTTGCAATAGTGAAAATATAGAAAAAACCGATATAAAATTAAGAGATAGCAAGGATATTGAGGTTTTTAGGTGTAAAAATTGTTCGTTGGAATTTTTGTCCGATTTTTCGCATATTGATGAAAAATTTTATCAAAACGGAAAAATGCTTCCAAATCCCAAAAAAATCCTCTCTTGGCTTGAAAGGTCTAAAAACGATGATAAGAGAAGATTTGAATTTTTAAAAAACGAGATAAAAAATAAAAAAGTTTTGGATTTTGGTTGCGGAACAGCGGGATTTATTGATTTAGCAAGGAAAATAGCAACTATTAAAGGAATTGAAGTCAATAAAAATCTTAATGAATATTTCAAAGAAAAAGAATATGAAATATATAATTCTCTTGATGATTTAGGCGAGGAAACTTTTGATTATATCACGCTTTTCCACGTTTTAGAGCATTTTAAAAATCCAAAAAATATAATAAATAATCTTAAAAAACATTTAAAAAAGGATGGAAAATTAATAATAGAAATTCCAAACACAAACGACGCTTTGTTGTCTTTCTATAAATGCGAAAAATTCAGCGATTTTACGCATTGGAAGTGTCATTTATTTGGTTTTAATGAAAAAAATATCAAAAAAATGTTGGCTGAATTTAATTTTTCAAAAATTAAAATAAAAAAAGTTCAAAGATATAGTTTTTTAAATCATATTTATTGGATATTCAAAGGAAAACCCAACGGCGCAAACGCTTTAAACAGGTTCGATAGCGTTATAATCAACTATATTTATTGCACACTTTTAAAACTGTTTTCAAAAACAGATACTCTTTTAATCATTTGCAAAAACTAAATTTTAATCAATACATTTGTTTTTGGCGGTATAAATCCCTGCGACAAAAGCGATTAGCGCCATTATAATTAAAATTTTGTCAATTCCATAATTTTGTCCGATAAAGCCCATAGGAGCAAGGAACATTGCCCCTAAACCCCAGCTAAAGCCTTGCATAACGCCACTTATAACCCCTGTATATTTTGGCATTTTGTTTTGAGCTTGAACAACAACAACTCCAACGGATAATAGAATGAAAAATCCTGTCAAAATGAAGATTATTATTGCAATTAAAGGTAATTTATCAAGCAAGAATAAAAATGCTAAAGTTAAAGGTAAAATCGTTAAAAATGAAAGAACAACAACCCCATTTGCGCCCAATTTTTTTTCGATTTTAGAAGAAAAAATAGTGGCTGCACCTCCTGAAATAAAGAATAATGTTACAATCAAGCCGATTTGAGAAATTGTTAAACCTTTGTTTTGTAATAAAAACGGAATATATGTTCCAAAAGATATGCTCACAGCCGATTTTATAACCGAAACCATAAGCAAAAACATGCAAGCTTTATTCTTAAAAATTTCTTTAATTATCGTAAAAAAGTTTTCTTGAAGATAAAATTCTTTTGATGGAATTTTTGGAACAAAAAAGTACATAAAAATAGCTGAAATTATTCCAAAAATGCTTAAATAAATAAAATTATCCAACCCAAAGCTTTTAACGCTAATTGTTGCAAGATATGGACCGATTGCATAGCCTATTGTTCCTAAACCCAAAAACACGCCCATAGCTTGAATTAAATTAGGATTATCTTTATTAAATTGTTTAATTAAAGCGCTAACTTGCGGATGAAAAAAGGCATTTCCCAACATCCCAATCAACAAGCAAAGCAAAAATATCTTTGGTGTTGTTGCTTTTGTGGTTAAAGGGATGAAAATTGAAGATAAGACTAATCCCCAAACCATAAAAATTCTATGTTTAATTTTATCAGCCAAAAAGCCAAATACAGGCTGCATTAAAGACGAAGTTAAATGCCCAAGCGCAATGTATGAGCTTATTATAGCTAAATTCATTCCTAATTTTGTTGTTAAAATCGGATATAATGGCACTAAAATTGCAGCATACAAGTCAACTGCAAAATGTCCCAAGCTTAATCCGACTATTGCTTTTTTAACATCATTAAACATAATAAAATTTTACTATAAAATATCTTAATGTTAAACTTGTTTTAAATGAAAAGATATATAGACTCCGGAACCACTTGGACAAAGATTTTAACAATCGAAAATAATGAAAAAAAGTATGAAGTTATTAAAACTTCTGAATTTAGAAAGCTCAATCTTCAATATAACAAAGCAACAGGGCATAGCTTAAATAAAGATGAAAGATATGAAAATGAAGTTGTGGCTTTGGCTTATGGCGCTAAAAATTATTTAGAAGATGATTTTATTGCTCTTGATTTGGGTTCAAGAGATATTAAATATGTTCAATTTCAAAACAAAAAATTTAAAGATATGGACTGGAATTGCTCTTGCGCTTCGGCGACGGGGGCTACTATTGAAATGTTATTAAAATTTTATGAAGTTGATAGTAAAGATTTAAAATATAATCCTGAAAAATATGCTATAACTTGCGGTATATTTGGGCTGGAGCGGATTATGGATGATGTTGCTAAAGGGCAAGAGCCATCTGTTGCTATTTCAAAATTTATCCATGGGATTGCATATAATGCTTATGTTTTCACCAAAAAAGCCGACAAAATTTGTATTTCTGGCGGCTTTTGTGAAAATAAATGTTTTATAGATAGCTTATCGCAATATTCTAAAGTTGTTCCACTGGGAAGATTTATCCTTGTTGACGGTTTAACTTATTTAGAAAATTAATCTTCTAATAAACCTAGAGCATCTGCTGCTTTTAGGGTTTCAGAGTTCATATACACAGGAATTTTATTTTCGCCCAAATTTTTAAGAACAAAGAATGTGCAATGGTCAGGGTCATCTGTTTCTTGGTTAAAATCTACAAAAATTGAGTTTGGATTAAGATTTTCAGCCCCAAAACGATTGATATATTCGATTAATTTGTCGTTATTTTCGTCAAAAGAGTGGATATATAACGTTGTAGCAGGGATAGTTTCTTCGCTTTCAATCATTTCTTTAACGTCATCTTTATAATATTTTTCATAATCGCTTGCGCAATGAGAAATGTTTGATTGTTGATTTTGAATTAATTTTTTAAGAGCGTCAGCATTGATTTTAGCTAAGAAAAAGCCTTCTTTAGGGTCTTGTAATCTTTTTTTGATAGCTTCGGATGAAGTTAAACTATTGCTTCTTGTAAATTTAATTCCGTTATTAGCGCAATATGTTTCAATTTCTTTATCCATACTATCTGGAGCGCTTATAACATAAGCCATTGACCAACCGTTTTTATCGCTTGTTTCTTTTAATGAACGATAATTTAATTTATCATCAATTCCTGCTGAATAGTCTTGGAATTTTGAAAATGCTTGATAAGGATTGTTGGTTGTTGAAACTTTGTATCTGCCTGCAAAAGAAATATTTGAAATCATATTTTTGTCCTTTTTGTTAATTTTTAACTGACAATTTGATAAAACACATAAACATAAAAAATTGCTAAAAAATTTATTTTAATGCGTTTTCAATTGTTTTAATCAGTTCATCTTGTTTAAAGACATTTTTTTCAATATAGGTTACAATCCTTAATTCATCAATATCTTTAGCATATTTTTCTTTCGGTTCGGAACTTACAATAATAACCGGAGTTGAAGAATATTTCGGATCTTTTCTTAATTCTCTAATAAACTCAAATCCTGTCATATTCGGCATTTGAACGTCTGAAATTATGAGGTCAAATTGCGTTTGCTTAACTTTATCCAAAGCAACAAAAGGCTCTGTTGCTGTTGAAACGTTGTAGCCATAAGAAGAGAGGATATTTTTTTGTAAAATCCTTGTTGTGTGCGAATCGTCGACAATTAAAATATTATATTTATAATTGTTTTGAGTTTTTGTAAATTCATTTTCAAGAATAATTTTTGATTTGAATTTTCTTGATGAAATGGTTGAAATTATATCTGAAATATTCAAAACCAAGCACGTATCGCCGTTTGCAAGGGTTGTAATTCCTGAAATATGTTTAACTTTATATAATGGCGGCGATAGTTTTTTCATAACAATATCTTGGTCTGAAATCAATTTTTGAACAATAATTCCAAAAGTAATATTATCTGTTTCAATAATCGCCAAAACATACTTATTTGCTTCTCTTTTGATGTTTTCAAGGTTCAAAATTTGAGAAAGAGTATAAATTGGAACGGCTGAATTATTGTGAATAAAATAGTTATTATCGTCTTTATTAAATATTTCTTCGGCGCTAATCCTTGCTATTGTTTTGATAACAGACGTATCAATTGCATAAAGTTGTTCTTGTTCTTCAATTATGAATACTTTTTTAGTCGCAACGCTCGCTGGAAGGGTTATTTGAACGATTGTTCCTTCGTTTAATTTTGAAAAAACATCAATTCTTCCTTGAAGCTGATTAATCTTATTATGCACAATATCAAGCCCCAAGCCTCTTCCCGATAATTCTGTTACAAAATCTTCGGTTGAAAACCCTGGGTAGAAGATTAAATTGGTCAATTCCTCGTCGTTTATAGCGTTAATCTCGTCTTGAGTTAGGATTTTCTTTTCAAGAGCTTTTTTCTTAATTTTTTCAATATCAAGCCCTCTGCCATCATCTTTTACGTTGATTACAACAAAAGAATCCTTATAATATGCTTCAATTTCAATTTTTCCAACAGGATTTTTGCCCAGTTTCTTCCTGATTTCAACATCTTCAATCCCGTGGTCAATTGAGTTTCTGATTATGTGCATAATTGGGATTTTTAATTCCTCAACAATGGTTTTATCGGCAGAAACTTCTGAGCCTGTAATAACAAGGTCGATTTTTTTATTTTTATCACGAGCAATATTGTGAACCATTCTTGGAAATAATTGAAAAATGGTTGAAAGAGGCAAAACCCTCATATTTTTAACCATTGATTCAATCTCGTTTGAAGTTGCGTTTAATTTTGCTTCCGATTCTTGAATTTGGCGGAAAAGATTTGACATTTCTTTAATCAAATTTGCTATTTTTTCGCTATGTTGCTCGGATAATGCCACCAATTGCTTATTATAAGAAACAACTTTAGAAAGGTTTGCGCTTGAATTATTCAAAGGATTAGAAAGATATTTTTTATCAAAATATTTAATATAATAATCCATTCTTCCGAAGTTTTTTTGCCAATCAAGCAGGTCGTTATTGATTTTTCTTGCAAGAGAGAGTTGTTCGTTGGTTTTAATTTTTGAAACAATCAATTCTCCGATTTGCCCAACCAAATTATCAAGTTTGCTTGAATCAACCCTTAGAGTCTTGATTTCCGTGTTTGTAATGCTGTTTAAAATTTCTTTTTGCGAAGTTAAATCTGATTGTTTTTTATGTTCTTTTAAAGATTTTTCTTTGTTTTCAAAAACAACCATAGTTTTAAACAAATTGATTTTTTTATCAGCCTCAGCGATTAAAGAATTGTCTTTAGATTTAATATTTTCTAAAACTTCAACAATCCCAACCGAGCTTTCGTGGCTTAAGGGGGTGTTTTTTTCTTTAAAAGAAGCGCAAATTTCCTTAACTTTAGCTAAAATATCTTTAACTTTTTCATCATTTTCTTTACTTGCTAAATCATCTAAAAGTTTAAAAGTTTCATTGAAAAAGTCGCAATTCAATTCCAAAAGCGGAATTCTTTGGATTAATTCATTAACCTTATCTTTTTCTATTTCATTATTAAAAACAGGCGCTTCTTCGCTTGGGGCGTCGTTTTTATCCAATTTTTCATTAACTATTTCATAATAGTTTTGTCTTTTAATTCCTTTTTTGTTTGTATATTCAATAATCGCTTCAACAAAAGAGTTGATTTTATTATTCACATCAAGAAAAGAAAGCTCTTTATTGTTTGATGAATTGAAGCTTTTGACGCTTTCTTTGGCTTTTTTAATATAATCATCCAGCTTTTTAATCTCATCATCATTGATATCTTCAATTAAACCTGAAAATTTATTTAGAATATTTTCAATATTTCTAATTTTAGAATATTCTTTTTGATTTCTGGATGAAGAAATGATGAATAAAATGTCTACAATTAAATATTCAAGCGTTACAAAGCGTTGAATAAATTTTTGTTGTTCGGTTGTGAATATGTTTTTGTTTTCAAATTCTTCTTGTTGAATTTCAAGGTGTTTTTGAGTGATTGTTTTTAATTTATTAAGGTAAAAATCCGTGTCCGAGCTTATATATTCGCTTTTTGCTTCAACTGTTTTATTAATTGAAACCAATATCAATTCAAGACATTCAGATATAGCGTCTGTTATTTCGGATTCTATTTTTAATTTCTTTTCCTTAATTAAATCAATAACATCCTCAATTTTATGAGCTATATTTTGAATGTGATTAAAACCAAGCATTCGAGCTGAACCTTTTAGAGAATGGGCATCTCTAAACAGTTGAATAGCTATATCGGGATTGTTATCTCTTTCTAATAAAAGAAGTTTATCATCCATTGAAGCTATGATTTCAGCGGATTCTTGCTGAAAAATATTTAAAATATTATTTAATTCTTCCTTTTGAAATTCCATAATATAAACCGAGAATTAAATTACAGACTGTTTGAAATTGTTTGAAATATCTTCAATATTTTTGAAAACTTTGTCGTTGTTAACGATATTTTCTTTGTTCACTTCAATTGTTGCTGAAATTTCTTTAATAAAATTATCGGATGAAACCGTATCAGCGCTGATTTGCTTAGAAGAATTGATAATATCTTTCATATTATTAGAAATTTCGCCCATACTGTTAATCAATTGTTCGATTGTTTCGCTTATAGTATGCGCTAATTCCAAACCAGATTCGATTTCTTTTGTGCCTTCTTCTGTTGCAAGAACGGTTGAATTTGCGGTTTGTTGAATATCGTTAATCAAAGTAATAATCTTGCTTGTCGCTTGTTTAGATTCATCTGCCAGTTTTCTAATTTCAGAAGCAACAACAGCAAAGCCTTTGCCGTGTTCTCCGGCACGAGCCGCTTCAACAGCAGCATTTAGGGCAAGCAAGTTTGTTTGCTCTGCAATATCTTCAACAAGCCCAACGGTTGAGGAAATTGATTGAACAAAATCAGATAATTCCAAAATTAATTCCGCAATAGTTTGAATTTTGTGTCTGATTGAGAACATTTTTTCAATATTGCTTTTAACAATCGTGTAACCGCTGTTTGTAAAATCAAGAGATTGAGTTGTTTTTTCTTGAGTTGTTGAAGTTATTTCTTTCATATCTGTTGAATATTTTTTCAAATTTTCAATCAGTTCTTTAATGTTGATTATTTTCGCTTCTGAAAGAATATTGTTTTCTTTTTGAGAGTTGTTTTTATCTTTAATGATTGATAAATCCTCTAAAGTTTTGTTATAAGTTTCAAGAACGATATCGTTTAGGGGTTTTTTCACCATAACGTTTGTAACTTCAAATAATATTGCACTAACAATGAAAATAGGGATTAAAAGGAACAATAAATCATATTTATCTATTTCCATAAAACACACGCAACAAAAAATTATTGAAAACGTGATTAAAAGAACTGCGCAATCCAATATTTGTTTTTTTGAAAGCTCTTTGTTGATATTTGTTGTACTAATTCTATTATTTTCTACTTCTTTTGACATATTCCACCTTTGTATAAAAAATTGTATAATTCTATTATAGTTATTTTTTGAGAATAAGTTAAGTTTTAATGAAAAAAGTAATAATTATAGATGATAGCGTTGTTCAATTAAATCTTCTAAAAACGTTTTTTGCGGATAATTTTTGGGAGGTTTATGGCGCAACGAGCGCTAAAGTCGGATATGATATGATTTTTGATATTGCGCCCGACCTAATTATTACAGACGCCATCATGCCTGTTATTGGCGGGTTTCAGCTTATTAAAATGGTTAAGGAAAATGAAATAATTTCAAAAATCCCTATCCTTGTTTATAGCGTTTTAAATCCAAAAAGTTCTAAATTATATGTTAAAGAAGAAAACGGCGAATATTTTTTATCTAAAGAAGAAGGGCTTGATGAGCTTTTAAGGCTTTCAAACGAAATAATAGAAAAACATCCTTTATATATCGATGATAAAACAGAAATAATTAAAACCCCTTTGGATGTTGAAAATATTGAAAATATTGAAGCTGAACACAAAATAATTAAGCCCATTGAAAATATTTTTGAAGAGAAATATTCAATTGATGTTGAAAAACTTGGTCTAGAGCTTAAAAATATCTATAATTTTTCTTATAGCGACGAAACGATTTTTAAAGATTTTTTCAATATTTTGTTTTCATTTTTAAAATACAATCTTTTTGTAATTAACGTCTATTCCTTTGAAAAACAAGAATATATCAGCTATTTTGATATAAAGGATATGATTTTAAGCCCGATTTTAAAGGAAAATATTTTAAAACATTTTAAAACAAAAGAGTCTGTATTATATAAAAAATATGCTCCAAATTTGAAAGTAATAACTTCTGAAAACGAGTTTTCGTCGAAGCTTGAGTTTAATTTTGATAATAAAGAAAAAAATATTGCAAATATTTTAATCTATTCAAAAGAAAAAAATATCTATAATGAAATTGAAAATCTTGAAGAATTTAAAGAGGTTTTAAAAAAATTCTTTACCGCTCGGTTTGTGAATAAAAATATGTTAAATAAACAAAACCCTAAAACCTACGAGTATTCTTTAAATAACCAAATATACCCGTCGTTGAACGTTTTTAAGAATTTTAATTTAAAAAATGAGATATATATTTGTGTTATGCAGATAACGAATTTTTCTGAAATTGAAGATGGCTTGATGTCTGAAGAGCTTGATGTTTTAAATATTAAAATAATTGAAAAATTGATGAGCCAATTTGAAGAAAGAGAGCAAATTTTAAAGGCGGAAAATGGCGAGTATGTTTTAATGTTGCTATCGAAAAACAAAAAAACAATATATGATAGATTAAAATATATTAAAACTCAAGTTGAAACGATTAAAATTGATGAGATTGATAAAATTGATGTAGCGTTATCTGCTGTTAATTGTATGATAGATGATGAATTTAATGTATATGACGCTCAAAGGCTTGCGCTTAGTGCAATTGAAGAAACAACAAAAGAAGAAAAAATAGTGGTTAAATAATGAATAAATTAATCGTAACAAACAACCAAATAACTAAATATAATGAGCAAAAAGAGGAATTTTACGCTCTTTTTGAAGTTAATAATAGACAATTTGCCCTAAAATCTCAAAATGTTTTAGAAATAATTAAATTAATCGAGCTTGAATATCCAAACAAAATGCCCTCTTGCTTTTTGGGTTTAATGGAATATTCTGAAAATCCTGTTGGAGTGTTGGATTTGAGGGATATTTTAAAAATGCCTCGAGTTAAATATGATATCAATTCAAAAATAATTGTTTATCGTTCGGACGATACAACAATTTCATTTATTTGCGATAAGGTTTTGGATATTAAAAAATTAAACAAAGAAAAAATTTCTCTTATTCCTTATCAACAAGGCGAATTTTTTGAGGGGTTATATATAAATAAAGCTGAAAATATCTATATTTTAAACCCTAAAGGAATAGTTGATTATATTGAAAATAATCCTGAAGTTTTTGAATATAAAACCAATCCCGAGGAATTTCTTCCTTTAACTCAAGAAACAAATGATATTTTAAAAAATCGCAAAAACTTTCTTAAAAAAACAACTCAATCTCTTGAAAAACAAACTCCATTGTATGATATGGGCGTTTCGTTTAAGATAAATGATATTAAATATTATATTAATATGGCAAGCGTTAAAGAGTTTTTTAAGGTAAATAATTCAAAATTTATCAAGCTTCCATCTGTTCCTGATTATATTTTTGGCTTGATTAACATAAAAGGCGAATATATTACAGTTTTAGACATTAGAAAATTTTATGGCGATTCTTCAACCGAAATTAAAGAAAAATCAACAATAATTATAATAAACTCAGAGGATTTTAAACTTGGAATTTTGGCAGACGAAATATTAGAGAGTATGAATATCAATTTTGAAGAAATTATTCAAAACAAAATCCAAAAGCAAGAAGAATTGCCCACTATGGAATTTGTGAAAAATAATGAAATATATCAAGTTTTAAATGTTGATCAATTATTGGAAGATGAAAGATTGACATTGTGCTAAAATAACCCTTAAAAACCCTAAGAATAAACGATTACAAAATAGATTTTAAGTATAAAATGTCATTATGGATAGTTATAATTACTAAATGAAGGACATTTTATGAAAAAAATTACAAAATTTGTGCTTGCATTTTTGGGGCTGTTTATTGTGAATATGCCGATTTTTGCAAGCGAAGCTTCTTTAGTTGTTCCAAATATCAAAGAGAGCAGTTTTAATTATAATTTGCTTTTAATTGGTATTGGAATAGCTGTGTTAGGTGTTATTTTTGGACTTATTGAGTTTACTAAAATCAAAAAAATTAAAGTTCATCCTTTAATGGAAAACGTTGGTACGACTATTTTTGAAACTTGTAAGACTTATCTTGTTCAACAAGGAAAATTTTTAATTATTTTAGAAGTTTTAATCGGGCTTTGCATAGCTTATTATTTTGGTGTTTTGCAACACATGGGCTTAAAAGCGGTTGGATTAATTCTTTTGTGGTCAATAATCGGAATTTTGGGTTCATATTTCGTTGCTTGGTTTGGAATTAGAATGAACACTCTTGCAAATGCGAGAACTTCATTTTTAGCTTTAAAATCAAGACCTTTATATTGTTTGAATTTACCTTTACAAGCAGGCATGAGCATTGGCGTTCTTTTGGTTTCAGTTGAATTAATATTAATGTTAATCATCTTATTATTCATCCCAGGAGAACTTGCAGGCGCTTGCTTTATCGGCTTTGCAATCGGTGAAAGCTTGGGTGCTAGTGCGCTTCGTGTTGCAGGCGGAATTTTCACAAAAATTGCCGATATCGGTTCAGACTTGATGAAAATTCAATTCGGAATTAAAGAAGATGACCCTCGCAACCCTGGGGTTATTGCAGATTGTACAGGCGATAACGCAGGAGATTCAATTGGTCCATCTGCTGATGGTTTTGAAACTTATGGAGTTACAGGCGTTGCGCTTGTAAGCTTTATTCTTTTGGCTGTAAATAATTTCCAAATCGAGCTTTTGGCTTGGATATTTACAATGAGATTTTTAATGATTTTAACTTCTTTAATTGCTTATGGAATTAATAAAGTTAATACAAGAATTTATGCGAATAAATGCCGTTCAAAAGAAAAAAGATTTGATTTTGAAGTTCCCCTAACTAATCTTGTTTGGTTAACTTCAATATTATCAATCATTATGACATTTAGCGTAAGCAAATGGTTATTAGGTTCAATTCCAAACAATTTATGGTTAATTTTATCTTTAATCATTTCATGCGGAACGCTTGGTGCGGCTTTAATTCCTGAATTTACAAAAATCTTCACTTCTCCAAAAGCAAAACACACAGAAGAAGTTGTAAGAGCAAGTTCTGAAGGCGGCGCTTCGCTAACAATTTTATCAGGAATTGTATCAGGAAACTTCTCAGGTTTTTGGATTGGGCTTGTAATTGTGTTATTGATGGGCTTATCATATTGCGCAAGCAACTATATTTCTTCTGAAATTATGATTTATCCATCTGTATTTGCTTTTGGTCTTGTAGCGTTTGGTTTCTTGGGAATGGGTCCTGTTACAATTGCGGTTGATAGCTATGGACCTGTTACGGATAACGCTCAATCAGTTTATGAATTATCATTAATTGAAGAGCAACCTGATATCACTCTTCAAATTCAAAAGGCATACGGTTTTACACCTGATTTTAATAATGCTAAAAGATATTTAGAAGAAAATGATGGCGCAGGAAATACATTTAAAGCAACTTCTAAACCTGTTTTAATCGGAACAGCGGTAGTTGGGGCGACTACAATGATATTCTCATTAATTTTAGTTATCAAAAACGTTTTAGGTATTCAACCTGAAAGCATTTTGAACCTATTAAATCCATATACTCTACTTGGATTTATTTCAGGTGGAGCAATCATATATTGGTTTTCAGGCGCTTCAATGCAAGCTGTTACAACAGGGGCTTATAGAGCGGTTGAATATATTAAACAACACATTAAATTAGGCGAAGCAGACGATAAAAAAGCAAATTTAGAAAACTCTAAAGAAGTTGTAAAAATTTGTACTCAATACGCTCAAAAAGGTATGTATAACATCTTTGTAGCGCTATTTTCTTTCGCTTTAGCGTTTGCATTTTTATCTTCACCAAATTCAAACGACTATGCTCCTGTATCATTCTTCATCAGCTATTTAATTGCTATAGCTGTGTTTGGCTTGTTCCAAGCTGTGTTTATGGCAAATGCAGGCGGATGTTGGGATAATGCTAAAAAGATTGTTGAAGTTGATTTGGCTCAAAAAGGTACAGAACTTCACGACGCAACCGTTGTGGGCGATACAGTCGGCGATCCGTTTAAAGATACATCTTCTGTTGCAATGAATCCGATAATCAAATTTACAACATTGTTTGGTTTATTGGCTATGGAAATTGCTATTTCTGCTCAATTTAGCAAATATTCTAAAGTTGCAGGAGTTGTGTTCTTATTAATTGCTCTTGTGTTTGTAATAAGGTCATTCTATGCTATGAGAATACCTGAGCGCAAAGCGCAATAATAAAACAAAAAACAAAAAGACCGAGTGATTTGCTCGGTCTTTTTTAATTAATAAAATTTAGTTTACACTAAATCCAAACCCATATCTTCTAACATTTTTTTGTCTTCGTTAGCGTCTGAACCCAGTGTTGTTAGATAATTTCCAACTAAAAGAGAGTTAATACCTGCTTTGATACCAAGTTTTTGATTTTCTTTAGAAAGTCTTGAAGTTCTTCCGCCAGCGTATCTTAGCGCAACTTTAGGTAAAATTATTCTAAAGATACAAATTGTTTTTAAGATTTCTTCTTCGTCAATTTTATCTTCATAATTTTCAAAAGGTGTTCCTTTGATTGGGCATAAAATGTTGATTGGAGCTGATTCAGGGTTTAATTGAGCTATAGACATAGCCATATCAACTCTATCTTCTCGGCTTTCGCCCATTCCGATAATAACGCCGCAGCAAACTTCTAAACCATATTTTTGAGCAAGTTTAACTGTTCTAATTCTATCGTCAAAAGTATGAGTTGTGCAAACGCTTGAGTGATAGTTTTTAGATGTATTAATGTTGTGGTGAAACCTTTTACAGCCTGCTTCTTTCAATTGTTTCATTTGTTCTTCGGTTACCAAACCAATCGAAACGCAAGGAGTTATGCCATCAAGCTTTGCGGTTTGTCTAACCATTTCTAAAATTACTTTAAAATCCTCATCAGATGGGCGTCTGCCTGATGTAACAATTCCGATTTTTGTTGCGCCGTTTTCTTTTGCGGATTTTGCTGCTTTAACAACTTCTTCAACGCTAATAATAGGATGACATTCAATATCTGCCTTATTGTGGCTTGATTGTGCGCAATATTTGCAATTTTCTTGGCATTTTCCTGTTCTTGCGCTAACAATTGAACATGCTTCAACTTTATTAGCAAAATTGTCTTTAGTTATTTTTGAAGAAATTTCGATTAATTCTTTTAAATCTTTATCATAAAGCTTTAAATAGTCATCTTTTGTATAATTTTCAAACATTGCTGTTTCTCCTTTGGTAGTATGTTTTTTAAATTATATAACAAAAAAACAGATGTGATATTTTTCTTTAAAAATGTGGTATTATTTCGATATATAAGGATATATTTTAAACATAAGGATTGTGTTTTATGTTATCAAATATCAACTCTAAGGATAATTCTAACCCGTTAGTGCCTAAAAATTCTATTAATTCAAGCGACGCTTCTAAAAACGCTATGAAAAAAATTGAACTAATTAAAAAAGGCGAAGTAGGTTACATTGAAGGCATGGATAAAGATAGCGACGGCGTTGTTACTATGGATGAATTTAACGAATATTGCGCCGAAAATGGGGTTAGCGACAAAGCAAAATTGCAACTTTTGCAAGCTATTCAAAATGCTAAATTAGCCAAAAAACTTCAAGAAAAAATGGTCCAAAAATCTGAAGAACAAAAAGCTCAAGAAGAAAAAGAAGATAAATCCAAAGTGATTTATGCTAAAAAAGGGGATGATGAGTATAACGAAGAAATGGACTATAACAAGGATGACACCGTTACTTACGAAGAATATTTAAAATATTGTGCCGAAAAACAAAAAGCAAAAGAAAACGATAAACCAAAGCCCGATGATAAGGTAAGCCAAACTTATCAACAAAGCGATAGTGTTGATAATGATGAAGAAATATCTGTTGAAGCGCAAGCCTAGTCTATTTTTTCGCTAAACTTTTCATATTATAAAGCTCTTGTCTTTTTCTATTGACTTCAGGATGAGCCAAATAATCTTCATATCTCATTTGATAGTTCAAATATCCGTTTGGAGTTATTTCAATAATCCTGTTTGCAACGGTGTTTATGAATTGATAATCTTGAGAAGTGAATAAAACTGTTCCCGTATAATCAATCAAAGCGTTGTTTAAAGATGTTATTGCTTCAAGGTCTAGGTGGTTAGTTGGTTCATCAAAAATCAACACGTTGCTTTCTTCAACCATTGTTTTGGCAAACATACAGCGAACTTTTTCGCCCCCCGATAAGACTTTAACCTGTTTATCAACGTTTTCGCCGCTGAATAACATTCTTCCTAAATATCCTCTTAAATAGCTGATGTGTTGTTCAGCTGAATATTGAGCAAGCCATTTAATTAAATCTAGGTCATTTTCAAAATATGAATTATTATCTTTTGGGCAATATGAATATGTTGATTTTACGCCCCATTTAATCTCGCCCTCATCAGGAGTCATATTTCCAATTAACATTTCAAATAAAGCTGTTGGCGCCATCGGGTTTTTAGAAATAAAAGCAATTTTATCCCCTTGAACAACCTCAAAAGATAAAGCTTTAATTAATAATTCGTCGTTAACGGTTTTTTTAAGCCCTTTAACGGTTAAGACGTCTTTTCCGGGGATTGAAGAATATTTAAAGTTAATGCTTGGGTATTTTCTTGTTGAAGGTTTAATATCTTCAAGTTCAAGTTTTTCAAGCATGTTTTTTCTGCTTGTTGCTTGAGAAGCTTTTGAAGCGTTGGCAGAAAATCTTGCGATAAATCTTTTAAATTCTTCTTTCTTTTCTTCAATTTTTTTGTTGCGTTCTTCTTTTTGTTTCAAAATTAAAGCGCTTGCTTGAACCCAAAAAGAGTAGTTGCCTGTGTATAATTGAATATTATGGAAATCAATATCCGCAATATGCGTACAAATTTTATCCAAAAACGCACGGTCGTGCGAAACAGTTATAACTGTGTTTGGAAAATTGATTAAAAACTCTTCTAACCAGCGAATAGTGTTGATATCAAGGTGGTTAGTCGGTTCATCCAACAATAAAATATCAGGAGTTCCAAATAAAGCTTGAGCCAATAATACTCTAACTTTTTCAGAACCTGTTAAGTCTTTCATCAAGCAATAGTGCAAGTCTTGGCTAATTCCAAGGTCGTTTAATAATGAAGCAGCGTCGGATTCAGCTTGCCAACCGTCAAGGTCTGCAAATTCTGCTTCCAATTCCCCAACTCTAATTCCGTCCTCGTCTGTAAAATCGGTTTTAGAATAGAGTTCATCCTTTTCTTTCATTATTGACCAAAGTTTTTTATGCCCTTGAATTACTGTATCAATCGGTGTAAATTCATCAAATTCAAAGTGGTTTTGTTTTAAAACGGCAATTCTGGCATGTTTTTTAATATGCACTGAACCGCTTGTCGGTTCAATATCGCCTGATAATATTTTTAAGAATGTTGATTTTCCTGCGCCATTTGCCCCAATTAAGCCATAACAATTGCCCGAAGCAAATTTTACATTAACATTTTCAAATAAAGGTTCTTCGCCGAAGCGGATAGTTAAATTTTCTGTTGTAATCATAGTAATAGTGATTTTATCATAAAAACTTAATATTTTTAAATTTTATTTTTTTGTGTTAGAATGAGATAGGATTTTATCCCCGTTAGATTACTTGAATTAATAAGGAAACAATATGTACAATGTTGCAATAGTTGGTGGTGGACCTGCCGGAATTTTTACTGCTTTGGAATTAGCAAAACTTAAACCTGATTGGAAAATTTTGTTAATTGAAAAAGGTTCTAAAATTGAAAAAAGAAAATGCCCAATTAGAGAGGGTGTTAAACAATGTTTAAGCTGTAAAACTTGCGGACTTCTTTGCGGATGGGGCGGAGCAGGCGCTTTTTCAGACGGAAAGCTTACCCTAACTCCGGAAGTTGGCGGACACCTTGTTGATTATATGCCATACAATGAAGTAGAAAATTTAATCGATTATTGCGATAATATTTATCTTGAACATGGTGCAACAAAGACTGTTTTTGGTCAAAATAAAGCGGATTTTGCTGATATTGAACATGCTGCAACGTTGGCTGAACTTAAACTTGTTCATTCGCCTGTTCGCCATTTAGGAACGGAAAAATCTCTTGCTGTTTTAAAATCAATGCAAGATTATTTGATGGACAGAATTGAAATCATCAATAATGAACTTGTTGCCGATTTAATTATTAAAGATAATGAAATTAAAGGTTTTACAACACATAAAGGAAATGAATATTTAGCTGATTATGTTGTTGTTGCCCCGGGGCGTGAGGGTGCTGATTGGCTTTCTAAACAGTTTTTAGCGAATAATATTAAAATGGTTAATAACGCAGTAGATGTTGGGGTTCGTGTTGAACTTCCTGCTCCTGTTATGGAACCAATTACTTCAAGATTATATGAATCAAAATTAATTTATCATACTCCAACATTTGGAGATGAAGTTAGAACATTCTGTATGAATCCAAACGGCGAAGTTGTAAATGAAAACTATAACGGAATTTCAACCGTTAATGGTCACTCTTATGCAGATAAAAAGACTCCAAATACAAACTTTGCGCTTTTGGTTTCAAAAAAATTCACAGAACCGTTTAACGAACCGATTAAATATGGTCAACACATAGCTTCGCTTGCAAATATGCTATCAGGCGGCATTTTGGTTCAAAGATTTGGCGATTTATTGGAAGGTCGCCGTTCTACTCCTCAAAGAATTAAAGAATCAATCATTCAACCAACCCTTGAATGCGCTACTCCTGGGGATTTGAGCTTGGTTTTACCATATCGTCAATTATTAAGTATAATCGAAATGCTTTATGCACTTGATAAAATTGCCCCTGGAGTTGCTTCAAGATATACATTATTATATGGTGTTGAAGTTAAATTCTACTCAGCAAGAGTGTTGATTTCAAACGAACTTGAAACATTAGGAGTTAAGAACTTGTTTGCAATCGGCGATGGCGCAGGGGTAACTCGTGGATTAATGCAAGCAAGTGCTTCAGGTGTGCATGTAGCTAGAGTAATTGCAGGAAGAAATAAATAAAACCTGCGATTTTGTTATCCGATTTAAAAAATAAGCACAAAAAAAGAGCGGTTTTGCCGCTCTTTTTTATTATCTTTGAACTAAGTTTATTCTTTTGTATACTCAGCGTCGATAACATCATCATCTTTTTTATCATCAGTTGATGTTTCGCTTTGAGCATTTGAAGAAGCTTCGCCATTTTGAGTTTCTTTTTGAACTTGAGCATAAGCTTTTTGAGAAATTGTATACATTGTTTGTTGCAATGTTTCAGACAATTTTTTAATTTCATCATTAGCTTTGTTTTCATCAAGAGCTTTTTTCAAAGCTTCTTTTTGTTCTTCAAGATTTTTCTTATCTGTTTCATCGATTTTGCCTTCAAAATCTTTAACAATTCTATCAGCAGCACCGATTAAAGATTGAGCATTGTTTTTAACTTCTGCTTCTTCTTTCTTCTTCTTATCATCAGCAGCGTTTGCTTCTGCTTCTTTAACCATCTTATCGATATCTTGTTCTGATAAATTAGAAGAGTTTGTGATTGTGATTTTTTGTTCTTTATTTGTTGCTTTATCTTTTGCTGTAACGTTTACAATACCGTTAGCATCAATATCAAAAGTAACTTCGATTTGAGGCATACCTTTCATTGCTGGTGGAATACCATCTAAACGGAACATACCAAGAGATTTATTATCCCCTGCCATTGGTCTTTCACCTTGTAGAACGTGGATATCAACGGCTGTTTGATTATCGTCTGCTGTTGAGAATGTTTGTGATTTAGAAACAGGGATTGTTGTGTTTCTTGGAACAAGAGGAGTCATAACACCACCAAGTGTTTCAATACCTAATGTCAAAGGAGTTACATCCAACAATACGATATCTTTAACTTCAC
Source organism: uncultured Candidatus Melainabacteria bacterium (assembly GCA_934667125.1). Lineage (GTDB taxonomy): Bacteria > Cyanobacteriota > Vampirovibrionia > Gastranaerophilales > Gastranaerophilaceae > RUG14156. The sequence continues at coordinate 82,034 of CAKULF010000005.1, read as the reverse complement.
CAGCTAATACACCTGCTTGGATAGCAGCACCAACTGCTACAACTTCATCAGGGTTAACTGATTGGTTAGGTTCTTTGCCTGTGTATTCTTTAACTAATTGTTGAACAGCAGGAATACGAGTTGAACCACCAACTAGAACTACTTCATTCAATTCAGATTTTGAAATGCCAGCATCTTTAATAGCACGTTCAACAGGAACTTTACATCTTTCTAATAAATCGTGTGATAATTCTTCAAATTTTGCACGAGTTAAGTTGATGTCTAAGTGTTTTGGACCTGTAGCGTCTGCTGTGATGAATGGTAAATTGATATTTGTTTGAACAACGCTTGATAATTCGCATTTTGCTTTTTCAGCTGCTTCTTTTAATCTTTGCATTGCTTGTTTATCGTTTCTTAAATCAATTCCTTCAGATTTTTTGAATTCTTCGCATAACCAATCAATGATTTTTTGGTCGAAATCATCACCACCTAAGTGTGTATCACCTGATGTTGATAGAACTTCGTGAACACCATCACCAATTTCAAGAACAGAAACATCAAAAGTACCACCACCAAGGTCGAATACTAATACTTTTTCTGATTTTTCTTTTTCCATACCGTAAGCCAAAGCTGCTGCTGTTGGTTCGTTTACGATACGAAGAACATCCAAACCTGCGATTTTACCTGCGTCTTTTGTTGCTTGTCTTTGAGCGTCGTTAAAATAAGCAGGAACAGTGATAACAGCAGATGTAACTTTTTCTCCTAAATAATTAGAAGCGTCATCTGCTAATTTTCTTAAAATCATTGCAGAAATTTCTTGAGGAGTGTAGTCTTTTCCTTCAATATTTTTCTTATAATCTTCACCCATGTGACGTTTGATTGAAATGATTGTATTGTCAGGGTTTAGAATTGCTTGTCTTTTTGCTAATTGACCAACCAATCTTTCGCCGTTTTTTGCAAAACCAACGATAGATGGCGTTGTTCTAGAGCCTTCAGCATTAGCAATAACAGTAGGTTTACCACCTTCCATAACTGCAACAACTGAATTTGTTGTACCTAAGTCGATACCAATTGTTTTTGCCATAATTTATATCTCCCTTAAATTATATTTTTTCTCTACATACCCAAGATAACACCGATTTTTAAATTTAAAGGAAAAATAAACAATTTCTTAATAATTCATTTAATTATTTTGTGAAATTCCTATGAATATACATAAGGAGGACCGTTTTTAATTTCTATCAAGATATTATCGGCAATTTGCTTCAATTCTTCTTTGGATTTTCCTTTTTGTTTTTGATATTCAAAATTTTCCATCAAAGGCGCAATTGCAGCATATTTCTTGGATTTGAAGTTATCAACTTCTGTTTGAACAAGTTTTCTTCTTAAACTCAATTCGCTGTTTGAATTTTCTTTTGCAACAGCAACCGTTTTAACAGCGTCCGTCGTTGTTTCAAGGGCGTAACCCATAGCGCTCATTGATGTTAAAGCTAAAAACAAATATTTATTAAACTTGTTTTCAGGGTTCAATATCCAGTTATATAAGTGTCCTCGAGGTTCGTTAACATAGCAATAATATTGAATTTTTTCGCTAACTCCGGCTAGAGCCTCAGGAGCGGCAGCATAAATTTGAGAAGCTTGAACTTCTTTAATAATTTTTTCGACCTCATCTTTTGGTGCAATTTTTTCAATGTTTTCTCTTATTGTTTTTTCGCTTGCGTTAATTAAGCCCAAAAGCTTTTTCAAGCCCAGCAAATCTTTCTTGTTTACAGCGTCATTTAAAGAATTAACTATTTCATCATTTGTCATTCTTTGTTTAAATTTTTCAAGATTTGATGTTGTTTTTTGAAAATTCTTAAACATTAAATAACTAATTCCGACAAACGCTCCAACAGAAGCCACTATAGCCCCAAGCGTTTTTAATTTTTTAAATTTGTTATCTTTATTATCGTTATTTTCCTTATTTTCGCCTGTAAAACTAATATAATTTTTAAAACTTATCGGTTTTTCATCTTTAAAAGCGTGTTTAAAATATTCCGTTGTATTTTTTAAAAGACTGTTTATAACGTTCAATTTGCCTGAGAAAGCTTCTGTTTCAACGGAAATTATATTTTCTTGAAAATCTTTATTAATATCACATTCTTGTTTTTTAATCCAAATTTCTTTAACGCCATCAGCCAATTTCTTGCCTATCATTGTAATTGCGCTCATTGTTACAACGCCAATCAAACCTAAAATATTTTTAGAATTTGGATCTCTTAAGGCTCTAAATATGGCTAAATCTTGTTCTTCCAATAAGTTCATACTTCTTGGCAAATCTCCTGGGACACATTGAAAATCGGTTGCTAAATGTGAAGAATATTTTTTAATTCCGCCGCTTATTACCATCAAACCCGCTAAACCGACTCCCGTTGCGATTAGGATTGGTTTTAGGGCTTTTTTAATATCAAAACTGTTAACTTTTTTATTTTCCTCAACTTTTTTAGCTTGAAAATTTTCAGGAATTAATAAACTTGATGATATTTCATCAAAATTTGAAAAATCATCCTCGCTATCCTGCTTTTTAATGTATGTATTTAGTATAATCCCTTGAATAGAGGCGCTATCAGCCTTATCTTTATGAGATTTTAAGGTATCATATTTTGGTGAGGTTGAATAATTTTGGGCAACTTCTCTTCTAAAAGTGCTGAAATTGGTGATTTTAACGGACATTATCTTCTACTTTTCTTTCTTTTTTTATTTTCTTTTCTTCTAAAAATTCCTTTGAAGATTTTTTTCATTTCTTTCATCTTCAATTTTTGAACTTCTTCGTTTTCTTTTTCTTCTTCGCTTTTTGTTTCAACAAACAACGATAGCAAGGTTTTTAGGATTTTTCTCTCTTTTAAATTGGTTATTTTTTCTTGAATGAAATTTTTAATTTCTCCTAAGAATGAACTTAATTTTTCGGCTACGGAATTTAAAAATTGAGCCGTATTAACAACAAAATTTTCAATTGTTTTAATAACATTTGGAATTTTTGAAATTAAATTCACAAACGGCTGAGCAATAAGTGCCAAGGCTTTTAGGGGAAGTTGAATTATTTTTGGCATGGACTCTATTGAATTTTTAAAATTTATAAAGCCATCTTTAAAATTTGAAATTTTATCGGCTATTTTTGAATTAATTTCTTTATAAACATTAAGCGCTTCAAGGTTTTTGGCTTTATCAAGTTGTTTTGTTTGTTCAGCCCTTTGCATTCTATGCCACTCGGCTAAACACTCATTATAGCTCATTTCGCCCGCTTTTCGGGGTTTATTCCTATCTTTTGGAACACCGCCGCCACTCATCCCGTTGCAAATAGGGCATGCTCCAATCGGATAGCCGTGGGGGCATTTGTTATTATTTTGAATTGTAGCATTATACGGAGCGACCACTATTTTCTTTCTTTAGTGGGCTACAATCTTTATTTTGCTATAAATTCGGTGTCTTGCAAATTTATAACTTACGCTATTTGTGCGTTTTCAGTGTTCCGACTATACGGTTGCAGCCCAGCAAGGGAATTTCACCCTAATTTCCTGATAAATTAATTATTTATGATTATGATATCTCAAAAAAGATAAATTGGCAAATTTGTTAAAATTCTTCTTCGTCTTCGTCTGCCGATTTAGTTTCGGGAAGCTTAATCTCTACGCCCATTTCGGTCAAATTATCTCTTGATTTAGCGCCATAAGCGGTTTCAGAGAAGTTTTCCAAAATCGTTTGATAACAAATAATTGCTTCTTTTTCTTTGCCACGAGCTCTGTATATATTAGCGATTTTATAATACAAAGGCGCAAAAGAAGCCTCAGACATAACATCCATTTGTTCATCCAATTGAAGCTTTAGAGCGATTAATTGTCTTGAATCTTCAGGAGTGTATAACTCTCTTTCGTACAATTTTTCTGTCAATCTATCAACTTTTTTAGTTATATCATCTATAACTTCTTGAGATACACCTTTCTTTTTAGCTTCTTTTCTAGCCGCATAAGTAGGTAATGACTGGTTTAGAGCCACAGCCAACATTAAAAGTACAGGTATTAAAATTGACAATAATTGTTTCAAAACTTTTTCTCCCCTAACAATATCTTACAATGTATCTTTTTAATGTCCTCAATCTTAGGGTTGAATTTTTCAAAAATTTTATTAAAATCTAAATATGAAAAACCTAAAAAAACTATTTTTAATATTTATATTATTATTGTTTTCATTTTCTAAAGCTGAAACCTTAAAAGCAGGAATAAGCGAAGAATACGTTCCAAACGGGTTTTACGGCTCTTGGGGAGTTATTTCAAAATTAAGCGAGTGCAATAATTATAAGCTTTTTAATTCTGAAAGCAAAGATGTTTGGACACTGAGCGGATATTCCAACGTTTTATATTTGCAAAACCTTGAATCAGGCGCACAAAGCCAAATAATTTTAAAAGAAAAATCAAAAAATAATGCTTTAAATTTTCAAAGAGAAAAAGTTGTAAATAAGCCGAATAATCAAAAAATTATTTACAAAGAAACGGTAAAATTTGTGCTTTATGATAATGTTTTCAAGGGAAACGACGATTTTGTCGTTGAAGAGTGGCAAAATAATAAATTGATTAAAAAATCGAGCGCAAAATATAAAATTTTGGGAACGAAAATTTCAGGAACAAATCCAAACTAGTCTTGATTTTCGGGCTTTTTCTTTTGCTCCATAAGCTTTTGAGCTTGGATATCGCCTTTTTCGATAGCAGATTGTTGGATTTTTTCTTGTTCTTGTTTTGTTGTCTTTTTAAGTTTGTAAACGAAGATTAGAATTTCAGCTATCGCTTTATAAAGATCAGGCGGAATTTGCTTGTTTATTTCAACAAATCTATACAAAGCCCTTGCAACAGGGGGGTTTTCAATAACGGGAATATTATGTTCACGAGCAATTGTCTTGATTTTTTCAGCAAAAAGTTCCGTACCTTTTGCCACCAACATTGGCGATTCCATTGTTTTTGCGTCATATTTTACAGCACAAGCAATATGAGTCGGATTACAAACAACAAAATCGCAAGTCGTAACAGCGTCCATCATTTTGCCTTGCAAAAGTTGTTGACGTCTTTGACGAAGAGCAGCCTTAACATTTGGGTCGCCTTCGGAGTTTTTATATTCATCTTTAACTTCTTTAAAAGACATTTTTTGGTCTTGCAAAAATTTCCATTTCGTAACCCCATAATCCGCAGCAGCAATGATTAAAAAGGCAATTCCGGCTTTAATAACGAAATCGATTAACAACGAGCCAAATTGAATTAATATTGCAAATTGATTATCAATCGCAGCAAGCATCAAAATCTGTTCAAAATGCGAAGTATAAACTAAATAGCCGATAATCCCCAATATCAATACTTTTAAGATGTTTTTCAACAAATCAAACAATGTTTTCGGGTTAGCCAAGTTTTTAAAATATTTTGTCGGATTGAATTTTTCAGCATTAAATTCCATCGGTTTTGTTGTAAATAATGGTCCAATTTGAATCATATCCCCCAAAATTCCGACAAAAGAAGCCAAAAACAAGATGGGAAGCAAAATACAAGCTGACGGAACAAAAGCCTTCATAAATAAATATGTATAACCGATGTCAGACAGATGTTTATTTGGAATTTGCTCATATATAGCGGTAAAAAGTGCTGTCAATTGCCCCCACAACAAAGGTGCTATAAGATATATGGCAAAAAACATAACCATAATTGCAATAGCAGTCGACAAATCCTTAGATTTTACAACTTGCCCTTGTTCTCTTGCCTTGCGCAGCTTTTGCTGGCTGGCTTCAAATTGTTTATTCTCATCACCCATTTATTTTTTATTCTTTTAATGGTTTAACGTTTGCAATAGTAGGGTCTAATAATTTTTTGCCAAAATCGTCGAAATCTATTTGCAGCAACTGTCTTTCTTCATAGTTAACGATTTTTGTTACTAATCCTTTTCCATATTTCGGATGTGTCACCAATTCGCCCGTTTTATAGAGTTTTGTTGGGGCTGAGTCGGTTTTTTCTTGAAAAATAGGAAGCGAATTATCTTGATTTTCCTGTTTTACAGAATCAACGTCAAGCGGCATTTCAGCCGATTTTTCAGGCGTTTCATCTTTTGTATTAATTATATCAATAAAACTATCATCAAGAGAATTTTGAGCAACCACATTCAAGTCTATATCATCATCTTGAGGATTTTCTTCAATTGTTAATTCATCCTTTTTAATATTGTCTGTCGTAGTGTTTTGAGTGTTATATTCAATATTATCAACCACAACTTTTTCATTTTCCACAGTTTGCTCATTTTGAGCATTTTGAGAAGCAGAATATTCTTCAGATGATTCTTTTGCTATTTGAAAGAAATCAAGCTCATCGTCCGATAAATCAACTATATCGTCCTCTTCAATGGTTTGATTTTCAACCTTGGGTTCTTCAAGAACGGTTTCATCTTGAACAATATCTAAAGGTTTATCGTCAACGTCCATATCTAAAATAACGTTTTTTGGACTTGTTTTTTCAATTTCAACATCAACAGGTTCATCAAAAACTTGTTCAACTTGAGCCTTGATATCGTCATCAGTTTCTTCTTCAACAGGGTTTTCAACAATATCTTTTGTTTCTTCAAGTAAAATATCAGAATGAGATTTTTCTTGTGGGCTTTCAGGCTCTGATGTTGGTTCTTCAACTATTTCTGGAGTTATTGTTTCTTGAACTTCCTTAACTTCTTCAACTTCTTCAGTCGGCTCATCCGTTGGAGCTATAAGTTCATCTTCCTCTTTAACAAGTTCTGTTTCGGTTTCATCCAAAAATTGTTCTTGAGCTTCTTCTTCAAGGCTGTCTATTTCTTTTGAAAAAGCGTCTTCAACAACTTTTGGGTCAACTTTTTCTTCAATTTCAATTTTTTCAAGTTCTTCTTTTATTTCAGTTTTATCATCTTTATATTCTGATAAGTCTGAAAATTCGTCTGTTGAAGGGTTTTCAGCTTCTTGATGTTCAATTTTTTCGTCATTATTTTCAACAACATCTTCAAAATCATCGTCCGTTTTAACTTTATTTTCTTGCATTTCGTTAAAATCAGACAATTCTTGAATTAATTTTTGAGAATCATTTACTTGTTTTTGTTGATTTTCAAAATAATCGCCCTTTTCGCCCAAATGTTCTTGCATTTTTTCATCATTTTGAACTAAAGAAAGAGCAATTTTTCTATATTTTTTATTTTTATCTTGATTTTCAATTGCATAATCTTTAACCAAAAACAAGAAATCATCCGTGCTTTCGCCAAAAATCAAGCAATTTTCATTAATTAAACTATTAAGCGCAAAATTTGCATTTAAAAAGTCTGTTCTATGATTTAGACTTGATAAAAGCATGTAGTTTTTGCAATATTGAGAAATTGTAGGTAATTTTTTATAGTTATATGAAACATTTGGAACAAGGGATATATTTTGCTTTTTGCAATATATCTTATTAATTATATCAACGTCGCAATTTTCATCATTTAAGCGCACAAGAAGATATACATCTTGTTCAATAACGTCTGTAATGTATTCAAGATAAGCTTTTTGCCAAACAGAAGAAATATTGGATAAATCTATTATTGTAATTTTATTTTTCTTAATTGTATTAACAAGATTAGTCTTATCTTTCTTTGTTCTTGCGAAAATTTCGCTCATTTGGAACTTTTTAAGCTTTGTTATTAAAACTTTTAATTCCGGATATGGAGTTGCTTTATATTGCTCTAAAATTACTCTTGTAAAAGCGTTGAACGGAATAAATTCGTTTTCTTGTTTTCTTGCAAATTTTTTAATTTCATTAATAATAGCGCCTGCTATAGATTGAAATTCAAGAGTAGCATCTTCTAGGCATTTATCAAAAATATAGTCTATTGTTGAAAAATTAAGAGGCATTCTAAAATCTTTTGAAGCAGAAATTTTAACAGCGCCTTTAATATCCAATATTCCTGTAGAATCAATTATTGCAACGTTTTTCTCTTCTGATAAATTTTGAGCTAATTTAGTTGAAATATTATTAACAACCTCAACTTTATCCGCTAAAATTATAGGATTTGAGTTGAAAAAGTCGTATTGCAAATTAAATTTTGAAGAATTTTTAACATTTAAACCAAATTCAAAAGTCTTTTTATCCGCATTAATGAAGTCTTCAATTTCCTCTTGTTTAATTTTAACTATTTCACATTCCTTATTCGGAGTGAAATTATCATAAGGAACAACTTCGTTATCGGGATTTATTTTGTAAAAAAGTTTAAGTTTTGCAACATTTTGTGAAGCGTCAAATTTATCGTCATAAATTTCGATAATTTGCGCTAGATATCTATCTTCCAATGATTTTACGACTAAAAAATCAAACAGTCTGAATGCTTCGACGTTTGGGTTAAATAAAATTCTAATTTGATTATTTAAGGCATTAGTAACTTGCATTATAAACTTTCTCTACAATTTCGTAATTAATTATATCAATAAAATAATTATAATCCAATAGGGGACTTAATTTAATAATATTTTTATACTACAACAAAAAAATTTTTTTTGACAAATAAAAAAAGTAAAAATTAGTACTTGACAGTTTTCTTTGTCCTTAATAATATAAAATAGTAAGAATTGCCGATGTAGCTCAATGGTAGAGCAACGGTTTTGTAAACCGTAGGTTGCGGGTTCGAGTCCCATCATCGGCTATTTTTATTAATTGCACCTTGTTTAAAATGGCAAATTTAGAAAGCATGCCCTTGTGGCGCAGGGGTAGCGCACTCCCTTGGTAAGGGAGAGGCCGTGAGTTCAAATCTCATCAAGGGCAAATTAAATAAAAAGTCGTAAATTGAAAATTGAATATTAGTCAACAATTTATCTAAAAAAAGTTTATAATTTGGGTAGATGGCCGAGTGGCTAAAGGCGACAGACTGTAAATCTGTTCTCGCGAGAGTACGGTGGTTCGAATCCACCTCTGCCCAAACTTTTATAAAGCGAATTGTGACGAGACTTCGTCCAATGAGCAAAATAAAAGCACGCTGTGCGGAACAAAAGACAAACGATGAGTTTGGCTTTTGTGAAGACCTTAGATTGGCGACGTGGAAATTTTTAATTTCCTCAGAAGCCTCAAAACAATAAAAAAACCAATAAACAAAAAAAATAAGAAAAAAGGAGATTTATCTTATGGCTAGAGAAAAATACGAAAGAACCAAGCCACACGTTAACATTGGTACTATTGGTCACGTTGACCACGGTAAAACAACGTTAACTGCTGCTATCACTGGATGTATGGCTGCTGCAGGTCAAGCAGAAGCAAAAAAATTCGATGAAATCGATGCTGCTCCAGAAGAAAAAGCACGTGGTATAACCATTTCAACTGCTCACGTTGAATATGAAACAGAAAAAAGACACTATGCTCACGTTGACTGCCCAGGCCACGCTGACTATGTTAAAAACATGATTACTGGTGCTGCTCAAATGGATGGTGCTATTCTTGTAGTTGCTGCTACTGATGGTGCTATGCCTCAAACTCGTGAACACATCCTACTTGCTCGTCAAGTTGGTGTTCCAAACTTAGTAGTATTCTTAAACAAATGCGATATGGTTGACGATCCTGAATTGTTAGACCTTGTTGAAATGGAAGTTAGAGAATTATTAACTTCATACGAATTTGATGGAGACAATATCCCATTCATCCACGGTTCAGCTCTTAAAGCTTTAGAAGCTGTTCAAGCAAATCCTGCTATAAAACGTGGAGAAGACAAATGGGTTGACAAAATTTGGGAATTAATGGACGCTATCGATTCATACTTCCCAGACCCTGTTCGTGATTTAGATAAACCATTCTTAATGCCTGTAGAAGACGTATTCTCAATCACTGGCCGTGGTACTGTTGCAACTGGTAGAGTTGAACGTGGTATCGTTAAAGTTGGTGACGAAGTTGAATTAGTTGGTCTTGGCGAAACAAGAAAAACAACTGTTACAGGTGTTGAAATGTTCAGAAAATCTCTTGACCAAGGTCAAGCAGGTGATAACATTGGTGCTTTACTACGTGGTATCGATAAAACTGAAATCCAACGTGGTCAAGTATTAGCAAAACCTGGTTCAATCACACCACACAAAAAATTCACAGCTAACGTTTACGTTCTTAAGAAAGAAGAAGGCGGACGTCACACTCCATTCTTCCCTGGTTACAGACCACAATTCTACATCAGAACAACTGACGTTACTGGTTCAATCAAATTCGACGGCGAAATGGTAATGCCTGGTGATAACGTAGTTATGGAAGTTGAATTAATCAACCCAGTAGCTATCGAACAAGGTATGAGATTTGCTATCCGTGAAGGCGGAAGAACAGTTGGTGCCGGCGTTGTAGATAAAATTGTTGAATAATTAATTCAATTTAGTTATACAACTTAAAAAAATTATACACCCTTAGAATTTTCTAGGGGTGTATTTTTATATCCCGAGCCAAGCAAGCTTAGCCAGACTTGGCTTAGCAAGCGCAGGCGAGGGTATAGGTGTGCGAAGTCCGTGACGGCAGACCGATGAGGTCTGGCGGACAGGACGTAGACCGTACCCTCATAAAGCGAGTTTTAGTGCGACTGCACTTAACGAGCAAAATGAGGGCATAGGTGTGTGCAGCATGCAGCCGGCTGTGAAGAGCAGGCGGCAAATGCATAACCGTACCCCAAGCCAAGCAAGCTTAGCAATGCTTTGCTTTCGGATTTTTTAGTTGCATACAAATAAAGCAAAAATATTTATCAAAATTCTATTGTACTAAATCAAAAATAAGAGTATAATAATTTTAATAGCACACTAACTTAACAAGAAGGTATTTATGCTAATGTATGAATCCATATTGTATTCAATCAAAGTAGGAATTCTGGTTGTTTGTTTAATCATTCTTGCGTGGTTAATAATAGATATGATAATTAATCGCCCGATAAAACTTTGGAATAATAATAAAGAAAGAGATGAATTTATTAGCGCAATTCGAGAACACAATTTGTATCTTGCTCATGAACTTGACCGCAGAGTCGATGAACTTGAACGCAAAGAAAGAGAAAAGAAAGAACTAGAGACCAAATCTACCCATGAACAACAAAATAAAGATAATTAACTTTTTTTAAATGGTGTTAAGCTGAAGAGTAAATAGGCTAAATATGAGGGAACGATTCCAAATAGCGCCAATTGTGCCCCTGTGCTCCTATCTTCAAAATTAAATTTAAAAGTATGTAAATTCAAATAACAAAAACAATAAGCCAAAATACTTATAATTATTAAAAATATCAAACTTTTCCAAAACTTAAATTGAGAAAAATATTTATAAATTCCGCAAAGTTTAGCTACGAGATAGGTTGTTAAAATAAATAAGACATAACTTATTATAAATATTATAGGAATAATCAGCAATTCGGCAAATTTGTCGCTTATAAAATTGGGTTTGATTTCAAGAAGAATGCTTGTATAAAACCCTATGGATTCAATAATTGGATATAGGATTTTGTTTAATATAAACCCCGATAGCTCTCTTATTGCAACTATAAACACGAAAGTGCGGACAATGCCCTCTAAAAATATTTTTTGTTTATCTAACAATTTTATTTCCATATTTTATCCAATTAAAACGATTATACCATGGATAGCAAAAAATGGCTTTAGAATGCCTCTTTTCATTTGACTAATCTCTGTACTTAAAATCAAAACTCTACTTAGAATAGATAAATTCTATTTACAATAGAGTTAACCTAATTGCATAAAGCCCAACCATCAAACCTCAAACCACCCCATCATCCCCAAAACCGTCGCCCTGAACTCCGTTTCAAGGTTTTGAAATTGTTGAGAACCAAACAAAATTTAAAATTTAGCCATTCTTCGACAGGCAAAATCTATCTCAGCATTGACTATTTAACAAGAACCGATTATCAAAGAAGTTTTAAAAACCTTGTAATTAATTATTTTAAACGTAATTATTTGAAATAGAAACCAGCTATCAAAGAATTTTAAACATGAAATAGAAAAATGAAAAAACTTGGCTATCAAAAAACTTGTAACAAAAAATTTATCGATAGCTAAGCTTCCAATTTCTCTTCGGCTATAGATTACGTACTTAATTTGTTCATTTTCTTTTTCTTTTTGGCATTAAGAAAAAGAAAACAGAACCAAAAGTAAAAAGAAAAAGCCTAAATAACATTAACCAAAACCCTCGAAAGGAGAGTCGGGCGCACTAGGAAGACAACAGACATCAGTTGCGCATTTCACACCTTAGCTTTCATTGAGGTAGCTTGCCCTCCCACCTTTCGTTTGTGGGTTTTGGTTAGTTGTTTATAATTTTTGCTGTTCTATAAACTTTTTTGATAGTCAAGGAGTTAATATGAATGCTGCTCTATTGTTTTGTGTTCTTTTGCCTTGTTTTTATTTTTCCCTATTTAAAAGTTGTTCTTAAAGTAATAAACATCAGAATGAAAATGGCTATCGAAGAATGACTAAGTTTTGGGTTTTTGTCTAATTTTCAACAATTTTAAGACCCCAAAACAACTTCGGGGTGGTAGTTTTAAGATGATGTTGAAATGATTAACAAAATCAAGCCGTGGTTGCGTTAATTTAATTAAAAATCTGCGTCATATATCCAAATCAATTTCATTTTCATTGCGAAAACTTAATATAATTGGAAATAAATTACAAATATAATATTATATTATTGGGGATAACTATATCCTAAAAAGACTTGGGTAAAATTAGATTGATGGATAAAAATTGTGAATGAACATTTAAAACTGATAATAGACGATATAAAAGCTCTTTGGCAGAAGCTTGATATAAATCAAAAGTTTTCCATAGCGGCGCTTTTGGTTGCAATGCTTGTTGTTGGAGTATTTTTCATTTTTAAAGCAACAGAGCCGAATTGGACTGTTTTATATTCGGATTTAACAAAAGAAGACCTTGCTTCTATAACCGAAAGTTTCAAAAAAAGCGGTTATGCCTATAAAATTTCTGACGATAAAAAAGCAATTTTGGTTAGAAATCAAGACAAAGAAGATTTGAAAATGTATGTCGCTGAAAACGACTTAATTCGTGATACTTCGGGCGGTTTTGAATTATTAGACGATTTGCAATTAGGTTCGACTGATTTTAAAAATAAATTAACTAAACAAAGAATTTTTCAAGGCGAATTGACTCGTTCAATTGAAAAAATCAACGGCGTTGCAAAAGCAAGAGTACAGTTGGCAGAGCCCGAACGTTCAATATTTTCGGACGATGATGAAGAGCCATCTGCTAGTGTTGTTTTAATTTTGAACCCAGGGGTTAAACTAAAAGCAAGTCAAATTTTAGCAATCAAAAACCTTGTAGCTTATTCTGTTCCAAGGCTTACAAACGACAGAGTATTTATAACAGACCAGTTTGGAAATGTTTTATCTGAAGATGTGTCAAAAAATTCTACAGATATGCAAAGCTATAGAACAAATTTTGAAAAAGAAGCAGCTAAAAAAATCAAAGACACTCTTGAAACAATAATGGGAAAAGACAACGTTTCTGTTCAAGTTTCAACGGTTATGGATTTTAATCAAACCCGCTCAACCATTGAAAGCTACACTCCAAATAAAGAAGCAAATTCAGGAATAATTGTTTCTCATCAAGGCGAAAAGGAAGTATATTCTAATCCTCAGCAATTACCATCAAATCAAAACGACAAAGAAAAAACCCAAGATACTCCGCAACTAGATGAGCAAGCAAGTTTGCAACTTCAACAAGACCCGAATGTTGCTTCTGCAACATTGAATGCAACTCCTAATAAGACAAATAATTTTGATGAAAAAGCAAATGCTGCTGCAAACGATGAAACAAAAAAATTAAGCTATGAAAAAGAAAAAACTGCAACTCAATATGCTGTAACAAAAGAGGTTAAACAAGTTGTCTATGCCCCAGGTTCTGTTACAAGAATGAGCGTTGCGGTTGCTGTTAATAAAATTTTAACGGACGAAGAAAAAACCGAAATCGAAGACCTTGTCACAGCTGCAACAGGACTTGATAAATCAAGAGGGGATGTTGTTAATGTTACAAGTTTGAAATTCACAGGAATTGATAATTCTGAGGAAATCAAACAAGATCAAGACCGCCAAAGAGAATTTATTTTGGAAGTTTTAACATTTATATTCAAAAACGTTTCTCCTGTTTTGATTATTTTAATATTAGGTTTGTTAGCTTTACATAATTTTGGAAATCTATTCAAACAAGCCGATGTTAAAGAAGAAGAAATCACGCCGGATGACGCTATACCGTCGTATGACCCGTATCTTGCTTTCCAACAAAACAAGAACAATCAAGAAGATTTTTATCAACAAGAAATTCAATATTCTTCTGCTTTGGATAGGAAAAAAGGTGAAATTATCAATATGATTATGGAAGATCCTGAAGAAGCAGCCAGAGTATTAACTTCATATATTAAGGAATAAAAAATGCCAAACATACATATAGAACAAATGACCTCAATTCAAAAAGTCGCAGCCCTTTTAATCACACTAGGACCTTCTGCGGCTGCTGAAATTATGAAAAATATTGAAGATGATAATACTCTTGAACAGATTACAATTGAAATTGCGGGGATGAATAAGCTTCCGCAAGAAATTATTGAAAGCATAGTTGAAGAATTTCACACAGTTTTTCAAGCCTCTTCTTTATTGGCTTCGGGTGGTATGAATTATGCTAGAGAATTATTGGAAAAAGCTTATGGTGCAACAGAAGCAAACGACATCTTAAACAGATTGGTTACAATTTTAAATTCTAATCCGTTCCAATTCTTTAATGAGGCAGACCCTGTTCAATTAGCGACTTCATTCCAAAATGAAAACCCTCAATTAATCGCTTTGATTTTGGCATATTTAAAGCCCGAGCAATCCGCAAAAGTTTTAAACTATTTAGCGCCTGATGTTCAACATAGGGTTGGTTTAAAAATTGCGCAAATGGAAACAACAAACCCAGAAGTCATCTCCGAAGTTGAAAAAATTGTTGAATCAAGATTTTCTAATATTGTTGCAACAGACTTCTCTAAAGCAGGCGGCGCTAAGACTCTTGCTGATATCTTGAATAGTACTGATAGAACGACTGAAAAGAACGTTATTGAGCAAATGGAACTTGAAACCCCTGAACTAGCGGAAGATGTTAGAAGTCTTATGTTTGTATTTGAAGATATTGTTCAACTTGATGACGCTTCAATT
Source organism: uncultured Candidatus Melainabacteria bacterium (assembly GCA_934667125.1). GTDB lineage: Bacteria > Cyanobacteriota > Vampirovibrionia > Gastranaerophilales > Gastranaerophilaceae > RUG14156. The sequence continues at coordinate 66,851 of CAKULF010000005.1, read as the reverse complement.
CAAAGAGTTTTAAGAGAAGTGGATTCAAGAGATTTGGCAACTTCGCTTAAGGGTTCTAAGGAAGATGTTAAACAAAAAATTCTTAAAAATATGTCAGAACGTGCGCAAGCTGTATTGCTTGAAGATATTGAATATATGGGACCTGTTCGTTCTAAAGAGGTTCAAAAAGCTCAATCTAAGATTGTTGGTATCATAAAAATGTTAGAAGCAGCAGGCGAAGTTACAATCTATCGTAACGAACAAGAGGATGAAATGATTGAGTAAAATTAATCAAAACAAAATAAACTACGATAGTGATGAATTTGTTGTGCGTGTAAATTCGTCTGATTTTGATGATTATAAAAATTATGCTCCTATTAAAGAAGAGCCAATCGAACAAGAACCTCAAGCTAATGAACTTGAACTTGTTCAAACGCAATATGAAAAAGAAAGAGAGCAAGCAAGAAAAATTATTGAAGAAGCTAATATTGAAAAGGCAAAAATAGTTGAAGATGCGAAGATTGAGGCTCGAAAAATAATAGATGAAGCGAATAATAAAGCTCAAGAAATTGAAAATAATTCTAAAACCCAAGCGCAAGAATTGTTAAAAAATTCTCAAGATGAGCTTGAAAATATCAGAATTCAAGCAACAAAAGATGGTTACACTGACGGACACAACGAGGGAGTTGAAAAAGCTCAAGAAGAATTGGTTGAAAAAATTGAAGATTTTAATAAATTTTGTTCATCTCAAAAAGAAGTAAAAGAAAAAATCCTAAAATCCGCTTCAAAAGATATTGTTGATATTATCGTTAATATTTCAAAAAAGATATTATTGAAAGAAGTTGATGGCAAAACTCTTGAAAAAATAATCAAAAAAACGGTTGAATTGCTTGAAAAAAAAGAAGATATAAATATAATTTTAAGTACAAAATATGCTAAATTGTTGTTCGATTTGCAAAATAAAAATTTAGACAACGACGAAGAAATTGAATTTGAAAATTTCAAGCAATATGAGGGTTTTAATATAATTTATAGTCCTGATTTTAAGGATGATACGATTATTGTTGAAAATTTGAAAGAAAGATTTGACTCTTCAATTTCTTCTCAAGCTGATATTTTAATAAGGGATATATACGAAAAAGCCGCAACAGGACTGGATTTAGAAGAATATAATTCAAATGAAGCTGAATAATATAAATGAAATTATAAATAATTCAAATACCATAACAAAAATCGGCAAAATCGTTGAAATTGTTGGTTTAACGATTGTTGCGGACGGGCCTGTTTCTTCAATTGGCGACTTGTGTCATATCGTTTTGGATAATGATGAGATTATATTGTCTGAAGTTGTGGGTTTTAGGCAAGATTGTATATTGTTAATGCCTTTAGGCTCGATTGAGGGCTTAAAAGCAGGCGCAAAAGTTATAAATACCCAAACTCAAATGAAAGTAAAAGTGTCTGAAGCGCTGTTGGGCAGGGTTTTAGACGGGCTTGGAAACCCAATCGACGGCAAAGGCGAAATAGTTGCGGATGATTATTATCCAACTAATGCTAAAATAATCAATCCAATGGATAGAAAACCGATTGACGAGGTGCTTTCTCTTGGTTTAAAAGCGATAGACGGTTTAAATACAATCGGAAAAGGGCAAAGGGTTGGGATTTTTGCAGGTTCTGGCGTTGGAAAATCAACAACTTTGGCAATGATTGCTAAAAATACAACCGCCGATATTAACGTTATAGCGTTAATTGGTGAACGTGGCAGAGAAGTTAGAGAATTTATTGAACACACTATGGGAACAGAGGGCATGAAGCGCTCTATTGTTGTTTGTGCAACGTCCGAGCAGCCTGCTCTTGTTAAAATCAAAGCCAGTTTTGTAGCGTGTGCTATAGCTGAATATTTTAGAGATAAAGGCAAAGATGTCTTATTTATGCTTGATAGCGTGACTCGTATTGCGCTTGCTCAAAGGGAAGTCGGGCTTGCAGTAGGCGAACCCCCTGCAACACGTGGATATACGCCATCTGTATTTGCTTTGTTGCCTAAATTCCTAGAACGTGCAGGGGCGAATAAATACGGTACAATCACAGGTCTATACACTGTTTTGGTTGAAGGCGATGATATGAATGAACCTGTGGCGGACGCTGCAAGAAGCATATTAGACGGTCATATTGTGCTTTCTCGTGCGCTTGCGCATAAAAATCATTATCCCGCTATTGATGTTTTAGCTAGTATTTCTCGTGTTATGAATAATATTGTACCGGCTGAACACAAGGCAGCAGCAGGAAAAATCAGGAATTTACTTGCTTTATATAGAAAAAATGAAGATTTAATCAATATCGGAGCTTATGCAAAAGGAAGCGACCCGAATGTTGATAAGGCTATAAGCTTGATAGATGAGATAAACGACTTTTTGAAGCAAGGCGCAGATTATAAAAATTCTTATGAAAATATTATTCAAGAAATGATAGAATTATCCAACAAATAATTTTAATTGTATAATATTTAAAAAGTTTAAATAAGGATTAATTTATGGAATTATCAGGAACAGTTGTTGCAAACAGGTGTCATATTGCGTTTTTTGGGCGAGTGAACAGTGGAAAATCAAGCCTAATCAACGCTATAACTAATCAAGATGTTTCAATTGTTTCAAACGTTGAGGGAACAACGACTGATGTTGTTAAAAAAACAATGGAAATTTTGCCTCTAGGACCTGTTGTTTTAATTGATACGGCAGGAATTGATGATAATAGCAATCTTGGCGCTTTAAGAAAAGAAAAAACCTTTAAAACCCTTGATAAGACTGATATTGCGATTATTGTTGTTGATATTAATAAGGGTTTAACAAATTATGAAAATGATTTGGTTGAGCTTTTGAAAAATAAAAAAATTCCATATTTAATTGTTTATAATAAATTGGATTTATCTTCTAAAACCCTTGATATAAAAGAAAATGAGCTTATAGTAAGTGCTAAAACAAAGGAAAATATTGAGTTTTTGAAAGAAAAAATTGCTTCTTTGTATAAAAAAGAGGGCAAAAAGGAAAAACATATTTTAGAAAATAAAATAGCGGAAAATGATATTGTGCTTTTATGTATGCCACAGGACGATTCTGCCCCGAAAAACAGGTTGATTTTGCCTCAAACCCTTACAATTAGAGAAATTTTGGATAATAAAGCAATTTGTATTTGCTCTCAATTAGAGCAGCTTGAAAAAACTTTAAAATCGCTCAATAATCCGCCAAAGCTTGTTATAACTGACTCTCAGGTGTTTAAAGAGGTCGATAAAATTGTTGAAAAAAATATTCCTTTAACTTCTTTTTCAATTCTTTTTGCAAATTATAAGGGCGATTTGAAAACTCTGGTTAAAGGGGCTAAAAAGATTGATGAATTAAAGGATGGGGATAAAATCCTTATTTCAGAAGCCTGCACACATCATAGACAATGTAACGATATAGGCTCGGTTAAGCTTCCAAATTGGTTAAAAAATTATACAAAAAAAGATTTAACTTTCGATTTTTCCTCAGGCGGCGGCTATCCCAATGATTTAGAAAAATATTCTTTAATAATACATTGCGGAGCTTGCATGCTAAATGAGGCTGAAATGAAGTCTAGGATTGAAAAAGCAAGGCTGAAAAATGTTGAAATTGTAAATTATGGCATAGCCATTGCCTATATGAATGGCATTTTGAAAAGAAGTCTTGAAATTTTTCCCGAAATTAGTAGTCTTCTCCAATAGTATCAATAGCTTCAACTCTAATATCTGTAATCAATTCAGAATATGAAATTACAACAATAGTCGGAATATGGCGCTCTAGCATTTGATACAAAGGAAGCCTAATTCTTGGCGAACATAATATAACAGGTTGAACCCCAACAGCCCCTTGCGCACGCATTAGAGTGTTTGCGGTTGTTTCAATAAGTTCTTGAACTTGCATAGGATTAAGCAAGAACATTGTTCCAAGTTCCGTTCTTTGGCAGCTGTCGTCAAGCGTTTTTTCCCATTGAGATGACAAAGTTAAAGCATATAAAACCTTTTCTTTATTAGCGTTAGAAAGACAAATTTGACGTCCTAAAGCCGCACGAAGCCGTTCAGACAAGATATCAGGCTCTTTTGAAAATCTTGCATAATCGCAAAGTCTTTCAAAAATGAAGATAATATCTTTAATTGAAACTTTTTCTCTAATTAAGTTAACAAAAATCTTTCTAAGGTCAGATGTTGAAATAATCGTTGGAACAAGGTCGTTAACAAGCGTTGGGTCTTGCGATTTAACAAGTTCCATCAATTTTAATACGTCTGTTTTTGTCATAACCTCGTCAACATATTTTCTAACGCATTCTTGTAAGTGCGTCACAATAACATCCACAGCGTCAACCGCTTGAATGTTGTCGTTTTTATCGATATGTTGCGGATTAATCCAATATGCTTGAGATTGATAAGTCGGTTCAACTGAAGCAATAGCATTATCAGGCACTTTTTTGCCCAATGCTTGATATTGGTCGGCTATAACCATTAATTTCCCAGGGTAAACCGAACCTGTTGCAACAGGGTTTCCACGAATTGAAATTAAATATTCGTTATCCCCAATAGCGGATGAGTCCATAATACGGATATTTGGGATGATATAACCCAAATCATCAGTTACTCTTTGACGAAGAGCAGCAATTTTAGCCAATAATTGACCGTCTTGCTCGGGGTCAGCTATAACCAACAATCCTGCCCCAACTTGTAAAGATAAAACATCAACCCCTAATCTTTCATACATTTTATTAGGGTTAACAAGGTTTTGCATATTTTGTTTAACAGCGTCCAATTGACCAAGTTGTTGTTGAACATCTTGATTAACAAGAACGGATAAGCCCGCCCCGATTAGGATTAGCATAAATATAATAAACGGATACCAAGGTAAACCCGTCCAAGGAGAGGTGATTGCGCATAAGAATAAAAATCCTGCTGCAAGGAACAAACTTGTCGGTTTTGATAAGATTTGCATAGCCAAATCTGAACCCAATGCAACCCCTGAACCTGTTGCACGGGACATAACGACACCTGATGAAATTGACATTAAAAGTGATGGAACTTGAGAGCACAAACCATCCCCGATTGTTAAAACGGTATATTTATTAACGGCGTCTTCTGCGCTCATTCCGTTAATTAAAATTGCAATAATCAAACCGCCAATGATGTTGATTAAAGTAATGATGATACCTGCGATTGTATCACCTTTAACGAACTTCATAGCACCATCCATTGAGCCATATAAGCTTGATTCTCTTTGTAAATCTTCACGACGTTTTACGGCTTCTTCGGGCGAAATCAAACCTGCGTTAAAGTCGGCGTCGATTGTCATTTGTTTACCTGGCATAGCGTCAAGTGCGAAACGGGCGGAAACTTCGGCAATACGTTCAGCACCTTTTGTAATAACCATAAATTGGACGACTGTAATAATTAAGAAAATTACAACCCCAACTATCATATTACCGCCTGAAACAAAGTCCCCAAAGGCGGTTACGACCTGCCCTGCGTCCCCTTTTGCTAAAATCAGACGAGTTGAAGCGATAGATAAAACCAGCCTAAAAACCGTCCCAATCAAAAGAATAGATGGAAACGCAGCCAATTCAAGGGGTTTATTTACATACAATGAAATCATCAAAAGAACAATTCCAAGCGTGATATTAAACCCGATTGACATATTAATCATCCAAGTTGGAACTTCAAATAACAAAATCCCGATTAAAAGGATAACGAATATGGCAAGAGCCATTTCTGACAATATATTTGAATTTGGAGCGTTAGGTGAAGCCAATTTTACAAGCCTCCCTTATAAATTCCAAAAGCAGACTGCAACACGGCTAATTGAGTTTTGAAATTAGCGTCAATAACCCCATTATTAGCCACAATTATACAACTTCCCTTGTCAACGCTCTCATCTCCAGTTATAGAAAATTTAACGCCTGCGGACTTTGTTTCAATTATTTCAGGAAGCGAAACCGTTGCAAATTCAACATCTTCGGGGTTAACCCTTAAAGTGATTTTTTGAGTATCGGAATTAACCTCGTCAAGCGCCGAAATTATGACATTTTTTAAAATCTCATCAGACATAGTCACTTCTTGTTTAATGATTTTTTTTGCAATTTCCAGCGCAAGCTCCTTAATATGAGGGAAAAATTCCTCATACATACTATCTTTCATAGATAAAAATTCAACTAAAGAATTTTTAATCTCATCTATTTCTTCTTGCGCTTTGTTTAAACCTTGTTGATACCCCTCTCTTGCGGCTAATTCCTTGATATTATGGGCTTCTTGTTGAGCTCTTGAAACAAGTGATCTTTCGTCTATTCTTCGATAGCTTTTTCTTCTATCCCCTCTTCTTCTTTCAACTCTTTCTTTAAAATCAATCGAAGTTATATCAATTTTTTCAAAATCTTCCTCAAGCGAAACAGCGTCTATTTCTTTTTTTTCGGGTTTTGCATTATTTGTATTTTCAACATTTTCAACATCCAAAATAGCTTCTTCTTTTTTTATAATGTTTTTTGATGTTGTAACATTACCGTTTGAAGCGCTTGGTGTTGAACTTTTAGGTCTATTTATATTTTTTTTTCTTATTATCATGAAATATTTTCTTCTAAATATTTAGATATGCTGTTTGCCACATGGGCAGGGACTTTTGTTCTTTTTTTGCTATAGCAGGATAAAATAAAATCTTGAACAATTGGTCTTTCATTCTTAATAATATTAAAAATCTTTTCTTTGGGCGATTTTTTAATAATTTTACATATTTTAGAATGTGCTTTGTCATAGCTGATTACAACAGTTTCGGGCAAAGTATTTTTAATTTCGCTAAAACATTTCATAGTCGCTCTTGTATCCATTTTTTCCATTAAATCAGGCATTTTCAGATATTTAATCAAAACATCTCTTTCAGGTTTATCAAATTTTTGTAAGATATTTTTAATTCTTTCGGGCGGAAAATTCCTTATTAATATTGCAAAAGAGGCAAGTTTGATGATTTTTGAATCATCCATAGAAGCAATATCTTGCGCCACTTCTTGTTCAACCTGTTCATGAGCCATTGCGTCAATATTAGATTGAGAAAGAGCGTTTTGCTCAAGTTGTTCATCAATCAACCCTTTAGCCTTAAGGTCATCCATTGCTTTATGGAAACTTTTTTTAACATGCGCTTCAACAAGAGCAATAACCTGTTCATAAGGCATTTTGTTTTCGATTGCTCTTTTTGCAATTTCAAAAACCGTAAAAGCAATTTTTTGTAAAATTCCTTCTCTTTGTTCAAACTTGATGTTAGCTCTTATAATATCAACAGATTTATGGAAAATCCACTCACCGATGAATTGGGTTACTATACTTGCTTCTTGGGCATTTAATTTTGAATTTTTTTCGTTAGCAAGAGCTTCTCCTGCCATTTTGCAAAAACGCAAGATAATATTAACGATAAATTGCCTATCATCGCCTTTGATGTCATTAGGAATTACCTGACTTGCCTGTTGCGCTAAGTCAGCTGAAAATTCATTATATTTAAAATTTTTAACGTTTTCTTCTTCCGACATCCTCTACTTTTCCCCAAAAGTTCGTTTTTAAATATTATCTATCCAGTTTTTGATTTTTTCAACTGCTTCATCTTCATCCATCGAATTAAAATCGCTCTCTAATTCATCAAGCGCATCATCCAACGCTCCTCTTTTTGGCTGCGGAGCGGCTGCTGCTGCGGTTTTAACTTGTTCTAAAGCAAGAGCATATTGATTTTTTTGTTCTATGAAATTTTGACTCATTTGTTCTTGTTGAGCAAGCAATGTGCTTGTTTGTTGAGTCATTGTTTTAAGTTGTTCATCTTGCGAAGCTGCGATTTGTCTTAAATATTCAAGTTCTTCTTCTTGTTTTTTAGCTTCATCTTTAACTTTTTTGCCAATATGAGTCAAACCAAGAATTAAGCCCACTAAAAGCATTGCTCCAACAACCCACCAAGGGTTTCCTGATTCTTCAACTTCGGGAAGCTCGTTTTCCTTATCAGGAGCAAGCACTAAGCTATTTGATTCAACAAAAGCGATTGAAACATTTTCGGGTTTAACTTTCGGGCTTGCAGCGTTTGCAATTAAAGTTTTTAATTCGTATAAGCTCATATTCGTTGGAATAGCGTTTTCTTCGATTGAAACAGCGATTGAAATTTCTTCAATTATGCCTGCACCCATATATTCGTTGATTTGAGTTTTTGAAACCCCATATTGAGTTTCAGAAGCCGTTCTTGAATATCTTCTATCTTGGCTGGATGAGCCTGCTGAAACCCCTGTTTTAACACCGCTTGGAACGTAAACGCTAACAGGGTTTATGCCTGTTGATGAGCTATCAGATTGATTATCTCCAAGATTTTCTTTGAAATTTTGTTCTGAAACCGCTGTTTTTTGGTCAGGATTATATAATATGCTTGATTTTTCAACCGGAGCTTGGGTTAAAAACGTTGAAACAGTAGCGATATAGCTTCCTTTTCCAACTAATTTATCCAATTGAGCATTAACCTTAGATTGCATATACTTATCGTTTTCCTCAATCTTGGCAATAGCGTCGTCAGAAGCACCTATGATTGAATTATAAACGGTTCCGTTTGTATCCGTGATTGAAATATTTTCGCTTTCAAGTCCGTGGACTGCCCCTAATAAAAGATTAGAAATTGCTTTAACTTTCATATTATCCAATCTTTCGCCTGATGGCATAGTGATTTGAACAGTTGCTGTGATTGGTTTTTGGTCTGTTGCAAAGAAAGTTTGTTCAGGAATTGAAACAAAAACTTGAGCGTTTTCAATTGGAGGAATTTTTCTGATTAATCTTGCCAATTCCCCGTTTATGGCTCTTATCAGTCTTATTTTTTTATCATCTTTTGTTGAAGTAAAGTCGCCTTTATCAAAAATTTCTAATCCTGTGTGTTCATCCAATAAGCCGCTTTTAACAATGGCTAAAAGTGCTTGGTCTCTTTGGTCTTGGGTATATTCTTTTAAAACCAAATCCATTTTTGAACCGTTAGAAACTTTTGTAACTTTAATTTGTTCACGAGCCAAAAGAGCTTGAACTTCAAGGGCTTTACCTGCATTATCGGTTGTAAATAATGTGATTGGATCGTTTTTAATGACTTTTTCGGCTTTTTTGATTTGACCATCTTGAGATTTATTAGCATTTGAGCTTCCTGCTCCTGCTAGCATTGCAACTCCCATAACCAAAACAAGACAAATAGCAACGACACTTATTATCATTGTAACAAGTAACGGCTTATTTTCAGTGAGTTGTTTTAGGTCAAATTTTTCCATAATCTGTTTCTATATTTAAATTATACTATTATAATTCTTGAAAGTTAACGTTAAATTTGAATTTGCATGATTTTCTCATACGTTTGTAGTATTTTGCTTGTGATTGTTGTTGCTGTTTGAACAGTTAATTCGCTTTGAGCAATTGAAGCCATAACGTCATGGATATCTGCTTTTCCTTGCATAGCGTCGTTCATAAGCTTATCGGGCTTTGATGTTATTTCATTCATTTCAGAAATCATATTAGCCATTGTGTCTTTAAAGCTTCCAACAGTAGTGTTTTCAGGGTTTATTGAAATTTCCCCCGTTAATTTCATTGGTTGGATATTATTTTTTTGATAAAAATTGATTTTATTAATATTGTTCATTTTTAACCTCTTTTATTTTTAACTATAGATAGTTAGCTAAAATATTTTTTACATAGTTTTGAGTTTCTTTATATGGTGGAATGCCATTATATTTATCAACTGCCCCAGGGCCTGCGTTATAGGCTGCTAAGGCTAGGATTTTATTTCCGTGGTATCTATCTAACATTTGTTTTAGATATTTAACTCCGCCATTTATGTTTTCTTTAGGGTTATAAGCATCAAGCACCCCAAGGGATTTAGCCGTTGATGGCATTAATTGCATTAAACCCATAGCGCCGGCAGAAGATAGGGCATTAGGATTAAAGCCCGATTCTTGCTTAATTAGCGCTTTTATAAGTTTTTCATCAACCCCAAAATTTTCGCTTGCTTCTTTAACATAACCTAATATTGCTTCTTTTGTTTTTGAAACAGGAGCGCTATCAATCGCTTTAGACAAGCTTCCGAAAGGCAAAGGTTTAACTTTTGTTGTATTAACATTTGGCGGTAAATCTATATTAAAAATTCCGCTTGCCGAACTTTGCGCTTTTGATTCGTTTAAAATTTGTTTAAAAGCATCTATATCGGAGTTTTGAGAAATTTTATCAGCAGGATAAAATTTGTCTATATATTGATTTAGCTCATTAACCCTTGAATAGGCTTGAGCTTGAGATGATGAATTTACAAAATTTTGAATTGTTGGACTAAACATTTTTAACCTATTTTCCCCTATTCGAATATATCGTAAATTCAGAAAATAACTTTAAAAAATTTTTTAATTATTTTCAAAAAATCGTACATTTGATGGAGAATTTAACATTTTACATAAAATATTTAATGATTTACTTTACAAAGTCTAGTGTTTTTGATGTTTATTTCGTATAATTTAAGAAAAAAGGAATTAAAAAAGTGGAAATTTTATCAAGATTAATCGGCGTTGTTGGAATAGTTATTATTCTTTTACTTTGTTATTTAATGTCGAACAACAGAAAACTAATTAACTATAAAACAATTGTTGTTGGGCTTTTTTTACAAATATTTCTTGCAATATTTATCTTGAAAATTCCTGTTGGAGTTAAGATTTTTTCCTTTTTTGCAAAATTGATAAATAAAATCCTAGAAGCTTCTATTGAGGGTTCTAACTTCGTTTTCGGCTGGTTAACAAATTCTCCCGAAACAATTACAGAGATATTTAAAGAAAACGATTTTATTTTCGCTTTGATTTTGATGTCTACAATGATTTTAATTATGGTTTTGGTTAATATTCTTTATTATTTCGGTATAATGCAAAGAATAATCCTTGTTTTGGGAAAAATAATGAATAAAATTATGGGTGTATCTGGTGCTGAAGCTCTTTCAAATTGCGCAAGCCCATTTGTTGGAAACATTGCAGCCCAATCATTAATTAAACATTATCTTCCAAACCTTACAAGAAGCGAACTTCTAGCCTCTATGATAGGCTCAACCGCTTGTATTTCGGCTAGTTGCCTTGCAATGTATACCGGTTTTGGAATTTCAACGGAATATATGTTAGCAGCCTCTGTTATGGCTATTCCGGGGTCTTTCGTTGTTGCAAAATTAATATATCCTGAGGATAGAGAACCTCAAACAAAAAGCGATTTTAAAATTTCAAAAAGAAGAACAGATGTTAATCTTCTTGCGGCTGTTTCAAAAGGTGCAATGGAAGGGATGAAAGTTTCAATCAACGTTATTGCGGTTTTAATCGGTTTAGTTGCTCTGATTGCTTTTTGTAACACGATTTTAGCGAAAACTGGCATGTTCTTATACACTTTCTGCCATTTGAATTTAACAAATATCGGAATAGATTTAACTCAATTATCAATTCAAATGATTGTGGGCAAGATTTTTGCAATATTTGCAAGCATAATCGGCGCAACTTGGGGAAATATTGAAATAGTCGGAAGATTAATTGGCGAAAAATTAATTTTAAACGAAACAATCGCATATTTAGATTTAATGAAATGTATGGATTTAAACCTATTAAGCCCGAAAAGCATTGCTGTTGCGACTTTTGCTTGTTGCGGTTTTGCTAATTTATCAACAATTGCTATTCAACTTGGCGGTATTGGCGAACTTGCTCCAAATCAAAGAAAAAACTTGGCAAGACTTGGAATTAGAGCGCTAATCGGCGGAACATTCGTTAGCTATATTTCAGCTTGCATTGCAGGAATTATTTTATAATGGTTAAATCTGAAATTATTAAAATAGAATGTGAAAAATTGCCCCCAAGCGTTGATTTTATTGAAAATGAAATCAAAAAACGAGGTTTCGAGCCTATTCGCTGGGCAATAGTTGATGTTTTAGATACAACTTTGACCCTATCAATCAGCACAGAAGCACAATAATCCTATTTTTTAAGCGTTAACGGCTTTAATTCCGTCATTTACGTTTCTGCCAAAGATTTTTCTTAATCCGCTGAAGAATGAATCTCTGATTGAAACAGAAGCTTTATCGCTATGTCCTAATTTTTCTAAATCTTTTGTTAAGGTTTGACCTGCACCGCTTACTTGGAATGCTCCTAAGCCTGCGCCAACTGTTCCTGAAACAACAGCAGAAGTTGCAGAATTTTTCACTAATTCGCCGAAATCAAATTGTTTATCTTCATTCAAAGCAACATCTGTTGTATAGCCTATTGCGCCTGATGTTGCACCGCATAATGCTGAACATGTACCATATTTTACCATACCTTGAATAGTTTTATTTGTGAATTTACTAGCCAATTTTCCTGAAACAGCACCTGATGGCAGAGCGCTTGCTGCTCCTGTTGTTGCGCCTGAAATTACATCTTTTGCAATAGTTTTTGCGTTAAATTCATCGTTTTTAACTTTATTTGTTCCTCTGTCTATAAGTCCAACTGCTGTTTTTGCGATAGCTCCAACTGCTGCGCCGGTTAATAATATTGGAGCTAATGCTCCTCCTGCTGCGACAGCGCCTGCGGTTGCAATAATAGCTGAAGTACCTGTTATAATATTTTTCTTTAAATCAACAATATTATCTTGTTTATCTTCAAAATCTTGAATATATTCCATGGCTTCAGTCATAGAAATTTCGCCATCTTTATATTTTTCAACCATTTTTTTACAATCAGAATAGCTTTGACCTAGTCCTGTGCCTTCTTTAAAACTATTCCAAGTTTGACCTAAAACCCCTTGTTTGTTTTTTGCTTCTTTAAGTTTTAGTTGAAGTTGATTATATGAACTTGTGCTTACAGCATCTACCATAACTAATAACTAACCTTATAAATTAACATACACATATTAATAAAGTAATTTTTCTTTTGGTTATTGCTAAATATATAAAAAATGTTACAAGATGTTACAATTTTTTTGAAAAGTCTAAAGAACTATTAAAAATTAGCCGTAAAACGACATGTAACAGTATTTATACGCAAACAAATAACATGGGAGCATAAAGGTATGACAGATTTAAGTGTGTATGGAATAAATTTTAAGTCAGCGCTCAATGAAATTGGCGATCCTGACGATTTTTCGGATACTGAATTAAAAGATAAAGTAACCTCTTATGTTAAATCTAATGTTAGCGATGAAGATTTGCAAGGGGGCGTTAGCGTTGATGATTTAGTTGGCGAATTAAACGACTTAATGAAAGCCGAAAGAGATGGCGTTAATTCAAGTGGTGAAGAAGTTGAATCTTCTAAAACAACTACTTCAAAAGAGCCTGAGCATGCTAATAGCGAAGATATAGCTTCAACTAATTCGACAACAAGCGTTGATAAAGCAACAACAACCGACGCAACAGCTGCTACAGAAGCTACATCCGCAGCAACGACAGATGAAGCTATAGCTCAATTGCAAAAAGAAATTGATACTTATCAAGCTCAAATCAATGAAAATAATTCTAATATTGAAAATCTGAGCGCAAAAATTTCTGCTATGCAAGAAGAATTGCAAAAAGAAATTGAAGATGCTATTAAAGAAAGCGAACAAATAGCGAAAGAGCAAAAAGATGAAGCTGCAAAAATAACCAAAAATGCGCTAAATGACTATATTGCTTCAAAAGGCGAAATGAGCTATGAAGATTTTGAAAACGGTTTGTCAAGCAAACTTGATGATTTGGCAGGAAGCGCAAACTCAAGCTTATCTGCTGCAGTTAAAAAAATCTTAAGAGCTGAATCTAAAATGGCTGATGTAAGCGCAATGTTAAACCAAATGAACGGTTATATTGAAGAAAATGTTGCATTAAACCAAAAAATTGATATAGCTCAAGGCGGAATTGATGAATTAAAGAAAAAGGCAGAAGAAGAAAAAAATAGCTGCACCGACCCTATCGGTTTTAAAGCTGGAGATATGCAATATGATTTCTTTGTTGATAGCGATAACGACGGAAAATTGAGTAACAAAAATGAATTTTTAGGCTCATCCGATGGTTGGAGCGCTATGACAAATTTAGATACCGATGGCGACGGCAAAATTTCATCTGACGAAATGAAAGATTTAAAACTTGTAGCGACAGATTCAAGCGGAAAACAAAGCGTAGTGGACGCTGCGAATATTTTTAAAGACAGTGATTTTATCGATTTAGGTTCGTATGACGAAATAAATTCAAAAATGGATAATGGAAATACTTTGCTTGGAACGTTTGGCTTAAATATTTCAGGCGACGAATTATCAGGCTATAACACTTATGACCAAGATTCTTGGCTAAGCGAAAACTATCAATTCTCTGATGATGAAAATAAAAATACAACCGTGAATGATACTTATAGACAGGATTATGAGTCTTATCAAGAACTTCAAAGAACCCTTGAAAGCAAGATTGAAAACGCTTGGGCAAATATCGGGGTTAATAGAAATGATATTAAATCTGAAATCGATAGTTTATATCAATCAGGAAAACTTCAAGGTCAAAGCATTGCAATTGCTAAGGATGATATGAATTCAACTGATAAAAAAGAAGAAGAAAAGGTTGATGAAACTAAAGAAGCTGAAACAGCTGAAACAACAGATGAAAATCTAACAGAAGAAGAAAAGAAAAAACTGGAAGAAGAACAAGAATAAAAATAAGAATATAAGACATAATAAAGCAAGGGTAATTTCGCCCTTGCTTTAATTTTTTATAAAATTTTTGTCAAATCGGCTAAAACGGAATATAATAGAAAAAAATAGGGGAGAAAAAATGGAAGTATTACCAATCGAAGCAATTGTATATAATGATAAAAAAGTTGAGCTAAAAGACGTTATAGCGCCTCCGTATGACGTTATAGACACTGCTTATCAGGATGAATTATATAAAAGAAGCCAATATAATATTGTCCGCTTGATTTTATCTAAGGAAGAAGATAGATATAAAAGCGCTCAAAGAGATTTTGAAAATTGGCAAAAAGAAGAAGTTTTAATTAAAACCAAAAAGCCTGTAATATTTTATATTATTCAAAAATATGTCAATGAAAAAGGTAAAACCATTGAAAGAAAAGGCTTTATTGCAAGAAATAAGATTGAAGATTTTTCAAGCAAAAAGATTTTGCCCCACGAATTTACAATGGGCGGACCAAAAGAAGACAGATTTAAACTTGTTAGCGCAACAAAAGCGTTCTTTTCTCAAATTTTTATGGTTTATAACGACGAAAAACAAATTATTGAAAAAGAAATTTTGCCAAAATATTTGGCTTTGAAACCTTTTATGGATGTTGTTGACGACCTTGGGGTTGAAAATATTGTTTATATTATTGAAGACAATTCTGATATAGAAATAATTCAAAAAACCCTTGAAGATAAGACATTATTAATCGCAGACGGTCATCACCGTTATGAAACTTCTATGAATTATAGAAATGCTCATCCAAACAATGAAAAAGCAAAATATGTAATGAGTTATTTTACAAATGCCGCAGATGAAAATTTAATTATTTATCCGACTCATAGAATAATTGAAAAACATTTTTCAAAAGAAGAAATTATGTCTGCTGTTGAAAAATATTATGATGTTGCTGAAGTGGTCGGTAAGGATGAGTTTTTAAATAAAATTGAAGAAGAAAACAAAAAACAAATCACAACGGGTTTAATTCTTGAAAATCATTTTTATGTTTTAAAACTTAAAAAAGATATGGAAAAACTTGTTAAAGCTCCAAACTGCTTGCAAAAACTGGATTTAATGGTTTTGCATGAGTTGATTTTGAAAAATGAATTAAAATTTTCTCAAGATGAACTTATGGCGCAAAACGGTATTAAGTATGAGAAGAAAGAAAATGTAGCGTTTGAAGCCATTAATAATGGCGCAAGTGCTGTGTTTATAATGGCATATCCTAAAATGAAAGATATTATTGATGTTTCAAGTATGGGTGAGAGAATGCCGCAAAAATCAACTTATTTTTATCCAAAACTATTGTCAGGAATTGTGATTAACCCTCTGGATTAAGGAAAAATATGATAAAATCAACTATTTCAAAAACTCTCTTGGGAGCTGAATATGATAAAGATAATCATTGCGTGAATTTTAGATTGTTTTCAAAAAATGCAACGGCTGTTTTGTTGTGCATTTTTGACAAACCCCAAGGTGAGGACGCTATTTTAACTTTAAAAATGCAAAAAGATGGCGATATTTGGAAAACAAGCGTTAAAGATTATGTTTTAAATGTTCAAAACAGACCAATATTTTATGGCTTTAGGGTTTTTGGAGCTAATTGGGAATATGATGAGAAGTTTGAATTAGGTTCGGACATTGGTTTTAAAGCTATAGTTGATGAAAATTCAAACAGATTTAATCCAAATAAAATTGCTTATGACCCATATTCAAAAGAGCTTTCCCACACGGCAGGCGAGGTTAATTCAGCCCTAAATATGTTTCATTCGGGCGGAAAATATTATCTTCTTGATAACGCTAAATGGGCGATAAAATCGGTTTTTTATTTGGATGATGAAGTTGAAATAGTGCCGGTTGAAAAAAGAGCGTTTAAGGATGAAATTATAGGCGAAGTTCATCTTAAAGATTTAACCCAAAACCTTTCTATGGCTGAAAAAGGAACATATTTGGGCGCTGCTAAGTTTGCTAAAACAATTAAAAGGCTTGGAATTTCTATGATAGAATTTTTGCCTTTAAATGAGTTTGATTCAAAACAAAATGGCACAAATCACTGGGGCTATATGCCTTTGGATTATTTTTCTTTAGCAAGAAAATACGCTTATGATAAGACTTATGGAAATTCGATTAAAGAATTTAGAAAAATGATTAACGAGTTCCACGAAAACGACATAAAAGTTTGTCTTGATATGGTTTATAATCACACGGGAGAAGCAGGCTTAATTAAGCATAATGTGGAAGACGCTACTCAATTATCATATTCATTGATTGATAATTCTTCTTATTATAAAACTTATAAAAATGGCTATTATCGTTCTAATTCGGGTTGCGGAAACGATTTTAATATCCAAAATCCTGCGGTTATGGATTTGATTGTTGATTCTTTAACATATTGGGCAAATCAAGGAGTTGATGCTTTTAGGTTTGACCTTGCAGCAGCGTTATTAGAATGTAGCACAAATTGCGATGAGGTGTATGATAGCGTTAATTCTTTTGCGGCGCAATTGAAGGATAGGCTTGAAAAAAATAATGTTAAAGTTGTGGATGATTTTAATCAAGCGCAAGAGGGGATTATTTTAATTGCCGAACCTTGGACTTGCGGAGGCAAAAACTGTTATCAATTGGGCAATTTCCCTTATTTTTGGGCAGAGTGGAACGATGTTTGCCGTGATACGATTAGAAAATCTACAATAAGAAAAAATGAAGTTACTCCGTTTATGTTGAAAGATTTAATCGAAGGAACTTATTCTCGCTTCAAAAATCCTGATAAAGCGGTTAATTATATAGCTTCGCATGATGGTTTTACGTTGTATGATTTGAATTCTTTTGACCACAAAAGCCTTTCAACAAGCGGCGGTTCGGATTGGGAAATTTGTTCAAGCTATGACAATGACCAATCAAAAAGAGAAAATGCAATTAAAAAACAATTGGCTTTGTTATTTTTATCAAGCGGTGTTCCGATGATTCAAATCGGGGATATTATTCTTCATACTAAAAATGGAAACAACAATAGCTATAATAAAGACGATAACACTAATTACTTAAATTGGTATAAAGCAACAAATAAGAATACTTTTGAAAATCGGATAATGGAATATACAAGAAATTTAATTAAATTTAGAAATGCGCATGATATATTCACATCCCCTGATTTTAAAAATTCTTTAACATATTACTATAATAACGGCGAAATAGCGGAAATTGATAATCGTGGTTATTGGGATAATGTTTTGGATTTATTTTTCGGTTTTACGATTAATCTTCAAAATAACAGAAGAATTTTTGTTGCAACGGTTAAATCCAATAAAGAATATGGGTTCAGTTTGCCAAAAAATAATGAGGGTCTTGCTTGGTATAAATGCCTAGATACAAGCGATTACTCTAATGTTGATTTTGAAATGAAAGATTATATTGAAAAAATGTATGTTTTAAATCCACACGCTTTAGCGATTTTTATGGAAAGATAGAAAATGAATAAATCGGATTTTAATAAGTTATATTTAAAAATATATTTTTTGGATAGTTTTGATTTTATTATTCAAGATGAAGTCATATCAAAGTTTTTGGCGCTTTTAAAAACAATCGGTTATTCTAATTTGCTTGAAGAAATTTTGGCTGAATATAAAAGATTTATTGAAATTTTGAAGATTAAAAAGGTTGATGATTTTAATATTTATCTAAAAAATGTGATTTTGAAAAGAAAATATCAAAATAAATCCACATCTCATTTTGAAAAAGAAATTGAGATAATTAATATGTTTTTGTATTTGAATTTTTCAAAAATCAAAACCTATTTAGAAGAAAATTTTCCTAATTTTAAAGATATTTTTAGCTATATGATTGAATATCAGGCAGCTGAAACCCTGCTTTGTATTAAAGATTTTGAAAACACAACAGAAGAAATTAAAGACGATATTTTTTCAAAGCATTCAGCTTTTATTTTTGATACGGATTTTGAAATTAAACCTGTTGAAACCGTTGAAAAAATCCGCTTTAGTGACCTAAAAGGCTATAAAGAACAAAAAAGAATATTATATGAGAATACTTTTGCGCTTTTGGAAAATAAAAAAGTAAATAATATTTTATTATATGGCGACGCCGGTTGCGGAAAATCAACAAGCGTTCGGGCTTTGTTGAACGAATTTAAAGAGATTAAAATTGTTCAAATTTTTAAGAAAAACTTAATCAATTTGGATAAATTATATTCAAAATTAAAGGATTTGCCTTATAAATTCATTATTTTTGCGGATGATATTTCTTTTGACGAAACTGATGATAGTTTTTCAACCGTTAAAGCGATACTAGAAGGGTCTTTAATTCAATGTCCGAAAAATGTTGTAATTTATGCAACATCTAACCGCAGACATCTTGTTAAAGAAAGCTTCAAAACTCGCTCAAATGATGAAATTCACTTGAATGATACAATAAATGAAGTTAATTCGTTGTCTGAAAGATTTGGAATTAATTTATTGTTTGCAAAACCCAACAATGAAGAATTTAACAATATTGTGCTTGAATTAGCTAAAGACAACAACATAGATATGGATGAGAAGCTTTTAACTGAAAAAGCCCAAAGATTAGCTCTAATCAAAGGTTCAAGAAGCCCAAGGGTTGCAAAACAATTGATAGATAATATTATAGCGCATGTTAGCGTTTAGTGGCTTGAAGAGATATTATCCAACATTCCGATTGAGCGTTTAAATTCTTCAGGTCTTTGAGATTTAACAACCGCATCCATAGGATCAATCAATTTTTGATTAGTTAATTCTTTTAAGTGCATATCAAGAGTTTGCATTCCTTGACCAACCCCTGTTTGAATAGCAGAGTAGATTTGAGCGGTTTTTTGTTCACGGATTAAGTTTGCAATCGCAGAATTTACAATCATAATTTCTTGCGCCATTATACGACCTTTTTTAACGCCGTTTGGTTGAAGTTTTGGAAGTAAACATTGTGAAAATACTGCAACCAAGCTGATTGAAAGTTGCAATCTGATTTGTTGTTGTTGTGCTTCAGGGAAAATATCAACAATTCTGTCAATCGTTTGAGAGGCAGAAGAAGTGTGAAGAGTTCCAAGAACTAAGTGACCTGTTTCCGCTGCGGTTAGGGCTAGTCTTGTTGTTTCAAGGTCACGCATTTCCCCGATTAATATAACGTCAGGGTCTTCACGAAGCGCTGATTTTAGGGCATTTGCCACTGATTTTGTGTCTTGACCGAGTTCTCTTTGGTGAATTACACTTTTTTTGCTTGTGTGAACAAATTCAATCGGGTCCTCGATTGTTAAAATGTGTTCAACACGAGTTGAGTTGATGTAATCTATCATAGCAGCAAGAGTTGTAGATTTACCTGAACCGGTTGGACCTGTTACAAGAATTAATCCACGGGGTCTGTCTGCTACTTGTTTCATAATCGGAGGTAAGCCTAAATCATCAAATTTTGGCGGAGTTGAGTTGATTGATCTAAATGCCGCAGCGTAAGAGCCTTTATCTTTATAAACATTAACCCTGAAACGTCCGACCCCTCTTAAGCTATAGCCAAAATCAAGTTCCCAATTTTGTTCAAGTTCACGTCTTTGTTCGTTGGATAATATTGGAAAAATGATTGTTTCAACGTCATCTGAAGATAATATTGGCAAATTCGTTCTAAAAAGTTTACCGTCAATTCTCACTACAGGCGGCAATTGCGCAGAGATATGTATATCACTTGCATTTTTTGTAACGGCTAATTCCAATATTTCTTCAATTAACATAAAAACTCCGATATTGATTATTCTAATCCATACTTAAGAATATATCATATAAAACAAGCTGTAATCAATTATACTTATGAATTTTTGCCAAAAATATTATCAAATTTGATAAAATTCTTTTCATTGTGTTTATTTTCTTCTTGTTTATAGCCTAAAATTCTGATTAAATCAGCTTTTAGCTTTCCTAAATCTTCATATTTTTTCAATATACCATCAATTGCAACGCTGACATCCCCTGTTTCTTCTGAAACAACAATGCAAGCGCAATCAGGATAAACTTCTGATACTCCTATTGCAGCTCTGTGGCGAGTTCCATATCTCCAAGAAAGCTTAGGATCTTCTGTTAAAGGCAATAACACCCCTGCTGAAACGATTTTATCATCTCTAATTATAACAGCGCCGTCGTGTAGCGGAGTTTTAGGGAAAAAGATTGTTAATAACAATTCTTGCGAAATATCTGCATTCAATTTAACCCCGATATCCGTTTGAGTTAGGCTGTTAAACTCTTTTTGAAGAACGATAAGCCCGCCTGTTTTGGATTTTGAAAGATATTTAATTGTTTCGATTAATTCTTTTGCAACATCAATTTTTTTTTCGTTTGTCAAATGGGAATTATTCATAAATAATTTTTCAAATAAATTTCCTTGACCGATATAGCCTAAAAATCTTCTTAATTCGGGCTGGAAGATGACTATAAGCGCAAAAGAAACGATTGAAACCAATGTTTTTAAAAATACACCTAAAATATTTAAGTTAACTTTGATTAAAAGTTCTGAAATTGCCCACATTACAACAAGCAAAAGTGAACCCCTGACTAGGTTTTCGCTTTGTGTGCCTTTGATAAATCTTTGATATAAATAATAAAGGACAAAAATCAGAATAAAAATTTCAATAACGTTGATAAAAATCGCAACTCTATCCATTCCTTTGAAAAATTGTTGCAATTGCGCCCATATCATAATATCAAATTTAGTTAAATCCATTGTTTTATCCTTTTAATCTATCTAAGATAACGTCGTTTTCAACAAGTTGCTCTAGCGTTTGTCTTTTAACAATTACATCCGCTTTTCCATCTTTAATTAAAACCATTGCAGGCTTTAAAACCCTGTTATAGTTGGATGACATGCTATAGCAATATGCGCCAGTTGAATACATACATAATATATCGCCGCTTTTTGGCTGATTTAGTTCAATATCTTTTATTAAAATGTCGCCTGATTCGCAGAATTTTCCTGCTACAGTTACTTTTTCAAGCTTTTCTTCTTCTTTAAAATTAGCTATTTCAGCGCTGTATTCAGCTTGATACATAGATGGGCGTGGATTATCCGCCATTCCGCCATCAACCGCTATATATTTTTTGTTAATTTTTTCTATATTTTTTTCGCTTCCGATTGTATATAGGCTAAAACCTGCGCTACAAACCAATGAGCGCCCTGGTTCAATATATAAAACGGGTTCTGCTAGTTCATATTTTTTGCAATTATCGTGAATTGATTTAATAATTTTTTCAGAAATTTCAAAAACGCTTGGTGGATTATCTGCCTCAGTATAAGTTATTCCAAGCCCTCCGCCGATATTAATTTCATTTAAAACAATATTAAACTTATCTTTAATTCTTTTAATTTCTTTTAATAAAACTTCAACTACATCATAATAAACGTCGACTTCAAAGATTTGAGAACCGATATGAGCGTGAAGCCCTACTAAATTAAGGTTTTTATATTCATTTAAAATAAGTTCAATCGCTTTATCAATCGTACTTTTATCAAAACCGAATTTTGAATCTAATTGCCCTGTTTTAATGTATTCATGGGTATGACATTCAATTCCTGGGGTAATTCTTAGATGAATTTTTTGGGTAATATTTTTTTCTTTTGCGATTGAATTTAAAAGCTTCAATTCATAAAAATTATCAACCGAAAAATGGTCAATATTATTATCTATAGCATAAATAATTTCCTCGATTGACTTATTATTCCCATTGAAAGAGGTTTTATCAAGCTTAATTCCGGCATTAACTAAAGTATAAATTTCTCCTATTGAAACAACGTCAAATCCAAAACCCATTTTATCAAAAAATTTAGCTATACTTCCTGTCATAAGGGCTTTTGAAGCAAAAGTCATCTTTGTTTTAGGATAGCTTTTAAATGCTTCAATATAATCTTTTGCCATTTTTTCTAAAGTATTTTCATCCATCACATATAAAGGTGTTGAAAAATTTTTCGCTAATTCAACAACATCACATCCTGAAATTTCAAGATTGCCTTTTGAATTTCTTTTTGTGTTAAGGGGTTTTATATTTTGGTTAACAAATTGATTAGACATTAATATTATTTACTTTCTTCTTGTATAAAACTCAAAAAGATTATAACATAGATTTAGGGTTATCTGAAAGGTAAGAAATGGAAAAATATTTAACTTCTAAAAATGTGATTGTTTTTATCGTCGCTCTTATTTTAATTGCGCTTTCAATTTTTTCGCTTGATATAATTTTATTGTTGTTTGGTGCTTTTATAATAACCAGTGCGATTAATCCGATTATAAACAAGCTTGAAACAAAAATGCCTAGAATTTTGGCGGTTACGCTTGTTTTATTGGGATTGTTGATTGTGACATGTCTTGTGCTTGTGCCTTTGATTTCGGTTACGGTTGATGAAATTTCAAATTTGGTTAATGTTTTTTCAAATTATCTTGATAAATTAGATGTTTCATTAAATTTCAAGATTTTTGATAAAAATGTGAAAGATTTAATTACTTTTGATTCTATTAAAGAACCAGTTGCGCAAGGAATTAGGGGGATTTTAACCAATTCAATAGAAGTTGGAAAAATTATAGCAAATACTCTAACATCTATTTTTGCAATAGCTATCATAGTTTTTTATGCAACTTACGACGAAAAAAGATTGATAGATAAATTTATTGAATTTTTCCCAAGAAGACAAAAGAAAAAAGCTTCTGAAATTTTAAATACAATTACGCAAAAAGTCGGAAATTATGTTATAGCGCAAGGTATAGCTATGTTGTATGTGGGAGTATTTACGGCAATTGGCTTGTTGATAATTGGAAATAGCCACGCTCTTATTTTGGGCTTTATTACTTGTGTATTAGATATAATCCCTGTGATAGGTCCTGCTATTGCTATAATAATAGGGCTTTTGACAAGCTTGGATAACGGACTTTTAGCTGTATCATTGACAGCGCTTGTGTTTGTTCTTGCTCAATGGTCGCAAAATCAGCTTTTAAGACCTGTTGTTTTTGGAAAATTATTAGATATGCACCCTTTGGTTATAATTTTTGCTTTGTTAATTGCAGCAAGATTTTTAGGGCTTTTTGGGGTAATCCTTGCTCCTGCAATTGCTTGTGTGATTTGCGTTTTGGTTGATGAGCTGTACCTTAAAAAAATTAACAAAGGATAATTAATGGAAACTTTTTTATATGACAGATTAATGGAAAAAGCCCCAAAAATCAATCTTTGGTGGGCATATCCTGCTATATACAGTTTTGCAATGTCGTCATTGGGGTATCTTGATATTTTTAAAATGATGGATTTAGACCCTGAATTATATGTTGAGCGCATATACACAGATTCAAAAATAATAGAAATTCCATACAAAGATGTTGATGCTATGGGTTTTTCGGTTAGTTTTGAATTGGATATTTTATCTATAATTAAAATGTTAAAAAAATATGATTTTCCACTAAAATCCTTAAATAGGGGGGAAGATGACCCTATAATTTTTGCGGGTGGTCCTGTTTTAATGTCTAATCCTGTGCCTTTTGAAAATTTATTCGACTTTGTTTCGATAGGGGAAAAGATTTCACTTAAAAAAGCGCTCGATGTTTTAAAAAATAAAAGAGAAAAATCAAGAGATGAGATTTTAAAAGAATTATCTAATCTTGAGGGGATTTATGTTCCGAAATATCCAAAAAAAGAAGTAAAAATTGAAAGAGATGAGATTGAAAATTCCCCTGTTTGCACTCCGATATTATCTGAAAAAAGCTTTTTTAAAGACACTTTTGTGCTTGAACTTGAGCGTGGTTGCCCAAAGATGTGTAATTTTTGTTTAGCAAGTTGGTTAAATCTTCCGACTCGATTTGTAAAATATGAAAAAATAATCGAAGCGATTGATTTAGGGCTTAAATATACTGATAAATTGGCTTTGTTGGGTGCTTATGTTGCCGGACATCCTGATTTTGATAAGATAATTGGCTATATTTCAAAAAAATGCGAGCAAAATCCGATTGAATTATCAATTTCATCTTTAAGAGCGGATTTAGCAGATGTTGAGCTTATTAAAACTCTTGTTAAATGTGGGCAAAAAACGGCGACAATAGCACTTGAGGCGGCTAGTCAAAGGTTAAGAGATTATATTAAAAAAGATTTGACCGAAGCGCAAATTTTAAAAACTCTTGATGTTGCTCAAAAAAACGGTTTAAAAGGGATGAAAATCTATGCTATGCTTGGTTTGCCGACTGAAACCGATGATGATATTGAAGAATTTATAACGTTATGTCAAAAAATTAAAAAACAAATTAAGGAAAACAAAACCCAATTTGATATAACTATTTCTGCTTCAACATTCATCCCAAAACCGCACACACCTTTTGAAAACGCCATTAGGCATGACAAAAAAATATTAGAAAAAAGAATTAACTATCTAAAGAAAAATCTTCATAAATTAGGTATAACTTTTAGAGCCTCAAGCGTTGATTGGGACGATTTTCAAAGCATTTTATCAAATTATGATGATGATTTGGTGGATTTTTTAGAACAAGTTGTACTAGAAGGCGGAACAATCGGCACTTTTAAACAATTATGGCGAAAGAAAAATAAAAGCGAGAAAAAAGAAAAGCACGCAGAAAAATCTGCATGCTTTAGTTTGCCTTTATATAACAACAAAGTTCTGAAATGTAATTTTATTAACACAAATTCAAATTCTTTGAAATTAAATCGCCAAAAAGAATTGTATTAATCTATGTGAAGTTTGCAATGTTCATAATCGCAAGATTATTCAATTGCGTGGTCAAAGATAGGCTTGTATCGATACTTGATGAGTTTGTATTTATATAACTTATGTATAGGTCAGATACATAGTTTTCAAGGTCTTTAATTTCTTTACTAAAGTCCTCGTCATCAATTCCTGCGGTTAATTTTTTAAGTTCTTCTTTAATGTCTTCTATATCATCTCTTGGGTCTTCATTAAATTCAATATTTAATTGATACATAATGTCTGCCCAAGGTCTATCTGCATAAGAAGTTGTTGAAGAACTTTCCTCTTGTTGAGCTTTTTCATTAGCTTGTGCTTGTTTAAGCAACTGAACATTATAGGCTTCATTTTCTGTTGCTTTTAAGCCATATTTTTCCAGTTCGGAAGCAAGCGGGGATTCTTTTTTAGCTTCTTTCTTCTTATTATTATTTATTGAATAGTAGTATTCATAAATGGATAAACCACTTATAGCGTTAATAGACATAAATCATCCAATAGAACTTCGTGCTTATTATATTTTTATAGTTCCACAAAATTCATTTTTTTAACAAATGGCTATTTAACCTTAAGCTCGCAGCACATCTGGCATGAGGAAAAGAGTTTAGAATATTTTAAATTTTTTCTAAAACAGCAATATTTAGGATTATTTATAACATCAATCAGTTTTTGTTCTTTAATATTTCCCATTTTAACCGACAAACAAGGATAAACGTCGCCCTTTGGGTTGATTATTGTGTTTGAATAAGGGTATAGGCAAGGATTATAGATTTCTTTGATGTCTTTAGATTTATATTCGCTAAAAAATTTTTTAATTAAATTAAGTTCAATATCTGGATTAGGATTATCAAACTTTGGCGCAAAGCGGATTTTGGTCTTAGAATGTTTTTTAATTTTTTGAATTTCTTTATATATTTTGCTAAATTCATCTAAATTAAAATAAGTTTCAATCGGATAATCATTTTCATAAAAAATCTTATCAAAATCCTCATATAGTATGGAATTTTGCTTCAATGTGTTGTTTCTTAAAAAAGAAATAGAAAAAAATTCAAAACCCATTTTTGAACAATATTCATATAATTTTAAAATATCTTCTAAATTATCTTTTAAAACAATGGTCTTAATATCAACCATAAGGCGAGATTTAGCCTTTTTTCTTTTTTCATTTAAAACTTGAAGATTATTTTGAATAATTTCAAAAATCCCGTCTTTAGCCCTATTTTTATCGTGATTTTTTCCCCAACCATCAAGAGAAACGGACACCAAAAGCATTTTTGATTTAATAAAATCATCAATTATATTCTCATCCATCAAAACCCCGTTTGTTACAACATTAACTTTTCCAAGGGTTTTTCTTGTACATTCAAAAAGAATATCTGAAAAATCCTTTCTAATTAAGGGTTCTCCCCCAACAAGGGTGATAAAAGAATACCAAGGAATTTGTTTTATAACGCTAAACCACTCTGATGTTGTTAATTCTTCTTTAACCCTTGAATTTCCAACATAACAATATGGGCAATTTAAGTTGCACAAATGCGTTAATTCAAAGAAATATCTTAAAGGAAGAATTGCTCTTCCTCTTTTTTCTAAAAATCTTGAATAACTGATTTTTGAATAGCAGTTGCGAAAAAAATCAAAAATATCAGACTTATTAAACATAATATCTTAGAAAGGCTTTGTTTGAGATAGTCTTGACCTTAATTCTCTAAATTTAATTATGTCTTCTTGCGCTTTTGTTGTTTCTTTGAATAACGCTTGAGAAGCAGGGTGCATAATTATAATTGAATCGATATGAACTTCTAAAAAGTCATATTTTCTAGGAGTTGCTGCGCCACTAGCTACAATTTCAGCATTTGTTACAGCTAAAAATCTTCTTTCTTTGTCGTTTAAAAGTTCTGTTAATTCACGGTTTGATTTTGCAATTTTTGAAACATAAACCGTGCCTTTAATTTCGTGGTCTTTAGTTATAATACATACTTCAACAGGAATTGTATCAGATGGTTGTCTTGTCATTTTTTACTCCTTTAATTGTAATTATTATATCTTATTTTTAATTTAATTGCCATAGAATATTTGCAGTAAAACTTCAAAAAATGTTATAATGGCAAAAAGAAGTTTAAAGGAGAAAAATATGGCTAAAGATGCTAGTTTTGATGTTGTTAGTGAATTTGATAAACAAGAGCTTGTTAACGCAATAGACCAAGTTAAAAGAGAATTGACTACAAGATTTGATTTAAAAGGCTCAAATTCTGATATAGAGCTTGAAGAAGATAAAGCAATAAATATCACAACAAATGACGAAATGAAATTGAAAAACATTTTTGATATTTTGCAATCAAAATTAGTAAAAAGAAATTTAAGCCTTAAAATTTTAGATCCTCAAAAGGTTGAAAAAGCTCTTGGCGGAAACGTTAAGCAAGAAATTAAACTTAAAAAAGGTTTAACAACAGAACTTGCTAAAAAAATTGTAGGTTTTATTAAAGACTCTAAATTAAAAGTGCAAGCTTCTATTCAGGGCGATTCCGTTCGTGTTTCAGGAAAATCAAGAGATGATTTACAAGAAGTGATTAAATTGTTAAAAAGCAAAGAAGACGCTATTGACGCACCTTTGCAATTTAATAATTATCGTTAATTTCAGCTTATTTTAAAGATTGCGCTGCGTTAATAATAGAATCATAAATTTTTATTTTTAAGTCAAGGTCGATTGCGCCTTTGATTTTGAGCTGTTCTTTGTCAAAATCAAGAGCGTTTCTATAGGCTTCTTTTTCGTCTTGCGCTTTTAAGATAACAAAATCTAATATCATTTGCTTATCAATGGCT
Source organism: uncultured Candidatus Melainabacteria bacterium (assembly GCA_934667125.1). Taxonomy (GTDB): domain Bacteria; phylum Cyanobacteriota; class Vampirovibrionia; order Gastranaerophilales; family Gastranaerophilaceae; genus RUG14156. Next base: position 38,616 of record CAKULF010000005.1, on the reverse strand, counting down.
CCTTGCGCATTCGCTTGCTTTAGGATAAGTCCAATAACCATTTGCGCAAATTCTTTTGCGTTGCATTTATATTTTTGCTTGTAAAATTCGTTTAAGTCAATTTTTTTGCTGACTTTTTTGGGTAAATGCCCTAATTTATTTGATTTAGAGGTTAATAATACTTTGTACATTTCTTTTTCTGTCGTGCTAAACGCTTCGTTTGCAACTTGCAAAGAATTTATTGAACATCGTGTGTTTGAAATTCTGCCAAAATTTGAATTGAAAAAGTCTTGATATGATTGACGATTTGATGATTCATTTTGTAAAACATGACTGCATTCGTGCAAAACATTATCCCCAAAGAGAATTCTGCTTTCTTTGTCTAAATTCTCAGGAAAAGTTACATAAATTTTTTGAGGCATAGCAGAAGCAACAACGCCAAAATCTGATACTGAAAAGTTCATTTCTTGTTTTGTGTAGCCTGTTGTGGCTTCAAAAGCGTTGCTGGTTTTAGAATTAAAATTTTTATAGTCATCAAATGTTGTACTCGGGCTATATTTTTGTATAATTCCTTCTATAGCTTTAGCCTCGATATTTGGTGAAGTCATTATATAATCTGTTAAATCTTTTTTAAGTTCAGAATATTTTTCCTCAAAAGATTTTCCCTTAAAGCTGATACTGGGGCTTTTAATAAATATGTCGTTGGGTGTTGAAAGATTAATATATGGGTTTTGTTTGTTTGATTGTTTAAAACTTTTAATAGGGGCAAAATTTGATATAGAATTAATATTCATTGTTTTTCCTTTCAATTATATAAAACAAAATCTGAAAAATTTTTGCCCTTATAGGATTAATTTTTTGTTCTATTGTTTTTTAGTTTTTTAAACTGTATTATTTAATTATGGATATGAACTATAATTGCGACGTGATTGTTGTTGGCGCAGGTCCAAGCGGTACTGCGGCGGCGATTAGCGTTGCAAAAGCGGGCAAAAGAGTTGTTTTAATTGATAGAAGCGCATATTGCGGCTGCAAAAATATGTATGGCGGAGCCGTTTATCATTGTGCGCTAGAAGAAATTTTTGGCGAAGAAATAAATTCTCTTCCTTACGAAAGGGTTATAAACCGCCACAGTTGGGCATTTTTAACCAATGATAGTTCTTTTGAAATAACTTATAAAAATATAAATTCCAAAAATGCTTATGCAATAAAAAGATTTAATCTTGAAAAATGGATGATAGATTACGCTAAAAAGGTTGGTGTGAGCTATGTTCCAAACACTTTGGTTAAAAATTTAATTGTAAAATCTTCAAACGTTGTTGGAATTGAAACAAGCCAAGAAAAATTTTATGCTCCAATTACAATAATAGCTGATGGCGTTAATTCGATATTATCTAAGCAAATTGGTTTAAGAAGCGAATTTAAACCCAAAGATATGATATTATCCGCCAAAGAAACAATTAAACTTGATAAAAAAATTATAGAAGAAAGGTTTAATCTATCCTCTGATGGCGCTAACGGCTTGAATAGGCAATATTTCGGCTCTGTTAAAGGTCATAATAATCTTTTTATGATGAGCTTTTTATACACCTTTAAAGATACGATTATGCTTGGCGTTGGGGCAAATTTAGAAGATTTAAAAAGAAATAAACTTAATATCAACGAACTTTTAGATGAAATTAAAAATCATCCTGATATAGCGCCATATATTAAAGATGGCAAAACGATTGAATATAGCGCTCATTTAATTCCTGAAACAGGTTATAAAAAGCTTCCAAAGTTAACAACTTCAGGCGCTTTGGTTGTTGGAGATGCGGCAGGATTTATAAATAGCGTTCATTTTGAGGGTACAAATTTTGCGCTGATTTCAGGCAAATTAGCAGCTAAAGCAGCACTTTGCGCTCTTGAAAATAATGACTATAGCGCAAATATGCTAAGTTTATATAAAAAAGAATTGGATAAATCATTCATTTTAAAAGACCTGTATTCCTACAGAAACGTGATAGATGAGCTATATTCCCGCTCGAATTCAATTGAAAACTATTATCCTAAAAAAATTAAAGAGCTTTTTGAAATTATAACAAGTGCAAATTGTATCTCAAAAGCCCAGCAGATAAGGAAATACGCCTTTTCTTATTTTAAAGATAGAAACATAATTGAACTATTTAAGGATATTAAAGCGTTTTTAAAATGTGCAATTGATGTATTTTTTGGAAAATAATTTATGAAAAATCAAAAAAAAGACGAAAATAAAAAATCAATACAAGACAAAATTTCAACTCTAAAGTATAATTGTAGTTGCGAAGCGCATTTAATTGTTGATAATAAAAAATGCGCAAAATGCAAAGAAAAAACTTGCACTTTTATATGTCCTGCTGATGTTTATAGTGTTGATAATCAAACGAATGAAACAATTGTGCAATATGAAAATTGTATGGAATGCGGAGCATGTAGAATTGCTTGTCCTAAAAACGCAATTAATTGGAACTATCCAAACGATAATTGTGGTATAATATATAAAAATAGCTAAAAAGGAGCAAATGCGAGTATGGAAAACCAATATTTTTCAAGATGGTATGATAAAGACCCTGTTCTTTCAATGTCTATGAGAACCCTAGCAAATTCATCAGACGAAAGACAAATAGCAGTTGCTCTTAACTTAATTCAAGTAATTATTGAACATAATATTCAAGATAATCAATATGAAAATGTTGAAGATATTATGGCAGCGGTTGAAGATGGAAGAATACAAAGAGGTCATAACCGTTGGTATGACATTGACGCAACCGTTAGAACAGCTATTCAAATGCTTGAAAAATGTTCTCCTGAAACAAAGAAAAAAGTTGCTCTTGATATGGCTCAGCTTGTAATTGAAAAAATTATTCAAGATGAAGATAAAGACGAGTTGGACGAGGAAGAAAAAGAACAAAATTCTAATCCCTCTTTTGAATTTGATGGAAAAATAATAGATTTAGATTTAGATAAAATTTTAGACAACAAAAATGAATGATAGCGAAAGATTTGAAAATCTACAGGTAGCAATAAAATTAAATCCTAAAAATTTTCAAGCAAGACGAGAGCTAATCATGCTTTGTCTTGATTTGGGCTATGAAAAAGCTGCCCTTTCGCATATTAAATATCTTTTGGAAATTTTTCCAAATGACGCTGATTTATATTTCAACACGGGAATTTGTTGGGAAAAATTGAAAAATTTTGATAAAGCTCTTCTTGCTTATAAAAAAGCAGTGAGCCTAAAGCCCGAAGAGCCTGATTTTCTGTATAATTTGGCTTTAATGTATGAAACAGTTGGAGATATTGACAGCGCCCTTAAAAACTTCAAAAAAGTAATATATTATAAAAATAAAGACTCGAACGCATTTTTTTCTATCGGGCTTTTGTATTCTAAAAAAAATGATACAAAGACGGCTATAAAATGCTTTAAAAAGGCAATTGAATACAATTATGGCGATTATTTTGCCCATTTTTATTTAGCGGAAGAATATAAGAAAAATGGCGAAGTGGATTTTGCGCTTAATGAATATCGAAAAGTTTTAGAATTATCCCCTGATTATTCATGGGCATATTTTAATGTTGCTCAAATTTATTGGGAGCTTGATAGGGTGGATGACGCTGTTGTTATGCTATTAAAGACGATTGAAAAAAACCCGAAAGATATTGAAGCATACAAATTGCTTGTTCAAATTTATATTAAACAAAATAAACTGGAAGAAGCGCTTGAAGTCTTAACTTCGGCAAGTGATATAGCCGAAAATGGCGATATATATTATCTTATGGCAAGAGTTTTTGAATTGATGGATGATGAGAAATCTTATAAAGATTGCTTAGAACTTGCAATAGAAAACCGCAAAACCCTCACTTTCAACCTTAAAAGCATTCAACAAGAATATAAAAATTTAAAATAATTATCTTAATTTTAATATTTCTTCAACAACTTCTCTTAGGGCGATTTTAACGTGATAATAGCTTAATCCGCCTTGCATATATATTGCCCAAGGTGCTCGAACAGGGCCGTCTGCGGATAATTCAATGGTTGAACCCTCAATAAAGCTTCCGCCTGCCATTAATAAATCGCAATCATACCCCGGAACGGTGTCTGGAATTGGGGTTAAATAGCTTTCAACAGGGGAATTGTGCTGAATCATTTTGCAAAAAGCTTGTTGTTCTTTTTCGTTTTTGAATTGAATTGTTTGAATTAAGTCTGTTCTTTTGGTGTTGGATGATGGAAAAGTTGTAAAACCCATATCCTCAAAGACTTTTGAAGCCAAGATAATTCCTTTATAAGCCCCTGCTACAATGCTTGGCGCCATAAAAAATCCTTGCAACATTACTCTTGTTTGATTGTGCATAGCGCCGCCCTCTGCGCCAATTCCAGGGGCAGTTAAGCGACGAGCGGAATTTGCGACATATTTTTCTTTACCTGCGATATATCCGCCTGCTTCAACAATTCCTCCTCCAGGGTTTTTAATCAAGCTTCCTGCGATTAAATCTGCTCCAACCTCAATAGGTTCAAGCGTTTCGGTAAATTCGCCATAGCAATTATCAACAAAACAAATAATATTCGGGTTTTTTGTTTTAACAATTTTAACTATTTTTGCTATTGTTTCAATATCCAATGGTTTTCTAAGGGAATAGCCTCTTGAGCGTTGAATTAGAACCATTTTAGTGTCAGCTGTTAAATAATCTTCAATATGTTCAAAATCAACGTCAACCCCATCTTTTAGAGGTATTTCATCATATTTAACGCCATTTCCCATCAAACTTGTTTCAAAATCATCACATTTTCTGCAACCGATAACTTGTTGCATAGTATCATACGGGCTTCCTGCAATTGAGATGAGCTTGTCGCCATAGTGTAAATTTCCAAATAAAGCACAAGCTAATGTATGAGTTCCGGAGGCAAAATGCGGGCGAACAATAGCGGCTTGCGCCCTAAAAACATCAGCAAAAACATTGTCCAGTGCCGCTCTTCCGATGTCGTCGTGCCCATAACCTGTTACAGTGTAAAAATGTTCTTCTCCGATTTTATTTTTTTGAAAAGCTTTTAAAACTTTTTCTTGGTTATATTCTGCTATAAAATCAATTTCTTTAAACGTTTTTTCTATTGAATTTTGTGCGTTTTCAATTATTTTCTGTGCTTCATTTTTCATAAAAAATCTTCCTTTTAGGAAATTTTAGCACAAAAATAAAACATTTTTACGCAGCTTTTAGGAGCGAAACTTCAGCAAATGAATATTTAAAAGGATTAATCGGGTCGCTAACGTAATTTGAATTAAATTCAAACATAGATTCATCAAAATCTACATATTTATCTTCTTCATAACCGTACGTATTATTAAGCTCATATTCCGCTTCTTCAAAGGAAATTCCTTTTTTCTTTGCGTAATATTTTATTAAATCTTGAGAAATTTCAATTTCTTCCATAAACTCACACTCTAATTCAACTAACTAACCTTACTTATATAAAAATTTTTTTAAAGAAAAAATTGATAAATAAAATAGTACTTAATTAACATTTCTTAACAAAAGATAAAGTTTTTTATTCAAAATGCCGATAAATTAACTGTAAACAATATATTGGTGTGCGTATGTCTAAAAGTTTTTTAAATTTTCTTTCTAAAAAAATTGAATATTTAAAACTTGATAAAAAATCTTCAAAGTTGAAAGATTTTTCTTCTAAGGCTGAAAACATTTTTGACACCAACGGCGGTTTAACGGCTCAACAATTAAAAGAAACAATAGACTATGATAAATTAGCGCAAGAACTTACAAATTCAAAAGGTAATTCTTTAGCTTCAGATTTATCTGTTAACGTTGGAAGTATATTTGGGGAATTTGTTAATTTAGTTGGAAAAGACTCTATCGATGGCGTTTTGGATGATGGCTATAAAGATGGAATTATAACGGGCGATGAGCTTGAAAAATATATGGAAACATTAATGGGAGATGATAATGTTTTAACTCTATCAGATTTTGATGAAGCTATAGATTCTGCTGATATCGATTTAGAGCAAGAAATGAACAGCATTTTAAAAGAAGCAGAAGATTCTAAAACAAAAGATTCAGCTTCTAAAGCCGCTTCAGGTGGCGGTGGCGGCGGTGGTGGCTCAATAGGTTCTTCTAAAAATAAAAATGCCTTAGACACTTCCAAAAAAGAAACTTCAAATAAAGACCCAAAAGACATGTCGCTTGATGAATTAAAAAGCGAACAAAGCCAAGAAGCGGCTAATCTTGGAACATATAAAGATGAGATGAATAGTGCTTTAAGTGCAAGAGAAGAAAATCAAGCAAAACAAGAAGAATATATCAACCAACTTAAATCAACGCAAGATGAAACAGCTAGTCAATTAGCAGACACTATACAAAATATTAGCGATTATGAAACTAATATTTTCCAAGCGCAAGAAGGCATAAACACATCAAACGCTAGAATTGCAACTCTAAAAGGCGAAATAACAAGTTTAAATACTACAATAGGCAATTTAAATGGTCAAATATCAGCTTTGGAAAGTCAAACCACGGAAGATGGGCAAAAAGCTGATAATAACGCTGAAATTGCTCAATTAAGAGCGCAAATTCAACAAGCAGAACAATCAATTAAAGAAAAAGAAGGCGAAATTTCAACAGAGGAAAGCAATATCGCTCAATATGAGACAACAATGCAAACTAACCAAGGCTTGTATGATAAAGCAAATGAACAAAAAGCTCAATTAGAAGAAAAATTATCAAGTGACATTAAAGATAAAATTTCTCAAGCTAAAACTGATTATGAAACAGAGCAACAAACAAACAATAAAGCTATTGCAAAAGCTCAAAGTTCATTTGAAAAATCTCAAGCAAGACTTAACGATATTGAAAGATACATCGCTCTAAAAGATAAACCTGCTGATATTTCTGAAGAAGGAAATGAATATTTAGACAAGATAAACAATCCTGATACTAAAAATACTAAACTTGATGAAGAACATTACGAAGAATTGTTTGATGAAATTAGCAATAATCAAAATTTAAGCGTATCTGAAAAAATGTATTTAATGTCACAAATGAAAAGTGCTGTTAACACAGATAAATCCTTGAGCGCTTTAGAAGATAAATTTAAACAATTCACTCAACAAGACGAAGTTCAACAAGAAATTTCAAACGATAAAACGGGAAGATTGGGCTATCAAGCAGCTTTCGTAGAAGAAAATTCAGGCGAAACCCTTGGAAATCTAAATAAATTTGGCAATATGAACACTATTTCTCATAGAGGATACAATGCTAAAGATAATTCAATTGAGGGCATTGAAAATGCAATTGAAGCAGGATATGACACGGTTGAAATAGATGTTAGAATGAAAGATGGCGAAGCTTTGTTATCCCATGACGCTATAAGTGGCGATGGCTCTAATTTAGCTTCTCTTGAAGACGCTTTAACTACTGTAGCAGAATCACAATCCAACACAAATATGTATATCGAATTAAAAGACGATATGAGCGCAGAAGATGTTCAAAAAGTGGTTAAAATGGTTGAAGATAAAGGGCTTGAGGGTCAAGTTACTTGGATAAGCTTTAATGCGGACAATTTAAAAACAATAAGCGAATATAATTCAAGCGCTCGCCTTGGCTATTTGAGCAACGGAACTGTTTCAGAAGATACTATTAAAACCCTACAATCACTTCAAACAGAAGATAATGAAGTATTTTTAGACGCTAAAGCTTCAACATTAACCGATTCTATTCTTCAATCTTTGCAAGATGGCGGTTACAAATTTGAAGCTTGGGGTGTTGATGATGAAGCTACTTGCGAAAAATTGGCAAGATATGGCTGTAGCGGAATTACAACAGATAAATTAAAAGATGAAGTTGTTGAAGAAATTGTAGGTAGAGTTAAAGAAGAAATGGAAGCTCAAGCCTCTCAACCAGCTTCAAGAGAACCTTTGATTGTTGATGGAATGAGATATCAAGAGGGCGAAATTGAATACGGTAGCGAAGATGGTATTTATCAATATAGAATCCTTGTGCCAGAGGGGGTTGACCCTAATGCCGATTTGCCTGTAATGTTTTATATGACGGGTCGTGGGGCAAATGAAAACGGAATAGCAGGGCAAGAAGGCACATTATATGGTCAATTGTTTGCCCAAGGTTACGGTTTCAATGGCTTTAACGGAATTGTTGTTATACCCTTGTCTGCAGGCAAATCAACCGAAATTACAGATAGCCACATAAATGATATTAACGGAATTTGTGATGAAATAAAACAACAATATCCTAATGCAGATACAAAAAATATGGGGCTTGTTGGCTTTAGCGATGGTGCTACAAGAGCATATCAAGTTGCAAATGCTGATAAATTAAATCATGGTAATCATCATTTTGATAGCGTTCTTATGATTGATAGAGCTGAAGAATATTCTTCAGAAGATGATGAGGCATTTAGGGAAAATAATATACATCTGGGAGTATATTATAGCTATGCTTATGGCGCTGAATGTCAAGAAATTCAAGCTGCTGAATTTAATGAGCAAATTGCAAACGACCATGCCGGAGCTTTAAGAAATTCTTGCAACGATGATACTATTAGATGGCTATATAGAAACAGAGAATAACTATCTTATATAAGCTTTTAAATTGTTGCTAAATTCAAGGTGCGCAATTTTGTTTAATGCTCTTTTTTCAATTTGTCTGATACATTCTTTTGTTACGCCATAGCTGTTTCCAATTTCTTCAAGAGTGTGTTTTTCATTGTTTTCCAAGCCAAAGCGAAGAACAATAACATTTTTTTCTTTTTCTTTTAAATTATCTAAAGCGTTTTTGATATCGTTTTTAAGTTCATTATCAATAATTGTGTTTTCAACGTTTTGTTTTTCATCTTCAATAATCTCAGCCAAAGTCAACTCTTTATTATCAGTATTAATCATACCTGATTCAATTGATAGAGCTTTATTAAAAACGTTTAAAAATGTGTTAATTTTTTCTTCTGAAAGGGCTAATTTCTTTGCAACATCAGCTCTTGAGATTTCTTTTTGTTTTTCTTGTTCCATTTCTTGTTTTGTTTTGTTATATCTTGAAACTGTTTCTTGAATATAAACAGGAACATTATAAGCATAGCTTTGTTCTGAAATTGCTTTAAACATTGCTTGTTTAATCCACCAACAAGCGTAAGTTGAAAATTTGAAACCTAATGACGGGTTGAATTTTTCTAAAGCACTAACAAGCCCGAAAATGCCTTCTTGAATAAGGTCAGAGGTTGTTAGAGTTGTTGATTGAATTGATTTTGTTGCAATTTTTTTGATTAAAGTTAAATTGTTTTCAATTAATTGATTTCTAGCGTAAACATCGCCTTGTTTTGCTCTTAAAATAAGTTCTGTTTCGTTAAAGTTTTGATTTTTCATAAAATAAGCCCCTTTTCAACACAAGTTAGGCACTATAAAGTAATGCCGCAGATAGTCTTAACCTAATACAGTGGAATGCGAATTAAAAGAAGTGATATATTCTGTATATATTTAATATATCACTTTGAATTATTTTCTTCAAGACATGTGTGAAGAAATGTGAAGATGAGTTTTGAAAAATGATTTTTTCTTAATATTTCTTAATAAATTAAAAACCCTGAAATATCGAGGCTTTCAGAGTTTTTCATTAAGTATTGTTAACAAAATTCTTATTTTTTAAGGCATTTTTTGTCCGATTTTTTCAAAGAAAACGATATCATCATAGTTTTTTCTGTGTTTTTCGGTTGGCGTTTCTTCTTTTGCATATCCCAAAGTTAGCATAGTTATTAGCGTTTCGCCTTTTTTAAGATTTAGCCTTTCATTAACTTTATTAATAATATCTTCCTTAACTTTCGTTGCCTCGTTTGAAATTGCGCCAATTATACAAGAATCAACCCCTAAATCTTTAGCAGTCAACATCATATAGCTAATAGCGTATGTAACTTGTTCAACAGAGCGCATTAAAGTGTTCTTATCACCGTTCAATGGCGGATATAGCATAGGTTTTGCAAATATTTTTTCTAAACCTTCTTCTGGAATTCCTTTTTCTTTTAAAACTTTTCCAAAAACATCTTTATCCCAAGCGTTTTTATCCGCAATGCAAACTATAACGCTTGGAGCGCTTTTAACATGGGGCATATAAGAAGCAAGTTCGCATAACAAATCCTTTGTTTCTTGATTTTGCACAAGAATAAATTTCCAAGGTTGACTATTCATCCAAGATGGCGCTAAATAGCCTGCTTTAAGGATTTTTTTCAAATCTTCCATAGGAATTTGTTTATCAAGATATTCTCTAACACTTTTTCTATTTTCAATTAAATCAAGTAACATTTTTTTCTCCTTTTCAAAGATATTATATGAAAAATTTTAAAAAAAATATACTAATCTTTTACTATACTTTTTATGATTTTATAGGCAATTTTTAGTTTTTCGGGGGAATTTTTCAGATTTTTAATGTCTGAAATAAGCTCAATAACTAAATCGTCGTCATCTTTTAAATATTCAACATAAAATAATTCATCAGGCGAAATTTTCAAAACCTCAAGAATTTTATCCAAAGTTTGAGAAGTCAAGAAATTAGCTCCGCATTCAATTCCTGATAATGTTCTTTGAGAAATATTCAACAATTCAGCTAATTGTTCTTGCGAATAGCCTCTTAAAATTCGATATTGTTTAATTTTTCTTCCAAGTAGAGATTTAATATCCATATTTCACCAATAGAACAAGTATAGTTTCAATTTAATATTTTTTTAACGAGATTAAATTGCTAAAAAAGATAAAATAAGAGGTTAAATATTGTAATTATTAAGAAATATTAAGCTGAAAAGATACGTCATTTCTCGTTTTTATAATTTTTAGAGATTAAATATCATAAAATTTAGCAATTCTCATTTTAAAAAACACTTTATAAGAACATAACAAGTGAATTTGCAAAGTCATAGAGTTAGTTAACGATTACAAGAAAACAGAATAAGGAGAAAATAACATGAATTTAGTTACATCAGCATTAACAGTTAACCCAAAAGCAGCCTCAAAACAAGAAAACACAAAAGGTTCAATCGGAAATAGAGTGGAATATGGATTAAAACAAGGCGCTCATTTATATAAAACAAGAGTGAAAGATCAATTTATAGCAACAGCAGGGGTGGCAGCAACAGCAGGAGCTACAGCAGCAGTTGCAAAATCTAAAACAGCACAAAATGCTATTATTAATGCAGGTAAAAAGATTTTAAACAATGAATCAGTTAAAAATACTTTGTCTGAAGTAAGCAATTTTGTTAAACCATACGCAACTAAAGCTTTAGCTTTCGTTAAATCAAATCCAAAAGCAGCAGCAGCTATGGCTGTCGTAGCTACAACAGGCGCATTAATTACAAATCTTGTAGCAAATAAAAACCGTGTTAAAGGTATTTATGAAGCCGGTAAAATCGACCAAGAATATACAGATAAAGCAAAAGTTGATAAATTATTAGCTTAATTCAATAAAACGATTTTAAAAGCCCCCTTGTTTTTGGGGGCTTTTGTTATGTTAAAATGAATTTATGGCAAAGCAAGAAAAAATTAAACTAACGGCAATTATTAAAACGAAAAATTCGGAAGATTTTTTGTGTGAAACCCTTGAGGCGCTTAAAAATCTTGATGAAATAATTATTTTAGACGAGCATTCAACGGATGATACAATTGAAATTGCTAAAGAATATAAGGCGCATTTGATTTATGTTGATATGACAGACCCTAAAAGCTCGATTAATCAAGCTTTTGAAGAAATTTCAAACACTTGGGCGATTGTTTTAGAACAAGATGAAATTTTGCCTTTGAAGTTGTTAAAAGAAATTGAAAATTATACGCTTAACCCCAAAAAGAACAAATATTGCGCCAATTTGCCGATTAAGACGTTTTATTTAAAAAAAGAAATTAAAAGTTTTTATAAAAAACAAAATCTTCGATTATTTAGAAAAGATAGTGCTGTTTTATGCCCTGATTTTAGCGTAAAACCCTTAAAAGGCAAGGTTTTTAGCTTTAGGAAATCTAAGAAAAATGAAGATAATATTTTGAAATTTTTTGAAAATAATGTTGAAAAATATGTGAGTGAAATTTTTGAAAAAAATAGAATGTATTTAAAGACAAATAAGCCCAAAAACCGCTCGTACTTTGTCGAACCAATGATGGAATTTGTTAAATATTATGTATTTAAAAAGGGTTTTTTGGATGGTAGACGTGGGTTTATTTTTGCTAAGATGAAGTTTTTTGAAAAGTTTTTGTTGAGCGTTATGGCGCTAGAAAAAGAATGCCCAAGCGATAGGTTTGTGTAGAAATAAATGGGTTATGCAAGATTTTAAGACCCTAAACAACATAAACCCGTCACCCTGAACTCGTTTCAGGGTCTTCAAATTGTTGAAAACTGGACGGAAAATTATAAAATAACAACTTTATCGATAGCCAAAATCTGTTTTGAAATTAATCATTTAAAGCTAATCTTTGCAAAAAATAAAACAAAAAATAAAAAATCATGGCTATCAAAGAATTTATTAATTTTCAGATTTCCATTGAGTAACTAAAAATTTTAAGACCCTGAAACGTAGTTCAGGGCGACAGGCTAGAGCAGATGTTAAAGTTGCCAAAAAATAATAAACAACACTCACTTCAACTCCTTAGCTATTAAAGAAAAGCTATAGAATAGTAAAAATTACAAACAACTAACCAAAACCCACAAACAAAAGGTGGGAAGGCAAGCTACCTCCATAAAAATCGGGGTATAAAAAGCGCAACTGATGTCTGTTGTCTTTATAGTGCGCCTGACTCTCCTTTTGAGGGTTTTGGTTAATAGCTTCCAAGCCATTTTCTTTATTCTTTTGGTTCTGTTTTCTTTTTCTTTTCTGGCGAAAAAGAAAAAGAAAATGAACAAATTAAAAGCGTAATCTATAGTCGAAAAGAGATTAAAAACTTTTAGCTATCGATAAATTTTCTTTTTTAAGATTTTCTTTGATAGTCATTTTTATTGCAAGAATTATGGATATCAAGGCGAGTCTTGGCTATCAAAAATTTGCTTGAATTAAAATTAATTATCCAAATTATCGTATTTTATTTGTTCATTTTTCTTTTCTTTGTTCAGACGCCGATCAAAGAAAAGAAAAACGGAACCAAAAAGGAAAAGAAAGACGGCTTATAGTCAATGCTTTTGTTAAAATTAATTTCTCAAAATGTTCAAAATGAGCAAAGCTAAACGGAAGCTATTTTTTAGTTGTTGTTTTGAGGCTAATAATTATTTTGTAGTAGCGTTTAGCTTTGCTTGAACTTTGTTGGTGAAATTAATTTCAACAAAAGCAAATGTTTATATGTCGAATTAAAAATTCGACCGTTGCAAGGATTATGAGGTACGTAAACAAGAAGCTTCAAAATTAAACAATGGCTATCAATAAATTTTTTATTTTGACAATTCTTTGATAGCCATGCGGTTGTTGGTGGTTTATTTTTTATTTAAAATTCATTGTTGATTGATTAATTCTAAAATAAAAATGGCTATTGAAGAATTATTTTTTAATTATTGTTTGGTTTTCAACAATTTGAAGACCCTGAAACGGAGTTCAGGGTGACGGGTTTATGTTGTTCAGGGTCTACATTTTATTTTAAAACTTAACCAAAACCTTCAAGCTTTCCCTTTTTGAATTTTCCTCAAAAGCCTTCTCAAACTCATCAACCCCATAAACAGCGCTAACAAGCGGTTTAACATCAATCTTACCTTTTTCCAATAATCTCAAAATTGGTCTGAATTGACCACAGCGAGAACCAACAATATTAACCTCATCAACCACAATTGAAGCCAAATTCAACCCCTCACGAGCAACAATCGTGCTTTTTAAAACCAATGTTCCACGAGGTTTAACAAGGCTTGCAGAGGTTTCAAATCCGCCTGTTGAGCCTGTTGCTTCAACAACGACGTCAAACGATTTTTTATCTTCCTCTTTAATTTCAGATAACAACATTGTTTTTGCGCCCAAATTCTTTGAAATAGCGAGTTTTTCCTCGTGTTTTCCAATGTGGATGTAATCAATATTTAATGCGCTAAAAACAAGCGAAATGCACAAACCAAGCTTGCCATCGCCCAATATTGCAACTTTTGCGTCGGGTTTGATATGAACTTGTTCAAGGATTTCATAAGCTGCTGCAAGGGGTTCAGTGAATGTTGCGGTTGTATCATCAATATTGTCGCTAATTTCAATTACATTTTCTTTTGGCAAAGTGAAATATTCGCTAAAGCAGCCGTCTTTTTGCCAAATTCCAAGCGTAGAGCGGTTTGGGCAGTGTCTTTGAAGCCCTTGATGACACCAAGAACAATCATTGCAAGCGCAGTTTATTTCTCCTACAACCCTTTTATTTAAAAGGTTTTTGTCGACATTTTTCCCAACTTCACAAACAACCCCGACAAATTCATGACCTATAACGCCCTTATAGCCCATATATCCTTGAGTTATCTCGTAATCTGTGTTGCATATTCCAACCATTGAAGTCTTAATTAAAACCTCGTCGTCTTTTACGGTTGGGTTTGGGTAATTTTTATCTAATTTTAATTCATTATCGTACACTAATGCTTTCATTTTGCTCACTTTCTTGTTTTATTATGTTTTTGCTAACTTCAACGCCCGCTATTGCGCCGTCTGAAACCGCTGTAATTACTTGTCTTAAGGGAGTATTTCTTATATCACCTATGCAATAAACGTTATCCACGCTTGTTTTCATACATTCATCCGTTAAAATAAAGCCCTCGGCATTTTGTTGAAGCTGACCACTAAAGGCTTCGCAGTTTGCAACAAGCCCGATATAAGGGAAAATTCCTTGAATTTCAAGGGTTTTAAGTTCATTATTTTGCTCTATTATAACTCCCGTCACTGTTTTGTCGGATAAAATTTCTACAACGTTAGAATTTAAAACAAGTTCAATTTTTGGATTATTTTTAACCCTTTCTTGAACAATTTTATCAGCTCTAAACTCTTGTCGTCTGTGGATTAGATAGACTTTTGTTGCAAATTTTGTTAGATATAGCGCTTCTTCAAGAGCAGAATTTCCTCCGCCCACGACAGCAACGATTTTATCCTTATAAAACGCTCCATCACACACAGCACAATAGCTAACGCCTTTTCCAATGTTTTCTTCTTCGCCTTTAACCCCTAGTTTTCTTGGTTTTGCGCCCGTTGCAATAATAATATTCTTAGCCAAAAGCGTTTTATCAAGGGTTTTAACCTTTTTAATCGGCGAAACAAGGTCAACGCTTTCAATTTCCTCATATTCAAATTTTGGAATATTAAAATCGTTAACATGTTTAATAAAGCTTGTCGCAAGGTCAAAACCTTGGATTTTTCCAAGTCCTAAGTAATTTTCAATTTCAAAATAATTAATAGGGCTTCCGCCAAGGCAGGAAGAATCAACTATAGCGCAATCTACACTTCCTCTTGCGCAATATAAAGCTGCTGATAAACCCGCAGGTCCACCACCCAAAATTAAGCAATCAAAGACTTTTTCTTTCATCTTCAAAATCCTCATAAATAATATACCATAAATACTTCTTGATGATATGGACGAAAAAAGTTCGATTTTGTTCCTGAAAAAATAATTTTTTATTAAAAAATATTAAGAAAAATTTGTAATTTAAACATGTTTTAGTTAAACTGATTAAGCTATAATAGCAGATTAGTATAACAAAAAAGGAAACAAAAAAATGTCAATCAATTTGAAAAACAAACAAGAAATTATCAAGAAATTTGGTAAAACAGAAAAAGATTCTGGAAACATTGAAGTTCAAATCGCTATGTTATCTCAAAAAATTTCTGAATTAACAGAACATTTGAAATCAAACAAAAAAGATTTCCAAGCAAAACGTGGTTTATTAGTTATGGTTGGTAGAAGAAAAGGCATGTTAACATACTTAAAAAATGCTGATCTTGATAAATACCGTGCATTGATTAAAGAATTGGGTATCAGAGGTTAACCCGAGCAAAGCGAGCTTAGCAATGCTTTGCTTAGCAAGCGCAGACGAGGGCAGAGCTGTGCGGAGTATATTGACAGCCACGATGAGGGGGTGGCAATATACGCAGACCGTAGCCGACATCTAGTTTACAATCTTAAAAAATTCAAATCACACAAGAGTTATACCTTGTGTGATTTTTTAATTTAAAAAAATAAATTCGCTAGTAAAAATAATTTTAAGAGTTAATATTTAATTATGAACACATACAATCCAAAATCAAAAAAAGCACAAGACTTCATTAATGACGCTGAAATACTTGATACGCTTGAATATGCACAAAAAAATAAAAATAATAAAGAATTAATCAATTCAATTTTAGAAAAAGCAAAAGTTCAAAAACTTGAAGATAAAACAATTGCAAATGGCTTAAACCATAGGGAAGCAAGCGTTTTGTTGGCGGTTGAGGATAAAGAAGTTTGGCAGAAGATTTTTAAACTTGCAAACGAAATAAAACACACATTTTATGGTAATAGAATTGTTATGTTTGCGCCTTTATATCTTTCAAATTATTGTGTAAATGGTTGTGTTTATTGCCCTTATCACTATCAAAACAAGCACATCAAAAGAAAAAAATTAACTCAACAAGAAATAAAAAATGAAACAATAGCGCTGCAAGATATGGGACACAAGCGTTTAGCCATTGAAGCAGGCGAAGATAATATTAATAATCCGATTGAATATATTTTAGATAGCATTAAAACAATATATTCTATCAAGCACAAAAACGGCGCAATTAGGCGAGTTAACGTTAATATTGCAGCGACTACGGTTGAAAATTATAAAAAATTAAAAGAAGCAGGAATTGGAACGTATATTCTTTTCCAAGAAACATATAACAAAGCTTCCTATGAAAAACTTCATCCGACAGGTCCAAAACATAATTATAACTTCCACACAGAAGCTATGGATAGAGCAATGGAAGGTGGAATTGATGATGTTGGGCTTGGAGTATTGTTTGGTTTAGAAACCTATAAATACGAGCTTGCGGCTTTATTGTGCCATTGCGAACACTTAGAATCCGTTTTTGGCGTTGGACCGCACACTATCTCTGTTCCAAGGGTTAAAAATGCTGATGATATCGATAAGAACGATTTTAAAAACGGTTTGGATGATGATACATTTAAAAAAATCATAGCCTTAATTAGAATAGCAGTGCCATATACAGGCATGATTATGTCTACAAGAGAAGATGAGCAAATGCGAAAAGAAGCTCTTGAAATAGGTATAACTCAAGTTTCTGGCGCTTCAAGAACAAGTGTAGGAGGATACGCAGAAGCTATTCGCCCGAAAGACACAGAGCAATTCGATGTTTCAGACGAAAGAACGCTGGATGAAGTTGTCGGTTGGTTAATGGAATTAGGGTATTTACCTTCATTTTGCACTGCTTGCTATCGTCAAGGGCGCACGGGCGACAGGTTTATGTCCTTATGCAAAACAGGTCAAATCGTTAATTGTTGCCAACCAAACGCAATAATCACTTTAAAAGAATTTCTTGAAGATTACGCCACAAACGAAACAAAAGAAAAAGGCGAAAAATTAATTCAAGAAGAAATTAAAAAAATTACAAACGAAAAAGTTAGAAAAACTGTTTTAGAAAATCTTGAAGAAATTGAACTTGGAAAAAGAGATTTCAGATTTTAATCTTCTTTAGAAAAATCTTTAGGCAATTCCTTATCCAACAATTTTCCAAACTCTTCAAAACTCATATCTAAAGCCTTAATTACTTTTGCAATATTTGAAAAATAAGTTTTTGAATTTCCGTTTTCAATTAAATTAAGAGAAGAAGTTGCTATATCGTTTTCATAGCAGAAAATAGTGAATTTTAACCCTTTTTCAAGTCTTTTTTCTTTAAGGATTTTAGCTATAGTTTTATATAAAATTAAATCTTTCTCTTGCATTATAAAAATAATAACTCATTAAATAAAAAAAGTATAATCTAATCTTCCTGTGAAAAATTCTTAGGCAATTCCTTATCCAACAACTTTCCAAATTCTTCAAAACTCAAGCCCAAAGCGCCAATAATCTTAGCAATATTATAAAAAGAAGCGTTGGTTCTTCCTTTAACAATATCATCATAAGTTGACATTGGAATTTCGTTCTCATAGCAAAAATCCGTATACTTAATTCCTTTTTCAGTTCTAATTTTTTGGATTAAATTGCCAATGTGGGTATATAAAATTTTAGATTTCTTTTGCATTTTCTATATCATAGTGATAAATTAATATTTATTTGCCCGATACTTCGGGGTAGCGAAAGGTTAATTTGTGAAATTTGTCAAAAAAATTTTGATTGATTTAGATGGAGTGCTTAATAATTATGGCACTGAAAAGTTTGATGAAAACTATATTCCGGCTATAAAAAAAGGAGTAAAAAATTTTTTGAAGAATTTGAAAAAAGAAGAATGCGAGCTTTATCTTTTTACGACGAGAAATAAAATTCTTGCTGTTAAATGGTTGATTGAAAATAAAATTGATAAATATTTTAAAGATATAACAAGCGAAAAACTACCTGCGTATCTATATATTGACGATAGGGCGGTTTGTTTTTTGGGAGATTATTCAATTCTTGAAGAAAAAATCAAAAATTTTAAACCCTATTATAAAAAAGAACATAAGAAATAATTTTTCTTTACTTTAAATAAAAAAATATTAAAATTGAATTATGAGAAAGATTTTAATTGTTTTAGCTTTATTTTTAACGCTATCGCCAATATACGCTATGGAAGATTTGGTTGATGTTGATACTATGAACTTTTTAGAAAGCGCTTTTGATGGGATTAAGCCTATTACAAACGAGCAATTTGAAAAAACAATCAATCAATTAACTCCGCAGCCTGTTCCTGACACATTTGGCGGAAAATTGAAAACTTTTTTGTTCGGAAGAAAATATGGCGTTGAACCCGCTCCTAAAGGGCAAGACAAGGAAATTGATTATGGCGGAGAAGCAAAAGCAATTTCCGATATGAAAAACGGGATATATTATATCAAGCTTGTTGTTTCAATAATTGGGGTGGATAATAAAATAATTCCTTTAGGACACTATAAAATTCAAGAAAAAACAATCGATAACACTGATTATTTAGTGTTTTATCAAGCAAATACTGAATATGGCATGTTGAAATTAAGAAAATTTCAAGATAATTCTTCAAACAATTCCATGACTTATAGTCGAGTTGATATTGTAAATGATGATATAGTAAGAATTGTATATTCAACCATAAAAGACACCAAATGCGCTTATGCAAGAATTGATAAAGGCTAGATTTACAAATTCTTTTAAGTTATAATTTAATTAATTAAAAATAAGGAAAAATATATGAACAGCGTAATAGTAGTAGGCAGAGTAGGCCGTGACCCTGAAATAAAATATTATGAAAGCGGAAAAAGCAGAACAACTTTTTCAATCGCAGTAAACAGAAGACAAGGAAAAGAAGACATAACCGATTGGTTTAATGTTGAACTTTGGGATAAACAAGCTGAAACTGCCGCAGAATGGATTAAAAAAGGCGCACTTATTTCTGTTGAAGGCAGAATTCGTGTTAATAAATGGCAAAATCCTGATGGCGAAGCCACTGAAACATATATGATTAGTGCTACAAAATTTAATTTTGAAGGAAGCAAAAGGGACTCTCAAGTCCAAGCTGTATAATTATGAGCTTGATTGATTCAACAGTTATAATTGCTGACGATTTAACAGGCGCAAATGATACAGCGCTTCAGTTTTTTAAAAACGGTTGTTCGGCAAAAATTATTATCGATTATGAACAAGATTTTTCTGAAGAAAATAACATAGACGTTTATGCTATCTCCTCAGAAAGCCGAAATATCGATAAAAAAGAAGCAGTGGATAGGGTTTTAGACATTATAAATAAGTTAAATGCTTCTATTAATCCTGAAAATTATTATAAAAAAATTGATTCAACCTTAAGAGGAAACACGGGGCTTGAAATTCTTGCTGTCCTAGAAGCTACAGGCTTAGACGCCGCTCTTGTTGCTCCTGCTTATATTGAAGAAAATAGAACCACAATTGGCGCTTATCAGCTTTTAAACGGCATTCCAATTGAAAGAACCCAATGTGCGCTAGATCCTAAAGCTCCAATTGTTGAATCATATATTCCAAATATTTTGAAAAAAGATTTTAATCCTCAACTTGAAAATTTAATTGATAAAATTGATTTTAAAATTATTTCAAAAGGCGCAGGTCCAATCACCTTAAAAATTAATGAACTTATCCAAAAAGGCAAGAAAATCATTGTTCTTGACGCTATTTCAACTGTTGATTTAGAGCAAATTGCTCTTGCAATTAATAAAAGCAACTATAAAATTTTGCCTGTTGGAAGCGCAGGGCTCGCTAATGTCATAAATAAATTAAATGATAATGATAAAAAATTTGATAAAATAACCCATCTTCCCGATATAGCAACGCTTTTGGTTTCGGGTTCGGCCACAAAATTAACTTATAATCAAATTAAAAAATTAAAAGAAGAAAATAAAGATATCTTTTTTGTTGATTTGAAAGTAAAAGACGTCATAGCTGAATTGGATGAGAATTTGATTGATGAAATTGTTCAAAAATTAAATTCAAAAGTTGATGTAGTTGTGCATTGTTCCGATATGTTAGATGAATTAAAGGAAGAAAGCGCCAAAAACGAATTGATTGACGCAGGAATTGCACAAAATGAATTTAGCAGCAAAATCACGAATTATTTAGCTGATTTATTGTATGAAATCAATTTAAAAGCTTATTTTTCGCTTGTTATGATAGGCGGAGAAACCTCTTATAAGTGCGTTAGCAAGATAAATTCAAAATATTTACAAGTGCTTGACGCTATAATGCCTGCAATTCCTTTGTGTATCGATGCTAACGGCAAAATAATTGTCACAAAATCGGGCAATTTCGGCACATTTGATACTTTGGTTTTGATTTTTGAATATTTTAAAGAATTAAAAAACGGATAAAAATATGAAAACATATAAAATAGCAATCACAACGGGCGACAAACTGGGGATAGGAAAAGAGCTTGTTATTAAAGCTTTGAATTTTTTGAAACTTAAAAAAGAAGATGTTTTAATTATTGGCGAAAAACTCGACTTAGACTATGATTTTGTCGAAATTAAAGAAGAAGAAAACGGAACTTTTTGCTATAAATCGCTTGAATATGCTTGTATGTTGGCTCAAAAAGGAGCTATAAAAGCTCTTGTAACTGCGCCTGTTTCAAAATTTGAATTGCATAAATCAGGATATAATTTCAATGGTCAAACAGAAGTTATTGAAAAATTGTTAGCAACTAATAACGATAAAGCTGAGATGATTTTTATAGCGGATGAGCTTAAAGTAATGCTTCTAACCCGTCATTGCTCCTTAAAAGACGTTAAATTAGATGTTGATGAGGTGGTTAAACAAACAAAAACTTTAAATAAATTTTTAAAAGAAAAATATAATATAATTTCGCCTAAAATCGCTCTTTGCGCTCTAAATCCGCATGCCGGAGAGGGTGGAATTTTGGGAATGGAAGAAATAGAAATTTTAAAACCGGCGGTTAAAATTTTAAAAGCCGAAAACGTTGATATAACTGAACCCATAAGTGCTGACGCTTTGTTTGCAAAAGTTGGAAAACAATATTTGAATAAGCAAAAGCTTAGCTATGACGCTATTTTAGCTTGTTATCATGACCAAGGGCTTTGCCCTATTAAGGCTTTAGCTTTTGATAAGGCAATAAATACCACAATCGGGCTTAAAATAATCAGAACCTCGCCATCATCAGGCACAGCCTATGATATAGCAGGAAAAAACCTTGCAAACCCTGATAGTATGATTGAAGCGGTCAAATTAGCGATGAAATTAGCTTAATTATTCAACTTTATCAATAATTCCGCCAACCAAAACAACGTCATCCTCATCATAGCAAACAACGGATTGCCCCATCGCTATTGATTTTTGGTATTCATCAAACGTTACTTTAATAGTATCGTCATCTATTTTTTCAAGGGTTGCTTCTGTCGGCTGTTGAGTTGAGCGGAATTTTGCCCTAACTTTTATGGGTTCTGTTATATCTTCAATCCCGACAAAATTGATATTAGTAGCATATAGCGCCTTATTAAACGTTTCATCAATATTTCCAACCACAACTTCATTTTTTTCTTTGTTTAAAGAAATCACGTATAATGGCTTTGTTGATGAGATTTTAAGCCCTTTTCTTTGTCCAACGGTATAGTTCCAAATTCCTTTATGCTGACCTAGGATTTTGCCTGATGTATCAACGATATTGCCGATTTTTTCTTCAATTTTTAATAGGTCATTATAATCCCCGTCGTAAAAATCTTGGCTATCGGGTTTATTAGCAACTTCTAAGCCAAATTCTCTTGCAAGCGTTCTTATTTCTTCTTTTGTATAGTTTCCTAAAGGAAGCAAAATTTTGCTCAATTGTTCTTGAGAAAGTTTATATAAAAAATAGGATTGGTCCTTTTTGGGCATTATTCCTCGTTTTATAACAAATCTTTCCCCTCTTTTTTCAATCTTTGCGTAATGTCCTGTTGCAAAATAGTCAAATTCTATTCCCATTTTTTTAGCTAATTCAGGCAAAGCCTTAAATTTAACCAGCGGATTACACATCACACAAGGGTTTGGGGTTCTTCCTTTTAAATATTCTTGTCTAAAATTATCTAAAACAATTTTTTCATATTCTTTTGTACAATCAACACTATAAAACTCTATGCCCAGTTCGGAAGCGATTTTTTTGGCTTCTTCAATTCTTTCTTTTTCATTTGGAGAAAAACAAGCGTTCGATGTTTTCATTTTGTCGACCGTTTCTTGCATTTGTCTGTCGCCCCAAATTGTCATCCTTGCGCCAATGACGTTATAGCCTTGTTTTTTTAATAATAATGCGCAAACAGAGGAATCAACTCCGCCGCTCATTCCGACTAATATTGTTTTAGACATTAATTAACCTTTCAAAAAGCAATATCATCTATTTAAGTATAAAAATGTTTTTAGTGCAAACAGGATAATATTTTTTAATTATAATGATATTAGTCATCTATTTAATTTATAAAATCATTTTTTATATTAAAGTATCAATGTGTTAAATTAAAAAAGAGGAAAAAAGATGAAAAATTGGATTATTATTTTACTTATTTTTGCGCTTCCTATCGGACTTTATGCTTATTTGGACGCTAAAGCTCAAAGTGATATGATGTGTAAATTTGATGGGGTCAAAGAGGTTAATAATCCGATTGTTAAAATAATAAAATTCACTTCTCCGATGTGTTCAGAATGTCAAGAAACGACAAAAGAATTGGCAAAAGCTAAACAAACAAACCCGAACGACTTTGTTTTAGAAGAAATTAACGTTTTGAATAATGAAAAAAAAGGCGAAGACTATACAAAAACTGCAATTAAAAAATTCAAGGTAACTCTTGTTCCGACCCTTGTTTTTATCAATCGTGACGGAAAAATGATTCATCGCCAAGAAGGGCTTATGAGGGCGGATGAGATTATTGAAGTGATTAATGGGGCAAAATAATGTTAAATCAATTTGTTAATAATTTGGCGCAATATCTTCAAAATAGCGAGTTTTCGCTTGTTTTTCTTTTAATCTCATTTTTGGGTGGGGTTTTATCTTCAATTTCTCCTTGCTCAATCGGGATGTTGCCCGTTATAGTAGGCTATGTGGGCGGATATGGCGACAGTGACAAATTAAAAACATTTATTCAATTATTGTCTTTTGTTTTCGGCTTAAGTGTTGTCTTATCTGTAATTGGGGTGATTTGCGCCCTAACCGGAAACGTTTTATCGGCTTTTGGCGGAAATTATTTCGTTTTATTTTTGGCTTCTTTGATATTGATTTTGGGCTTGAATTTATTGGGTTTAGTCGAGCTTAATATAGCTCCAATCGTTAAAAAAATCCCAAAAGGCAACTCAACAAGCCTATTTTTATATCCATTTTTAGTAGGCTCATTATTTGCTTTTGCTTCAAGCCCCTGTTCAACCCCGATATTAGCAGGAATTATGGGCTTTGCAACCTTATCAAAAAGTATATTCCTTGCAGGCTTAATGCTTTTGTTTTTCTCTCTTGGACAAGGCGTTATCGTTGTTTTAGCGGGCTTATTCGCCAGTTTCATTAAAGGAGTTAAAAACTTTTCAAATATTTCTGAAATATTAATGAAAATATCAGGAATATTGCTTGTTGTAGCTTCAATTTTAATTTATGTTAAAATTTTTGGAAGATTTTTCTAAATTATAAATCCATATTTCCTAAAAGTTGCAATTTAATTCCTTGTTGAATTTCAAGAATATCTGTTCCTAAAGTGTTTAGAACCTGCATTGCAACGCAATTTGGCATTTTTGTAATGCCATATAATAAATTTTCAGATTTAATTTTGCTTCTTTTGTGCTCTTGAGCTGTTTCATAGGCAACTTCAAGCATTTTTTTGGCTCTTGGGCTATAACTTAATGTTGTTGGCTCGTTTTGTATTAAATTTTGTGATTTCAATATTTTTTCAACTTCGCCTCTAGCGTCTTTAAGGGTTATACCGAGCCTTTTTAGAACTTCAAAAGCAACCCCGTTGCCATAAGCCAAAATTCCAAGCAAAATCATTTCGCTTCCAACAGTAGATGAGCCTAAAAATTTTGCTTCAACTTTTGCTAATCTTAAAATAGCAAGCGTTTCGGGGATTTTATCGTTTAATTTTTTTAATACAACATCTTCAAAATCAACAGAATTTGGAATTAAAGAAGATAAAATTTTGTATGCTATACCTTTTTTAGATTTTAAAATTCCAAGAACAACATGCTCGGGATTAATTCCAACACTTCCTGATTCTTTAGCGTAATCAAGCGCTCTAACCAGCGCTTCAAAAGCGTTTGGAGTGAATATAATTTGTTTTTCAGAATTTTCAAATTCCAAACTGCGAGATGGAAAATCTTTTAATTTTTCCGTGAATTTTTCGCTATCAACATCAAAATTGTTTAGAATTTCTGTAATTTTATAATTTTTATTGTCTAAAATTGCTTGTAAAATCTGCTCTGTGCCCATTATTTCGTAGCCTGATGTTGAAACTTTGCTTTGAGCATTATTTAAAAGCTGCGAAATTGTTTTTTCCTTGAAAAACGTATTAATATTGGTTAATTGAGTGTTTTCAATTTTGTTTTCGGGGTGCTGATTTTTGATATTTTTGCTTTTATCCAACATTCTTTTTAGATTTGGAATGATTTTTTCTTCATCAATATCAAATTTTTTAAGAATTTTATATGCGCCCGATTCTTTGCTCAAAAATATAGCAAGAGCAATGTGTTGAGGCATGATAAATTTTGAATTAAGCTCTTGTGAAAGCTTAACAGAAAGGGATAAGATGTCTTGAGCGCTTTTTGAAAATTGAATAGCGTTATTTTTTTCATTTGGGTTGATTGGAGCGCTGGAGTGGACTTCTAGGGTCAATTCGCCAAAGTTAATTTTATCAAAATTCAAAATTTTTGCCTGAACGCCTTTTGTTTGAAGAACAAGACCAAGTAAAATGTGCTGAGATAGCACTTTTTCGTGGCAAAATTGAAGTGCGTAATTTTGCGCAGATTGAACGACGTCTATTGCTTTTTGTGTAAATTTTTCAAACATTTCCTAGATTATATCCCAAAACTTTAATAATTTAAAGTAGTAAAAATATATTTTTTTGCTATGGATGGGCTGAATTTGTGATAAAATTATAGAAAATTGAATAAAAAAGTCGACTGATAGTTGCGCACCCTTGTCAAGCGAGCTTAGTAATGCTTTGCTTAGCAAGCTCAGACAAGGGCATAGGTGTGTGAAGCATGAAGCCAGCTGCGATGAGCAGGTGGCGAATGCGAAACCGTACCACCCTCTTGCAAAGCAAGAGTATAGGTACCCTATCCTTTATCAGGGTGTGAGGAAAGTCCGGGCAGTCAAAATAGCAATTTGCTTGGGAAATCCAAGTGTCCGTGAGGGCGAGGAAAGTGCCACAGAAAAGAAAAATGCTATTTTATAGCGATTGTGCAACGGTGAGGTAAGAGCTCACCAGCTGATATTGTGAAATATCAGGCTAGGTAAACCCCGAATGGCTGCAAGTTTGAATTTGTGAAAGGTGCTATTTCCGTTTATTAAGTTAATTCACATAAAAAAACGCATTAGACAGATAACTATCTTATTACAGAACTCGGCTTATACTCGACTTTCTGCCCCTTGTGGGCAGTTTTTTATACCTTTAGCCTTACTTGCTTAGTCAGACCTGACTTAGCAAGTAAGGCTAAAGGCAAAGGTGTGCGTAAAGAACCCGAAAATCATCTTTTCGGGTTCTTTTAAGCCGTACCATGGCGACGTTTCAAATCTTTGATTTGTCAGGAGCCAAAGCTTTGTGGAATTCTAAATTTCAAAGAATAAACAATGCTATAAGGTTGTTGCTCCTGAGGAAATTAAAAATTTCCACGCACCCCAAGGGCGCTTTCATTTTCTAAGCCTCGGAAACTCGGCAAGAAAATTAGGGCGTCGCCACGGTACGGCTTAAAAAAGGCTAAAACTCATCATTTTAGCCTTTTTACGCACACCTCTGCCCTCGCCTGCACTCACTAAGCAAAGCATTGCTAAGTTCGTTTGGCGAGGGTTTGTTAACTTTTGTAACAAAATAATCCAAAACTGAAATTCAATACTTCGTATATACTTTATATATATGTAAGCACGATACAAAATCTAAGGAGATACAAAATATGTTTAACTTTATTTCTAACACTTTAGCTTCATTACAAAAACCTGAAACAGCTGGCTCAATTGCTCAAGCAGCACCTGTTGAAACCGCTGGAAGCGTTGCATATACAGGAAGCTTCAACACTGCTTCAACTTCATCATCTTCATCATTCTGCGCTGTAGCATAGTTGAATTTAGATGAGGGTTTTAAAAATGGATATCAGAATAACAAATATATTATTAGCAGCATTATTAATCGTATCTTGCACAATGTTAATTTGGACAATAAATTACATTGAAAAATCAATAAATACTGACATGAATTCGTCAATTACAATTTCAGCATTTAATGCTTAAAAGTTAGAAATAAGGGTATATAAAGTATATAAAGCGAAAAGCTACTAGACAATGGTTTTAAAGGGGTATTTTACCCCTTTTTTGTGTGTATTAGAGATATTTAGGCTTATTTTTTTAAACAAATGTAAATAAATTTGCAAAAATATTTTGTAGCTTGTATAATCAATCATGTAAAGTTTAGTATTATTAAATTGAGGTAAAAATGAGTACAGAAATTTTTGAAAAAGTAAAAAAAGTTGTAATAGATCAATTAAGCGTAGATGAAGCATTAGTTACTCCAACAGCATCTTTCACAGCTGACCTTGGTGCTGATTCATTAGATACAGTTGAATTAGTTATGGCTTTTGAAGAAGCATTCGGTTGTGAAATTCCTGATGAAGACGCTGAAAAAATCGCAACAGTTCAAGATGCAGTTTCTTATATCGAAGCTCACCAATAATTGACGGTGTAACTTATTAAATAAATTTAAAGACTGCATTTTTTTGGTGCAGTCTTTTATTTTACAAATCGAAAAATTAAAGGATTTTAGGAGAATTATTAATGAGCAAAAGACGTGTAGTTGTTACCGGAATGGGTTTGGTTAGTCCTTATGGATGTGGTGTTGAAAAGTTTTGGAATAACATTATTAATGGTGTTTCAGGGATAAAAAGAATTACAAGAATGCCGCTAGAAGGTCACCTTGTTACTTTTGGGGGTGAATCTACAAGTTTTGAAAGCGAAGTGCTTGAAAATAATTATTTAGACGCAAAAGAAATGAAACGTATGGACAGATACACTCAATTTGCTTGCGTGGCTTCTGATGAAGCGGTTAAAGACAGCGGATTGGATATATCTAAAGAAGACCCATACAGAGTTGGCGTTATTGTTGGCTCAGGCGCAGGCGGATTTGATACTTTTGAAAAACAACATAAGGCAATCATTGAAAGAGGACCATCAAAATGCTCACCATTCACTATTCCTATGTTAATTTCAAACATGGCAGCAGGACGTGTTTCAATGCGTCATGGCGCAAAAGGCTTAAATAAGGCAATTGTAACAGCTTGTGCAACAAGTGCTCATTGTGTTGGCGACGCTTTTCGCTCAATTCAATATGGCGACGCTGATGTTATCATTGCAGGTGGCGCTGAAGCAGTTATGACACACATTGGTATTGGTGCATTTTGCGCAGCAAGAACCTTATCAAAAAGAAACGACGAGCCGACAAAAGCTTCTCGTCCTTATGATATCGATAGAGATGGCTTTGTTATGGGCGAAGGCGGCGCTGTGTTAATCGTTGAAGAATTAGAGCATGCACTTAACCGTGGCGCTAAAATTTATGCTGAAATTGTTGGCTATGGTCAAACAGGTGATGCTTATGATATGGTTGCTCCCGATCCAACTGGTGCAGGGGCTGCAAAATCAATGGAATTAGCAGTTGCTGACGCTCAAATCGAACCAAGCAAAGTCGATTATATCAATGCTCACGGAACTTCAACACATCTTGGCGATATAGCTGAATCAAATGCTATTGCTAAGGTTTTTGGCGATTTAGATACAAACAAAAATTTGAAAGTTTCTTCAACAAAATCTATGCACGGACACATGATTGGTGCAACCGGCGCAACAGAGTCAATTGTTTGTATTAAAGCAATCACAGATGGAATTATTCCGCCAACAATCAATTTGGATAACCAAGATCCTGAAGTTGCAAATTTGAATTATGTTCCAAATAAAGCCATTAAAGAAGAAGTTGATTATGCTTTGACTAATTCTTTTGGTTTTGGTGGACAAAATGCTTCAATTTTGTTTAAGAAATATAATGGCTAAGGATTAAGATATAAAATAAAAATCGCCTGCTTTTGTGGGCGATTTTTATGTTTAGCAGGTTGGATTTACTAATCCAACAATTATTTATCACTCATAGCCACCTCAACGTACTCTCTCAAACGTCGCCTTGAACTCCCGAAATCCGTCACCCTGAACTACGTTTCAGGGTCTTAAGATTGTTGAAAGCTGAACCAAAATTTAAAAATTACCAATTCTTCGATAGCCAAAACCTATCTCAACATTGATTATTTAATAAGAACCGACTATCAAAGAAATTTTAAAAACCCTATAATTAATTATTTTAAACATAATTCTTCGCAATAGAAAACTGCTATCAAAGAATTTTAAACATGAAATAAAAAAAAGAAAAACCTTGGCTATCAAAGAAATCCTTAAAATCGTAGGTTGGATTTGCTAATCCAACAATTATTTATCACCCATAGCTACCCAAATATTTCCTTAGGACGTCGCCCTGAACCCCGTTTCAGGGTCTTGAAATCTTTGAAAACTAGACGAAAATCCGAAAATTAGCATTTTTTCTATAGCCAACTTTTCACCCTAATACCTATTGTCTAAATAGTAAGTTTTGAGTAAAAACCAAACTTCAAACAACTGTGTGGCTATCAAAGAAATCTCTAAGATAATAAATTTATCGATAGCCAAAACTTTCAATCCCTCTTTGGCTATAGATTACGTTCTTAATTTGTTCATTTTCTTTTTCTTTTTGGCATTAAGAAAAAGAAAACGGAACCAAAAGTAAAAAGAAAAAGCCTAAATATCATTAACCAAAACCCTCGAAAGGAGAGTCGGGCGCACTAGAAAGATAACAGACATCAGTTGCGCTTTTTATACCCCGATTTTCATGAAGGTAGCTTGCCCTCCCACCTTTCGTTTTGTGGGTTTTGGTTAGTTGGTTGTAATTTTTGCTATGCTGTAGATTTTCTTTGATAGTCAAAGGGTTGAAGCAAGTACTGTTTTCTTCTTTTGTTCTGTTTTCTTTTGCCTTATTTTTATTTTCCCTATTTAAAAGTTGTTCTTAAAGTAATAAACATCGGAATGAAAACTGGCTATCGATAAATGGCTTAGTTTGTAAATTTTTGTCCCGTCCTCAACAACTTTAAGACCCTGAAACGAGTTCAGGGCGACGTGTTACAGGTAATGTTGAAGTGTCCAAGAATTTAAGAGTTCGGAAATTGTTAAATAAAATTAACTTAAAAAAGTTATTAAAAAATTTTTATCCGTTTAAAAGTTTAGAAATCGTTAAATAAAATTAACACTAACAAGTTGGCTATCGATAAACTTTCTATTTTTAAAAAATCTTTGATAGCTGGTTGTTGTTTTGCAGTGTTTCTTTACTCTTGTTTCAACCCTTGAATAATCGCCTCAGTCAGTTTTCCGACCTGTTTAATTTCAAGTCCGATATCTTTAATCTTCAAATAAGTTTTATCCGAAACTTTTGGAATAATTGCTCTCGTAAAACCAAGTTTATAAGCCTCTTTCAAGCGTCGTTCAATGTTATCGACGTATCTGATTTCGCCCAATAGTCCAACCTCGCCAATAATAATAGTCGTATTACTGATTGGAATATCACGAATAGAGCTTATAATTGAAAGGGCTAAAGCCAAGTCATAGCTTGGTTCTATGATATCAATGCCCCCAACAACATTAACATAAACATCTTGTTTTGATAAATTTAATCCGACTTTCTTTTCTAAAACCGCCAAGACCTGCAAAAGCCTGTTATAGTCTATTCCTACGGCTACTCGGCGAGGATTTGTATAGCTTGTTGAACCGACTAAAGCTTGAATTTCGTGTAAAAATACTCGGCTGCCCTCTAAAGTGGCTACAACGCTTGCGCCACTAGCTTGAGTGTATTCATTTAATAGCATTTGAGATGGCGAATTAACTTCAACAAGCCCATCATCTTCCATTTTGAACACACCAACTTCTGATATCGTTCCAAAACGGTTCTTAATACATCTCAAAATGCGATATTGCTTATATTTATCCCCCTCAAAATTTATAACGCAATCAACCATGTGTTCAAGCACCTTAGGACCTGCAATATTGCCCTCTTTGGTCACATGACCGATTATAATTGTAGTTATATTTCTTTGTTTTGCAATGCGCATTAAAAGATTTGTGCATTCTCTAATTTGAGAAACGCTGCCCGAAGAGCTTGTTATAGTTGCACAAAAGACACTTTGAATACTATCCACAATTAAAAAATCGGGATTTATCGTATCCAACATATTAATAACTTCATCAATGCAAACTTGATTGGTTAAATATAAGTTATCGGGCGCAATACCAAGCCTTTTCGCCCTCAATTTAACTTGAGAAGGGCTTTCTTCTGCGCAAACGTATAAAACTTTTAAATTTTCATTATTATTTTTAATTTCGCAAATATTTTTCGTCGTTTGCAAAACAAGTGTAGATTTGCCTATCCCAGGGTCGCCCGCCAAAAGGCAAAGTGAGCCTTGAACAAAACCGCCGCCAAGAACCCTATCCAGTTCATCAATTCCGCTTTTGAAGCGAATTTTGTCGTCAAGTTCTATTTCGTTAATTTTGGTGATTTTAATATCAGAATTGATTATATTTGAGGGTTTTGAATTTTCAATTTTTGGTGTAACTTGGCTGATTTCTTCAACTAAAGTCCCAAATTGGTTGCATTCAGGGCATTTTCCTAAATATGATACTGTTTCGTATCCGCAATTTTGACAAACCCATTTTGTTTTTGTTTTAGCCATAAAAAAATTCTATCATTGTTTAAAATCTTTATCAACACAAACAAAAAACCCTTTGGCTAATGACTTCCAAAGGGTTTTTTAATAATTTCAAGAACTATTTTGTAGTTAATTTGTTAACTGCTTTTGTTAATCTTGATTTTTTTCTGGCAGCAGTATTTTTGTGTAAAATACCTTTTGAAACTGCTTTGTCGCAAAGTTGATAAACTTTAGATAATAATGCGTTTAATTCTGATTTATCTTCAGAAGCTGCAGCAGTTAAAACTTTTTTTACAGCAGTTTTAATTGATGTTTTGAACGCAACATTTCTTTCAGTGTTTCTGATTGCAACAAGTACTCTTTTTTTTGCAGATTTAATATTTGCCATTGTTTTTTCCTTTCACTAAATAACTAACGTTATCTGCGAGGGTTGAAGTGAGTACTTATATAATACTTGAAAAAAAAATTTTTTGTCAATTTTTGGGTAGTATTTTGTCTAAAAAAATTATATAATTATTAATAATTGTAAAAATTTCTTTACAAAGTGTCAAAAAAATAGCTTTATCGTACTTGTAGGTGTATAAAAAGGTGGTGATTTTATGATTAAACCGATACAGAATACTAATATTGCTTTTAAGGCTAATGAAATAGGCACAACAACCGTTAAATCGCCTAGTTTGGTTCAATTTATTGAAACATCAAGAACAGCTCAAACTGCTCCTATTTCTTTTAATGCTCCAATTCAAGCTGATGCTGTTGAAAAAGCACCGGCTGAAAAAACTGAAAAAGTTGAAGAAACTGTAACTCAACCTACTGAAACCGAAGAAAAAGCCACTAAAAAAGAAAAAGTAAAGAAAGAAAAGAAAGAAAAAAAAGAAAAAATCCCTCTTAAAGAAAGATGGGTTGGTGCTTTTCAAAACTATAACAAAGCTATAAAAACCTTTGGCGGAAGCATAAAAGGTGTGTTATGCGCAATCCCTGCTATGTATGCTACTGCTATAGTTGGTAAAAATATTCAAGGAAATATCAAAGGCGGAACCGTTGGCGACGCTATTTGTGGCGTGTTTAGTGATATAGGCAAAACAATCACAACTATTGGAACATTATTTTCTAAAAATGTTAAATCCGACCATGCAAACAATATAAATGGCGCAATTAAATATTTCAAAAACGCTAAAATTACTGCCGGTGCAATGGTTTTAGTTGGCGCAGGAGTTGTTGCATATAATGTTATTAAATCAAAAATCAAAGCAAACAGACAAAATGCTGATATAGACCACACCTTCTATACAAATCATAAAATAAAAAATAAAAAAGCTTAATTCCGATTATATATTTAAAAATGCCCTTAAATAGGGCATTTTGCTTTTAAAAAAGTTTATTTTGAATTGGTTCGGCTTCTAAAATATCGCCGATAGTACAATCCAATACGGCGCAAATCCTGTCTAAATTAAGATAAGACGGTTGAGTTCTTCCTTTTGCCCAAGAATAAACCGTTTGTTGAGGCAAATCCAACTCCTGTGCTAGGCGATAAAGGCTATAATTCTTTTTTTCTTTTGCTGTTTCTTTTAATTTTATTTTCATATTGCAATAATTATAACTTATTTTTTAAAAACTTCCAAAACCGAACCCCTTTTTCTTCAACTATTTAGAGGAAAAAATTTTTTAGAGGTTAAAATAATTGTTATTGTTGAGTTATAATGAATTAAAATTGTCATAGATTTCAATTAGGAAAAAATATGAAAAAATCAGTTATATCTTTTTTATTGTTAACAACTTTTGTATTATTAAGCGCTGTTCAAGCTGCGACATATAGCTATGTTACGCCGAAAGCTCCATATATTTCGCCAAGCATTCGTGGAGCGGTTTATAAATATAAACAAAAAAATTATGTTGGCGCTATGCAAGATTTAGAATCAACTTTGGAAAAAGAGCCAAAAAACACAGCTGGTCTATATTATCTTGCTTTAACATATACTCAACTTGGTTATGCAGAAAAAGCAAAACAATTATATCAAGCAGTTATAAATTCAAACGGCAACAGCGTTTTAGCCCATTATTCAAAATATGCGCTTGAATGTATCGGAAATCCTGATAGCGAACAATGTAAATCCTATACAACAACACCAAAAAGTGACGTTGTAGACGATGATATAGCTAAATTCATTAAATCAGGCAAAACAATCCATCCTGCTGCGATGGATAAAATCACAAACGAAAGAATGATTAGAAGAATTCAAGAAGAAGAATATCAAAAAAAACAAAATGAAATGAACACAAAATTAAAGTCTGATAATTCAATGCCAACAAACGAAGAAGTTATGGCGGCTATGAATACATTATCAAAAATAGGTTATAATCCTTTTAGCGACAGCGCTTTAAGCTATGGAAATTTGGGAAATTTTTCTTTAAATTCTTTTCCGACAAACATTACATATTCAAATCCTGAATATTTTAAAATGTTGATGTTTAACCAATTAACTCAACAAAACAATATGATTAATAACTATGGAATATAAAAATGACTGAACTAAAAGACAATAAATTAAAATTTAATACTGAAAAATTTGGCGAAATTGAAGTTGATAAAGATTTGATTTTTGAATTTGTTGCGCCAATTATCGGCTTCAACGATTTAAAAAAATACACAATTATAGACTATAAGCCCGAATCTCCTTTTAAATGGCTTCAATCTTTAGAAGATATGAGTTTGGCTTTTCCTGTAACTTTGTGTAGTTTTTTTGGAATAGATTATCAATTTGATATTCCTGATGAGGAAGCGGATTTGTTAGGAATTGAAAGTGCGGATGATGTTTTTGTATGTAACATTGCAAATATTCCGGCGTCTAATCCAAAGGATGTTACAATTAATATGCTTGCGCCAATTATTATGAATACGGTAAATAAAAAAGCTATGCAAACAATCTTGAAAAACAAGGAATTTCAAGTTCGTTACAAGCTATTTAATAGAGAAAATACGGAAGAATAATATGCTAATTTTGACAAGAAAAACCAATCAAAAATTGATTATTAATGACAACATTGAAGTAGTCATTCTTGAAAGCTATAAAAATATGGTCAAAATCGGCGTGAAAGCTCCGCATAATGTAACTGTGTATCGTGAAGAAGTTTATAACGAAATTAAAAAAGCAAACACACAAGCTCCAAGCGTTGATGTGGATATGATTTTGGACATTAAACCAAACAAAACAAACGGCTCAAGTTTCAAATTTGCAAAAGTTAAAAATGACTGATTTTGATGTAGTTCAAGCTAAAAAATTCTTTTATTCAAAAGATATTAAAAGCGCTTATGAAATGTTTATAAAATCCGAAGATTACTTATATGAAGCGGGTTTGTGCGCTTTATTATTAAAAGATGAAAAAACGGCAAAAAAACTTTGGAAAAAATCCCAAAACATCTCTCCTGCAAGCGGTTTTGGCTTGTGTGTATTAGATTATATTCATCTTAAAACAACAAAAATCCCAACTTTTTTCCAGACAAGAGCTCAACTAGAAATTTATATCAATCTTTTTATTGAGCATGGGCTTATTGAATGGGCGCAAAATTTGGTTAGTTGCAACGAATGTTTTGCTGAGGCCAATCCTGAAAGTTATAAATTTATTTCAAGAGTTTTGTTTGCAAACGGATATTTTAAGCTTGCTATTCATTTTTGTAAAAAAAGTTTAGATATGTTTTTTTGTGACCCCGAGGCGCTTTTAATCCTTTCGCAGTGCCAATTTTTGTTGGGAGATTTAGCTAATTCTATTGAATCTGTGAATAAAATTTTAAGATTTGTTCCGGAATACTACCCTGCTCAAGTTTTTAGAAATATTTTAATTGAAGAATCGAACAAAAAAAGAAAATAATCGTTTTAGTTTATATATTAAAGAATTGAAAAAAAATTAAAATAGATATAAAATTAATATGAGCAAAAAGGAGAAGAGAAAATGAAAAAACTTTGTGCAATGCTTGCAATATCACTTATGTTCACAACGGCAATCACACCTGCAGCTACAACATACAAATCTCAATTTAAAAATGCTGTACAAAATGCTAAATCTGAAGCAAAAGCTTCTGCAAATTCAACAAGAACTGATTTAAAAAATGCAATTAAAGCTGATATCAACAATCAAAAAGCTAAACATACAAGTGTAGCTACTGAAAAGAAAGCTGAAAAAATTGCAAAATTAAACGCTAAAATTAAAGAACTAGAAGCAAAAAAAGCTGAAGTTAAATCTTCTAAAACTATGTTAGAAACAGAAAAAACACTTCAATTAAAAGCTCTTCAAAAACAAATTGATATTTGCAACAAACAAAAAGCAGCTTTAAACTAGGAAAAAATTAAATTTAAAATTTTTAAGCCCTCTTTTTGAGGGCTTTTTTGATGAAAAAAATGTAAAAAAGTTTTACAAAGCCGTTTTTTGTAGTATTCTATAATTAAGAAAGTATTGATAAATTGGGGAGAATTTTTTAAGATAAATGGCAGATGCAAATACCGTTGTAGTTATTAGTAACAGACAGGAATTAATCGCTCAAATTTCTTCTAAGCTTGTATTGTTAAGGAATTTGGACAAAATTAAATCATGCTCAATTGAAGAAGCTCAAAACATGTTTGATGGTTTTAGCCCTAATGTTTTGATTTTGCACTGCGAAAATAATAATCCTCAAGCTTTAAATTTAATTAAAAAAATCAAAAAACAAGAATTATACAAAAATCTTCCAATTTTATTAATCAATGAAAACTGTTCAAGAGAAACGATTATAGAGGCTTTCGACTGCGGAATAAATGATGTTATATTTATGCCTATAATTGATTATGAGCTTTTAATTCGTGTAATTTGGTGTTTGCAAAAAAATGAAATAAGTCTTTCAATTGAATCTCAAAAGAATTTTTTGACCAATCTTGGCGTAATTCAGTCTGATACAGGGGTTTATACTCAAAAATATTGCGATGACTTTTTGAAAAATGAAATAGCTCAAACAAAAAAATATGCTCAAAGAGCTTGTTTGTTGCTTGTTTCGCCCGATAAGAATTATGCTGAAAAAGATCCGAGAGAATTTATCTCAACAATCAAAAAATCAATTCGTTTGAACGATTCGATTGTGATTAAAGATTTTGATAAATTCTATGTTTATCTTCAAAAAACCAAGCTAAATGGTGCTTATAGCGTTTTTGAACGTATTAATAATAATCTGGGAGAAAATTTTGGAGCAAATGCCGGAGTTGTTGAAATTCAAGAACAAAGCTTTGAAGACATAATCGAAGCGCTTGATGCGGCGCTTGAAAAGGCTTCTGAAAACACAAATTCACTAATCGTTGCTTCTGATTTTTATGTTCAAAAGCAAGATAGGCAAATAATTAACGTTGAAAAATTTAACAAACCTCTTGAAAAACAAGAGGAAGAAGTGCTTGAGCAACCTCATTATTCTTTCACAAATGACGATGTTAAGCTTTATAATCAAGCATATCAAAGAAAATTAAAGGTTGTAATCGCTCCTGTATTTAAAAAATATGAAAATATTTTAAGAATTAAAAGGCAAGAATTTGCAATTAATTCCTATATCGGCACAAAATCCTTATTCAGCGTGTCCTCAGGGGATGTTAGCGCATCTTTTGCAATTGAATATGATAACGCTAGACACGTTCTTGTTCGCCTTGCAATTATGGATGACGAACAAAAAAGGCTGTTTGAAACCGAAACTATTGATTTTACAATACTAGACTATCGCAGAACTTCTCTAATGTTAAGAGAACTTATTGATAAATTTATTATTATCTTAAAAAAGAAACATTAGTTGTTGCTAACAAGAATTGCTCTAAAAGCAGCCAAACCTCTTGCGCTGATTTCTTTAGAAGATTCACGTTGTTGTTTTGCAATGTTGAAAATTCTAACAATTCTTTGAATTTCTTGTACGTTTTTTAAGCTGTTAGTTGCGTAAACATTTTTTTCTTTTTCAGGGGAAATGTTAAATAATGCGTTGAGTTCAACTTCTGTCATATCTTTTCTCTCAATTAACTAAAGACTCTTATTTTAATAAACGTTTTTGAAAGAGAAAAATTGCTTAAGTTAATGATTCTGTTACAAAAGTTAACAAACCCTCGTTAAGCAAACCTTAGTCCGACGGACTTGGTTTGCAAAGCGAGGGCAAAAGTGTGTGGAGCAAAAGACAAGTGATGAACTTGGCTTTTGTGTAACCGTACCCGAGTCAAGCGAGCTTAGCAATGCTTTACTTGGTAAATTAAGGCACAGGCATAGGTGTGCGTAAAAAGGCTGAAATGATGAATTTCAGTCTTTTTTAAGCCTTACCCTCATAAAGCGAACCCCTCCAAACCGTCACCCTGAACTCGTTTCAGGGTCTTCAAATCTTTGAAAACCAAACAAAATCTAAAAAATTACCAATTCTTCGATAGCCAAAATCTATCTCAGTACTAATTATCCAAGACATAATTCTTGAATTAAAAATGGCTATCAAAGAAATTTAAATGTGAAACAAAAACGAGAAATCTTGGCTATTAAAAAACTTTAAAATAAGAAATTTAAAATATCTAAAAATAAATAAAGCCGAAAGCGACAAACTTTCGGCTTTGCTATAATTAATTTTATTCAGCTTTCTGAGCTTTTTTATTCTTGCACGCTTCAACAATCTTGCTTATACCTACACCTATTACCGCCCCAGTAATTCCAACAATGGCTGCATTTTTAACATAAGTTGATGTACTTGTTTTGAAAGCTTTCTCTGCAAGTTTTCCTACCGTATCTTTTGAAATATCGATTGTTTTAAAGTTTTTCCAGTTAAAAAGACCAGCTTTTTCGATATTTTCATTATTGATAAATTGCTTTGCACTTTCAAAACTATCAATAGATAATTTTTTTAATACAAGTTTAGAGGCGCTTTTAACGTCGGCAGTTGCCAATGCTCCTGCGGCAATGCCAATTCCAGCTCCTATTGCTGCAGATTTTGTTGCAGATGTTGCAGAATTTACGTTCATAAAAAACCTTTCTTTTAGATTATTATATATCTATAAAAACCGTTTTTTTTTTTTT
>CAKULF010000004.1 GCA_934667125.1 uncultured Candidatus Melainabacteria bacterium | reverse complement strand
ATTTAATTTTTAATGTGCGATAGAGGTTCGGTTTTTTGTGTTTTCCCCATCTGCATTATTAATGGTATAACATAAAAGAACTAGTTCAAGTGTTTAATTTAATATATTTACAAAAATTCATAATTATTTTTTTGTATTAATATATATAAAAAAATTTTTATAATATAATATATAAAATAAGAAATTTAGGAACGAAAATGGCAGAAAATAAAGCAAAATTAATAATTTTTACGGGTCCGTCCGGTGTTGGAAAAGGAACAATTTTAGCTGACTTTTTCAAAAAAGCGGACAATAATATAGTGTATTCGATTTCATCAACCACAAGAGCGCCTCGTGACGGCGAAATCAATGGCATGCACTATTATTTTATTTCAAAAGAAGAGTTTGAAAAATTAATTAAAGAGGACTCTTTCCTTGAATATGCGCAATATAGCGGCAATTACTACGGAACAAATAAAAAATTTGTAGATGAAAAAATAAACAGCGGAAAAAGCGTTTTGCTTGAAATTGAGCTTCAAGGAGCGCTTCAAGTCATGGAAAAAAGACCTGATGCAGTGACTATTTTTATCAAACCGCCAACTTTTGAAGAGCTTGAAAAAAGATTAAGAGGACGTCACACGGAATCCGAAGAGGCTATTCAAAAAAGGCTAAAAGCCGCTCGCAATGAGATGAATAACGTTAACAAATTTCATTATGTAATTGAAAATGATGTTGTAAAACGTGCGGTTGACGAGTTGATTGAAATATATAATAAGGAAACAAAATGAAAAACGTTCTAATTGGCGCTACAAGCTCGATTGCGGCTTATAAAATATATGAATTAATTAGAAAATACAAAAAAAACGGCTATGAAGTCAAAGTTGTATTATCTAAAAATGCCTTAAACTTTGTTTCTGTGCTAGTTTTAGAAAGTTTAACCAACAATAAGGTTTATTTTGAACAATTTGCGCCGAGAGAAGACGTTGAACACATTGCTCTGGTTGACTGGGCGGATGTTTTTGTTTTAGCACCGGCAAGTGCTAATACTATTTCAAAAATTTCAACGGGAATTGCTGATAACCTTTTAACAAGCGTGATTACAGCTTATATTGGAAGCAAAAAGCCTATGGCTATTGCTCCCGCTATGAATTGCGATATGTGGGAAAATCCAATTATTCAAGAAAATATTGAAAAATTAAAGAAATTAGATATTGAAATTATTGAGCCCGAAACAGGTTTTCTTGCTTGTGGCACAGTGGGAAAGGGCAGATTAGCAGACATTGATTTAATATATGAAAAAAGTTTGAGATTATTATTTCAAGATAAAAAAAATAATTCCAAAAAAATCGTCGTAACAGTTGGTGGAACAAGGGAAAAGATTGATTCGGTCCGCTATATTA
This sequence comes from uncultured Candidatus Melainabacteria bacterium, assembly GCA_934667125.1. Lineage (GTDB taxonomy): Bacteria > Cyanobacteriota > Vampirovibrionia > Gastranaerophilales > Gastranaerophilaceae > RUG14156. The sequence goes on along the minus strand of CAKULF010000004.1, from coordinate 154,998 downwards.
CAAATGCTTCATCAGGCAAAATGGGGCATAGTTTGGCGCTTTGGGCATATTATTTAGGATATGATGTTGTTGCTGTTACAACTGTAGAAAAAAATGCGCCTTATCCTCAAATCAAGGTAAATTCAGCTGACGAGATGTATCAAGCACTTTTAAATCAAGAGTTTGATTATTTGGTCATGGCGGCTGCTGTTGGGGATTTCAAGGTTCAAAACTATTCTGACAATAAAATTTCAAAAGAAAATATCAAAGATGAAATTTTTGAATTGAAATTGGTCAAAAACATTGATATTGTGCAGGCTATAGCGCAAAATAAAAAAGAAAATCAAAAAATAATCGGTTTTTGCTTGGCTGATAATAATATTGTTGAAATTGCAAAGCAAAAATTGGCCAACAAAAAACTTGATTTCATTGTTGCAAACGATGTTAAAACTGCACTAAACACAGAAAAAAATAAGGTTACAATTATCGAAAAAAGTGGTAAGATAGTTGATATAGGGCTAGAGTCTAAAGAAAATATTGCTCGCAAGATTTTGGAGGTTGTTTGTGATTAAAACTGACTATATTATTTCTAAAATTGAAAAGTACGCAAGCCTTGAACTGGCTGAAAAATGGGATAATTCAGGCTGGCAAATAAATTTAGAGCATGACTATACGAATAAAGTTTTAGTTGCGCTTTCTTTGACTCGAGATGTCTTAGAGCAAGCAATAACAAACGATTGCGACCTAATTATCACACATCATCCTTTGATTTTTAATTCAATTAAAAAAATCTCAAATTCGCTTATAGCGGACGTTATCAAGAATAATATCAGCGTATATTGCGCCCATACTAATTTAGACAAAACCTATGGTTCTACAACGGACGCTCTGTGCGGAGTTTTGGGACTTCAAAACATTGTAACAGTTGAAGATTATATTAAAATCAGCCATTTGAAAGATGAAATCGGGCTTGATGACTTTATAAATAACGTTAAACAATCAATGAATTTGGATAGCGTTAAATTAATTAACCCAAACGGAATTGAAACGGTTAAAAACGTTGCAGTGTGCGCAGGTGGAGGCGGAAGCTTTATTGATGTTTTAAGAAATTATGACGTTGATTGTTATATTACAGGCGACATTAAATTCCACAAAGCGCTTGAGGTTGAAGGGTTTGCGGTTATTGATATAGGGCATTTTGAATCAGAATTGCCTGTTTTACCTTTAATTCAAGGCTTGATTGCAAAAACGAAAGTTGAAGTTATTATCGCAAAAGAAGAAAAACCTTGGGTGATAATGTAATGGCAATAAGATTTTTAACCTCAGGAGAATCTCACGGAAAAAAATTAAACGCAATAATAGAGGGAATTCCAGCCGGATATGAATTAGATTTTGATTTCATAAATTCCGAATTATCCGCTCGACAAGGCGGTTATGGCAGAGGCGGAAGAATGTCTATCGAAAAAGACAAAATCCAAATCAATTCAGGAGTAAGATTTTCAGAAACAACGGCATGCCCAATTTCAATCGAAATTCCAAATAAGGATTGGCAAAATTGGATTTATCCGATGAGCGTTGAAAAGATTGACTTTTCACTTGTTGATAATTCAATTAAAGAAGAAATTTTAGAAAAAATCAAAGAAAAAGAAATTAAAAATTTTAGACCTGCGCATGCTGATTTGGCAGGCTGCTTAAAATATGATTTTAAAGATATACGATACGTCCTAGAGCGTTCCAGCGCAAGGGAAACAACCACAAGAGTAGCAGTTGGGGCGATTTGTCAAAATATTTTAAAAAATTATAATATTGAATTTTCTTTTGAAATTTTATCAATCGGAAATTGCGCAAATAAAGAGGATTTCAACAAAACAATTGATGAATATAAAGCTAAATCAGATAGTCTTGGTGGAATAATCAAAATTACAATAAAAAATGTTCCTGCTGGGCTTGGAAGCTTTGTGCATTGGGATAAAAGGCTGGATGGCAAGTTGGCACAAGCTTTGATGTCAATTCCTGCTATAAAATCAGTTGAAGTTGGCTTGGGAAAAGAATATGCGACATTATCAGGTTATAATTCGCATGATTCTATTTATTTTGAAAATGATAAATATCGCCACAAAACCAACAATTCAGGCGGAATTGAAGGTGGCATGTCAAACGGGGAAGATATTATTTTAACCGTTGCAATGAAACCAATTCCAACAATCGCCAAAAAGCTTGATTCTGTTGAGATTGAAAGCCATAAAAAAATTGAAGCACACTTTGAAAGAGCGGATAATTGCGCTGTTGAAGCATGCGGAGTTGTGGCTAAAAATATGAGCGCAATAGTTATTTTAGACGCATTTTTAGATAAATTCGGCTCAGATTGCAAACGAGATATAGATAATTCATTTGAATTTTATTTAAAGAGGTTAAATGAAATCTAAAATTATTTTGATTGGCATGATGGGTTCAGGAAAAAGTACAATAGCGCAAAAACTGGCTCATAGGCTTGGTTTTAGCTTATTTGAATGCGATGAAATTTTTGAAAAAAAATTTAAAATAAAAATTAAAGACTATTTTAAACAATTTGGTGAAGAAAATTTTAGAAAAGAAGAAGAAAACATTTTAAAAGATTTAATCAAAAAAGATAATTTCATTATTTCAACAGGCGGAGGTGTTGTTTTAAATAAAAATAACAGAAATTTAATTTTTAATGATGAGATTTTATCAATCTATCTAAAATCCTCTGTTGGCGCTATATTTGATAGAATTAAAAATAATAAAAACAGACCTTTATTAAATGTTGAAAATCCAAAAAAAGAAATTGAAAAAATTTTAAATCAAAGAGAAGTTTTGTATAAACAAGCAAAATTGACAATTGAAAATGAAAATGAAACTATTGATGAAATAGTTGATAAAATAATTAAGGAAATAGCAAAAAATGTATAAAATTGAGATAAATAACGTTGAAAAAAGCAAAAGTGAAATTATTTTTCAAGACGATTTGGTTGATTATCTGAATAATATTCTTGCAAACAAAAACTGCTTTTTAATTACTAACACAACGCTTTCAAAGCTTTATCCTCAAATTTTATACAAATTTCAAAAGGATAAAATTATTGTTATTAAAGATGGCGAAAAATACAAAAATTTTAAAACTTATAATTATATAATGGAGCAATTGCTTTCAAAAAAAATTGAAAGAAAAGATACGATAGTTGCGCTTGGTGGCGGAGTTGTGGGCGATTTAGCAGGTTTTTGCGCAAGCACAATTTTAAGAGGAGTTGAATTAATTCAAATTCCAACAACGCTTCTTGCCATGTGCGATTCGGCTATTGGTGGAAAAACAGGCTATAACACGAAATACGGAAAAAATTTAATCGGAAGTTTTTATAAAGCTTCAAAAGTTTTAATCGACACAACTTTTTTAAACACTTTAAATAATAAAGAATTAAAATGCGGCATGGGCGAAATTATTAAATATGCACTAATTGAAAAATCCTGCAAATGCAATAATAACTATGATTTGCTTGATTTTCTAATTAAAAATCAAAAACAAGATATTAAAAATGAAATGAAATATATTATTAATGCTTGTGCAAATTTGAAAGTTGCCGTTGTTGAACAAGACGAAAAAGAGGGCGGCTTAAGGAAAATTTTAAATTTTGGACACACGTTTGCTCATCCGATTGAAACTTTAACCAATTACAAAAAGTTTTCCCACGGCGAAGCGGTTGCGTATGGAATTAAATATGCTTCAAAACTGGCGCTATCATTGAATAAAATCGATGAAGAATATTACAACACTATAATTAATTTGTTAGAAAAATTGGATTTAGCAACCAAAAAAGTTAAGTTCAACAAGAAAAAATTTATCGAACTTATGAAACAAGATAAAAAAGTTGAAAATAAAAATATTAACTTACTTCTTCCAACAAACCGTTGTTATGTTGGGCTTTTTGATAATATATCTGAGCCTTTGCTTGAAGCTTGTTTGCCTTAGCAAAATTTCCAAGTTTTCTCATAACTTCAGCAGCTTTTGAATAATTTTCAGCCATATCAAGCTCGCTTTCTTCCGTTCTTGAAAAAGCTTGAATTGCAGTTCTAAAGTCCTTTAGAGCATCTTCGTTTTTGCCTAAAAATTGTAAATTAGAAGCAGACTTTGAATATGTTGAAGCAATTAATTTGTCGTCATTTGTACTTCTTGCGGTTTCGCCCGCTAATGATGAGTAATCAAGAGTATTTTGAACATCAAGTTGTTTTGTATATAATGCTGCAATTTTTGATAGGACAACGGCTTGAGCCTTTGCGTTATCTGCTTCTCCGCTATAAGCAACAGATGAAAGATAGCCATCAAGTGCCGGAGTATATTCATTAAATTCATCATAAATTGAGCCTGATTTAAAGTAGGCTTGGGCTTTTAGGTTGTATTCGCTTGCTTTTGTGGCTTCAAAATAATCCCTCAAAGCATAATCGACGTAATCATAGCTATCAAAAATTTTACCTCTTTCAAAGTGGATAGCGGCTTTTATGTTTTCATTCGTGTCTTTTCCTGCCGACAAAATTCCAAGAGCCTCGTTTAAAAGATTTAAAGCTTGAGTATCGCCTGAATTTGTTGTTGGAAGCGCTTTTGCTTGGGCTAAAATTTGTTTTGCTTGTTTATCATATTCATTTTGAGGCGCATATGAGCCAACTGAGGCTGTTTGAACTTCAATTGGAGCGGAAGCTAAAGTTGTTGGAGCTGATAAATCTAAATTACTTTCAACTTCGATATCTTCTTCATGTGGTTCTTGAACAATTGGTTCAACCGCTTCAGTTGCAACTTTTTCAACTTTTATTTCAGATGATTGAACGGGTTGCTCAGGGGCTATTTCAGCCTCTTGAGGCGCTTTTGCATTTTGTTGAGCAAGATTATCATCTATTCTTTGTTGAGCATTTTTAGGAAATTCCAACAAAAAATCGGGATTTATTTCATCAGGATTTGCTTTAAGGTTAATTTTTTGTAAAAATAATGCGTCAATCCAGCCCTCTACAACATTAGACGGCTTTTTAAGGCTTGAAGCGATGTAATTATCGGAGATTTTTGAGGCTATTTTTAAGTTTGCAAGAATAATATCTCTGGATGGGTTTTCTTTTTTTGATTCTTTTTCAACCAAATCTAAATAGGTTGAAACTTCGCTCCTGACTTCATCTGGAGCGTTGATGGCAATTATTGTACTTCTAAAATCAGTTAAAACTTGGGAAATATTAATTTGACCTTTTGAATAGTCTATAGCTACTTTTGTGCCGTTTGGGAAAGTATTATTTTGTTTATTTGAATCGGTTGCACTTTGCGCAGGAGAATTATTGCTATCAGATTTTCTGTAGCTGTTCGGTTTTGAATAATTGATATTTATCGGATAAATCGAATTATACAACAATAACCTCCTAAATCCCTATTAAATTATAGAAAAAATGAATATCGATTTAGTCATACATTTGTACTAAAAATCGGGCTATTCTAGTAATAATTTAATATTTTTTTGAAAAAAATCAATTTTAAAGCATGCTCTGTTAATTTTTTTTAACAATACTTAAAAAACTGGAAAAAATTAAAAAGTTTTTACTATAATATTGTTATAGGATAGGAGTTTTAGTTTTATGCCTCAATACGTATTTAAAATGAAAAAAGGCGACTTGGAAATTGAATTTTCGTCAGACGACGCAGATTTTGTTGAACAACAACTTGAAAAATGGCGTGAAGAAATCTTAAAAAAACAACAACAATAGAATTAGGAATTAGTTATTGTGCAATACAATATTAAAATAAAAGCGAATGACGGCGAGTTTAGCTTAAATTCGCAAGATAGAGATATCATAGCAAGAGAAATGGATTTATATTTTTCTTACTTTTTTGGTGCAAGCAAAGAATTTGAAAGCAAAATCAAAAAAGTTGAGATAAATAATTCTAATGTTAAATCTATTGAAGAAGTTGAAGAAGTTGAAGAAATTGAAGAAGTTGAAAAGGCTGAACCAATTGAAGAAGCAAGCCAAACTCCAACTATAATCGAAGAACCGGTTGAAACTCCAACTGTTGCTAAAAATGAAATTAATATCGTTAGCGAAGTTGAAGAAGTTAAAAAAGCTGAAGAAAAACCAACTGAAATAGCTAAAGAAGAAATAAAATTTCAAGATATAAAAGAAGAAACTGCAACAAATTTAGATGATGTTTTGGTTTTTAAAGACGAAAATAAAGAAATTCAAGAAGAAAAACCGAAATATGAAAGCATTCCAACAGAAGAAATTAATATAGAAGATTTGATGTTATCGGATGAAATTGTTGAAATTCCAACCGAAACGCAAGAAACGATTATCAAAGAAGAAAATGATCCAAATCAAGACGAACTTGAAAACATTTTTAACACACAAGTTTCAACTCCGACAGAAATTTTTGAAGAAAAAAATGAACCATCAATTTTGGATAATTTCAAATATCCTGAACCCACGATTTTAACTCAAGAAAAAACATACAATATTCCTGAATATGAGCTTGAAAAAGAAGTTAAGGCAAAAGAAAATATTATAAATCTTGAAGAAAAAATAATAAATGAAAAACCTCAAGAGCCAAAAGTCGACAGCAATTCACACGATTTTAAAGATTTCATTAAAAACTTTGATAGCGAAAAAACTATTGATGATTTTTTGATTTGCAGTTATTATATTAAAAATATTGCTGATATCGAAAGTTTTACAATGAAATCAATTAACGCTAAACTTTTTAGAGCGACAGGCAGAATAGCAGGCATGTCAATTTTAAATGAGCTTTTGCAAAAAGAATTCCTAAAAGTTGTAAACGACAGCGACATCAAGCAATACTGTATCACAGAAAAAGGTGAGCAATATTTTCTTGGAGAGCTTCAAAAATAAATGAACTATATATTCATTTTTTTAATAATTTTCTCGTTTGTTTGCGCAATTATAACGGGAAATTTGGATAACACTATTCAACAAATGTTGAAAAGTGCAAAAAGCGCAGTTGAAGTTGCTTTTAGCCTTATTGGGGTTATGGGCTTTTGGCTTGGCATGGTTAAAATCGCCCAACGTTCAGGGCTTATGGAAAGTTTTTCAAAATTGATTAAAAAGCCTCTAATATGGCTATTTCCCGATTTAAAAGACAATAATGAGGCTATATCCAATGTTGCGCTTAATATTTCAGCTAATGCACTTGGTTTATCTAATGCTGCAACGCCTTTTGGGATTAAGGCTATGGAAAATATGCAAGAAAAAAATCCCGACAAAAAAACCGCAACAAATTCGATGTGTACATTTTTAGCTATTAACACCGCCGGTTTTCAAATCGTTCCTGCTGTTGTTATTGCTATTCTTGCTGCTAAAGGTATGCAAAACCCAACTCAAATTATTCTTCCAACTTTGATTGTAACTTCTATTGCATTTTTATCAGCGATATTTTTCTCTAAAATTTTTGAAAGGTATTATAAATGATAAAATTTTTGTCCGATTTATCCTTGTATATCCTACCTTTCATCATTTGCACGATTTTAATTTGGGCGATGGTTAAAAAAGTTCCCTCCTACGAAGTTTTTGTAGACGGCGCAAAAGAAGGCTTTAACGTTGCAATTAAAATCATTCCTTATTTAATTGCCATAATGGTTTGCTGCGGAATGCTTCGGGCAAGCGGCGCAATTGAAATTTTTGAAAAACTTTTTAAACCGTTATTTGATTTAGCTAAAGTTCCAATTGAAACATCTATGATAATTTTAACCCGTTCACTATCAGGCTCTGCTACTCTGGGGGTTTTAGCGGATATTATCGATAAAACAGGCGTTAATTCATACGCTACAAAACTAGCTGCCGTCATCACAGGAAGCAGCGAAACAACTTTTTATGTTGCGGCGGTTTATTTTGGGGCGGTTGGAATTAAAAAATTCAAATATGCAATTATGGTTGGAATTTTAGCTGATATAGTGGGCTTATTCGCCGCTATTGTGGTTTGCAGATTTTTCTTTTTGCCATAAATAAATAATAGCAAAATTATTTTTTCACATGTTTTAGATAAATAAGATGTCATCGAGGGAGAAGCTTAACCTATGAAAATTTTGCCGATAGTTTTATCCAATAGACAAACAGGTTTTAAAAACACACAAAAACAAGCTATAAATAATGCACAAAGTCAAAGCGCAACAACTAATAGCATTTATAATAATTCCAAAGCTTCCTTTACAACAAGAAACTTAGCTTTTGGCACATATTACGATATATCAGCCGAAGAGCAGATAAGATATATTAAAAAGCTTAAAAACAATTTAAAAGAAAATCGTTCGTCAATAACGACTGCGGAAAATTTAAGTTTTAGAATCAAATATATGCAAGAACCGAAAGTTCAACTTGCACTTATAGATTTATTTAAAAAATATCCTGATTTTGCAAAACAAGGTTATTATCCACCCATTATTGAGGCTGCGGAAAATTTCAAATCCCCAAAAACACAACAAGCTATAATAGAGCTATTTGAAAAACATCCTGAATTGGCGCTAACAAAAAATATTTATCAACATACTGCATTGGAACTTACAGCAGAGTATGCAAAAACAGCAGAAAACCAGCTTGCAATTATTGGACTATTTAGAAAATATCCTGAATTAGCAACAACGATAAACAAATACTATGGCATTTCTCCTTTATATGTGGCGGCAGAACATTTTGATACGCCAGAGGCACAAGAAGATATTATAAAATTATTTGAGGAAAATCTTGAATTAGCTAAACTAAAAAACTGTTTTGGTTGCACGCCTTTACAGTATGCGACAAATAATTTCAAAACCCCACAAGGGCAACAAGCTCTTATGGATTTTATTAACAAACATCCGGAATTAACAAAAATTATGAATCCATACGACTACGCTTCATTATGCTATACTTTAACTGAATTTAAAACACCGGAAAAACAGCTGGCTCTTATTGATTTCCTCAAAAAGCACCCCGAAATATTCGAAATCGAAGATAGAATCACGCGTGATACTCTTGCGCATAAATTATCAGCAAAATTAAAAACTCCAGAAGGCGAACAGGCTCTTATTGGGTTATTTGAGCAATATCCAAAATTGGCAGAAATAAAAAACGAATATAATCACACACCTTTAAATTATGCAGCAGAAAGATTTATAACGCCTGAAGGAAAACAGGCTCTTGTTGAGTTACTTCAAAATCATCCTGAAATGCTATGGGTTAATGGTGGTGAAACATTAAGATACGCAGCTGAAAATTTTGATACAGCGCAATTACAAACAGCTCTGGTTGAAGTATTCAGACAAAATCTTGAATTAGCAAAAGAACGTAAAAACGAACAAAAAACTTCCAGTGTTTTATACGAAGCTTTAGCAAACTTCAAAACCTCTGAAGGTCAAAAAGCGATTATCACACTTCTTAATGATATAACCTATTCAAAATATCCGATATAATCAAGGTTTCGATAAATTCCCTCGTAATCCAGCCCAAAACCAACGATAAATTTATCATCAATATCAAAAGCACTAAAATCAACTTTAACATCGTGTTTTCTTGCGCATTTTTTATCAAACATCACAGCAAGCGCAAGAGAATTCACTTTAAACGAAGCGTTAATTTTATCAATTAAAAATTTCAAAGTTAAACCGCTATCGATTATATCTTCAACAATCAAAACGTTTTTATTATCTAAATAAGGCAAAATGCCTTTCATTTCAACATTTCCAGATGATTTAAAAGCGTTACCATAACTTGATAAATTTAAAAATTCCATTTCAATTGGCATTTTAAGATGTTTAACAAGTTCACTATAAAACATCACAGCACCCTTTAAAATGCAGATAACTGTAAGCTTTTCATCGTTTTTATATTTTGAATTAATCAAAGCTGCAACTTCTTTTATTCTTTTATTTAAAGTAGCGCTATCAATTAAAACCTTTAAATCCTTAATATCTTTCATTTTAGCCTTTTTCTATAAAAATTTTTTTCCATCTCGTTCTTAAAAACAGTTCTTTGTTCAGTGAAGTTTTTGAATGCAGATTATTTAAAATAAAATCGTCATATTTAATCAAATTTTTTCTATCCCGATATTTCAAATATTTTCCAATAAAATTATTCAATATTTCCAGCCGAATTTCAAAATCTAATTCAATATATTTATAATAATCAATTTTATCACCGACAAAAATTTCTTCTTCAATTTTTTTTATTTCTTTTTCGATAATTTTTCTTTGCTCAATCGCCCCAAGAATAAGGTTATTTATGGAATTAACGTATTTTGGGTTGATTTTTTTAAACAGGGGCAAAATTTCTTTTCTGATTAAATTTCTTTTATATTTCGTGTCATCGTTGGAGCTATCAATCATATATTTTTGATTGATTTTTTCAAGATATGAAAGGATTTCAGACTTTTCAACCAACAAAAGCGGACGATAAAAAATATCTCTTTTTTCAGGAATTGAGGTTAAACCCTTTATTGAAGTTCCTTTAATTATGCGATATATAAGGGTTTCAACGTTATCATTTTTGTTGTGCGCCAAAAAAACGTAAGATGAATTATATTTTTTACTTATTTGATTAAAAAATTCATAACGCTCAATTCGAGCATTTTCCTCGGTTTTTGGAGCATTTGGATTAATTTTTCCTATTTCATAATCAATATTTTTTTCTTTTGCAAATTGAGCGCAAAATTTTTCCTCATCTTGCGCTTCTTTTCGCCAACCATGGTTAAAATATGCTAAAACGATTTTTAAATTGAATTCTTGTTTTAATTCATCCAACAAACAAGCTAAAGCGCAACTATCAGGGCCTGTTGAAAAGCCGACTACAATAGTTGCGTCTTTAATTTCATATTTTTTTAAAAAATCGCTAACAATATTTTTCATTACAATACAGGTAAATCGCCTTTAACATCTGCAATTTCAGCGCCATCCAATTCAAAAGCCTTAGCAAGAGCAACCGCCGCAAGTGTTGAATATTTCTTTTCAACAAGACAGCTGATTTTAATTTCACTTGTTGAAATCATTTTAATGTTGATATTATTTTCAGCTAACGTATCAAACATTTTTGCCGCAATCCCAGGTCTATCTATCATTCCTGCGCCAACGATTGAAACTTTAACAATATCTTCGTCAATATAAATATTTGAAGCTTTTAAAATTCCAAAAATATCATCTCTTAACGCTTCAAATTTTTCAAAATCATCTTTATCAATAGTGAAAGCTATGTCATTAGTGTTTTTAGAATTTCTTGCGTAAGATTGGATAATCATATCAACGCTTAAGTTTTTATCGGCAAGCAAAGTGAACAATCGAGCGGCATTTCCGGGTTTATCTTCAATATCGCAAATTACAATTCTAATTTGAGAACTATCACATGCAAGTCCTGTAACTGGTTTAATAAATTCCATATTATCCACTCCTATTATTAAAGTTCCTAAATCATCAAGTTTGAACGAGCTTCTAACCCTCATTGGCACTTGATATAATTTTGCTGTTTCAACAGACCTTGGATGAAGCACATTAGCCCCAACCCTAGCCAATTCCAACATTTCTTCATAAGATATTTTATCTAATTTTCGAGCATTCTTAATCACACGAGGATCGGCCGTGTAAACCCCTTCAACGTCTGAATATATATCACATCTATCAGCCTTGAAAGCACCAGCCAAAGCAACAGCTGTAGTATCAGAACCGCCACGACCAAGAGTTGTTATTTCGTTGTTTTCGCAAACTCCTTGGAAGCCTGCGACAACAACAATGTAGCCATTTTTAAGACATTGAGCTATTCTTTCTTTTGAAATTTCCAAAATTCTTGCTCGCATGTGGACATCTTCGGTTTTAATTCCAGCTTGAAGCCCTGTTAAACTTATTGCTTTATAACCCATTTCATTTATCGCCATAGCAAGTAAAGACATCGAAATCTGCTCGCCTGTTGACATTAGCATATCCATTTCTCTATCTTGCGGATTGTGCGTAATTTCTTTTGAAAGTTTTATTAAATTATCTGTTGTATGACCCATAGCCGAAACAACGACTATAACATCATTTCCATTGTTTTTTTCTTTAATAACAGCACGTGCTACATTTTTTATCTTTTCGCTATCAGCTACGGACGTACCGCCGAATTTTTGAACGATTAGCCCCATTCTTACCTCATTTGTTGTTTATTTTTCAATAATTCCTGCTTCAATATTTGGTGTTTCATTAAAGTTTAATTGTATTTTAGCACAAATTTCATTTATTGCGCTTTTTATTTCATCAGATTTTTCAATTTCATATTTTTTTAAGTTCAATGCCAAAAGCGCATATAAATAACTTTTTTCTTGTTTGTAGCTATCATCCACGCTATTCAAGGCATTTTGAGCTTTTTCAATATTATTTAAAGATAAATAACAGCTATTCAAACCAATTTTTGAAGAGTTTAATTTTGGATTAATTTTTAAAGCTTGTTCAAATTTTTCAATACTATGGTAAAAATCGCCTGACTTTAGATAAATTAAAGCATATTTTTCACAAATTTCTGCGTTATTTTTATCTAAATCATAAGCAGAACGAATGTATCTTAAAGCTTTTTCCTTGTCATGCTTAACATCAATATAAACAGTCGCCAAATTCATATAAATTGAATAATTTAATTTATTATATTCAAGCGCTTTGTTCCAATATTTTATCGCTTTATCAACTTCATTATTTAATTTATAAGCAACCGCAATATTAGCGTTAACCTCGCCCATAGAAGCGTCAAGCGTTATTGCTTTTTTATAATAGTCAATCGCTTCAGTGTATTTTTTTTCTGTCATTAAGATTTGAGCAATATTGAAATAATTTCCTGCAAAATTTGGATTTAATTTTATTGCTGTTTCAAACATTTTTCTTGCTTCTTCAACTTTATCAAGCCTTAACAGAGAATAAGCAAGGCTAGAGCAGATATCAGCCTGAAAAGAATTTAGACCGATACAAATTTTAAACTTTTCAACAGATTCTTCAAACATTTCATATTTTTGAAAAGCCATGCCCCAAGCAGAATAAAATTTATAGTCATTTTTAAATTTATCTTCATTTTCTTGAAAAATTTTAAGACAATTTTCTTTATCATCAAGTTTTAAGTAGCTTTCCGCCATTAAAAGATAATTTTCTTTTTTATTTTGATTAAAAGCCAAACTTTTTTTGCAATATTCAATACAATTTTTATAATCTTCTTCTTTTAAAAAGCAAACTCCGCAAAAATGCAGCGCTTCAAAGTTATAAGGCTCACTTGCCACAACTCTTAAAAACTTCATCTTAGCGCTTTTATAATTCCCCTCTTCCATCAGCACAACACCCCATAAAACAAGACTATGATTGTTTGTAGGGTCTAGTATATATGATTTTTTGAAAAGAGTTTTTGCTTCTTCATAGTTTTTATTTTTCATGCAAAAAATGCCGAAATTAAGATAAGTATAGGGATTTGTCCTATCTAACTTTAAGCTTTCTTCAAAAGCAGATTTAGCAAGGTTTTCCTCATTTATTTCGCTATAAGCGCTTGCCAAATAGCTCCAAGCTTTTCCATAATTTCGATTGATTTTTATAGCTTTTTTAAAATATTTAACAGCTTCCTTAAAGTCCTTATTCTGAGCGCAAGCAACCCCTAAATTGCAATATGCTTGAGGATTGGACTTATTCATATCAAGACTTTGCTTAATTTTTTCAATTCCCTTGTCCTTGTCGCCTGATTCGATTAAATGAATACCCCAGTTGATATAGGCTTGAGAGGGCAAACTCGGCTGTTTAGTTATATTTTTATATTCATTAATTTCGCTGTTAAAATTATTAACAGACGACAACAAATTATCTAAATATTTTTTAAATTTTTCAAACATATTATTTCAAACTTACCAATATATCCGCAATTTCTCTTATAGCGCCACTTCCGCCATAATTTTCAGTTACTTGCAAATCCTTAACTTTAAAAGGCAAAATCGGATTTAGATTTTTTGGAGCAAGCTTATATTGAACAAGTTCCATCGCTTCAATATCATTAATATCATCTCCAATATATAAAACCTCGTCCGCTTTTAGGTTATATTTTTCCATAATTTCAGCCAAAACCACACCTTTATGGCGGATTCCGCCATGGATTTCAACTATATTAAATTTATCTTTAAAATAGTTTAAGATATTACTTTTTTCGCCCGAAATTATGCCAAAATTATAGCCATTTTTAATCAACATTGAAACGCCCATAATATCTTTAAAATTAAGCTTTTTTTGAACTTCGTTAGATTCAGATATATAAACAGAACCATCAGTAAAGACTCCGTCAAAATCGCTTATTACAAATTTTATTTTATTTGAAAGTTTTAATGTCATTTTATCTTCTCAACTTCTTTTTTATTGGTATTTCGCTGTTATAAACGTGTTTTTTGCCATCACCCAAAACAGTTCTTACGCTTCTTATATCTCTAATCATTTTTGATAAACCATACGGCTCAAGACTTGCGGGCTGATCAGACCCCCAAAGAGTTCTATCAAGCGTTATATGTCTTTCAACAGAACATGCCCCCATAATAACCGCCGAAACAGAAGGCATAATGCCTTTTTCATGACCTGAATAACCAACAGGGCAGTTATATTTTTGCTTTAGTTTTGGAATATAGTTTAAATTTATTTCAGAATTATCAGTCGGATAAGTTGAAGTGCAATGATATAAAATCAAATTATCAAGCGACAAAATCTCGATAGCATGGTCGATTTCTTCTTCTGTTGACATGCCTGTCGATAATAAAATCGGCTTTCCTGTTTTTTTGATTTTTTTAAGTAACTCATCGTTCGTTAAAAGCGCAGATGGAATTTTATGAGCGCACATATCAATGCTTTCCATCTCGTCAACGCTATTAACATCCCAACAAGAAGCAAACCAAATAATTCCAAGCTCCCTGCAATATTTGTCAATTTCTTTGTATTGTTCAAGTGAAAATTCTAATCCTCTTTTAAGGTCGCCGTTTGTAGTTCCAAAAACACTTTCACGAGGTTTTTCCAATTCTTCTTTAGAATATACAATATCAACCGTTCTTTTTTGAAATTTAACAGCGTCACATCCGCAATGCTTTGCGTTCAATATCAATTTTTTAGCCATTTCCATTGAACCATTATGATTAATTCCAATCTCCCCTATAATAAAACAGGGAAAATCGTCCCCGACGCATTTATTTCCGACTTTTACAAATTTTTTCATCTAATTTCTACCTTCCAAATCACAATCATTTTCATCAGTTTCAATGTAATTAACATTTTTCAAAAAATTAATATTATTTTGGCAAACGCTAATCATTGAATATTCGTCATTAAATTTAACTATATGCAAAGATTTTTGCTGTCCTAAAGACAGAGAATTAACTATTTGCATTTTGTTAATTTCTTCATCAACATCATTATTTAACTTGATTTTAACCAATTTTTGATAGATATAACTTGTCAAATAAATTAAACCGATAACAACCGCCAAACCAAATAACATTGAAAAAATATTAGGTTCATACATGTCTTTGGTTAAATTTTCAATTTGTTCATTTTGTTTATACATATCAGACGCTGCAAAAACAACATTTTGTAGGCAAAATATGGTTAATAATATTTTTTTCAAATTATCCTCCAAAATTAGATATTACGATGTCTGAAACATAAGGCACATAGGGTTTTCTGCCTAAAAATGCCAAAAGAGCCAAATATCCGATAAATATTGTTAAAATCAAACCTATTATACTAAAGCCAAAATACAATGGGGTTTGATTTAAGAATATATCAATATTTATAAACAATTTTCCAATAAATGGGATTATGCTTAACAAATTCAAAGCTATATTATAAACAAGAGAAAAAATTGAAAATATAGCAAGAATAAACATAGATTGATATATATTAAAAGCGACAAATGAAGTTATTTTTCTTCCTGTAACATAAGAAAATATAAGCCAAATCAGCCCAAAAATTCCCATTGTAATATATGTCAATACGCCAACAATCCTATCCAGCATATTTTTCCTCCATTTTTTCTTTAATAAATTGACTTGCCATTTCAAGATATATTAATTTAAGTTCATTATCCTTTGGCGCAAGTTTTATCGCTTTTTTATAGTATTTAACCGCTTGCGTGTGATTATTCAACATCACATAAACATTAGCTATAAATGTTGAAATCTTAGGATTTTTAGGCATTAAATTATGAACTGTTTTATATATAATCAATGCCTCGTCATATCTTTTTTCATTAACCAAAATATTAGCTAAAATTATATAAGCATTTGGTTTATCAGGGTCAAGCTCTATCGCTTGTTTTAGGGCAATTATTGCGTCTTTTGAGTTATTATTATCTTCATAAGCTATAGCTTTACAAACCCAAGCCGAATACATTGTATTATCAAGCCCAAGAGCAATATCAAAATAGTTTTGAGCATTTGCAAAATCTTTCAATTGAGTATAGGCATTTGCTATACATAAAGCAGATTTAGCGTCGTTTGGATTGATATTATATGCTTTTTGATAGTATTTTAGCGCAAATTCTGTATGATTTTCGTTTTGCTCAATATTAGCTAATGAAATATAGTTTTCATAATTTGTTTCATCAAGCTCAATTGCTTTTAAATAATATTCTTTTGCTTGAGAATAGTTTTCAATATCTAAGAATAATTGCCCAAGAGCGCTATATATATCAGCCTTATTGGGATTTAATTCAAGCGCTTTTTCATAGTTATTTAAGGCTAATTCAAAATTTTCAATTTCAGCATAAACATTTCCCAAATTGAAATATGTAGCAAAATTATCAGCCTCTAATTCTTTTGCCTTGTTATAGCAATCAAGCGCTTCAAGATACATTTTCTTAAAGAAATAAATACTTCCCATATTTGCAAGAGCCTGATAATTATTTGGGGTTAATTCAACTATTTTTTTATATATCAAAAGAGCATTATTATAATCGCTTGAACCGATATAATAGTTAGCCAAGTTATTATAATTTTCTACATCAGTCGGATTTTGAGAAATTTTTTCTTTCAACTGTGCAACAATATTATCTTTAAACAAATTCTACTCCGTTCTTAATTGAATACTTTCGTATTTTCAAAAATAAATCGAGCTTGAGAAAGTGCCATATTTTTTAATGAACATGTACCTTCTTCATTATAATCTATAACCCCGATTGATTTTAGCCTATTTTTCACCGTTTCGTTTAAATCAGAATGTGAAATATATAAAGCGCAATTACTATCGCATACATCATTTTTAAATGGACAATTTTTCATAAGAATATTATACACTAAAATCAATTATTTGATATAATTACAATATGAAAAATATATTAATTGTTATAGATGAAATAGAATTTAAGTATTTTGAATTTAACAAGCTTGTTACAAACTTTTGGATGATTTTTGAATATTTAAACAGGAACAACAGAGTTGATATTACAACCAAAAACCTTTTATTTCAAAGAAGAAACGAGCCTTTTGCTAAAGTTTTTAAAACAGCAATTAAAGATAATGATATTGTTAAATCTAAAGATTATGAAATTAACAATTTGAATAATTATGACACAATATTTTTTAGACCCGACCCGCCCGTTGATATAGACTACATCAACGCTACATACATTTTATCTTACGTTAATCAAGATAAAACAATGATAATAAATTCTCCAACAGCTTTAAGAGAAAAGAACGAAAAACTTTATGTTAACGAATTTCAAGGCTTAATTCCAGATAACATTGTGTCATGTGATGAAAAAATAATTAAAGAATTTTTATTTGAAAAGCATGAAATAATTCTAAAGCCAACAAACAGATGTTTTGGAAGCGGAGTATTTTACTTGAATGACAAAGATAAAAATATCAATACAATAATTAAAACAATTACAAACGACTTTAAATCTCAAGTCATGATTCAAGAATATCTTCCCGAAGTTCAAGAGGGCGACAAAAGATTAATCTATATTTGTGGCAAAATTTTTGATTATTGTGTTAAAAAAGTTGCAACAAATAATGATTTCAAATTCAATGAGCATAATGAAAACACTCTTAAATTCGCTCAATTAACGAAAGAAGAAAAAGCTCTTGAAGAAAAAATCAAAGATAAATTTGAGCGTGACGGAATATATTTAGCAGGATTAGACACCATAGCAGGAAAAATTATTGAAATTAATATAACCAGCCCATGCTTTTTTATTAATGAAATTAATAACATTTTTGGAATTAATTTTGAAAAAATTATAGTTGATAGAATTGAAAACTATGTCAATTCCCAAAAAGAGAGAATGTTAACAAAAATATAAATTTTTAAAAAAGACTAGCAAATTATTTTTTTTAGTAGTTTTATATAAGTACCATGAATTTAATATCGAACAATTATCATACAAGCGTCACTAACAACAAACGCAAAACTATAATCGGAAAACGAAATTTTCTGAACAGCACTCGAGCAGGGAATTTTGTAAGCAAGAAAAACAATAACACAGGAATATTAAGACCCGCACAAGCGCTTAGCTTTGGCGGGTCTATAGTTTCTAATGCTCAACAAGTTGCACAAAATGTTGCACAATCTAAGGGTGCTAGCACTTTTGGCGCAAAGATAATTAATGGTATTACTCAATCTAAATTCTTAAACAAATTAATAGGCCTCACAGCCGACAACGAAGCACTGGTTAAAACAGTTTATGCAACTTTAATTGCAGGTGTTTTAAAACCAATTTGCGTTATGAAGCAAAAAAATGCCGATCCTGAAGATAGAAAATATATCGCAGTTAAAAATGGTACAAAAGCATTTCTTGGCGGATTTTTCGGTTTAACTCTTGAAGCAGGTTTGATTAAAAAAGCAACCGATAAAGTTTTAACTAATTTAAAATTAATGACTTTTGATAAAGGTACAGGAAAGTTAATAGTAGATAGTGCTGAGGGTTCTGAAACATATAAAACTGCTTTACAAATAGCTAAGAAAACGATAGCTAAATCCCAAAATTCTCTTTTTGGCAAAAACAAACTTCAACCCACTGTTGAAGAAAAAGCAGGAGAGCTTTTAGCTTCCGCAAAAGAACATCTTGATATTTTTAACAATAATAAAGAATTTGTTCAAAAATTGAAAGAAGCAGCTAAACAAAATTCAGATACAGCAACGCTTTATGATGCTTTTGAATCTTTCTTAAAAGGTTCAGGCGAAATTATAACTTCAATTTTAAAATCCAAAACAGCAACAATTCTTCTTCCAATTATTACAGCAGGAATTTTTGCTACCAGAGCAGCCAGCAAGCAACAATCTTCAACTTTAACAAATTCAAACGCATTTAAAGCAGATAACAGCACATTTAAAGCGTATATGAACAATCAAAACAGAACAAACGAAATTGCTTTTAAAGGAAATATTGGAGAAAAAGCAGTTGATGGATTAACTAATGTTTTTGAAAACTTTGCAATGAGCAAATTTAGCCAAAAAATGTCCGCAGCATTATCTTCTGAAAAATTGCCGGCATGGTATAGAAAACCGATGGCAAGAATGAGTACATTGACTTCCGTTCTTTTAACGGTATACGAAACATTTAACACTCTTCGCTCAAAAAGAATTCCGGATAGCCAAAAACTTGGCTTAGTTACCCATGGCGCACTTGTTACTTGCGTTTCAAGCGCAGCAGCACTAGGGGTTGATACTGTTTTCGACTTTTTAATAAATAACTCCAAAGCAAGTTATAAAAATACTTTAACTAACACATTTGAAGCTATAAAAGAAAATGTATCAATTGAAGACGCTGCAAAAATAATCAAAGAAAACTGTTCAAAATTATATAAATCTCAAGATATTGAAAAGAGCTTGCTTGAAGCAATGTCAACAAAAGACGCAACAAAACAAATCGAACAATTATCAGCAACTTATGGAAAACATTTTTCTAAGTTCAAGTCCTTAATCGTTTTTGCAACAATAGTTCGTTTCTTGGTTCCTGTTTTAATGGTTCCATACAGTGCGAAATTAAAACAAAAAATCGTTGAAAAGAAAGCGCAAAAAGCTCAAGCTCAACAAGCTCAACAAGCTAAAAAAGCTTAAACAAAGGTTTTATTCTTCATTCAATGATAAAACAGCCATGAATGCTTCTTGTGGAATTTCAACTTTTCCAACTGATTTCATGCGCTTTTTACCACGTTTTTGTTTTTCCAATAATTTTCTTTTACGAGAAATGTCGCCGCCATAGCACTTATCTAAAACAGATTTTCTTAGCGCTTTAATGTTCGTTCTTGCTATTATTCTTCCTCCGACAGCAGCTTGAATAGCAACTTCAAACAATTGTCTTGGGATAATTTCTTTTAATTTTGATGTTAATTTTTGACCAATATTATAAGCACTATCCTTGTGACAAATAACCGAAAGTGCGTCCACTACTTCATTTGCAAGCAATATATCCATTTTAACAAGGTCTGATTTTTTATATTCAGAAAACTCGTAATCCAAAGAAGCATAACCCTTTGAGCGAGATTTTAATTGGTCGTAAAAATCTGTAATAACTTCTGATAATGGAATTTCATATTCCAAATTAACTCGAATATCATCAATATATTGCATATCCTTGAATATGCCACGCTTTTCTTGAGATAATTCCATTAATGTACCGACATAATCGTTTGGAGTGAAAATATTAACTCTAACATACGGCTCTTCAATAAATTCCCTATATTGCGCCTCTGGAAGTTCAGCAGGGTTATCTATTTCAACCACCTCGCCATCAGTTTTATGAACACGATATATAACGGATGGCGCTGTTGTAATTAATGAAAGATTATATTCCCTCTCCAATCTTTCTTGAGCAATTTCCATGTGCAGCATGCCCAAAAAGCCACATCTAAAGCCAAAACCTAAAGCACTTGAAGTTTCAGGAACATAAGTAATTGAGCTATCGGATAATTTTAATTTTTCTAAAGATTCTTTTAATTCTTGATAATCTTCATTGTTGACAGGATACAGTCCGCTAAATACCATTGGTTTAGCTTCTTTATAACCCTCTAGCGGTTCAAGCGCAGGGTTTTCCACATGGGTTATAGTATCACCCACAAAACGAGTAATTTCTTTAATAGAACCGGCAAAATAGCCAACTTCGCCCGTTTTAAGCTCAGAAACTTGGTTTCTGTTTGGATTTAAAAATCCAAGTTCGATAACCTCAAATTCCCTACCTGTTGCCATAAACTTGATTTTATCACCCAATTTAATTGAGCCATCCACAACTTTAAAAAAGCAAATAGTTCCAAGATACGCATCATACGCGCTATCAAAAACCAAAGCCCTAAGCGGTTTAGAGGATGTATCTTCGGGAGCTGGAATATAATTTACAACTGCTTCTAAAACATTTTCAATCCCTTCGCCCGTTTTAGCACTCACCGGAATTGCCATAGAAGCGTCAATTCCTAACACATCTTCAATTTCTTTTTTAACCCTTTCAACATCTGCCGAGGGCAAATCAATCTTATTTATAACAGGAATTATTTCTAAATTTTGCTCCATTGCTAAATAAACATTAGCCAACGTTTGCGCTTCAACCCCTTGGGTAGCGTCAACAATTAATAATGCACCCTCGCAAGCAGCAAGTGAGCGAGAAACTTCATAAGAAAAATCAACATGCCCTGGGGTATCAATCAAATTTAAAATATATTCCTTGCCGTTTTTTGCTTTATAGTTCATTTTTGCGGCATTTAATTTGATTGTAATTCCTCTTTCACGCTCAATATCCATAGTATCAAGCAACTGATCCTGCATATCACGTTTTGCTATTGTGCCTGTTTTTTCAAGCAATCTATCGGCTAGAGTAGACTTTCCGTGGTCAATGTGAGCAATTATGCTGAAATTTCTAATGTGTTCTAATTTATTCATAAATCCATTTTACTATAAAAAATTATTAAAAAAAATTACAATTATGAAAAATACTTCAAACTAGCTTGAAAATTTTTTTTGAGCAAAGTAATATTAAGATAAGTCATTATCAAATTTTTATGAAAAAGGAAAGAAAATGAAAAAAGACATTCATCCGGATTACAAAAAAACAACTATAAAATGCGTATGCGGAAACGAAATTGAAACTGGTTCTGTTGAAGAAAACATCACAGTTGAAATTTGCAATGCTTGCCACCCATTCTACACAGGCAACCAAAAAATCCTTGACTCTGAAGGTAGAGTTGAAAGATTTAAAAAACGTTACGAAAAAAAATAGTTGCGAGAAATTATTAATTGGCTGGAGAGCTTTAATGTATCCCCAGCCATTTTTTAGTATTACATTTTAAGTAATAAAATCAGACAATAAAGGAAAAAGATGTGCCTAAAAAAGAGTTGGAAGTTGAGTTAATTTCAATACCGAATAATATGTTAGATACAATCTACACAGCTTGTAGAACCTGCTATAGCGCAGATGGTGCGGTTGAAATTTTTAAAAATTTAACAGACGATAAAGAAAAAAAATTAAACTTAATCAAAAGAGTAATCTCATCAGGACATTATTCAACGATTGAACATATTCAATTAACTTTTGCAATCAATAATGTTTCAAGAGCATTAACTCACCAACTTGTTCGCCACAGACACATGAGCTTTTCACAAAAATCTCAAAGATATGTTAAAGAAAAAGGCGAATTTGACTACATCATTCCAAAACCGATTGAAAATAATCCTGAATTATGTCAAAAATTTGAAGATTTCATGAAAGAAATTTCAACAAAATATCAAGAATTTATTGAAGCAGGAATTAAAGCGGAAGACGCTAGAGCAATTTTACCAAATGCAGCAGCAAGTTCTATTGTTGTTAGCGTTAATTTAAGAGAATTAATACACGTTGCAAACCTAAGACTATGCACAAGAGCGCAGCTTGAAATAAGACAATTACTTAAAAAAATGTGCGAATTGGTTATAGAACGTGAGCCATGGCTTGGCGAACATCTTGTACCAAAATGCGAAAGACTTGGCTATTGCGACGAAGATAAATCATGCGGAAGGAAACCAACTAAAAATGGATAATTCAATGTTTGAAAAAGTGGAACGTATTGAAAAACGTTACCAAGAATTGGGCGAATTGGTTCAAAAGCCCGAAATTATACAAGATTACGTTAAATTTCGTGATTTATCAAAACAAAGAAAAACTATGGAAGAAACCGTAGATATTTATTATAAATATCGTGACGCAAAAAAAGCCATAGACGAAGCTAAAGAAATGTTGCACATTGAAAAAGACGCAACAATGAAAGATTTTTTAAACAATGAAATAGCGGATAATGAAGCTAAAATCGAACAATATGAACAAAGATTGAAAGTTTTATTATTGCCACGTGACCCGATGGACGACAAGGACATCATGCTTGAAATAAGAGGCTCAGCAGGTGGCGATGAAGCAAATATTTTTGCAGGCGACCTTATGAGAATGTATCTTAGATATGCTGCTACAAAAGGCTGGCAAACTCAAATCCTTTCAATCAATGAGTGCGAAGCAGGCGGAGTATCCGAAGTTGTTATTTCTATCAAGGGTGACGCCGTTTATTCTCAATTAAAATATGAATCAGGCGTTCACAGGGTTCAAAGAGTTCCGCAAACCGAATCGCAAGGCAGAGTTCACACTTCAACCGCTACAGTTGCCGTTATGCCTGAAGTTGATGATGTTGAAATTGAAATCAAACCTGAAGATATTGAAATGTCAACCGCTCGTTCAGGTGGTGCAGGCGGACAAAACGTTAACAAGGTTGAAACGGCAGCTCGTTTATACCACAAACCAACAGGAATTATGATTTTCTGCACAGAAGAACGTTCTCAACTTCAAAACAAAGAAAGAGCAATGCAAATCTTAAAAGCTAAGCTTTATGATATGGAAGTTCAAAAGCAAATGCAAGAAGTAACCGATTTAAGACGTTCTCAAGTTGGAACGGGGGATAGATCTGAAAGAATTAGAACATACAATTTCCCTCAAGGCCGCTTAACAGACCATCGAATTGGTCAAAACCTTGATGTTAGAGAGGTTATCGAAGGAAATTTAGATAAATTAATCAATATGTTGATTGAATATGACCAAAAATTAAAACTTGAAAAACTTGCTGAAAGCGACGAAAACTAAGGCTTTGCTTTATAAAATCATAAAAAATATAATATAAAAAATGCTCCTAATATTTATCATCAGGAGCATTTTTATTATCTAATTTGAAACTTAAAACTAGTTAAGAGCTAATTCTCTTTCAGTTCTAACGATTTCTTTGTTGATTGAATTTCTGTGAGAAATTGAATTAACAACAGCCATAACAGTTGCAGTCATTGAAAGTTCTGAATCCAATTTATTAACAGCAGAACCAACACCAACAGCACTAGCACCTGAAGCAAAAGCTAGAGGAGAAGTTGCAGCTGTAATTCCAGAAGCTGACATAATTGGAAGAATTGTGTGTTGAGATAATTCTAATGTGTTTGCAATTGTTGCTTTAGCGTAATTTACAAGATGTACGGATGGGTTAGATGAAGAAGAAACTTCTTTTAAACCTTCTGTTTGAATTAAATCAACGCCAAGAATTTCAAGTTTTTTAACAAGTTCAATTTGTTTTTCAACTTCGATGTTTCCAGGGATTGTAACACAAGTGAATACATCATATTTACTAACTAAAGACAATGTTTCAAGTGCAATTTCATAAACTGTTTCAGCTGAGAAGCTTTTGTTTTCTTTGTATAATGCGTCAAAGTTTCCAACTTCAATAGCGTCTGCGCCCCATTGAGCAGCTTGTTGCAATTCAAAAGGATGAATTGAAGAAACAAAAATCGGTAATTTTGTATTCTTTCTTGCAACATCATAAACTTCTTTAGAACAAGCAATATCAACCGCACTAGCGTGTCCTGCTTGAGCAGCACGGCAAACTTTAGCCACGTTATCTAAATTGTAATTATTAATACCAGCAATAATTTTAACTGCGCGTCTTTCTCTTAAATGTTTTTTAAATACTTCAATACCCATATTTGTTGTTCCTTTTTTCTAGTACAAAAGAATTTTATCACAACTAGATATTATGTGCAATGTAGTAGAAAAATCAAAATGATATTATTTAATTAAAATTAGGATAGATAAATATGTTTAATTCATGCAGAAAAAAACTGGCTAAATTCTTATTATTTGCTTATTTAATTTTAAATTTAAGCGCCAATGCGACGCAATTTTTCTCAACCGACGAAAAAAATATCATAGATATATATGAAAAAACTCTTCCCTCGATTGTATCAATTGAAGCCGATATAGATAGAGGTACATCGGGCGGAACAGGCTGTATTATCGACAAAAACGGCACGATTTTAACAAGCTCACATGTTATAGATAACGCTAAAAGCATTCAAATCACAACAAATAGCGGAAGAACCTATAAAGGAAGCGTTGTCGCTATTTTAAGGAATAAAAACGACTTAGCCCTTGTTAAAATTGAACCGAAAGAAAACTTAACTCTTTCTCGCTTTGCAAATTCAGACGAAATAAAAGTCGGGCAAAGGGTTTTAGCAATAGGCTGCCCTTTTGGGTTTAAAAACACCTTAACAACAGGAATTGTTTCAAGAATTGATTACGAAAGAAACAAAATTCAAACCGACGCCGCCATAAACCCAGGGTGTTCGGGCGGACCTTTGTTAAATTTAAAAGGCGAAGTCATCGGAATAAACCAATCTATCTATAATCCCGACAATAACCGCTCAAACATAGGTATAGGCTTTGCCCTGCCATCCAATTATGCAGTTGATTTTATTAAAAAAGCAAACAAAAAACTTGCCAAACTCGGCGCAAATTAGCTATTTATAATAAACTTTAAAATTTTTAATTTCATCCAATGTCATTTTGTAATTTCCCCGAAAACAAATCGCCCTGTCGTCAACATAAAGAAACGACGGGGCTTTCACGTTTGTTACGTCCTTAAAAAACTTATCGATATCATTTTTAATAAGCCATTTTGTCGCCAACATTAAATTTCGACTCGTAAAAAGATATAATTCAGCACTTTTTGACAATTCCTCAACAAATTCCGCCGCACCTTGTTTGATATTCGGAATAGAATTTTCATCATAGTTTTTGCCGTTATAATCGTTCAATACTCCGTCAAGGTCTATTAGTATTTTTTTGATAAACATGAGATTAGCCTTATTTTTGTCCGTGTTACGGTTTGTTTACATTGTCATTATAGCGGACAATTTTTCTATGGACAAGAGTTTACTAGAAAAACTTGCTAAAAGAATTAAAGAATTGAGAAAAATCAAGGGTTTTACTCAAGATGAGCTATCTTTTAGAGCCAACATTGCTCGCTCGACTCTTGGAAATATTGAAACAGCTCAAAATGATGTCACTTTGAGCAAAATCAACCAAATTGCAAAAGCTTTTGATATAAATTTATCGGATTTATTAGATTTTCAAAATGAATAACAAAGTTGAAAAAACATTAAAAGAAAATATCAAAAAGTATAGACTAAGCAAAAAATTAACCCAAGAAAAGCTCAGTGAAATTTCAGGTATTTCAAGTGACTATTTATCTGAAATTGAAAGAGGAAAAAAGTTACCAAGCCTAAAAAGACTTTTTGCGATAGCCAATGCACTCAATATTGAATTTTACAAGTTATTTATAGAATATGACAAATAAAACAAGAAAAATATTAGCAGAAAATATCGAAAAACTTAGGCTATCAAAGAAGATAACAAAAGAAGAACTATCGCTAATTTTAGGGGTCGATAACTCATATATTTCAAAGCTTGAAAAAGGCAAAATAAATATTACTATCGATAAAATCGAACAATTGGCAAATTATTTTGAAATAGAAGTTTGGAAATTGCTAAAAGAAATTTAATTATGGACAAGGAATTTTTACAAAAATTTGCAAATAATTTAAAGAAAATCAGAAAACAAAAAGGTATTAAACAAGATGATTTTCTAAATGTCGAGGGCATTTCTCGTTCAATGATTTCCATAGTAGAAATAGCTAAAACAGATATTACTCTATCGAAACTTAAAATTATTGCAGATGTTTTAAAAGTTTCTCCAAAAGATTTACTGGATTTTGATGAAGAAAATTAATTAACTAAATTGAAAAAATGTCCTTAATATCCTGATAAGTCAAGCTCTTCACGATATTTCTATCAATAGATATTACGCTATCGACAAGCGAGCGTTTTTTAGACTTAAGCGCTTGAATTTTTTCTTCAACAGTGCCTTTTGTAATAAGTCTATAAACATTAACTTTTTTCGTTTGCCCGATACGATAAGCCCTGTCTGTCGCTTGGTCTTCAACCGCAGGATTCCACCAAGGGTCGTAATGGATAACATAATCTGCGCCTGTTAAGTTCAAACCTGTTCCACCAGCTTTCAATGAAACCAAGAAAATTGGAATAGTCGGGTCATTATTAAATCTTTCAACTACTGCTTGACGATCTTTGGTTTTGCCTGACAGATATTCGTGTTTAATTCCTTTTTCTTCAAGCCAAGCTTTAATAATATCAAGCATTCCGACAAATTGAGAGAACAGCAAAATCCTATGTTTTTCAGAAATAATTTCTTCCAACATTGATTGCAATTGTTCAAATTTTCCGCTCTCATTTATGCCCAATTTACCCTCTTTATCATATAAACGAGGATGGCAACAAATTTGACGAAGTCTTAAAAGGGCTGAGAATATAGACATTCTGGACTTTTCAAGACCAACTGTTTCAATAGATTTAAACAATTCTTCTTTTGTTGAATCAAGAACTTGCAAGTATAAATCTTTTTGATCAGACGTCAATTCGCAATATGCAACTGATTCAATCTTATCCGGCAAGTCTTTTGCAACATCTCGTTTCATACGTCTTAAAATGAATGGGAAAATTTGCGATTTTAAGCGCTTTTGAACCTCTGTATCTTCATTTTCGACAATCGGATTAACAAAACGATTATTAAACTCTTTAGCGTCAAACAAAAATCCGGGCATTAGAAAATCAAATATTGACCAAAGCTCTTCCAATTTGTTTTCAATAGGAGTACCTGAAAGCGCAAGCCTATGCGCACTTACAAGCTCTTTACAAGCTTTTGAAGTTTGGCTTATCGCATTTTTAATATTTTGCGATTCATCCAATATAACATATCTGAATTTAACTTTTTTAAGTGCTGCAATATCACGTCTTACAAGGGCATAGCTTGTAATTATAACATCATAATTTTCAATATCTTTAAATTTGGCTTTTCTATCCGCTCCTGATAGTGTCATGTATTTTAAATTCGGAGCAAATTTTTCAATTTCTTTTTCCCAGTTAAACACAACGCTAGTCGGGCAAATAACAAGATTTGGCTCTTTTTTGTCTTTTTCTTTTGCTTTTTGCAAGAGCGCTAAAGTTTGGACAGTTTTACCAAGCCCCATATCATCAGCCAACACACCATTTAAGCCATATTTATACAAAAACCATAACCAAGAAAAACCTTTGTGTTGATATTCTCTAAGTTCCGCCTTAAGCGCTTTTGGAAGAGCCGTTGCGTCCATATTTGAAAAAGTTGAAACTTCCTTCCAAAAAGCAGAGAATTTACGGCTCATTTTAAGCGTAATTCCCATTTTTTCCATTTCGGAAACAACGCCCGCTCTATAGGTTTTAACGATATATTTATCTTCATTATTTTTATAAACGTCGTAAGTGTTAAATGATTTCAATAAAGACAACACATCATCCACAGGAATATTAACCTGTCCGCCTGATGGCACATTATAATATTTTGAACCCTCATAAGTTAAGTCGATTATTTTTTCAAAATCTACTTCAACTTCATCTGCTAACGCTTTTAAAACAATTTCAAATTTATCCGTTCCATCTTCTGAAAAATCAATATCAGCAACAAGTTTCAAGCCTTTTTGGTTTAATTTATAGAATGTTAAATCGTCTTTTTCGATAAATTCCCAGCCATCGCCTGCTTTCGAGATGAAATAATTATAAAAATCGATTGCAAACTCTTTATCCATTGCAAGGTTGTTTGATTGAACGGGCGCAAAACGGCATGCCAAAAGCATTCTATAAGCAGCTTGTTCAAAATCCATATCTCTTTTAACCCAATACAAAAGGTCTTTTGATTGGTCTTTAATTGTGACATAAGGGCTTTTATATTGCTTTTGATAAGGAACTCGAACGCCATCATATTCAAATTCTAAGCTTGCTTTTAAAGATTGGTCATAGTCTACACCAAGCTCTACGATACATTTTGGCGGACGTTTTTCAAATGTCAGTTTTTCCATTTCTTCTGACATATTAACCGTCATGACTTCCTTTAATTTTGGAAGTTCTTCATAAATAAATTTTCCGCCATCGGCGTCTTTTATATCCGAAAAGCTTGCTTTAGTAAGGTTTTGCGGAATAACACTAACTTGAACATCAGTTGGGAAAATAACATCTTTATATCTTCCCCATTTTAATTGGCGAGAAAAATATCTAACCTCTTCAAAAGGATAAATTTCATCAATATCATTGCGTTTCCAGTATAAACTTAATAAAACATTTCCAACATAAGAAACATTAACATCTAAACACAAATTCCAAACATCATCGCTAAATCTGATTTTTTTGTGCGTTTTAGCATCAATAACATCATCCATTTTAGCCAACATCTTGAAAAATTCATCAAATTTATTTATAGATACATCATACCAACCTGATTTTTTATCCAATCTTGAAGTAGATAGCAACATTTTAAACATTAAAACTTCAAGCTTTTGCGAATTATTTAATTCAAAATTTTCATCTTCTTTTTGCTTAAGAATAATCTGCTTAAAAACCGCCTCGAGGTCACGGATAACCTTGCTTGTGTGCCTATTCATAACAAGAATAGAAAAGAAATTTTGACGTCGTTTAGGGTTAAAATGGAAAATAAAATCACCCTTAGGATTTTCATTCATTGCCAAATCTTCATCAATCAAATTCGGCTCAATATTCATTTTTTCATATAAAAATTCATCAAAAAAATGATTTTTTAAAGTTTCAAAACCAAGCGCAATACAATGTTTACACCAAGGCTCTTCAAGAGGGCAGTTGCAAGTTGGGCGAACATCAGATTTTGTAAATTTAATCCCTGTTTCATAATGAGATTTAAAATTGCCCTTAACTTTCGCTCTAACAATATTTGAATTGAATTTTAATTCTTCAACCATGCCTTTTTGAAAAGTTTCATACCCACGACGATATGACCCCGGTTTAGAATTATCTTTTAGAAACTTGTTATTAAATGTATATTTCACAAATTATCCACGACAAACTGTAAACTTAATATAAAAACGCTTCAATCTTAAAACTTTGATAGTTAAATTAATCCCACGTCTATAAGACTAATTTAACATTTACAAAATAAAAAAGCAAGCCATTTAAGCTTGCTTTCAAATATATTTTTTTTAAAAATTATTTTAAATAATAATCAATATTTGCTGTAGCGTTAACCCTGATGTCGCCTGCTTCGATTGGTTGAGAAACTGTTTCAGAAGCGGCAGCGTCCATTGATTTATACATCAAATTTGATGAAGCTAAATAACGAACGGCAGAATAAGAATTGTCTAAAGATGTTCTAACATTGATTGATTTGATTTTTAAAATTTGAACACCTGCAGCGCTAGATATCACATTAGCTCTTGCTTTTGCCATTTTGATTGCTTCTTGGATAGCTTCGTTTGAAATTTTTTCTTTATCTTCAATATAAAAACGAATGTCTCCTACGTTTTTAATTCCGTTATCGGTTGCGATTTTAATTATGTTTGAAATTTTTGTAACATCTTTTAATTTTACTTCAAAACCGTTTGTTACTTCATATCTTTGAAAAACTCTAGCGTTATTTTTATAGCTATATACAGGGTTTACGCTATATTTTGTTGTTTTAATTGTTTCATTTTGACCTAATTCTTTTTTAATTAAAGCCATAACTTCAACAATTGTTTTATCATTTTTTTCTTTAATATCTTTAATTGACATGCCGCTATTTGTTAGGCTTAGACTGACTTTAGCAGTGTCAGGAGTATAATCTTTTTCAAAAGTTGATGAAACAGATAAAACTGATTCATTTTCAGCCGCCATGCAAGGGCAAATCAAGCAAATTGCTAAAAATAGTGAAGTTAATAATTTTTTCATAAAATCTACTCTCCTTTTAATATTTTAATTAAATCATCTTCGGATAAAATCGTAATTCCAAGCTGTTCGGCTTTTGTTGCTTTAGACCCCGGAGAAGCGCCCACGACAACAAAACTTGTGTTTTTTGATACGCTATTAGGAGTTTTTGCACCAAGCTCTTTTAATTTGCTTTGCGCTTCTTCACGAGATAAAGTTTCCAAAGTCCCAGTTATAACAAAGCTTTGACCTTTTAGTCTTAAATCTTGAATGCCATTATATTTGTTTGTGATTTTAACTCCAAGCGCTATCATTTCATCAATCACAGCTAAATTTTCTTTATCAGCAAAATAATCAACAATAGATTTTGCCATCTTGTCGCCAATTCCATCTATTTCGGATAGCGTTTCATAGCTTGCAACTTTAAGCTCATCAATTGTTTTAAAATTTTGCGCCAAAATATCACTCGATTCTTTTCCAACAAGGCGAATTCCAAGCGCATTTATAAATTTTGATAATAAAACATCTTTTGATTTTTCAATTGCATTTAATAAATTTGTTGAAGATTTTTCCTTAATTAAATCAAGCGTCAAAAGCTCGTTTTGAGTCAATTTATAGATATCAGAAAAATTATAAACATATTTTTTATTGATTAATTGCTCAATAATACTTTCGCCCAAACCATCAATGTCCATAGCTTGTTTTGATACAAAATATTCAATTCTTCCCTTTATTTGAGCACTACAACCCTTTTTATTTGGGCAATATTTAGCAACTTCCCCCTCAACGTCAATTAATTCAGTTCCGCAACACGGGCATTTTGTTGGGAGATTAATCGGAGTTGATTTATCGGTTTTTCTTGATTTAACAACTTTTGGAATAATTTCTGCTGCTTTTTTAATTAAAACCTCATCATATAAAGAAATATTTAATCTTTCAATTTCATCAAAATTATACATAGAAGCACGACTGACAACGCTTCCTGAGAGGTTTACAGGCTCAATTATTGCAACAGGAGTAACAATTCCTGTTCTTCCGACACTAAATTCAACTTCTTTTAAAATTGACCAAACTTCTTCAGGCGGAAATTTAAACGCTGTAGCCCATTTTGGCGCACGAGCCGTGAAACCCAGTTCATTTTGTTTAGCGTAAGAATTTACCTTAATTACAACCCCATCTGTTGCATAATTTAAGGTTTTTCTTTTTTCTTTCATGTCTTCACAAAAATCAATCGCTTCTTGGATGTTTTTGCATTTTTTATAGCTATTAACTTTAAATCCAAGTTTTTTACAAAAATCCATAGCGTCTGAATGTGATAGAATTTTAAATTTTTTATCTAAAATAACCGCATAAACAAAAATTGATAAATCCCTGCTTGCTGTGATTTTAGGGTCTAGTTGACGAATAGAGCCTGCTGCTGCGTTTCTTGGGTTTGCAAAAGTTTTTTGATTATTTTCAATTTGTTTTGCGTTCAATTTTTCAAAAGAAGTTATAGGCATATAAATTTCGCCACGAACTTCAATATCGATGTTTTCAAAAAGTTTCAAAGGAATTGCTTTGATTGTTTTTAAATTATTAGTGATATCTTCGCCAACAACCCCGTCGCCCCTTGTTAAACCTTGAACAAACACGCCGTTTTTATAAGTCAAACTAATAGCTAAACCATCAATTTTAAGCTCGGACACAAGCTCAATATCATCAAGATTATTTTGAAAAAGCCCAAGTTGCGAGTTTGATTTTTCGCCAACATCCTTTAAAACCCTATTATACCAAGCTTTCAATTCTTCATAGTTGTTTGAATTATCAAGACTGTAAAGCCTTATTTTATGAGGAACTTGATTAAATTTTTCTGATATTCCACCCACTCTTTGAGTTGGAGAAGTCGGCGTAATTAAGTCTGGTCTTTGCTCTTCAAGTTCTTTTAACCTACGAAAAAGCTTATCATATTCCCAATCTTCAAGAATAGGGTTATCCTCAACATAATATTTATAAGAATTTATATCAATCTCTTTGCGTAATTTAACTATTTCTTCTTGTATATCCATAAGTCTTATTTTAATATAAATTTATGAGCATTGCAAAACTATTAAATCAAAAATTAAAAAGAGAAATTTTTACAACACCATCCCACAATCAAAAAGCGAAATTTTCAACAAAATATAGCGCTTTTTACAATGATGATGTATCGGAATTTGATGGATACGACAATCTTTCCTGCCCTAATGGCGCAATTATGATGGCGCAAGGAAGAGCAAGCGAAATTTTTGAAACAAAACAAACATTTTTTATAACCCAAGGTTCAACAACTTCGATTTTAGCTTCAATGAAAGCTTTAATCAACCCAAATGACAAGGTTTTAGTTGCAAGAAATTGCCACAAATCTGTTTATAACGGGCTTATTCTAACAGGCGGAATTGTTGATTGGTTTATGCCCGATAACGACCCAAAATGGGGGATATATACCCAAATTGACCCAAATAAGCTTCAAAAAACGCTTGAACTTAATGATTATAAAGTTTTTATTATGACAAGCCCGACTTATGAGGGGATTAATTCAGATATTGAAAAAATAGCCAAAATTTGCCATAATCACGGGACTTATTTATTGGTTGATGAAGCGCATGGAAGTTTATATAATTTTTCGGATAAATTCAATAAAACCGCAATTCAACAAGGGGCTGATATTTCCGTTAATTCACTTCATAAAACCGCAGGGGCGCTTAATCAAACATCTTTAATTCATTTATCATCAAAATGCGATATTGAAGTTGAAACCTTGCAAAATGCGATTAATATTTTTCATACATCTTCGCCCTCTTATCCTTTATTGAACAACATTGAAGAGTGCATTGATTATTTAACTTCGCAAAAAGGAAAAGATGAAATTAATAATCTTTTGGATGAAATTGAAAAAATTAAAAAAGATTTAACGAGATTTGGCGTTGAATTTTATGAACAAGATTTCCATGACCCGACAAAGATTTTGGTTAGAAAACAAGGTATATCAGGCTTTGACTTATCGGATTTTATGTTTGATGAGTATAATATTGAAGATGAACTTAATAATTCGATTTCATGCCTGTATTTAACAGGGATTGGAACTACAAAACAAAAACTTGAAAAATTGAAAAATGCTTTGATTAAAGTTAAAACAAATCCGTCTTATGACTTTATTGAAGCAGATTTTCAGCCGCACCCGTTGGTTAAAGTTCAACCGATTTTGGCTTATAAACAAAAATATTATTATGTTAAAAAACAAGATAGTTTGCTTAAAATTTCAAGCAATTTGCTTTTGCCCTATCCCCCAGGGATTGGGATATTATACCCTGGAGAAGCTATTCAAAAATGGCATTTGGATTATTTGAATAACGAAGTTAAGGTTATGGATGCGGAATAGCCGACTTTATCTTTAATTTATATTATTAAAAAAATGAATTATACTTAAACAAATTAAAAAAAAGAAAAAGAGTGAAATTCACTCTTCAACTTGTAAACTCATAATAAAAGGCGACACCCAGATTCGAACTGGGGGTAAAAGCTTTGCAGGCTCCTGCCTTACCACTTGGCCATGTCGCCACCTGTTATATCTAATATATAAAATAAAGATTTAAAGTCAAGATTATTTTAGCATAGTTTTTGAGCGCAATTTTCTATGATACGTAATTGCAAATCTATGAGCTTCATCTCTAATTCTTTGAAACAAGTGCAGTGCAGGGGATTTGACCGCAAACAAAACACTTTTTGATTGATTAGGCAAAAACACTTCTTCTTCTCTTTTTGCCAAAGAAACTATATCCAATTTTAAATCATATTCTTTTAAAATCGACATAACGGAAGATAATTGCCCTTTTCCGCCATCAATAATAATCAAATCAGGCGCAGGAACTTTTCCCTCTTTTATTCTTTTAAATCTTCTTGATAAAATTTCTCTCATAGATTTAAAATCGTCAACCTCGCCTTTTTCAATCGTTCTTAGCTTATATCTTCGATACATCGATTTTTTAGGCATACCGTTTTCAAAATAAACTCCGCTTGCAACAGTGTTTGTACCTTGAATATGAGATATATCATAGCATTCAATTGTGTGCGGAAATTTTGATAATTTCAATTTTTCTTGAATATAACTTCCAACCTCGTTATAGTCGTTTTGAATATTTGCTAATTCTTTTAATTTTAATTGCTCAAGGCTAAAGGTCGCATTTTTAAGAGCAATTGAAAGAATTTCCTTATCGGTTTTCGTCCTCGCTTTAACGATATCGACTTCTTTATTCAAACGCAAAGATAACCATTTTTTATACGTTTCAACCTCTTCAAAAGTGTCTGAAAGAATGATTTTTGAAGGCAATTCCTCATCATTAAGCATAATATAATATTCTCTTATAGCGTTTTCTATTATCTCATCAAAATCCGAACTATCACTCGTCGTCTGTACAAAAGAAAAATCTTTCTTATTAATCAATCTTCCTTGTCTGATTTGAAGAATTGAAATGCAAATCAAATTAGAAGAATTTTTAACCCCAATATAATCATAGTTAGATTTTGTTGAAGATAAGACTACGCTTTGTTTTTCAAGGGTTTTATTAATATCATTAATACTATCCCTCATAAGCATGGCATGCTCAAAATCTTGCTTTTTAGAATAATTTTCCATTTCTTTAGCTAAAATCTTAAGCAGCTCTTGCCTTTTGCCCGACAAAAACAACTCAACATTTTTTATAATTTGCCCGTAATCCTCTTTAGAAATTTTATTTTGACAAGGCGCAGAGCATTGTTTAATGTCGTAATACAGGCATGGACGAGTTTTATATTTTGGAGTTTTGCATTTTTTTAGGGGGAAAATTTTATAGATAATATCAAGTGTGGCATGCATTGCTCTTGAATCCGTATAAGGTCCATAGTATTTACCTTTTAAGGCATTTCGATTTGCTTTTCTAACTATTAAAATTCTTGGATAATCCTCATCCGTTATTAAAAAATAAGGGAATTTTTTATCATCTTTTAAAAGAATATTATATTTTGGCTTATGCTTTTTAATCAGCTCATTTTCAAGGATTAAAGCTTCGATTTCGGAATTAACGACAATACATTCAATTTTTTCAATTTGCGGAACCATGACCGACAATTTTGCATTATTGGTTTTATCCCCCATAAAATAGCTATTAACCCGATTATAGAGGTTTTTTGCTTTCCCAATATAAATAAGCTCCCCCGACTTATCAAAATACTGATAACATCCGGGGAGTTTTGGCATATTTTTAACTTGTTGTCTGATATTTTCGTTTTTAAAAGCCATATTCAGATTATATCACTTTTTAAGCTTGCTTTGCTTGTTTTCTTGAAACCTTTGATATACCTGTTCGAGGAAGTGGTGAACGAGTTATAACAACGTTGTTTGGGCGTTTGTAACTTGATAATTCAAGCGAATATTTTTTAACTTCTTTTCTAATTGCCGTTTCAAGCTCCTTATCTGTTGGATATTTTTCTAAAACATCTCTGGTTGGATAAATCTTCGCCACAATTTCTTCCGTTCCTTTTTTAGAGCCTTCTTTAACAAGGTCAGAATACACAACAATTTCTTCAATCATTGGGCTTTGGATCATAACTGCTTCAACTTCTTCAGGAAAAACTTTCTTTCCGCCCGATAAAACAATCATATTTTTAATTCTGCCCGTTATATAAACAAACCCATGGCTATCAATTTTAGCGATATCACCTGTTTTTAGCCAACCATCAGCCGTAAAAGCTTCTTTTGTTAATTCGGGTTGATTATAATAACCATTCATGACATTATCGCCCACAACTTGAAGCTCGTTTGTGTGCTTATCCAATCGAACTTTAACCCCATCCAGCGGACGACCAACAGAACCCAATTTATAAGCCCCGTCATGGTTAATTGTAATAATCGGGCTTGTTTCTGTTAAACCATAAACTTCATAAATTTTTATACCGATAGTTTTGAAAAATTCCGCAACTTCCATATCCAACGGCGCTCCGCCAGACATGAAGCCTTTAAATTTCGGTCCAAAATTTCTTCTAATTTCAGTAAATAACATTTTTGAAACAAGATGATTATTCGCTAATTTTGCAAAATTATATTTAATTTCAAACCAAAGTTTTTTAAATTTGCTATAGTTTCTAATCTCGCTTTCAATCGTTGATTTAACAAGCTTAATAAAAGCCGGAACGCCAACCATAAACGTTATTTTCTTTTCTTGCATAACCGTAAAAATATCTTTAGGTTTCAAGCTGTTTGAATAATATATCGAAGCGCCTTTATTTAAAAACGTCATATATCCAACGGTTATTTCAAATAAATGATTCATCGGAAGAATTGAAAGCATGGAATCATCTTTTGTAAAATTAAAACATTTTCCAACCGCTTGAACCTGAGAATACACATTTTTAAAGCTTGTTTCAACCCCTTTTGGTTTTCCCGTTGTGCCTGAAGTATAAACAATTAAAGCCGTTTTATTTATTCCTCTATGACGCCATTTTTTATCGGGCAAATCAGGCAAGGTATGAAGATTGATGTAATCTGAATTTGCGCCTCTGCCATCTAAAATCACAATATGTTCAAGTGACGGAATAATTTCTTTCAATTTTATAGCATCCGCTAAATGCGCACTAGACGTCATAATTGCTTTTGGAGTGCAATCTGATAAAATGTGCGTTAGCTCATGGATTGTTAATTTAACATCCAAAGGAACGCTGATTGCTCCTGCTAAAACGTTTGCAAATAATGTTGCACCGAGTTCAGGCGTAGATTCTGATAAAATCGCAACTTTATCACCCTTATCAATACCTATATCGATTAAATA
The DNA here is from genome assembly GCA_934667125.1 of uncultured Candidatus Melainabacteria bacterium. Lineage (GTDB taxonomy): Bacteria > Cyanobacteriota > Vampirovibrionia > Gastranaerophilales > Gastranaerophilaceae > RUG14156. Next base: position 117,136 of record CAKULF010000004.1, on the reverse strand, counting down.
GCTTGCAAGCCTTTTAGCTAATGTGCTAAGTCCTTTGAATGTTATTTCATTCCACCCCAAATTAGAGCGAATGCCAAGTGCCACATGGTTTTCAAGCTCATGGGTTCTTTTTTCTATAAATGATAATATATTAGTTGTTTTCATATTTTAACTCCATAATCCCCTAGAAAGATATTCTAAATGTATAAGAATTTTTTGTCAAAAATAGTCTAAACATTTGTAAATTTATTCTTATTTTAATGATAATATAATTTTAAAGGAGAAATAGAAATGATTGAAATGAGAGTAATGGGTATAGCGCTAGACACTCGTTCAGGCTCGCCCATTGTAGTTTTAAATGATTTAGAAAACAGAAAAGCTCTTCCAATTTGGATAGGAAGCGCAGAAGCAAGTGCTATAATAAGAAAAATTGAAAATATTCCCTCAACTCGCCCAATGACGCATGATTTATTCTTGCAAATAGCAGAAAAATCAGAATTTAAAATCACAAGAGTTGAAATTAATAATGTTGAAGAGCAAACTTATTTTTCAAGCGTATTTATGTACAATGAAAAATTAGATAAAGAAATAGAAATAGATTCTCGTCCGTCTGATGCTATAGCTATAGCGCTTAGAGCCGACGTTCCAATATACGTTACGACAAACGTATTAGCGTCAGGACTTGTTTCAACAGACGTTGAAAAAGACGAACAAGAAGCTCAAGAATTCAAAAACTTCATCAAAGATATTAAACCATCCGATTTTGAAAACCTACTCAAAAAGAATTTTGAGTCTGATCAATAGGTTTAACTTGCTTTCGTCAAAAGCAATGCGTTTTTGAAATTCTTTTCTTCTTAATTCTTTTAAACCGATGAAAGAAAATGTTGTATTATTTTTAATATTCATGGTATTTTCTTAATGTAAATATTTAAAAAGGCAAAAAAATTATGACAAAAGTAACAAAAGATATGGGAATTATGGATATTGTGACACAACATCCTGAAACATTAGAAGTATTTGCGCAATTCAACATGGGTTGTATTGGCTGCGCTGCGGCTAGATTTGAAAATCTTGAAGCAGGCGCAAAAGTCCACGGAATAGACGTTGACGCTATGGTTGACGCTATGAATAAAATTATTGAAAAAAATGCTGGACAATAAAATTTTTTTATAGTATTATTTTCTAGCACCCAAAAGGTGTTTGAAAAATAAATATTTGCCCTGGTGGTGGAATCGGTAGACACGTCGGACTTAAAATCCGATGAGGCTAATAACTTCGTGCCAGTTCAAGTCTGGCCCAGGGCACCATTTAAAACTCTCCAGAAGGAGAGTTTTTTAGTTTCCTAATAAATAAATTGGTAAATTATGTTCTTGAGCAAAAGCTAATAATTCTTGTGGAACGTCTTCCAATTTGCTAACCTTAGCTACGACTGCATTAACTTTTGGTGCATATAAATTTGCTTCATTATGACGATTAGGATTATTTTTAATAGTTAACTCATCAGCATTTAAAATTGCTTGTTTAACTTGTGCACCAGTGAAAGTTTTATCCCCAACTTTAATTTCTGGAATATTATCGAATTGAGAGGTATATTTATATTTTTGTATAGAACTATATAATTGAGAATATTCACTATCAGATAATCCAAGTTCTTGTTTTATGGAATCAGAAATTAGATTTCTAAAATTACTATCATTATCTTTAGGAAAACTCAACCAGCCTTCTTCCAACAATATCGGCTGTTGAGTAATAATGTCGGCGAAATCATCAAAGTTTTTATTTCGTCCTGAATGTTGATCTTTATATGTCGCATTAGCAATATTTACATTATCTGCTTCAAGACTAACACCAAATTGAAGTTCCCAGCATGTGTGACTATTATCAACAGAAACATAGGAAGCACATAGTAGTCCTTGATTAGCAACATCGCCCAAATTATAAACCGTTTCTAGCGTTTTATCATACTCTGGTCTAACCATATGAACAAATATTCTCATATTTTCAGGCGTTGTTCCGGGTTCAAATCCAAATTGAGATAAATCAAAATCTTTTGAAAGACTTGTTAAGTCAACAACTTTATATTCTTGTTCATCATATTCAACTGTTGGTAACTTACTTTGATTTATTACTTTATTTGTCAAAAACATTTGTCCCATAGAGTTAATAGCATTAAGTGCATTTTCAATAGGTGCTTGACTTTCATCAGTTAGGGCTGAAGAAAATTTTTCATAAAAACTTCCATCTATTTTTACACCTTTTAGATCAGCTTCTGCCATAATTTGAGCAATAGCTAAATCGTCTGTTCTTCTAAATTGTGCAGCAACTTGAGAAGCGCTAATTGAACCCGTATTATATTCTTTTAACCAATGATGATTTTTAATCAATTCACAAACTCTATCTTTTACCTCATTTGATAAATTAAATTTACTTAAAATGTCCCTAGCATATAATGCAGCAACATCAGGGTGATCCGCATCAACAACCCCTTCTGCTTTTGATATATCATGCATTATGGTTGCTAATTTCAAACAAAATTTATCTTGATTTGATAAATTTTGATAATTAGGATTAGACATGGCTTGTTGTAATACTGTTAAAATATGCGCATCAACGGACAAATCTTGCGTAGAATGTTGCTGTTTGCCAACAACATTGATAAATTCAGGCATACCTTGAATTAAAGAATTTAAAGCATTATCAATTTCAACATCACCGGTATTAACAGAATTTTCTTTAATAAAACGATTAACCAAAGATAAAACAGCGCCATCCGTTCCTTCAGTTGATAATTTCGTTAAATTAATAACGCCATCATATCCTGTAATTTTGCCTGTTTCATCCTTTATAACAGAAATGCCGAGCTTATCAAATATTTCGTTTTGCTCTGTTTTAGTTGAAGTTTTTAAAACATCAGTTAAATCTTGCAAAAATTGACTTCTTGAATATTCTAAAGGAACGCCGTCTTTACCATACTGAGTAAAATCAGCTGTTGACAACAGATTATCTAGATTATTATCATTATTTGCAAAAAATCCTTTAAACATTTGTTTTTTAGATTCTGAAGATACATCTGTTGGATTTATTATATGGTTGATTGAATTTTGGATTGTGGTCATCTTACTACTAAAACCAGAAAAACTATCCTGAGCTTCAAGGTACAAGTCACTGGATTTAATTTCTTCCATCGCGTTTAAACAGCTCATTTTTTTAGCAAGTGTCATTTCAGAAATATTACTTGGAACCCCGAATAATTGACACAAAAGTTCACTTTTTGCATTTATGCTAATATCAGCACTATCCGTAATTTTAGCTGCAATAGTACGCAATTTTTCTAAAGGAATATCTGTATTAATACTTTGTTCCCTATATTCAAAATCAATATTTCTTGCTATTTTAGTTGTCTCGGCAGCAGTTAATCCCATATCGATAGCTTTTTCAACAAATTTCATACCACTTATTATTGTATCTTTGCTAGTCTTGCTTGTTTGTGGGTAAGGTTTAAAAAATTCACTATCTGAATCAACAAAAACAATGTTTAACATTTTATTTATATCATCAGCGCCAATATTTTCATTTTTTACAAGCAAACTTGCGAAATCCACAGCTGTATTTGCAACTTCACTGTCATGATTTTCAAGAAATTGTAAAAATACATTTGCTTTGATTTCTGCAACATCAGAATCACTTAAACTATTTGATTTATCATTTTGTACTTTAGCTCCAAAATTACTTAAAGTATTTGCAACATCTAATGTAGAATCCAAAGAGGGTAATTCAATTTTACCCTGTTCCAATCTTGAAAAGAAAGTTTTAAAACAGTCGGGGTCAATTTCTTCCTTATTTTCACAGAATTTATTAATAAAATCTATTTTTGATTCCGATACACCTCTTACAAATGCATCAAAGCCATACCAGTTAGCATAATGTCGAAAACAATCGTTTGAAATTAAATTATCAGTCATTGTTATTAATTTATCTTGGATTTCAGAAGGTCTTTTCAAAATATAATCTATATATTCAAATTGCTTATCACCATTATGTAACAAATTTTTTGCCAAACTAATTAATTTCAAATTAGTCGAATCATCAGAAGAACTTACAAGTTTTTTTAGCAACTCTTCATTATCCTCCGGATCCCACCAACCCCAAGAATTTTCTTGCATTTCTTGTACAAAATCTTCTAAAGCATTTTCAACTTCTTCTCGTGAAACTTTTTGCAGGTTTGAAGCAGCCACAACAGATGTCTTTTCTGTTTCATCATTTAAAAGATTTTGTTTATTCGAATTTTTACTAGCATCATCGGCAACATCTTGAGTATTTTCAACATCATCAACTTTTTGCGCTTCAGGCAGTTTTTCACTTTCAGCACTCAACGACTTTAAGATTTCATCATCTTGCGAAGTTTGCTGTCTTGCAAGTGTGTCTTGCATTTTAACACCTTCTACAAACTCATCAAAATCGCCATCAGCAAGTTTCAAGCCTGAGTTTTTGAGTGACTCACGAGCAGAATCGAAGTCGCCCATCAAGACTTGTGCTTTGGCGGTTTCAACCATTGTTTGTTGATATTTTGAAACTTTACCTTGGGCAACCCCTGATAATATTGCAATTAATTGGTTTCTGCCTTCGCCAAGGAACCTATCAACAGACCAGTATTGGCTTGAATCTAAAAATTCGCCTGTTTTAGCAACAGAAGTTGCTTGAGCAATTGCATAATCAGTACCTAAGGATAAAGCAGCGTCTGTCGTTGTTTCTGCAATTTGACCTGCAACGGTTGAAACAATATTATTAACACCTTTTGCGCCAAGAGCTGTTTTAACCGTATTATTTAAACCGTTTGTAAATCCGCCAATTTTTCTACCCATTAAAAAGCCAAGAGCTTCAGCACCTGTATCTATGCCTAAATCCTTAGCTTCAGACAATGTTAAACCGTCTTTATCGGTTGCTTTATCAATTAAATCAAGTCCGTTATCAATAAACATACCGCTAAGTTGTAGTGTTCTTCCAAGTGGCAACAAGACCGCACCTGCAGGAGGACAAACAAAAGAAGCCAAAGTACAAGCTAAACCAGCCATAGACATAACGCTAGATAATTTTGATGTAAAAGTTTGTTGATCTTGTTGATATTTTTCAAAAGTACTTTCAAGGTCAAAATCTTTTCCAAAAGTTTCTTGCTTAGAAGAAATAAAATCTTTCATAACATCGTTAACGCTTGCGCCGGTTGATTTTTCAAAATTTTCCATAAAATTTTCGTCATATTGACAACCAACCATTATGGCTTGATATTTTGCTGATGTTTCAAGATAAGCGTCCATTTTTTCTTTTGAATAGTCAACGCCTGTGTATTTTTTCCAAGTTTCTTCAAAAGATAAGTCGCCTTTGCCATTCATTGCGTCATTTAGGGCGTTAATCATTTCTTCTTGGTTTGCAATTTGTTTTTCAATATCTTTATCTGATGTTCCAAGTCCTGTTAATTCTTTTAAAAAGTTGTATCCGCTTGAAATAATCCCCTCGGATTCTTTTTGGGTTTGATAAGTTTCTTTTGTTTGAGAAAGGGTTTGGGATAAGAAATTTAAGGCATATTGTTTTGTTTCTTGTTCTGTTAGAGAAGATGTTGAAGAAAGAATAGAATTAATATAATCTGAAACTTTAATTTCACCATCTTGAGTTTGAATTGTGGCGCTCGATGGGATATTTTTGATTGTTTCGGATGATATATTAATATATTGATTAGAATTTTCTACATTTTTTTCTTGATATTTTTCAAAGTCAGCCAAACTAAGGTCATCAACTCCATCAGAATTAGCAATTTCTTCAAGAGCGTCTAAAACATCAGAAGAATTAATATTATATGTGTTTGATAAAACTTTTGAAAAATCATCAGCTGAAATTGAATCGTTATCAGCATTTTGAAGCGTGTCTGAAAATAAAGAAGATAATTCTTCTTCATCTATTTTAACGTTATTTTCTTGAAGTTTTTTGGTTAAAAACCCAAACCCTGCAAGTTTTATAGTATCTTCAGACATACACACCTTATTCCATGTTATTTTATATAGTTATAATAACGGGCGTTTCGTGGTATAACTTTAGAAAAAAAATTGATAATTTTAACATTTGTTAACAATTAAAATTTTCAATTTTTTAAGCATGATAAATCCTTTTCATACACAAACAAAATTTTTGTGTATTTTTATGTTAAGAAATGTTAACATAAGCTATATTGATTTTACGTATTGTTCAGTATATTTAGAAAAATAATTATATAAATCAGCCAACTAAATCAAATAATGTAAGACAAACACTAAAAAAAATGCTAATATAACAAAGCAAAGTGTTCAGGGAAATATAAATAACTAATTTATGGACATAACAAAAAACAAAAAATTCGTAATAAAAGTTAAAATATTAACAACAAACTATCAATTTTTAGACTCATAATTTTTTTATATAAATATAAGTAGTGTAATAGTGTGTAATGTTATTGGAGGAAACAATGACAATTAGTGTGAACAACAGAAAAAAATCAACAAAAAAATCTTTCGACGAATTAGTAAAAGATTTAAAAACATCTAATTCCGAAAAAGTTAGATATAATGCGGCAAGAATTCTTGGCGAAATGGGTGATTTTAATGCTGTTGAACCTTTAATCAATGTTCTTAAGAACGATAAAAACGGTTCAGTACGTTTATATGCAGCTCGTGCATTAGGTGAACTTGGCGACACAAACGCAACAGTTCCTTTAATTGAATCTTTAAGATTAGACAGAAACGTAGACGTTCGAGTTCGTGCAGCTCGTGCGCTTGGTCGTTTAGGCGGCGAAATCGTTGTAGAACCACTTGTTGAAGCACTAAATGATGAAAATCCTCAAGTTTGTATAACAGCAACAGAAGCTTTAATCGAAATCGGTGATGTTGCAACTGACGCTTTAATCGATTCATTAGATCACGAAAAAGTTAATGTTAGATGTGACGCTACTCGTGCATTAGGCGAAATCGGCAACCCAAAATGTGTTGATAAAATTATCAATATGTTAAAAGACGAATGGGTAAACGTTAGAATTTATGCTGTTGCTTCTCTTGGCAAATTAAACGACAGAAAAGCCGTTCCAGCGTTAATCGAAGTAATGAAAAACGAAAAAGAAAACGATTTAGTTAGAGCTGGCGCAGCTGCTGCTTTAGGTGTTCTTCGTGACCAAAGAGCATTACTTCCATTAAGAGAATTAATTATCAACGCTGAAGAATTAGGCGAATTAGAAGATACAGCTTTAAAATCATTCAAAAAAATCATGGCAGCAAATTGGGAAGCTATGCAAAACCAAAATGCTCAAGCTGTTAAAAAACCAAGCTTCTTCTAGGCAGCAGCCGGTGCGATAATCGGCAAGTGATGAACTTGACGATTAAGCAGTCGAAGCTGCGAAGCCAGAGTGAAAAATGGCAAATGATGAATTTGACATTTTGCAACTGTTGATAGGCGACGTTTCAAATCTTCGATTTGACAGGAGCAGAAAGCGAAGCCAGTACTAAATAAAACTTAAACAAAAAGCCCTCTCAAAAGGGCTTTTTTAATGCTTAGATTTTCGAGCAAACACTAAAAGCTATAAATGCCTTTAATATCTTCTCTAATTTGTTCACTTCCAATGGAAGAGATTTCTTTAATGTCGTGTGTTGTGTCCTTAGCCTTGTTTTCCGCTTGAGAGTTTTTACAAATAAGCTCAATAGTTGTTTCAGAGCTTGATTTATTCAAAAGATTATTTTCAATATTATTTACAACTTCCTTAACCATTTTAATTTGTTCTAAAATTTTCATTTTCGTCATCCTTTACTTATTTATATTTATATATACGGACGATTTTTTAAAAACCTTAGAATTCAAAATAATAATGTTACAAAACTTTACTTTAAATAAGACTCAAATTTTTTATCGACGTCAAAGTAAAATCCGCACTCATCAAGCATTGTAACCCCTTGATAAATAAATTCTTGATTAATATCGGGGTAATTTCTGCAAAACAAGGGTCTGAAAAGATATATTTTACATCTGTTTTTATCTGAAATAAATCGACATTCAAACGTCAAAGCGCCGTTTTGAAAGTCTTTTTTATCTTTTACAACTCCTGAAATTCTGAAATTTCTATAATATCGATATTTCTTTTGCATTTGGTTAAAAACATCTTTATCCTTAACATAGCCATTTTCGGTTGAAAACAAAATATTTCGACAACATGCCCCACATTCTTTGCATTTGCCTTTTAAAACATACTTTGAAGAGAAAAATTTATTATAAATATCTAATATAAAATCTTCAAAAAAGTCTTTGATGTTTTTAAATATTTTATTCATCAATCACCTGAAAAGCAAGATTAGCAAGCCATTGCTGTAAATTTTCAATATCAAAAACCTGAATTATGTATTTTCCTGCATCGGTTAATGTAAAATATGATGAAAAATAGTTTTTATTGCGAACTCTTGCAGTTATGTTTCTAACCCTGTTATAGCCGCCAACATTGACGTTTGGGTTTTGCTTAACTATTTGATATTTAATATAGTCGGATTTAAAGCCATTTGGATTTGAAATCATAAAATATATTTTTGAATTTGGTCTAAAAACATATTGCGGAGTGACTTTTTCATCTATTGAAGAAATTTCGGCAGGATTTTTGCTTGTTAAAACAATAATAGCTTCTTCTTTTTTCCCAAAGCCAAATCCAAAAGCGCTAAAACTCGCCAAAATCAATAATGTTAAGAATATTTTTCTCATTGTACCAAGCTATCATACAATTTTTTAACGTGTTGTTGAATATTTGCCTTTGTTTTTTCATCTGTGATTAATTCAATATATTTTTCATAAGCAAATATAGCGTCTTTATTATTTTCCAAATTTTCTTGAATTAAGCCGTTTAAGTAATAATAATCAGCAACCGAAGGGTCGTATATTATTGCGTTTTGAATGTTTTTTAGAGCATTTTCAAAATCTTTTGTTTCATAATAAATCAAAGCAATATTATAATATATGTTATCATCTTCTTTAGCGCATTCCAAAGCCTTATCCAATACAGCAAGCGCTGTTTCATAATCTTTTAATTCATATAAAACTTGCGCATAATGAACAAGAGCTTCAGAAGATGTGTTATCGATTTGGATTGCTTTTTCATAATATTCTTTAGCGTAAATGTGCATTCCAAGCGCCAAAGAGCAATCCGCCATGCCTAAATATATCCTAAAATCTTCATTTTTACCCTCAAGAAGCTTAGAATAAATTGCTCTCGCTTTTTTATATTCGCCGTTTTTATAGTAATTTTGAGCTGAATTTATTGAATTTTCAACCAAATCATTTCTTATATCGGCATAATAAATATCATTTTTAGCCAGCTCTTCTTCATCTCGCTTCAACAGAGAATTATAGATATTTATTGCTTCTTGTGGATTTCCTGTTTGACCCAAAACAATCGCTTTATTATATAAAGCCACTGAATTATTCTTGTCAGTTGCTAAAACATTATTATAATATATCAAAGCCTCTTTAAATTCAGCGTTATCTTGATATAATTTTGCTAAAGTCAATTGAGTTTCGGTGTCGATTGGGGAAGTTTTTTTATAATCCTCTAAAACCTTAATAGCTTCGACATAATCTTTCTTTTGAGCATATAAATTTGCAAGATTTATATTTGCATTTTTTGAAGTTGGATATTCTTTTAAGAACAATCTATATTGTTCAATTGCCATATCAGGCTTATTTTTCTTTGTCAATAATACAGCATAATCAAACCTTATAGCGTTTAAATCATCCGAAATTCCAAGGGCTTTTTGAAATGAATCGGAAGCTTCATTTAATTTATCTTGTTTCATTTGAACAATTGCAAGATTAGCATAGCTCATTGAATCGTTTTGATTTAGCGAAGTTGCGCTTTTTAAGGCTATTTCCGCTTTTTCATTATCACCTTGGCGCATTAGAGCTATTCCGTAATTAGCATAATCTCTAAATTCTTTTGGATTATTTCTTAAGGCATTTGCAAAATTTTCAATCGATTTTTTATATTCAGCCTTATCTAAATACAAATTTGCAATAGCAACTTGAGCTTCAAGATTATCAGGATAACTGTTTAAAAACTCTTCATAAGCGCCAATAGCGCCATCGTAATCATTCAGGGAATATTTTGCATTTGCAATATTTACATAATTATATTTATAATCGCCCATCACTTGTTGAGCCATTTTATAGGCATTTAGAGCATTATTATAGTCATAAGTTTGCATATATAAATTACCCAAACTTATATATAAAAACCCATCATCAGGGCGAAGTTTAATCGCTTTTAAATAAGCGTCTATGGCTTCATTATATTTACCAAGATTTGTATAAATTCCTGCTAATTTGATATTTAAAATAGCGTCATTTGGCGCATAAACAATAGCCTTTTGTATACAGTTAAGAGCTTCGTTATAATCTCCTTTTTGTTCTGATAAGATAGCATTATTATATAATTTGTTAGCTTGCGAATTTAACTTAGCATCTGAATATGACGCAAACAGCAGCATTAAAAAGGCGATTAAAAAAATTTTTCTTTTCATACCAACATTATAAAACATAAACACAAAATGCAACTTAATTAATAAAAATTTACCCCTTCGTTATATTCTTAACATTCTTTATTTTCGGCATTTTTTGTAATAAAATATTGATAGACTTAAAAGAGGTAGAATTTGTTTAAACTTAAACGACATTTTAAACATATTGCGGTTATATTTTTTATGATTTTATTATCCTATAACCCCGCGTCTTGTGCGGATTTAGGGATTAACGAGCTTGATAGTATCAGAACCCTTTTAAATAGCTGTGATAAAAATTCTAAAGAATATGTTATAAACAAGCAAAAGTTGGATAAAATCGTTAAAAACCATAAAATCGATTATTCTCCTCTTGCCCGTTTTAACGACGTTAAGCGCCTGATTGCGCAAGAAAAATACAATTGCGCCGTTTGGGAATTAAAAGAATTGATTGATATTAACTATCGAAAAAGCGAATGTTTGGAATTGATGGGCGATATTTGTCAATATCTTCAAAAAAGCCCCTCAAAAACAGCTTATTACTATAAAAACGCAATAAACGAGGATGATAATAATCTACTTGCTAAATATAAACTTGCAATTTTATATTTGAAGCAAAAAAGAAACGTTATGGGGATTGAAACCCTAAGACAAATCGTTCAACAAACAACGAGCGCTGAACTTTTGTTTAAAATTCAAGACATAACTTTAAATAAAATCAAACCCCAAGACAGGTTTGAGGCTAATAATTTATATGAAATGTTGGGTTGGATTTATGAAAAACAAAATAACTTAAATCTTTCAGCAAAAGCCTATAAAAAAGCTATAGCGCTAAATCCCGACGATATATTTTTAAAATATTATTTAGCTGATTTATATTTAGCAAACAATAATGATTCAGAAGCTTTAAAAGTCTATAATTTAATTTTGGACGATAATAAGACCGATTCGCAAATTAGAATTTCAAAAGCAAAAATTTTAACAAGAAACGGAAATTTATTTGACGCAACAAAAGAATATCAAGAAATTTTAAGCGAATATCCAACTTCCGCTTATGCTAAATATGGCTTATATTGCGCTTATAGAGCTAAATTCAATCCAGAGCAAATCTTAGCTAAAATTAATTTCAACAAACCAAACTATTCTCCAACAAAAAATGATTTTGTTGATTTTGCAATATTTTTAGAAAATCAAAATGATATTAATGGTGCAAAAGATTTTATAGAATATTCTAAAAAATTTGATATTAAAGAAAAAGAAGAAGTTAAAAATTATCCTAGCGCTTATGTTCCAAAAGCTCCAAAGGCTCAAAAATCTACAACAAAAGCACCTAAAAAACCAACACAAAAAACTACACAAAAAACCACCCAAGCACAAGAACAAAAAACAACCTTAAAACAAAAAATAGCTATCAAAAAAGAAACTCAAAAAGCTCAAAAACCCGTGCAAAAACAGCCACAAAAAGTTGTTCAAAAGCAAGAAATAAAAAAAGAAATTAATAAAGAAACGAAGCAAGTTCAACCAACTAAAAAAGTTGAAAAAATAGCCAAAACGCCTCAAACAACTAAACCTCAAGCTAAAAAAGCGCCTCAAAAACAAGCTCAAAAAACTCCAACTCAACAAGAAAAAATAGCTCAAGAAAGAAAAACAGCTATTTCAAAAAATCAAAAAAATTACTATGAACAAAAGAAAAATCTTGATAAATATTTAGCTTTAAACAAAAAAGATTCAGCAACTTATATCGCTATAGCAAACACATATCGTTCAATGGGCGAATATACAAATTCAATTTTGAACTACAAAGAAGCAATAAAACTTGACCCTGTTAATTCAGATATATATTTCAATATGGCACTTTCATATCTTGAATTGAACGATTTAACAAACGCTAAAATAAATCTTGAAAAATCAATCGGGCTCGATAGCTCTAATTCAAAAGCGGTCAATATGCTATCTTTTGTTGAGCAAAAAATCATAACAAAAATAATCAACAGCGCTTATGAAAAATTTGATAATAAAGACTATATTTCAGCTATTCAAATTTTGGATAACGGAATTAAAAATTATCCGACAAATTCTCAACTATATTATTATAGAGCGCTTGCTTCAGACGGCATGAAAAGAAATGCCGCTCAAATAATCGACCTTCAAAAAGTGCTTGAATTAAACCCCGGATACTATATGGCGTATTATCAATTAGGCAAAGCCTATGAAAAAATAAACGATGAAAAATCTGCTCTTGTTGCTTATGAAAAATTCTTATCAACCGAGCCTGATGAGAAAGATTTGATTAACGAAGTTCAAAACAAGGTTATAAACCTTGGAAATAAATATTATTAGATTAAGGAAGAAATTATGGAAAAGATAGCAATAATCATCCCAGCAAGATACGGCTCAACAAGATTGCCCGCAAAACCATTGTTAAAAGTGAACAATAAGCCAATTATACAATATGTTGTTGAGGCGGCTCGAAAATCAACTTATAACGCTGAAGTTATAGTTGCAACGGATGATAACAGAATTAAAGAAGCAGTTGAAGCTTTTGGCGGCATAGCCGAAATGACAAACACAGAACATAAGTGCGGTTCAGATAGAATAGCAGAAGTAGTAAATAGACATCCCGAATTTGAATATATCCTAAATCTTCAAGGTGATGAACCGCAAATCACACCCGAAGTTATCGATTTAGCCATTTCAACTTTAATCAATGATAAAGATGTTGATATATCTACATTAGTTAGAAAAATCACATCAAACGAGCAAATCAACAACCCAAACTGCGTTAAATGCGTTTTTGATATAAATAATTATGCACTATATTTTTCAAGATGTCCGATACCATATCCAAGAAATGAAAATCAAGCAGATTATTATGCGCACATTGGAATTTATGGCTACAAAAAAAGTTCATTAATTAAAATGACTCAACTTCCACAAGCCGACCTTGAAAAACAAGAAAGTTTGGAGCAATTAAGAGCTTTAAAATATGGAATGAAAATCAAAGTTGGAATTACAACACTTAATCCGACAGGAATAGACACCTTAGAGGACTATGAAAAGTTCAAAAAAATTATTGAAGGATAAAATTATTAAAGGTTGATTTTTATAAATCAACCTTATTTATTCTTGCTTTTTTATAGAAATCTCTCTTGTCGTTGCTTCTATCAATATTTTTTGTGATTAATCTATCGAAATTGATTTTTGTTGAATCAGAGCCCAAAATGAACATAAAGTCCATGTTACAAGTATCACGCACCATATCATAAGATATAGCCATTTTTAAATCCTCAGGCCCGATAAGAGCATATATTCTGGATTCTGTTAACAATCGGTTTTGATAGTTATCCTTTTGAGGGTTAACATAGGCACGATAGCCAAGCGAAATATATTTTGAAAGTCTGATTTTTTCATTAAATGTAATAGCAGAGCGGCCATACATGTATTTATCAAACCAAAACGGGCTATCACCGTGAATACCTGATAACATATAACCTATGCTTGATTCCCAATTTTTAACTTTTGTTGTGATATATGGACCAATTCTAGCTACAGCTTGGGTTTGCCCTGAACCATACAATGTTCCTTCTGCTTGCGCCATAGCATTAAAAGATATTTTCAAATCTTGTTCTTTATTTTCCCAACTAAAAAACGTTTTTCTTAATTCATTCATATATCTAAAACGCATAGTAGAATAAGCGTGTTCAAGATCATGCTTTTTATATTCGCTAAAGAATCCGGCATAAACACCTTGGTTATAATAAACATCCAAATCCTTAATCGTATATGATTTTCGATATTCTAATTGCGCAGCATACCCCGGACGACGAGAACCCAAGAAACCTTCTGAAATATAGGCATTTCTACCATATTGCAACCTTAAATTATCGCCAAAACGATAACGACCTTTTACGACAAGATTGCTTGTTGAAGTTGAAAAACCAGCGTCAATTCTGGCATTTTTTGTCAAATATCTACCGATAATACCAACACCAATTCCGCCGCTTCCGTCTCTTTTACCATAAGTGACAGCAGGCATTAATTTAACAATTTGCCCTTTTGGCGCACGGAATACAAAGCCATAACCTGCGTACATACCGAAATTTCTTAAGTTTCCAAGTTCCAGCATATTTGTTTCAACACGTTGAACTTCTTTATCTGAAAATATTTCAAAATCGGTATTGGCAAGGATTTTGTGCTTATTATAATAAATATCAGCTTTCTTCAAAAGCAAAGAGTTGTGGTCTTTATAGCAAGTTAAAACGATATCTTTAGCATGGATACTGTACGATTGTTTCCTTGTTGATTGAGTGTCAGCCATTTTAAATGTGTTATTTTGATATAATTGATTAACGTCAACATTATCATATATTCTAAAGCCGCTGCTTTGAAGCATTATGTCTTGGCGTTTGGCACTTTTAATTACACCGTTGATTGCCTGAATATCATCAGCAATTAAAAAGCCTTCTTGCGCTTGAATATTGAACATGTAAATATCCATTGACGGATTATTCATCAAAACATTTTCTTCGTTCAAGTCAATCAAAAGGCTTTCGCCTCTCATTTCAGCACCTTCTTTGACTACACGAACGTTTCCCGTTAATTTAATTGTTTGACTTTTCTTGTCTAAAATAGCTTCATCAGCTTTAATTGTTGTTTTTTTAGCGCATGCTACAATTTCAACATCACCGGTTGCATAAATATTACCATCGCCCTCGTCATAGCTGACTTTTTCGGCATTTAGTTTAAATTTATTGCTATCATCAACTTTTTGGTTTTCATAACTTTTAGGATTAACCATTTTTGTTTCTTCAACGCTATTATCAGCGCTATCGCTTGATTTCAAGTTTGAAACTTCTTTTATATTTTCTTCTTCAATATTTTCTTTATCAGCCTTATTTTTCTTATTTTTTCTGTTATTTAAAATCGATTTAATTTTTCTTCCAACAACAGCGTTAAGCGAATCGTCCGTATTATAATCAGGCAAATCATCATCCACAACAGGAATTTCAGCCGTTACGTCATTTTGTTCAACAATTTGCTTTTCGTTTTCGACTGTCTTTGCTTTAAAGACTTCATATTGGGCAAATGCTAAATTCTGACATTGAAAGATTAATGTCAAAGAAAGCATAGTTAAATATATTTTCTTTGTGAATTTAAGCAATTTTTCCCCTAAAAGTTATATATAATTAATTTACACCAAAAAAAGAGTTATTACAAATTATCTGATGAAATTTAAAGGATTTACAGGATTACCTTTTTGACGCACTTCAAAGTGTAAATGCGGACCTGTTGAATATCCTGTTGTACCAACTTTTCCAACCACTGTTCCACGAGAAACATTAGCTCCTTTAGCAACACAAGTTGCAGACATGTGAGCATACAATGTTGAAGTCGGAACACCATTGATATTACCATGGTTAATAATTACAACCTTACCATAACCGCTATACCAGCCAACAAACATAACCTTACCAGAGTTTGCCGCTCTAATAGCTGAACCATAAGGAGCACCAATATCAACACCTGAGTGGAAAATTTTTCTTTTAAAGATAGGATGAGTTCTCCAGCCAAACGGAGATGTGATTTTTCCGCCTATCGGACGAGTAAAACCTTCTGTTACAACAACAGTAGCACCGCCTGATTTTTGAGATTTTTTAAGCTCTTGATTAATCATATGAGAAATTGCTCTTGATTGCTTAGCAAGATCTTTTTCAGCTTTTTCCCAAGTTGCCCTATCTGTTTTTAATTTTTCGATTAATTTTTCATTTTTGTTAATAGCTTCTTGAATTTCACCTTGCTCTTTGTTGATATTCTTAATTGAATCCGCCAAAGTTGACTTTTGTTGCTCAATTCGAGCAGTCAGCGCCAAGATATCTTTTGCTATTACTTTTGTTTCTTGTAATTTTTTTCTATCATAATCAATTACAATATTTTCATAATACAATCTATCTAAAAAAGAATTGATATCGGAAGAATTTAAAAGAAAATCAATGTAGTTATTTCTTTTGTGTTTATAAATTTGAACTATTCTTTTTGAAGTATACGACAAGTGTCTATTATGCTCAACTAAAAGGTTATCAAGCTTTCTTTTAAGATGGGCAATTTCATTTTGAGCATTATCATATTTTTGCTGATTTCTTTGAAGATTGTGTTGAGTATATTCAAGTTTTTGCTGATTTTTATATAATCTGTTTGTTTCAATTTTTTCAAGAAGTTTTAGCTTATGAATTTCTTTTTTGGCATGCCCTCTTTGAACTTCAATTTGATTTTTTTGCTCGTTTAATTTCGGCTGTTCAGCATTACAAAAAGAGTTCACACCTGAAAAGATAAGGCATGAGCAAAAAATAAAAGCTAAATTTTTAATTAAACTTCTTTGTTTCATATAATAATTTTAAAAATTAAGAATTAAATACCACGCTGATAAAAGCACCGATTCCAACCATCCATGCTACTAAAAATATAGTTAAAAATATGACTATTATTCTTCTGTGGCGTCTAAAAAATTCCATTTTTTCTTTCCTTTTTTGATTATACTAATATAATAACAAAAAAAGTCCGCTCTTGGCAAATCTATTTACATCCGTCATCTTCAGCGTCAATTTTGCCATCAAAATTATTGTCAATCCCGTCATAACAACTGTTTTTGGATTCAAAACTTTCGGCCCTCGGAAAATAATGAAGATATTTATTATCTATCGAATTAAACAAATACAAATAATAATCACGGTAAAATTCAGCTATGGCAGGACTTGTGATTGCTAAAACATTTTCATCGTTTTTATAAAATCCGCTTTTAGAAAAATTAGCGCTACCGATTATTAATTTTTCACCATCGATTAAAATCGTTTTCTCGTGGTTCTTTCCGCCCCAATTTTCAACTTTAACAGGAATATTTTTATTTCTTAAAATCATTATCCTATCTTTAAAATTCGTAGCGCTCAAAGCATCAACCATGACCAGCACCTCAACCCCACGATTGTGCGCCAAAACTAATTCGTCAATCAAATCAATGTTTGTTAGATAAAATATCGAAATAAAAATTTCCTTTTTCGCATTTTTAACATCAGGAATAATCTCATCAGCCATCACATCATGTTTGGGCAGAAAATAGGCTTTAATACTGAATTTCGGGCTAACAATGGAAGTTATCGGGTTTTTAATTTTCTTATTTGAAAATTTTGAATTATACATTTGATTAAATTCAGTTTTATATTGATTAGCTAATTCATCCGATTTAACTATAACAGCCGTGTTGGCGTTATATCCGCCTGTTCCCGTATTTGAAATATTAATTGAGCCTGTGAAAACTTTGGAATTATCAAAAATTAAGAATTTATTGTGCATTAAAACTTCGTTTTTATCGGTTTTTGCGCCAAATTCTTCAATAAACTTCCTTGTCATAGGATAAATTTTATCCATATTTTTACTATAATCAACGACGCTTCTTATGTTCACGCCTCGATTTTTAGCATTTCTTAAAGCATTTATAATAGCTTCTTGATCGCCAATTCCATAAAGCGCAACATCAATTGAAGTTTTTGAAGAATTAATTTCTTCAACCAATCTTGAGCAAAGCTTTGTCCTGCAAGAATTTGAAGGCTTTGAAAATTCAAGAGGATTAATCAAAAACAATTCTAAATTATCAAATTTTTTATAAACCGATTTTTTATAAACACCCTTGCTTTTTGGAAAATTATACTCGGGTTTAATCGTTAAATGAACTTTATTAAAACAAATTTTACAAGGAATATAATCGCCCAAATCCTTTGCTAAAACGAGTTTTAGGTTCTTAATTAAAGAAAAATGTTCACTATTTAACGTATGAACTATATTTGTTTTTAAATTTAGGGCATAAAACTTGATTTTTGATAGCCCAGCTGTGTTTTCCTTAGCTTGATTAAAAAAATCACTCGTTAAATATTTAACATTACGACAATCATCTCGAACAACGGCTAAACCGTTCACTAAAAGCATTTTAGCCACATCAACATTATCAAGTTCAACTGTTGCAAATCGATAAGAAAAATTTTTATCCAAAGGCGAAATCTTAGATATTTTTACATATTTTCCAATTAAATTATTCTTTGCCCAATCTTGCGCTAAATATCCGTTTTCAAGCGCTTCGGTTTCAGATATATTATATTTTTTAATAATTTTTGAAATAACTTTATTCTTAACAGGCTTAAAAGCAACTATATCTTTAAGTTTGAATAATTCATCTTCATCTTTTATATTGTTTCTATTCAAATCAATATAATAAGTATCCGCCTCAATTACATCAATTATTTTATACTTAATTTCTTTGTGCTTACTTGCCTTATATCCGACATATCCGCACATAATAAGAAATATAGCGATTATTATACAAACTTTTTTCTTCATATCCATACTTATTATCTAATATAAAATCGAAGAAAAAATAAAATATTATTTTTTGTTAATAAATCTTTACTTAAAAGAGTTGCTTATTAGTTATGTTTAATATAATATAGAATATGCTAGAACAACTAATAAAAAAGGTGAAAAAAATGAACCCTATCATTGATGAATTAGAAAAAGAATATACAGGTCGTGAAATGCCTGAGGTAAACCCTGGAGATACAGTTAAAGTTTTCGTTAGAATTATCGAAGGAAACAAAGAAAGAACTCAAGCATTTGAAGGCACTGTAATCAAAAAACACGGTAGCTCAATTAACAGCACAATCACAGTTCGTAAAGTATTCCAAGGAATTGGTGTTGAACGTGTATTTGCTATCTACTCTCCAAGAATTGAAAAAATCCAAGTTTTAAGACGTGGGGATGTTAGACGTTCTAAATTATATTATTTAAGAGAACGCTCAGGAAAAGCTACTCGTATCAGAGAAAAAATGGAAAAAAGATAAGAATATCTTTTTTAAAAAACTTGTATGCCTTGTCTGTTTTATACATTCAAGGCATAATTTTTAGCAAAATAAGGAAAAATTATGCAACAGCATATACATTGGTACCCTGGGCATATTGCAAAAGCCCAAAGACAATTGAAAGAAAAATTGAATTTAGTTGACGTTGTAATTGAGGTTATTGATTGCAGAATTCCTTATTCAAGCTGGTATAAAACAACTGAAGACTTGATTAAAACCAAGCCCCGCCTTATTTTAATGAACAAATCAGATGTAGCTGACGCTCGCTTAACCAAAATTTGGCAAGACGTCATTAAAAAGAAAAGTAAATGCGACGTTATAGTTACAAATTTATCAAACAAATCAGATATAAAAATAATTGTTGATAAAATTTCAAAACTTTCAAGCGAAATAATGCAAAAAAGAATAGTTAAAGGCTTATTGCCTCGTCCAACAAGGACTATGGTAATTGGCATGCCAAATGTTGGAAAATCAACAACAATTAACCGCCTTGTTAAACGTGCAAAAACAAAAACAGGCGCAAAAGCAGGCGTAACCCGTCAGCAACAATGGGTTAGAATTAACGATAAAATCGAATTATTAGACACTCCGGGGATTATCCCAACTGTTCAAGATGACCAATTTCAAGCTCTAAAGCTTGCTTGCGTTAACTCAATTGGCGAAAACGCTTATGATAGCGAATTTGTAGCCGATAATTTAATTAAAATTCTTTTAAAAAACTATAGACAAGAGCTTGAAACATATTATGGCTTTGAAAAAGATGAAGAAATAAACCTTGAAACGATAGCCTATAAAAGAAATTGGATTTTAAAAGGCAACAAACCCGATTTAATCAGAACCTCTCAATACATTTTATCAACTTTTCGAGATGGAAAAATCGGAAAATTCAGCTTAGAAACACCTAATGAGTATTTTAAAGAAGATGGAATTATTTAATTTTGATATAGAAGAAAAGAAAAATTCAATGCCCCTGTTTAGTTCAAACAATTCAAATGGCTTTGATTTTATTATAGGAACGGATGAAGCAGGCAGAGGACCTGCCGCAGGCGGAGTTTGGGCGGCTGCGGTTTGTTTTAAGAATGATATAGATTATTCTTTATTTGAAAAATTGAACGATTCTAAAAAACTTTCTGAAAAAAATCGAGAAAATTTGTTTGATATTATTAAAAACAACTCTTTTTATTCAATTAAATCTGTTGATGTAGAAAAAATTGAAGAAATCAACATTTTAAATTCCTCGCTTTTAGCTATGAAATTAGCTGTGGAAGATGTTATAAATCAGCTAAATTCAACAAATACCTTGACTCTCGTTGATGGAAATAAATTGATTAAAAATTTTAACCATCAACAAAAATTTATAATTAAAGGCGATTCAAAATCTGCTTCTATCGCTGCAGCAAGCATTTTAGCCAAAGTTAGCCGAGATAATTTTATGAAAGAAATCGATAAAATATTCCCGATGTACGATTGGAAATCCAACAAGGGTTATTTAACAAAAAAGCATATTGAAGCAATCAAAAACTTTGGCGCTTGCAAATATCATCGCATGTCGTTTTTAAAAAACATTTTAGACTGACATTTTTCGATTAATATTTCTATTGCGAATTTTGAATTTTCAGGTTTATTTTTTATTAATGTACATATCGATGAAGTTATCAACATAAACATTGAAATAACTAAAGATATGGCTAATATTTTTTCTTTTTTTGTCATGTAACTCCTTTATTATATACAACTTATTGTTATCTTATTTGCATGAACAATTATAAAATTGCACGCTACAGTCATCACTGCCACTAACACCATAGCCATAGTTATCATTCATAATTTTTCCGCCACTAAAACCTTTGCTCGCACAAAAAGATTGACAAGGATTATTTATAGCTTGACATGTTGTGACACCACTACTGTCTTTCACTTGCTTGCCAGGCGTTGTAAGATAACCAACCCCCACCAAGTTTCCGGAATAATAACTGCTAGCACAAGTACATGTGCCACTAGTATTCCAAGAATTTAATGATAAATTTGCTTCTCCGCACGCCGCAGAGCACGTAGCTTTATAACGTCTGAAACAGTCACTCCCTGATTCACATTCGACAGGCGAAGCAAGTTTAAATTCGTTGCAATTTTTATCGTTGTTGCCCGTGCTCATTCCATTACTGCAATTAGTCGACCCTATTGATTGTTTAGAGGCTAAGAAATTAGATGTAGGAATAGTTGTCGTTACTTGCTTACCATAGAGACCCTCACTAGGCGTATATGTTGTTCCACTATTACCACTCGAGCTTCCGCTTGACGTTCCACCGCTTGAGCTTCCGCTTGAGCTACTTCCTGACCCACCAGAAGAACTTCCGCCACTTGTGCTTCCGCTTGAGCTACTTCCTGACCCACTTGATGAACTTCCACCGCTCGTATTTCCACCAGAGCTATTTCCACCATTTGTTCCACCCGAAGTGTTGGAATTATTTCCGCTATTAATATCAGGAACAGTGTTTTGATATGGCTGAGATTTACAGCTCAAAGCATTTGTCGAATCTGCTGCGCTAAAAGCAACATTAACCAATCCAATATTTTGAATTTCGATATTGTTTTCATCCTCTTTAGATTGAATGGATTTTTCCATCCAAGCAAGCGCTCTTTCGCCTGCCATAATTCTTCCGTCTTTTCTTATTCCATAACCAAAAATCTCGTCATCAACTTGCATACACATAATTTTATATGTTTGCAAACAAGGCGAAAACATATCATAACTAGCATTTGGGGCTTTTGTAGAAAAAGTTGTCGCAGGGTTAATTGTGTAAAATTTAACATTATCTGATGTTATTATCTCAAAAGTTTCTTTATTATTTTTGTCTTTCGGATGATATTGCTTGCACATTGAATCAACATATTTTAAAGCAGAGGTTTTCTTGTCTGACAAGGTTTCTGACCCCATGCCCTCAAGCCTGTACATCCCAATTTTATAATCACCATTATCCGTATTTAAGCAATTAATTCTTTTTGTCGTCACAAGATCTGAAAAAGTTTCACAAAAATATGTAGCCGAAACTCCGCTACCATTGTTATCTGTGCCAAGGTCGCCAGCCATATAGTATTCGCCCGACATAACAAGCTCGTTTATTACTTTAGCTAATGTTGCATTGCCCTTTTTAAATTTCATGACTTTTTCACTTGGCAAATTATTATATGCAACAGGCAGGATTATACTTGTGATTATGCCAATTACAACAAGCGCCACCATGATTTCCGCTAATGTGAAGCCTTTTCTTAAATTATCGTTTTTCATGTTACTCCAGTGTCTGTGGTTCTATATATAGAATATAGTTATAAACACTATATCATACAATTCTATATATGCAACATGTGAATTCCAAAAAAGCTAAGATTGTAATTGAAGTTTTAGCGCAGATTATAAAAGAAGAAAGAGAAAAACGGGGAAAATCGCAAAGGCTTTTGGCTGATGAATTTGACATACCTAAATCAATGATAAGCAGAATTGAAAACGGGGTTAACGAGCCGAAATTGATTTCCTTGCTTTCAATTTGCGAAGCTTTAAATATTAAATTATCTTATTTAATGCTGGAATTGGAAAAAAAGTTGCCCAAAGATTTTACTTTGATGGATTTATAAAAAAACAAAAGCCTCCAAAATTGGAGGCTAAAAAATCTATTTTATTCAAACTTCTTATTATACTAAGCTTAAAGCGATTGATGGAGCTTGGTTTGCTTGTGCTAACAAAGAAGTTGATACTTGTTGTAGAATATTTGCATTTGTGTAATCTGAAGCTTCTTGAGCGATATCAGCATCTGTAATAACAGATTTAGCAGCAGATAAGTTAGTGTATTGAGTTGTTAGAGTATCTAAAGCTGAATCTAAACGGTTTTGAGCAGAACCAACTTTTGATTGTCTTGAAGCAATATCAGAAATTGCTTTATCTAAGTTACCTAATGCTGCTGAAAATTTAGTTTGATTTGATACTGCGTCTGATAATTTAAAATTAGTTTCGCCTGTTACATCATTAAATTTTACTGATTTAAAGATGTCGCCTGCTGCTGTAATTGCGTCATTTGATGAACCATTAGCGCCAACTTGGAAAACTGCGCCTTTGTCTTTTAAATCACCACCGAATAATTGCAAATCTGAATATTTTGCAGAATCGCTTACACGGTTGATTTCAGCAATACGTTCATCAACTTCAGCTTGCATAGCATCTAATTCTGTTGCAGAATATGTTCCGTTGTGAGCTTGAAGTGTTAAATCACGAATACGTGTTAAGTTGTCTTGTACTACACCCAAATTGCCTTCAGTTGTTGATAACATTGCATTAGCACTTTGTACGTTGTTTTGAGCAATTTTGTTACCGTTCAATTGAACGCCCATTTTTGCTGAAATGATTGTGCCTGCAGCATCATCTTTTGCGCTGTTAATCTTCAAGCCTGTTGACATACGTTGCATTGCGTCTGACAATTTGCTTGTTGATGTTGTTAAGCAATTTTGGATTTTAACTGAATCCACATTGGTGTTAATAACTACTGACATAAATGAGCTCCTTTCATTTAATAGCTTCTTGTACTTCCGTGTTTATTTAAACTAGTATTAACTTGTATGATTTATAAATTCCTCTATAAATTTTTTTCAAACAGAATTAATCAAATTTAAGTTAACATTTTTAATATTTGAAACACAAAAACGCCCATATTATTTATTGGGCACTTAATTTAAAGCTATTTTGAATTGTTAAGATTTTTAACAATAGCTCATTTTTACATATTTAATTTCATCATTTTTATCTAAAAATTTTGATGGGTTTTTATATTTTATTTTTTTAAGATTATTTAAAATCTCGCCTATTTTTTTACCCTCAAACCCTAGATTTATAAGGTCTTTTCCGGTTATAAAAAGAGGAGTATTTTGATATTTTTTATAATTTTTTAATTTTCCATAATTAAAATAAAAATAATAAGAAATCTCATCAAGATTTAATTTTTCAAACTTTTTAAATAGTTCAAAAACATCATCATAGCTATAGTTTTCAGGGTTTTTAGCTTGTAAAATTTTTAAAACAAATTGACTAATGCTATTATTATCTAAGTTTAATTCATCAACTATTTTTTTAATTTTTTTATAATCAATTTTTAATTCATCAACCCCAAAAATCTTATATAGCTTATATTTAGCTATATCTTTTAAATTTAAGATATAGCTTTTTGTTTTTAAAATATCAAAAAATACAGCCATAATCCTATCTATGCTTGCGTTTTTAAAATAATCTTCTTTAAAATTTGAAATAAAATTTTTAATTAATTTTTTGTCATCCAAAGAAAAATCAAACCCAAAGCGATTTTTGAAGTTTATTCCTCTTAAAATCCTTGTAAAATCATCATAATAAGTCTTATTGTGCAACGATTTTAAGATTTTTTTATTTATATCATTAACCCCATCAACCAAATCAATTAGTTTGTAGCAAATTTCATTGTTTTTTATAGAAAGCTCCAAATACAGCGAATTAACCGTAAAATCTCGCCTTGTAACATCTTTTTTAATATCAACGCCAACAGCTTCAACATTTGGTAAACAGCTATAGTACGGATATTTTTCGACACGAGTTGAAGCTAAATCGATTTGAGAATTTTTATATTGCAATTTTACCGTTGCAAAATCTTTATGAATTGATTTAATTTTAATTTCAGGGGGCAATTTAGAAGAAAAATCTATAGCATTTCCTTCTAAAATTAAGTCTAGGTCTTTATTTTCAAGATTTAAAAAATAATCACGAACAACACCGCCTACAAAAAACACCCTCAAATTTTGTTCTTGGGCGTTTTTTATAATCAGTTTTAATAAATTTTCTATTTCATTATCGAAATTTAATTTCATTATTTTTTCAATACCTCAGGGTAATTTTTTTCAATGAAACTTGTATTAAAATCACCCGAAATAAAGTTTGGATTGTTCAAGATTTTTTTGTGGAAACCGATTGTTGTTTTAACCCCTGTGATAATATAATCATCAAGCGCTCTCAACATACGTTTTCTAGCTTCTTCCCTATCTCGACCCCAACAAATTACTTTTCCGACAAGCGAATCGTAATAAGGAGGGATTTTATAACCTGTGTAAACGTGAGAATCTACTCTTGTTCCAAAACCACCAGGAGCGATGTAGCCTTCAATTTCTCCTGGGCATGGCATAAAGCATTTTTCAAAATCTTCAGCATTAATACGACATTCAATAGCATGCCCCATTAAATTTACGTCTTTTTGGCTGTATGAAAGCTTTTCGCCTTGTGCAACTCTGATTTGCTCTTTAACAATATCAATATTTGAAATCATTTCTGTTACACAATGTTCAACTTGAACACGAGTATTCATTTCCATAAAATAGAATTTTTTATTTTTTGGATCAGATTCATCTAATAAAAATTCGATTGTGCCTGTTCCCTCATAATTAATTGATTTAGCAGCACTAATAGCAGCTTCACCCATTTTTTGTCTGATATCTTCAGATATAGCGCTTGATGGAGCTTCTTCAAGAAGTTTTTGATTTCTTCTTTGAACAGAACAATCTCTTTCGCCCAAATGAATAACATTTCCATAGCTGTCTGCTAAGATTTGAACTTCGATATGGCGAGGATTTTCAACGAATTTTTCAACATAAACATCAGGATTTGCAAAAGAATTTTGAGCTTCTTGACGACATAAATTAAATGAATCATCAAGTTCTTCGTCCTTGCGAACAATTCTCATACCTTTTCCGCCACCGCCTGCTGTTGCTTTAATGATGATTGGATAACCGACTTCTTTAACAAATTCACGAATAGTATCAGTATCATCAACAATTCCAAGCCCAGGAGTAATTGGAACTCCGTTTGCTTCCATTGTTTCACGAGCAGTCGCTTTATCGCCCATTTTGCGCATAGCAGTAGATGATGGACCAATAAATTTGATATGATGTTCTTCACATATATCTACAAAATCCGCTCTTTCAGATAAAAATCCGTATCCAGGATGAATAGCGTCAGCCCCTGTTGTTAAAGCTACAGAGATTAAAGCAGGAATATGTAAATAGCTTTTTGCACTTTGGTTTGGACCAATACAATATGCTTCATCAGCCAAAGAAACATGTAAACTATTTGCGTCAGCCTGAGAATAAACAGCTACTGTTGATATTCCTAATTCCTTGCAGGCTCTAATTATTCTGATGGCAATTTCGCCTCTATTTGCTATTAATACTTTCTTAAACATATTTTATACCTTAAAAAATGTATGTTTATTCAACATACATTAAAACTTGTCCATATTCAACGCTTTGACCGTCTTCCACACAGATTTGTACAACTTTTCCTGAAACTTCTGATTCAATTTCATTCATCAATTTCATAGCTTCAACGATACAAACCACTTGTCCAACGCTAACTGTATCACCAACTTTAACAAACGGTTTAGCCCCCGGAGCAGGTGCAGCATAGAATGCACCAACCATTGGAGAAGTAATCGGTGTGCCTTTAACAGCAGGTTTTTCTTCTTTTTGAACACCTGCAAGTGCATTATTAACAGCAGGCGCTGCAACAGGTGCAGGAGCAACAACAGGAGCAGCC
This sequence comes from uncultured Candidatus Melainabacteria bacterium, assembly GCA_934667125.1. Lineage (GTDB taxonomy): Bacteria > Cyanobacteriota > Vampirovibrionia > Gastranaerophilales > Gastranaerophilaceae > RUG14156. Next base: position 90,122 of record CAKULF010000004.1, on the reverse strand, counting down.
GCAGCCACGACTTGTCCTTCTTTTCTAACTGCGATTGCTTGTTCGCCGTCTTCTAAAACGATTTCCGTTAAATCGTTGTCTTTGATGATTTTGGCAATTTTTTCAATATATTCTATTTCGTATTTCATATTTTCTCCTTAAATTCTAGACAAGAATTCATTAGTACGAGTATCAATTTTTAATACATCACCAACTGAGATGAAGAATGGAACGTTAACAACAGCACCACCTTCAAGAGTTGCAGGTTTAGAACCGCCTTGAGCAGTATTTCCCTTTTCAGCAGGAGGAGTGTCAATAACTTCTAATTCAACAAAGTTTGGTAAATCAATACCGATGATTTTTGAATCATGCATTAAAATTTGAACTGTCATGTTTTCTTTTAAATATTTAATGCCGTCGCCAACAGTTTCAGCAGGCACAGGTAACTGCTCGTATGTTTCCAAGTCCATCATAACAAGGTCATTACCTTCTTTATATAAATATTGCATTTCACGTCTGTCTAGCATTGCTTTTGCAACTTTTTCGCCAGCTCTGAATGTTTTTTCAACAACTTGACCTGTTTCAACATTTTTTAATTTTGTTCTAACAAAAGCCGCACCTTTACCAGGTTTAACGTGTAAAAATTCAACTACTGACCAAAGTTTTCCCTCAATATCAAGGGTTAACCCTGTTTTTAAATCGTTTACTGAAATCATATAAAATTCCCTTTAGTCTATTTCATCCTCTATATTATCATAAACTTGATTTTTTACATAAAAATTTACATCTTCTTTAATTTTGTTTACCAAATCAGTCGGAGGATTTTGGATAGAATGTAATATTTTAGCCGTTTTTTCCCTGATTGTGTAGTCTTTAAAATTAATTGTGTATGTTATAATTTTTAATATTTTTTCTCTATTTTTTTCACTAATACAAATCGACAAAGCTTCTAAAAGCCAATAAAGTGCAAATAATTTTTTATTTTTAGCATGGTTTTTTGTGTTTCTTATATGGCTATCAAAAAAATCTTTATTTTCTTCTTCATATTTTTTTATTTCAGCTATAAGATTTTCAATTTTTACTATTATCTTATCTTCCAAAACAAGCTTCAAGTGCGGATTTATAGATATAATATTACACACAGCCCTTGAAATATTAGGATTTATATCGATTATTCCATCTAAAATTTTTGAAATTGAAAAATCATCTAAAAAATTTTCCTTATTAAATTTTGCCGCCTCTTCAAGCTTTAGAGCCGTTATTTCTCGAATTGGGGTCGGTTGATTTGTCAGATGATTAATAAAAATTTTAAAATCGTTTTTGGATAATTTTTCTTTAGAATTGATATTAATTATTGCAAAAATCTTTTCAAAATCATCAATTTCAGATTTTGAAAGAATATCAAAAATTTCGTCTGTATTATAATCTTTTTCAACCAAAGTAAAATAATTGTCCATAAATATAATTAAACCATAACTAAAATAATGAGTAAAAAACAATTTAAAAAAACTATAATATTAATTAAATAATTTGAAACTTTTTAAAAAATCATTAGATATTTAAAGAGGTAACTTATGGATATAATTAAAAGACTTTTCACATTCAACGACGACAATTCCGCTATCGGATTGTGCAAATTTAACGATGACTTTTTTAAACTTACAAATGCCAAAGAAAAAATCAAAAGCAAAGTTAAAAAAGACATGACTTTAACTCAAATGTTAAAAAGAGAATACTAACCACATATGCCAAAATAAGCCAATATTGTTGAATAATTATGAACAATCAAAGGAATAATAATCCCTAAAATCATTCCGCAAAAAACTTCTAATGGAGTGTGTCCTAATAGTTCTTTTAAAACTTCATAGGGCTTTACTTCTCTATCTTTAACAAATTCATCAACAAGGCGATTTAATGTTGCTGCGGTTTTGCCTGCTGCTCGTCTAAGCCCTGCAGCGTCTTGCATAATTACAAGTGAAAAACCAAGAGAAATTGCAAAAAGCATGGATGATAGTCCGTCTATTAAAGCAACAGAAGTTGATAGAGCGATAACGCCTGCTGTATGAGAGCTTGGCATGCCCCCAGTTGTTGTAAAAATTTTAAAATTGATTTTTTTATGCGTGCAAAGGTATGTTAAAACTTTTATAAATTGAGCAATACTAGCCGCTAATAAGCCGCAAAATAAGGCTTCATAGCCTGTATTAAAAAAATGAAATTCTCCCACTATCTTTCAACTTTCTCTTTTAATTGGTCATAAATCGTATCAAATATTGAAGATTTGATATCAAGCGAAGCTAGTATAGCACAGTTTTTATCAATAAGGCTATAGAAAGTTTCTTTCGCTTTTTGAACTCCTAGCAAAGTTACATAAGTTGATTTATGATTCTTTTCGTCTTTTCCTGCGGTTTTGCCGAGTTCTTCGGTTGTTAAAACACTATCAATAATATCATCATAAATTTGAAAAAGTATTCCAAAATTATCTGCATATTCGCTCAATTTGCTTAATGTTTCTTTACAGCAGCCTGCAACTTTTCCGCCCATAAGTATGGCACACTTGAACAAAGCGCCCGTTTTAAATTTATGAATATATTTAAGATTTTCAAGAGTAATTTGTTTATTTTCAGCTTCAATATCGGCAATTTGACCAGCCACAATGCCAAGCGCACCAGCTGTTTTAAGATAATCATTAACAATATCTAAAACGACTTCTTTTGAAATATTATTAGGGGTTTTATCGATAATTAACTGCGCCCCAAATGAAATTAAAGCATCACCCGCCAAAACCGCTGTTGCTTCGCCAAAAACCTTATGATTAGTTGGTTTTCCACGTCTTAAATCGTCATTATCCATACAAGGCAAGTCGTCATGGATTAAGCTATAGCTGTGCATAATTTCTAAAGCGCAACAACAAGGCATGATATCTTCTTCTTTTGCGCCGAATAATTTAGCTATTTCAAGCGCCATTACAGCTCTTAGCCTTTTTCCGTCTAAAAGAGTTGTATATTTCATCGCTTCCCAGATTTTGGATGAATAACTTGAATTTTTTGAATATTCTTCAAAATATTTTTCAAGATTTGAAACCACTTTTGTCTTATATTCTTTAAACATGCCTTACTCCATATCTTTTATATTTTGATTAAATGTATTTCTTGAATTTTGTCTTTTTCTTTTTGAAACCTTTGTCAGAGTTCTATTTCCAACATTTTTATTAAATTTTTCTTCTTTAATGCTTCTTTTTGAAATATGTTCTTTATATTCTAAACTTTCTTTCAAAAATAACAAATAGCTTTCATATCTTGAGGGCGCAATTTTATCTAAATTATCGTAAACATTGCAGATATTTTCTTGTTTAACGTCATGATAACAATTTGAATATTTACAATTTTTAGCATAAATTTTAATATCATCAAACAAATTTAACAATTCAGTTGGGAGTAAAAAATCAAACTTTAAACAAGAAAACCCTGGAGTGTCCATTATTTTAAATTTATCAAATTCAATAATTTCGCAATGTCTTGTTGTGTGGCGTCCTCTTTGGGTTTTAGAGGATACATCTTGCGTTCTTAAAGTGGTTTCGTTTTTAAAATTCAAAGAATTTAAAAGGGTTGATTTTCCTACTCCGCTAGAGCCTACAAGGGTTGTAGTCTTATTAATTATATATTCTTTTAATTCTTCAAGTCCAATTTTATTTTTTGCACTAATAAAAAATATTTTATAGCCCAATTTTTCATAAATATCTTTTATATTTTTAATATTATTTTCAAGATTATCGTCCAAATCCTCTTTATTAAAGCAAATTGCCGTATCGACATTATGATATTTTAGAAAAATTAAATAACGATTTAACTGTATTAAATCTAAATCGGGCTCTTTTAAACTAGCCACAACAAGGGCTAAATCTATATTTGAAGCCTTTGGACGAGGAATTTGATTTTTCCTTTTAACAACAGAGACAATCTTATCCTTTTCTTCGGACAATTCAACAAAATCGCCAACAAAAACATCAATCTTTTGTTTTTTAATCGTTTCTTTCAATTTGCAAGTATATTCTTGTTTATCGCATAAATCTTTAACATAATAAAAATCTGAATGTATTTTATATACTTGAAATTCCATATAAAAATTCTATAAAAAACATCTTAAAAAATCAAAAACTTATTGATTATTTGTATCATTTTTCACTGGTTTTGCCGATTCTGTCGATTTATTAAACAATCTATAACCCAAATATAAAATAGCAAGGAAAATAGAACACCCTAGGGCAGTTGTTTTTGTTGATGAATTTTTAATGCTTTGGATAGCTTCTGTGAATACATCAGCATAATTTTTGTTTTTACAGCCTATTTCAATAGCATCAGGCGGAATAACGCTTGCAATCGATTTAAAATTCACATTTTGACCAAAATTTTTAAAATGTTGATTAGGAACATAAATTCCCCTAGAACCCTTAACAATTTCTACAAAGCCTTGTGTTGTCATCTATTTCCCCCAAGCAGTAATAATGCTCATACAAAACATTTTTTTCAAACTTTTTGCCAGTTTTTAATTTTTTTAATTAAAAATTTAACAAATATTTACATTTTTAACACAACAATCACATTTTGTTACATTTTGCATTTTCTAATTTTTTTATACTATAATTTCAATTAATTACTGAATGGGGAAAATTTTATGAGCTTAACCGATTGGTTTAATAAAAGGAAAACACAACAACTTGAAGCACGTGATAAAGATGTTCACATTGATGATTCTGTCGGAAAACTTTGGACACTTTGTTACAATTGCAATTCACAGTTGCCTAAAAAAGATTTAGATAATAATTTAATGGTTTGCCCAAATTGTGATTATCACTTTAGAATTGGCGCAAAAGAACGCATTAAAATCATTGCAGATAAAGACACATTCACCGAAATGTTTACAAACATCAAACCGACCGACCCTCTTGAATTTGTGGATACTCAATCCTATAAAACAAGACAAGTTCAAGCCCACGAAAAATCAGGGTTGGATGATGCTGTTGTTGTTGGAACTTGCGAAATAGACGGTCAAAAAGCAGCTATTGCGGTTATGGATTTTGACTATATGGGCGGTTCAATGGGTTCTGTTGTTGGCGAAAAAATAACAAGAATTTTAGAATACGCACTTGAACATAAATTGCCATCAATTGTGTTCACATCCTCAGGCGGCGCTCGTATGCAAGAAAGTGCGCTAAGCTTAATGCAAATGGCAAAAACAAGCTGTATTGTTGCAAAATTAAACGAAGCAAAATTATTATATATAACCGTTTTATGCGAACCGACTTTTGGCGGTGTTACTGCTTCATTTGGAACAATCGGAGATATAATAATTGCCGAAAAAGGCGCTCGTATTGGCTTTGCAGGCAGACGTGTAATCGAACAAACAATAAGACAAAAACTTCCTGCGGATTTCCAAACAGCAGAATATCTTTTAAAATATGGTCAAATCGACTTTATTGTTGAAAGAAAAGATATGAAAGAAAAATTATCAAAACTTATTAAAATGCACACAAAAAAATAGGATAAAACTATGAGCGATAAAAGAGTTCAAGTACTTGATTTTGAAAAACCGATATATAAAATTCAAGATAAAATAGAAGAATTTAAAAGAATGAGTGTAGATACAAATATTAACTACGACGAAGAGATTAAGAAATTGGAAGAACAAACAGAAGTGTATAAAAAAGAATTATATGACAAATTGCAACCATATCAAAAGTTGCAAATAGCACGTCATCCGCAAAGACCAAATTTTAGCGATTATGTTCATTATATGTGTGATGATTTTATCGAACTTCACGGCGACAGACACGGTTTTGACGATAAAGCAATTGCAGGCGGAATAGCAACAATTGACGGTCATAACGTTATGTTAATCGGAACAGTTAAAGGCAAAACCACAAAAGAAAATCTTGAGTGCAACTTCGGCATGCCTCAACCACAAGGCTACAGAAAAGCTTTAAGATTATATGAACATGCTAATCGTTTTGATATGCCGATTATTACTTTAGTTGACACTATGGGCGCATACCCCGGAATGATGGCAGAAGAAACAGGTCAAGGCGAAGCGATTGCTTTCAATTTAAAAGAAATGGCAAAACTGGGAGTTCCCGTTATTGCTGTTGTAACAGGTGAAGGCTGTTCAGGCGGAGCTTTAGGCTTAGCTGTTGCAAATAAAGTTATGATTTTAGAACATGCTTATTACACTGTAATTTCTCCTGAAGGTTGCGCTTCAATCCTTTGGAAAGACGCTTCAATGGCTCAAAGAGCAACTGACGCATTAAAAATTACAGGAAAAGACTTGTTAAAATATGGCATAGTTGATGAAGTTATAGAAGAACCCGTTGGCGGAGCGCATTATGACGCAGAATTAATGGCAAAAAATCTTAAAACTGCTCTTGTTAAATCACTTGATGAATATAAAAATATGTCAAGCGAAGAATTAAGAAATGATAGATATAATAAATTCAGAGCCATGGGCGAATATTTACAATAAAAAAATGCTCCTTTTTTAGGAGCATTTTTTACGTTTTATTACGATAAAATATTATTTTTTGTTTATGATTTATGTTTTATACTATAATCTTATTAATGGTTGAGGAGATTAACGGATAGATAGATGTTTTCCAGATTTTTAAAATTAAAAAGTATATTATTTTTTGCTTTAGCATATTTATTCACAGCGCTTCAAACTCAAGCTGCGCTTAATTTACCAAACATAAACATAGGTATGCAAAGCGTTAACACTCCGCAAGAGTTTACTCAAGGGGTGCAAATCCTTATATTAATTACAATTCTAACCCTTGCGCCGAGTATAATCATTATGACAACGGCATTTATAAGAATTGTTATCGTGCTTTCCTTAACTCGTCAAGCAATAGGGGTTGCAAATCTTCCGCCTAATCAAGTTATTGTTGGGCTTGCACTCATTTTAACATTTTTTGTCATGTCGCCAACTTTAGCTAAAATCAATGATACAGCTTATCAGCCATATATGAAAAACGCCATAACACAGCAACAAGCGCTTGATAACTCTTTAGTTCCAATAAGAGATTTTATGTTTAAACAAACACACGAGAGCGAACTTGCACTATTTGTTAAATTATCAAAAATTCAAAAACCAAAAAACAAACAAGATGTGCCGACTTATGTTTTAATTCCGTCTTTTGTTTTATCTGAATTAAAAACAGCATTCAAAATCGGTTTTGTTGTGTTTTTGCCGTTTTTGGTTATAGACCTTGTTGTGGCTTCGGTTTTGGTTTCAATGGGTATGATGTTTTTGCCGCCAACAACAATTGCAATGCCTTTCAAATTAATTATGTTTGTAATGGTTGACGGATGGTTCTTGGTGACAAAATCTTTAATAGAGGGGTTTGTAACGTAGTTTATGGATGAAACTTTATTTTTAACAATATTTCAAAAAACAATAATGCTAATTATGGTAATAGCAGCTCCAATTTTGCTGAGCGCAATTGTTGTGGGATTAACGGTTAGCATTATTCAATCTGTTACACAAATTCAAGAACAAACTTTAACTTTTGTTCCTAAAATTTTTGCAGCGTTGATTGTCTTAATCGTTTGCACTCCGTGGATGATAGATATATTCACATCAACCGTCAAAGAGATGTTTGACTATATTAAAGTTTTTATTCAATGAGGAGCGGAATTTTAGATAATGTCAACTGCTCCAAGCTTAATAAACCTTTTTTCACCATATAATATTGTAGTCTTTATGCTTGTTATGACAAGGATTACAGGCATGTTTATTTCGGCACCGTTTTTTTCTTCAATAAATATGCCAAATATGACTAAAATATGGTTTTGCGCTTTAATTGCTTTTATTTTTTACCCTCTTGTGGTTCATTCAAAAAGTTTTATAATTCCGCATGGCATGCCTGAATTTATAATTTTAATGTTGTGTGAATTTTTTATTGGCTATGTTATCGGTTTTATGGCAAATTTGATAATAGAAGCAATTAGAATAGCCGGAAATACATTATCCATCCAAATGTCATTATCAATCGCCGAAGCACTTGATCCCACAAGCGGAACAAGCACAAATATGATTTCAAGTTTATATATTTATCTTGCTTTAATAATCTTCATTGCAACCGGAGCACATCAATACTTGTTTACCGTGATTTTTAATAGCTTTCAAGCTGTTCCGATGGGGGTTTTTGTACCTGTTGATACCAATGTAGTTTCAGCTATTGTGCAATTATTTTCTCAACTTTTCAAAATAGCGTTCGGGCTTGCGCTGCCTATTTTTTCAGTGCTTTTAATTTGCGATATTTTATTAGGTTTAATGAGCAAAATGATGCCTCAAATGAATGTTTATATGGTTGCAATTCCAATCAAAATATATATCGGGCTGTTTTTAATGCTTGCATTTTTATCAGCAACAAATATGTTTATTCAAAATATAATTAAAAAATATATGGAAACGATTATGAGCGTTTTCACTTAAAATCAAAGGAAACTTTTTAAATGGCAAACGACCAAAGCGAAAGAACCGAAGAAGCCACCGAGCGACGAAAAAGCAAGGAGCGAGATAAAGGTAATATATCAAAAAGCCAAGATTTTACATCATCTTTGCTTTTAAGCTGCGGACTTGGATTTTTATGTATCCAAGGAAATAATATGCTTTCAAAAATGCAAAGCATGTTAGAGGATACTTTTTCAAATTTAAAACCTGAACACATTTCGGATAATGACTTTGTGTCTGTTCTTGCGCCATATTTTATGGATTATATCAGCATTATAGGACTATTTTTCGTTGTTCTTGTAATTTGCGCCATTTTAATTTTAAGACTTCAAACAGGAGCACTTTTTGCAAAAGAAGCTCTAAAACCAAGGTTTGACAAGTTAAAACCATCAAGTGCTATGAAACAGTTTATGGATAAGATTAATATTTTTAAACCAAGACAAATGGTTGAATTTGTTAAATCAATAATTAAACTTATAGCCGTTTGTATGATTGGCTTTAAGGTTGTTTTAAAAAGAAGAAATGATTTATTAGGCTTGCTTGGCGCAGACCCGTCAACGGGTTTTGTTGTTGTATCTTCTATTATTTTAGAAATATTTATTGATATATGTATTTTGCTTATTGTGATTGGTTTTTTGGATAAAAAATATCAAGATTATGAATACCGCAAATCCATCAAAATGACAAAAGAAGAAGTTAAAGAAGAAAGAAAACAAACAGACGGTGACCCTAAAATTAAAGGAAAAATCCGCTCTTTCCAAATGAAAATAATGCAACAAAAGATGATGTCGAAAGTTAAAGAAGCAGATGTTGTTGTTGTCAACCCAACGCACTTTGCGGTTGCTCTGATGTATAATCCCGCTAAAGCCCCTGCTCCTGTGGTTTTAGCGAAAGGAGTTGATTTTGTTGCTTTTAAGATTAGAGAAATTGCAAAAAATAATAATATTCCAATTGTTGAAAATAAGCCACTTGCAAGAAGTTTATATAAAATGGTCGAAGTTGATCAAATTATTCCGCAAGAATTATATGTTGCGGTTGCTGAAATTTTAAGATATGTTCAAAGTCAAAAAAATAGATAAATGTAATGTTTTGTTTAGTTTTTGACTTTTTAAAAAACGATATTTTATAATGTTGATGTTATATAGTCTATATTTCGGATAGTATTTTGGAAAAATTTAAGTCTTTACTTAAAAATAACGACATAATCTTAGCGATTGGCTTGGTTACTATTGTCTTAATGATGGTAATCCCTATTCCGGCGCAGCTTTTAGACTTATTATTAACCTTAAATATTTCTCTATCCGTATTAATTTTACTTGTTTGCTTATACACCAAAGAACCGCTTGAATACTCAAGTTTTCCAACTATCCTATTGATTGCGACACTGTTTAGATTAGGGTTAAACGTAACATCAACAAGATTAATCCTTTTAACCGCTAACGCAGGCTCTGTTATTTCATCTTTCGGACAATTTGTAATCGGCGGAAACTATGTCGTTGGTGCTGTAATATTTATCATTCTTGTAATTATCAACTTTATGGTTATTACAGGTGGTGCAGGGCGTGTTGCTGAAGTTTCAGCAAGATTTACATTAGACGCTATGCCAGGGAAGCAACTTTCAATCGACGCCGACTTAAACAGCGGATTGATTGACGAAAAAGAAGCAAAAAGAAGAAGAAAAGCTCTTTTAAGGGAAGCTGATTTTTATGGCACTATGGATGGTGCTTCAAAGTTTGTAAAGGGTGATGCTACAGCAGGGATAATTATCACTGTTATTAATATTGTTGGCGGTTTGATTATCGGTATTGTTCAATTAAAAATGCAGCCTGCTAACGCTCTTGCAACATATACAATTTTAACGGTTGGGGATGGTTTGGTTTCTCAAATTCCTGCTTTAATTATCTCAACTGCAACAGGTTTAATTATTTCTCGTGCTTCAGGTTCTGATAATTCACTTTCTGAAGATATCAGACTTGAAATGTTTCAAAACCCAAAAGTTCTTGGAATTATTAGCGGATTATTATTATTAATGGGTATAGTTCCAGGAATGCCAACCATTCCATTTATCGCAGTATCAGCAGCTTCAGGCATATTTGGTTATAAAAAATATCAAGAAAAAATTGAAAACACCAAAAAAGCAAAAGAAGCAGAACAAGAAGCCAAAAAAGCCGAAAAGCTTGGCAAAAAAAGAAAAAAAGCAACAAGAGAAAGTGTTTTAGAGCTTTTAGCAGTTGAAACATTAGAAATTGAAATAGGTTACAGACTTGTCGGTTTGTTGGATGTTCAAAAAGGCGGAGATTTATTGGATAGAATTTCTCAAATCAGGCGTCAAACAGCGCTTGACCTTGGTATAGTTCTGCCATCTATAAGGGTTAGAGATAATCTTCAACTTCCGCCAAACACTTATCAAATCAAGCTCAAAGGGGTAACAATCGAAACAGGGGAAGTTTATCCTGATCGTCAACTTGCAATGAATTCTATGGGCGGCGCCGAAGATAGTAATATCAAAGGGATTAGCGCAATTGAGCCTGCTTTTCACTTGCCTGCAATTTGGATAACCGAAAAAGATAAAGAATACGCAGAAGCCGCAGGCTACACCGTTGTTAGCCCGAGCGCCGTTATGTCAACGCATTTAACGGAAGTTATCAAGAAAAATGCAGCCGAAATCCTAACAAGAGCCGACGTTGCTCAATTAATTGATAATCTTAAAAAAGAAGTTTCAGACACTTATGTTAACGATTTAATGAAAGAATTAACAACGGCGGATGTTCAGCAAATTATGCAAAATCTTCTAAAAGAAAGAGTTTCAATTAGGGACATTAAAACAATTTTAGAAACAATGAGCTTGCAATATAAGATTAACAAGAACTATAGCTACCTAACAGAACAAGTTAGAATTGCTTTATCAAGAAATATCTGCAAGCAAAATCTTTCCGATACGGGCGAATTATTGGCTATTACAATGACCCACGAGGTTGAACAAACAATATTTAAAGGAATAAATCCCGATGGCGAAAGCTTAAGCTTAGAGCCTGATTTTGTTCAAAAATTGATGGCGAGCCTGAATAAAGAATTTGAAAAAGTAATCCAAACAACGGGAAATCAACCTGTAATCTTATGCGGTTCACCCATACGGTTGATTTTTAGACGTTTAATCGAGCGAACCTATCCGCAAATAACAATTATGTCTTATAATGAAATAGCGAACAATATCAAAGCTAAAACAGTAGGTATTATTCGTGTAAATCCGGTTTCTGTATAAAATAAGGATATTTATGAAAGAATTAATCAAATCAGTCAAAGATTTTAAAATCATTCCGCAAAACTTCAAAAGTGCCGGAACATTTGACGTTGTTAATGTTTTAGACAATGAAATTGAAATAAAATTAAATTTATTAGATCCAAAAGAACTAAACGATTATAAAGTTGGTTCGAGCGTTGAAGTTTTTGGAACAAATAACATCGGATTGATTTATTTTGAAACAAAAATCACTTCAATAAATGATAATATCGCAAAAATCGCCATAGTGGACGATTATAGTATAATTCAAAGAAGAGAATACTCTCGTGTTGGAATAAATAACGGAACAGTTGTTTTTTCAGACCTTGCCCCTGATTTTATTGAAAATATTGAAGATATTTCAGCCGGCGGTTTGAAATTTGTCGCAAAAGCTCCATTAGAAGAAGAAAAACATTACAAAATCACTATAACTTTATCCGGAAATATGGTTATAGAATGCGAATTTCAACCAATTAGAATTATTAAAAACGAAAACAACTACACAATTTCAGGCAAATTTATAAATCTTGAAAATATGGACAGAGTTGTTTTAGTTCAATATGCTTTCAAAATTAAAATGGAATCTCAAAATAAAAATAACGATATAATTTAGAGTCAAAAATGCAAGCCAAACAGGAAAAAATAAACTATTCAAAATATCTGTCTTGTTTATTTTCTACAATCTCAATTGTAGGTCTTTCAATTTTGTCTCTTTTAAATAATTTTACTTTGGATTTATATACAGCATTTTTTATGCTTAAAATCATCATCCCTGCTGCTTTCTGCAGTTGGTTTGTCGGACACATAATAGGAAAAATTTTAGATTGTGCTGTGAATAATAAGTCATCAGCAAAAAAACAAGTCCTTGTAAGCGACGAAAAAGCTTATGAAATTCCAAGTATGTTTTCAAGCATTCCAGAAACAGCAGATTCAAGCGACAATTTGAGTGATATAGGAGTTTAGATGAAAATAAAAAACATTTTTAATGTGAAATTGAGCGTATATCTTTCAATGTTAATCATATTGATTATAATCGTTGTAGTTAGTATTTTTACGGCATACACGCTGTTCAACCTGAAAAACTTTGCAAGCGCTTATGAATCAGACATTTATAAATTAAGATATTCAATTTCAACAATTCTTGTTCAATCCTTAAAACTTGATTCAGCTAAGGGCGAATTTTCATCTACAAAATCAATCATTGGATTATTAAGAAAAGAAGAACTTTTAACCTATTCATTTGTTAAAGATAATCGAACAAACGAAATAATTTTTGGAAAAGACACGGTTGACACATACAATAAATTAAAAAATGATCCGAAAAGCGAAGTTCAACACTTATCTAAAAAAATAGGAAATCAAACGGTATATTTTGGTATTCAATCTGAAAACACAATGAGAGAATACTATGCAACAATCATTAAAGCAATGTTGAATATTATGCTTTTAGTTATAGCAATAGGAATTTTGCTTGCGATTACTATAGCCAATCTCATCTCTAAACCGCTGGAACAATTGTCTAAAGCCGCAAAACAAATCACAGACGGGGATTTTAGCATTAAAGTTGAAAAATCACCTTTTGAAGAAGTTAACGACTTGATTTTTTCATACAATCAAATGGGTTTCCAATTAAATGAATTATATTCTTCATTAGAACTAAAGGTTCAAGAAAGAACGATAGCGCTAGAACAAGCGAATTACAAGCTTCAAGAAACTCAAGCAATGATGGTTCATAGCGAAAAAATGCGCTCACTTGGTGAATTAGTAGCAGGAATTGCACATGAAATCAATAATCCTGTTAATTTTATCCACGGAAACATCATAATTTTACAAAACTATGTTGACGATTTGATGAGTCTAATTGACTTATATGAAGCAAATAGCGAGAATTTCCCTGATGATATTAAGCAAAAAATTAAAAAACTAAAAGAAGATATCGACCTTGATTTCTTAAGAACTGATATTAACGATTTAATCAGAAGTTGCAAAGAAGGAACAGACAGAACAAAAAATATTATTTTGGATTTGAAGAATTTTTCAAGAATGGAAGAAAGAGTTCTTACACAATTTGATATTCCAAAAGAAATTGATACAACTTTAAATATTTTAAATAATAAACTTAAAAACAGAATTACAATTGTTAAGAACTATTCGCCTGACGCACCTAAAATCGAGGCTTATGGCGGTCAATTAAATCAAGTGTTTATGAATATTATTGATAACGCTCAAGACGCTATGCAACCGACAGGCACGTTGACAATCAACGTTTATAGACAAGATGAAAATGTTAAAATCGAATTTATCGACACAGGCTCAGGCATAAGCAAAGAAAATATTTCAAAAGTCTTTGACCCGTTTTTCACAACAAAAGCAGTCGGAAAAGGCACAGGGCTTGGCATGAGCATATCTTATCGTGTTATTAAAGACCATGGTGGCACAATTGAAATTGATTCAGAAGTTGGTAAAGGCACAAAATTTACTATAACCCTGCCAATTAACCACTCTGAAAAACCGCAAGACGAATTATTAACAGACAAAGAAATAATAGAAGAAATTAAAGAAGAAAACGGAGTATAAATAAATGCAAAAATATCGCTTATTGATTGTAGACGACGAAGAAGATAATTTAGCATTATTATATAGAACTTTGCGCTCAAAATATGAAGTAGTCAAGGCCAAAAGCGCAATTGAAGCCCTTGAAATTTTAAAAACAGAAACTTTTGATTGCATTTTATCAGACCACAAAATGCCAATCATGGATGGTGTTGAATTTTTAAAAAGAGTTTATGACATTCAGCCAAACACAATGCGCCTTTTGGTTACAGCATATTCTGATGTCAAAATTTTGATTGACGCTATTAACTATGCAAAAATTTATCGCTACATTAAAAAGCCATATAACCCCGAAGAGCTTCTTATGGTTGTTGAATCAGCTCTTGAAACTTATCGATTAAAAATGGAAAACGAAAAATTAATCTTAGATTTGAAAGATTTATTCTCTGGAACTATTAAAGCAATTATTGAAGCGCTTGACGCTAAAGATTCCTTTACATTAGGAAGAAGCAAACGTGTTGCTTATTATGCTCTTAAAATGGTTAATAAATTGGCTCTTAGCCCCGAAGAAGTGTCTAGAATTGAATTAGCAGGACTTTTGCACGATATCGGAATGATAGGAGTAGCGGAAGACATCCTAAATAAAACTCAAGCTCTAACGCCTGAAGAATACAATCAAATCAAGCTCCATGTTGGCTATGGGGTTAAAATACTAGAGGATATTAAACAATTATCAGAAGTTATTGATATAATCAGATATCACCACGAATATTATGATGGAAACGGCTATCCAAACGGTTTGAAAGGTGATGAAATTCCGCTTGGCGCAAGAATTATAGCCATAGCAGACGCATTTGACGCTATGGTTTCAAATCGTGCTTATCGTAAAGGAAAAACTCCACAAGAAGCACTTGCTATTCTTGAACAATGCGCAGGCAGACAGTTTGACCCCGATCTTGTTGAAATCTTTAAAGAGATATTGCCAGATGCAATTAAAGAAATTGAAAACTTTGAAGCCAATCAACAAGAAGAAATACAAAGCTAATTATTTTTGTATTTTGTTAATTGGAATGTAAGTTTTTGTAGCAGTATCAGAAGTAAAGTGTCCTGAGTTGATGATTTTTGTTCTTAAATCTGTTTTATTTTCAATAACATCAATTTCTTGAGCGTCTTGAAGTTGTTCATCTGTTATATAATATGAATTGTCGTTAAAATTAAATTCATCTTCAGATGAAAAATCGTTTGGAGTAATTGCGTGTTTTTCGTTAACGGCAAATACATTTTGGCATGATAAAAGCAATAAACTAAAAAATATAACTGATAATTTTTTCATGGTTTCCTCCTAATTAAAAAATAACATTTAATTGCAATTTTTCAATATCTTTGGGGTATTTCTTCTTAATAAAAATTAATTTTTGAAAAATTAGCGAGCAATATATTCAATATATTTTTCTAAAGCCTTATACCCCTCTTTAAATTCCACACTTCTTCCACTTGTAACAGTCAATCTTATATATTTTAATTCTTTAATTCTAATTTCAAATAACTCGTTTGCATAAGCGCTTAATAAGATATCTCCGCTATTTGCCCAGTTTTTCAACTGTTCGATTTGTCTATTCATATTTGAAATTGATGTGTTTTCAAGCTGCGCAAAGCCATGACGAGCCAAAGTTGCCCTATCTGTATTAGTTATAGGAATTATTGCAGCGCAAGAACCAAATATCTTTTTAATTAAGACATAGTTAGAAGCCAATTGTTTATGTTTCATTGGAACATGGGTTTTTGCAAGCGCAACTGCCGTATTGATATTTGAATAAAAATCTTCATTTGCACCGTTGCTTCTGCTTGATATTCCATAGCCATATTTGCTATTGGTTCTATACATTATAAACTCCTACTAATATCCGATTAATTCCGTAATACTTAATAAACTCATTATAAGGAAAAATTCAAATTAAGGAAAGAATATTAATAAAAATTTACTTTTTTAAGTTTTAATATGAATTTGATTATTTTTGATACTTGTGTTCTAATTACAATGTAGTTTAAAAGAGGTAGATATGGAAAGAACTTTTGTTGCAGTTAAGCCAGACGGTGTTAAAAGAGGCTTAATCGGTAGAATAATTCAAAGATTTGAAGATAAATCATATAAAATTGTTGCTATGAAAATGATGAAAGTGACAGATGAAATTGCAGCAAAACACTATGAAGAACACTTTGGAAAACCATTTTATCCTGAATTAATCCATTTTATTACTTCAGGTCCGATTGTTGCAATGGTAATTGAAGGAAATAACGCTATTAAAGGTGTTCGCCACATAGTAGGTTCAACTCGTCCTGATGAAGCTGATGACGGTTCAATCAGAGCTGATTTTTCAAGCTATTCAACAATGAACTTAATCCATGCTTCAGATTGCCAAGAAAGTGCAACTCGTGAAATGAATTTATATTTCAACGAAAGCGAAATTTGCGACAACTACAAAACAATGTTTGAAATTTTAGTTGACGAACACGGTGGAATTAAGCAATAGATGTCATATAAAGATTATTTTAATTTTGAAATATTAAAAAGTTCCGACAAGAGCAATGCTCGTGCCGGACTTTTTTCAACTCCGCACGGAATAATTGAAACGCCAATATTTATGCCTGTTGGAACAAATTCAACTGTTAAAACCTTAACAAATGACCAAATTTTAGAAGCAGGCGCTCAAATAATCCTTGCAAACTCTTATCACATGTATTTAAGAGCAGGCACAGAATTAATCAAAGAAGCAGGCGGATTGCATAAATGGATGAATTTTCCAAAACCTATTTTAACCGACTCAGGCGGTTTTCAAGTCTTTTCACTTTCAAAATTAAGAAAAATCACAGAAGATGGGGTTTATTTTTCTGACCCTAAAAACGGTTCAAAACACTTTATTTCGCCCGAAAAATCAATGCAAATTCAAGAAGATTTAGGCGCAGACATTATTATGGCTTTTGACGAGTGTTCGCCATATCCTTGCACTTATGAACAGGCAAGAGCTGCATTAGAAAAGACAAAACGCTGGTTAGAAAGATGTTTTGAAGCGCATAAAAAATATAATCAAGCACTTTTTCCTATTGTTCAAGGAGCATTTTTTGAAGATCTTAGAAAAGAAAGTGCCGAATTTGTTTCAAAATTTGACGCTGTGGGTTTTGCAATTGGCGGAGTTTCAGTGGGCGAACCTACTGATATTAAAAATGAAATAACAAAATTCACCGCTCCGCTTTTGCCGTTTGATAAACCTAGATACCTTATGGGAGTAGGCACTCCGGTTGATTTGATTAACGGAATAAGCTATGGCGTTGATATGTTTGATTGCGTGTTGCCAACAAGAAACGCACGTCATGGAACGTTTTTCACTTATAACGGCAACAAATGTATCAAAAATAAGCAATTTGAAAGAGATTTTTCTCCGTTGGATGAAAAATGCGACTGTTGGGCATGTAAAAATCATACAAAAGCATATATAAGACACTTATTCAGAACCCAAGAGTCAACTGCTGCAACGCTTTTAAGCATTCATAATATTCACTTTTTAATTAAATTAGCAAAAGATTTAAGAAAATCAATTCTTGAAAACAGCTTTGAAAGCTACTCTAGCGAGCTTTTAAAAGGCTTTCAGAAAGAAGATTAATCTTTTTCAAAAACATCTTCTAAATCAAAAGGCACGATTGGAAGGGTCTTTTTCGCTTGGCGCTTAATAAAAAGCGATTTCATATAATAATGATTTTCATTTCTGTTCATCCAAAGGAATATTTTCCTTTCATCATCAGGCTCTAATGCGCCTGACATCTTATCTCCGCTATCAATTTTAAACTCGGCTTCAAGAGCGCCAATTCTGACTTTTATTGTTTTTTCAGGAACAGTCGTTGTTGTATCTGCCGATATATTCAGCCCTTTGTATTTATACATCGAAGGCGACCCTCTTTTAGACGGGTCATTTTTACATGTTTCTTCAATCATAAAATGCGACAAATCGTGCTCGAGTTTATCAATAATTTTTTTGTTATCCATATCCAAATTATAGCATTTTTTAACAAAAGTTAATAATAAATAATTAAAGAACAAAAAAATATTGACTTTGAACCTTGTTTATTATGTAATAGTTAGTACAGTAACTACTATTAAGGGGAAAATATGCCTACAATTAATCAATTAATCAAACAAGAAAGAAGAAAAATTAAAGATAAAACAAAATCACCAGCTCTTACAAGCTGTCCTCAAAGACGTGGGGTTTGCACAAGAGTTTATACTACAACTCCTAAAAAACCTAACTCTGCAATGAGAAAAGTTGCTCGTGTTAGATTAACAAACGGATTTGAAGTAACTTCATATATCCCAGGTATCGGACACAACTTACAAGAGCACTCTGTTGTGCTGATCAGAGGTGGCAGGGTTAAAGACCTTCCTGGTGTTAGATATCATATCATCAGAGGTACTTTAGATACTCAAGGTGTTGCAAACAGAACACAATCAAGATCTAAATACGGTACTAAAAAAGCTAAAGCTAAAAAATAAGGAAAGGTTAATTAATAATGTCAAGAAGATCTAAACCAGCTAAAAGAATTCCAGCTCCAGATCCAATTTATAATAGTGTAGATATCGCAAAATTCATCAACAGATTAATGAAAAAAGGTAAAAAATCTGTTGCTCAAAGAATTTTCTACACAACAATGGAACAAGTTCAAGGTAAAACTAAATCAGAACCTATTGAAACATTCAAAAAAGCGCTTACAAACGCTACACCTTTAATCGAAGTTAAAGCTCGTCGTATCGGTGGTTCAACTTATCAAGTTCCAATCGACGTTAAACCTGATAGAGGTGCTGCTCTTGCTTCTCAATGGATTATTGAAGCAGCAAGAAAAAGAGGCGGAAAATCTATGATTGAAAAATTAACAAACGAAATCATGGACGCTTCAAATTCAATGGGCGCAGCTGTTAAGAAAAAAGAAGATACACACAAAATGGCTGAAGCAAACAAAGCTTTCGTTCACTACAGATATTAATCTTCTAAAAATAAATTTTAAAAACTCCTGTGGAATTTTTCTCAGGAGTTTTTTATTACAACAAAAAGCCTCTAATATAGAGGCTTTAAATCTTTTTCATAATATTTTGGTAATAACAATACAATTAAAATTCAATCTTTTTCATCAAATTTTCCATATTATAACCATTTCCGCATCCGTCTGAAAATCCGTTTCCTTTTAATTCAATTCCGTTTCCAATCGGTTCAATGAAATCAGATAAAAATTCAACGTCATTTTCGTTGTATTCACTTAATTCATCTATAATATTAATATTTGTAATTTCATTAACATTTTCAATTTTCATAATTGCCACCTTTTATCTACACTAATATATACGGACTTTTTTTGTTATTCTTTAAATATTTTTTGTTTTTTGTTACAATAATTAACATGATTAGCAAATTCATAGATTTTATAATCACGCAAAATTGCACATATAAATGCGCTTATTGTTCGCAAAGCAAAAACGAAACAACAGACAAACAAAGCGCAGATAAAAAAACAATTAATTCTTTTTTGAATTTTTTAACAAAGATTGATAACGACTTTGAAATAACTTTAACGGGCGGCGAAGCCATTTTGCACCCTGATTTTTACTATTTAATTAAAGAAATCAAAAACTTAAATTTTAAAATAAATCTAATTTCCAATCTTTCCTTTCCGATTGAGGTTTATCAAGGAATTTTTAATATTTTAGACGATAATCTAAACAAATTTGACATAAGTTGCCATCTTGATGAGATTAAAAATTTTAATCATTTTCTTGATAAATTAGATGATTTTATCAAGCTAAAACCGCCATCCACAAAGGTTAAGCTCTTAATTCCAATTTATAATATCGACAATGACAAAAAAGAAAAAATAAAACAACTTGAAATTTTTAGCAAAAATACAGGTATTGATTTTGAATATCAAAAAATCAGATTTTTAACAACTTATTTAAAAGATGATAGCGAATTTCAATTTAATATTCCACCTGTTAGCTACGCAAAATACTGTTATAGCGGATGTTACAGCTGTGTAATTTATCCTGATGGCAGGGCGTATAGATGTTATTCATCAAGATTTATCAAATCAAATTATCTTGGAAACGTGAATGATTATAATTTTAAATTAAACAAAGATAAAAAAATCTGTACTCAAAAATGTTGCACTTGCCCAAAACCTGTCCAAAATGAACAGTTGACAAATGAAACGAACTATTTTTTGGCAAATTTAACAACGCTATCAAATTTATTATATCTTCCAATTTTGATGATTAAAAATCGAAAAATCGTTTTAGAAAAATTCAATCAATATTTTAATTTAAAAAATTAGTTTAAAGTCATGCTAAAACGTTCCAAAACCAAGAATAGACTTTTGTTTTGAAGAATTTTTTTGATATTCGTTATTATTGGTTTTTTCAAAATCTTTTTCCTCAATCGCCTTTAAAATATGTTCTGGCTTTATCTCGCTTCTATTGTCATTTTTGGCAATTCTTCTTGCGCTATCCATAATAAAAGATATTGAACGATTTGAATAGCCAACCAATTTTTCAGCAATTTTTTCTATTTCTTCTTGGTTATTAGCAAGATTTTCGCCTTTTTTACCACTTTTTCTTAATTCAAAAGCAACCAAAGAAGCAATTGATTTTTTGCTTGGCAAACCGACAAATTTTTCATAGTCAAAACGAGATTTTATAGCGGCGTCAAGCCCGTCGTATCTATTTGTCGCAGCAATTATAATAATTCCGTTATCACGAGCAGAATCAATACATTTTAATAAAGCATTAACCGCCTTATCATCCTCTCTGCCACCTGTTTCAGAGTATCTTCTTTTAGAAGCAACAGAATCAAATTCATCCATAAACAACAAAATCTTTTTGCCTGTTTTTTGGTGTTCTTGCGCCAGTTGGTCAAAAGCTTTTTGAATATTTTTTTGAGTTTGATTTATAAATTTTGAACCAAATTTAGATAAATCCATTTTATACATATCTAAACCCGATTCGGCTGCAAGTGCTTCAATAATGTATGTTTTTCCGCACCCAGGAGGTCCATAAAATAAATATCCGTGGGGCGCTTTAATTCCGTATTCTGCAAAATCAAGCGCTTCTAATTCAGGATGGTTGGCATATTCAATGATATCACTTTGGAATTTTTCTTTTAAATCATCCATATCAACAACATCAGCAAATCCTTTTGGAGATGAATCGCTTGGTGTGAATTTTGAAACAACTTCGACGTTTTCTTCTTTATCATTAGCCTTAGCAGCTTGAACTTGCTGTGTTGCAAGCGGCTGAAACGGTGGTTGAATTAAAACCGCAGCTGGGATAATGCTTTCCTCTGCTTTTTTAGGTTCATCCGACGATTTTTTTGAAGATTGCAAAACTTTATCCAAATCTTCTTGTTTAACTAATGTATATTGCTCCGTTTCAGAAGCCAGACACTCTCTCCAAAGTTGCATGTTATCATTCATTTTGGGGCGTTTTGCTTCAGTAGCATAATCTTTAGAAGCATTTTCGCAATATTTTAATCTTGGAAAAACGCTTTCGATAGAACGAGCAAAAGAACTTCTGAAATTAATCAAAACGTCAGTCAAATAGTCATATCTGTCTGTTTTTGTATTTCTTTTATTCTTTTCAAGCTCAACAATATCATCTTCAATTTCCAAAAGAAGATTATCCATTTCAACTAATTTTTTAGCAACCAACGGAAGATCTTTTCTTGAATTTAATTTTGCTTGCAATTCTTTGTGAAATTGCGCATTATAGCCAAAATTTGGCGAAACATTAATTTTAGTTACTCTCATATATTTTTCCTTGAAAATACAACGCATGAAAAAAATATTTTTTGCTAATAATGTAAAAAATATGTTACAATTATTATGTTTTACAGGAGTTTAAGGATAAATTATGCTACAAGCCGTACCGGTTGCCATTAAAAATGCTTTTAGAGGAAGTTTTATAAAGAAAATATGTAATTATCTTCACGATTGCGTTCGAGAAGAGGTTAAATCGTCTACTTTTCGCAATTTAAAAGGTGATAAAGAAAATAAATGGGCGTTTTTAGATGGATCTGAACAAGTTTTTACAAATTTTGAAACGCCTTTGATGTTGGAAGGCACAAATTCATATCTGACCGAGCTTATGATTCAATCAGAAATGAACAAAAAAGATAAATATTTGATTTACGGATATTTATTTTTGGTTGGAAAAAACGGCAAATCAAAGAAAAATAATGAATTTTTAACCCCATTATTGTACGCTCCTGCTAAGCTTGAACGTGACGGGATGAATTTGAAATTAACAATTCAAGAAGACGTGATTTCCCTAAATACAGGCGCTATTGCTCAATTAATTCAAAAAGAAGATGAACAGGAAGTAGACGCTATGTTGTCGGGCTTATTGGATGTTGTTCCTGATTTGCCTTTGACAACGGAAAAATTAAATATCTTCTTAACAACCCTAAAATCCCTTGTTCCAAACATAAATATATCCTTGAATTTGGGTCAAATTACAGACATAAAACAAGATGACAACGATTTTTACAATAGAAATATTGAAGAAAATGTCCTAGAAGATATTGAAAACGGCAATTTCGACTTTGATTCAATTGAAAATATTCAAAATGCTCCAAAAGTTAAAATGGATAGTTTAAATCTTGAATACACTCAAGCAGTTATTCTTACAACCCGTCCATCAGTAACAGCAGGGGTTTTGCACGAACTTATTCAAATAGCAGATAAACCATCTGGAACAATAAGAGAAACTGTTTTAAACGTTATAAATCAAGAATTTCTAGAATCCACAGGTCAAAGCGAGATTAAAACGGACGAAAAAGCAATTGAAAACTTTTTCCCAGTAACACCTTTGAACTTATCGGATTCTCAAGAAGATGTTATTAGAAATATTGAGCAAAACGATTTTGTATCTGTTTTTGGACCTCCGGGGACAGGCAAAAGTCAAACTATAGTTAATGTTGTGGCGCATTTAATTGCGAACAATAAGACGGTTTTATTCGCTTCAAGAATGGATAAAGCAGTTGACGTTGTAGCAGATAGATTAAATAGTCTAAATGCCCCTTATATAGCGCTTAGAGCAGGTAGAGCAAGCTATCAAAAACAATTAAATATGGATTTATCCGAGCTTTTATCAAACAAAATCGAGCTAAATTCGGGCTATGCGGACAATATGACCGCCGATACGGACGATATGAAAGAGCTTTTAAAAGACATAAAACGCCTTGAAGACAGCGCTTTAGCTATATTAGAATTAGAAAAAAAATACACAAATGTTTATGATGAATTTGAAATGATGAAAGATTCAATTGCTGATTTGCAGTTGATTGTTGATAAATTAAAGATTGCACAGCTTAATGAAGCTAAAAAAATCTTTTCAGTAATTGAAGAGATTGAAAATAAATACAAAAAATCATTTTTCGATAAAATCAAATTGTTTTTTGACTATCGAAAAATTAAAAAGCTTTTAAATATCAACAAAGCCCTTAATTCAGACATCCTGAAAAGATTGCCTTACGAATTAAACGCCGCTATAGAAGAGGCAAAATTGACCGATATAGAAGATTCTATAGCTTCAAAAGGCAATTTACACCAAATTTTAAAAAGAATTAAACACTTAAAATCAAAACAAAAGAAATTAGCTGTCGATATCTTGAAAAACAAGAGAAGAGCGGCATTAAAGAACATATTATCAGACGCTTCAAAAAGAAGAAGATTAATGATTCACTCTAAATCATTAATTTCAAGAAAAGCAAATCTTCAAAGCAGAGTTCTTGAAAAAGAAGATTTCAAGCCGCTTTTGGCTGCTTTTCCTTGCTGGTGTACAACAACTTACGCTGTTTCAAACACAATCCCATTGAAACCTGCAATGTTTGATGTTGTAATAATCGACGAAGCCTCTCAATGCGACATAGCAAGCTGCATTCCGCTATTATATAGAGCTAAAAAAGCGATAATTGTAGGGGATGATAAACAATTGCCGCACTTATCATTCCTTGAAAAAGCAAAAGAACAAAGCTTTTTGAACCAATATGGAATAGAGGACAGATACCAATTAATGTGGCGCTTTAGAGAAAATTCTATGTTTGATTTAGCAAACTATTATTCTATAGCCCCTGTTTTATTAGACGAGCATTTCCGTTCTCCTGCTGCGATTATCGACTTTTCAAACAAAGAATTTTACGGCGGAAAAATGAAAGTTATGAGTCCTAATATCAATTCTTCTCAAATTGTTGAACTTAGAATTGTAAAAGACGGAAAAGTTGACCACGACGCAACAAAAAACACACCAGAGTGCGAAGAAGTGGTTAAAACTATTCAAGAATTAATCATAGAAGATAAAAAATCCGATAAAGCGCCTGTCTCAATTGGCGTTATTTCGCCATTTAGAGCGCAAGTGGATTTGATTAAAAAAGCAATTTTAAAAGTTTTTGACAATGAAACAATTGAAAAACATCAAATTGATGTAGGCACAGCGCACACTTTTCAGGGTGATGAAAGAGATATAATGCTTTTATCTTGGACCTTTGCGCCAAATTCACACACTCAAAGCCTTATTTTTGCGCAAAAACCAAACCTATTTAACGTTGCAATCACAAGAGCAAGGCATAAACTAATTAATTTCATTTCAAGACCGATAAACGAGCTTCCAGAGGGGCTTTTAAGGAATTATTTAGAATACATTCAAAAAATCACAAGACAAGAGCAAAAAAATGTGTTTAAAAATGATTTTGAAAAAGAAGTTTATGACGCTATAATTGAAGAATTTCCATCATTTAAGGATAATGCTTTTGCAGGAGTCGAAATGGGTTCTGTTTTAGCTGATATTGTAATAAATAAAACAGTCATTGAAATTGATGGGGTTGAAGATAATATCCCAGCTAAATTTAACGATATGAAAAAGCAAGCTATAATGGAGCGTTGCGGCTATAATGTGATGAGAATTACAAAAAGAGAATGGCAAATATCCAAAAATGCGTGCTTAGATAGGATAAGACAAGCAATATCTTAAAAATTTTAATGTTATAAATTTGTCTAACGTGGAATACTGTTACTATAGTAGTAAATTTGTTGCACAGTCACGGAAAGACAGGTAGATTATGATTTTAGAATTTAAGGTAGATGAATTATCCGTCCAAGGGGCATGGCTTCGGACTTTATACGATTTAATCGATGAATTAAATTGCAAATGCCAAACATTTATGGAAGAAAAATACAACACGACCAGAAACTGTTTTGCTCCCGTTCGTGTTGTTAAAATTGTTGGTTCTAATTCAATGTTGAGTTGGTTAAAATTGAGAATGGAAAGATATAACCATTTTGTTGACTCTTTGAATTCTCAAGAAATTTTTTCAACATCATTCATTGAAGAAGATGAATAAATTAATAATTATATAGCTTGAAATTCAACATTCAAGTATTCGTTTGTTGCATAGTTAACTTGCAATTCTTGAATTTTAGCGTTAATTTTTTCTTTGCCTAATTTTAATTCCCAATTGCCTTCTTTGTTTGCTTTATATGCTAATTCAAATTCGTGAGTATCGATTTGAATATTTTTTGCCTCGATACCTTTTCCATAGATAGAAGCAGGTAATTGACCAGCAGCTCTAAGTTGGCGAGGGTTTTTATCTTGTTCTCTTTCAACAACATTAATTGTAGTATTTGCCATTTTATTCTCCTTGACTTAATATTATGCTTAATCTTTAATATATGTATTATCATTATATAAGTTAAATAAAAAAATGCAATTTTTATCCAAGACAGTTTTAAAAAAATTTATAAATAAAGAAATTCAATCCGTAGGATTTGATTCAAGTTATGTTAATCATGCAGTTAAAAAACATTTATTTTTATCGTTAAAAATTTTTGACGTCACACCCTCGCAAGCCACAATTATCAAGCAATCCGCTCTATCTGTCGGGTGTGATTGTGCGGTTAATCGAGGGGTTATAGATTGCTCTGTCAGCTTTTCAGATTGCATTTTATCGGGCACAATTGCTCAATTAGAAAATGTTGCTAAAAAGTTACAAAACCAACCATTTTCATTATCAAAACTTTCAGATGTTATTTTAGAACAAATTGAAATCGAAACAAAACCGTCCAAAAGAAGCAAGATTATGGGGATTTTGAATGTGACTCCCAATTCTTTTTCGGATGGCGGCGAATATCTTGAAATTGAAAAAGCGATTAATCATAGTATTGATATGATTGAAGCTGGGGCTGAAGTTATTGATATAGGCGCACAATCAACAAAACCGCAGGCTGATTTGGTTTCTGTTATATATGAAATTGAAAAAATTTCGCCCGTTGTAACTGCTCTTAAAATGGCTTATCCACATATCGAGCTTAGTGTTGACACTATGACGTTGGGTTGCGCTAAGGCAGCAATTGACGCCGGCGCTGATATAATCAATGATGTTAGCTTTATGGCAAATCCTGAATTTGCAAAATTATGCGCAAAATACGATAAAAAGCTTGTTATAATGCACTCTAGGGGCAATTCCAAAACGATGGATGAGCTTGTGGATTATAATAATATCGTTGATGAAATTTATCAAGAAATATACAAAAAAACGCAATTTGCAATTGAAAACGGCATTAAAAAAGAAAATATAATAATTGACGTTGGTTTTGGTTTTGCAAAAACAATTGAACAAAATTTCACTTTAATGAAAAGAATAGCGGAATTTAAGGCTCTTGGCTATCCGATTTTAGCAGGCGTTTCAAGAAAACGTTTTATGCAAGATATAATCAACACAAAAGAGCCTAAAGACGCTGATTTTGTAAGCGCTTTAGCTACATCATACTTCATAAATAACGACATTGAATATATTAGAGTGCATAACGTTGAAATGGCTATTCAAGCCCAAAAATTCAACGACAGATTATATACTTTTAATTTTTAAACTCTTCCCAAGTAACGTCACCAAGTGAGTTTTCAAAATTTTTAACTGGCTTTTTTGAAATTTTATTAAAAACTTCCGAGAATTTTTCAATAGGCTCAAAAGAATATCCGCACCCATCTTTTAAACATGCACCCATCTTAAAAATCTCTTCAGACGGATAATTAACGCAAATTGGCGGACGATTTTTATGATTTTTGCATAATCTTTTTTCTTTATCAAACATCGTACATTCAAAAATAAGCCCAAAATCATCCTGCCCAATCACTTCAATTATTTGATAAAAAAGATAATCATCAATTTTTTTGATTTGTTCAAATTCTTCTTTAGTTTTAATTATATTTTTCCCATGGCGAACATAAATATTTTCGCAACAACAACCGCAACACAAACACTTGCCGTGTCTATAATAGCGACGGCGCAAGACATATAAATGATAGTACTTTTTAATTAATTTTTTAATCTTTTTTAGTAACATCATTTATAAATTCATAATTATCCAAAAGTTCTGCTAAGAAATTATCATCATCAATTGAAAATTCGCCATCAAAAACCTTATTTAAAACCAAACTATTGGCTTCTTTTTCATCGGTTGAAAGCAAAATTTCGCTAAATTCTTTGATATCAACTTCTCTTTGGTATTTTTCAAATGCAGCGTTTGAAATTTCCGATTCATCAATAAAATAATTTTTATCATTTTCAATCGGATTGGTAACAGTATTAATGCCTGTAATTCTTTCAAGGCCTTGATTTTGGATTATTGATTCAGAACTTGCACTATGAATATTGTCCAGCATTTTTCCCCAAGTATTCTATCCTTATATATTAATTTTACTACATTTTCTATATTTTAAACTATACTAAAGGTTGATTTTTTTGGTTCAAATTCAATTTTTTATCCAAATAATCGATTTTTTCAAAAGAATAATTATTGATATATTCGATAGCTTCTTTTGAATTTTTCGCCAAATAGTATAATTCATTTGCTTCAATAGTAGCAAAATTTTCCTTAATCATTTGTTTAAAAAATTCATCCAATTTTGAATAATAATTATTCGTATTAACCAAAACAATAGGCTTGTTATTATAGCCAAGCTGTTTTTGAACAATCATTTCAGATAACTCTTCTAATGTTCCAAAACCACCCGCAAGTGCAATTACAGCTTGAGAAATTTCATCCATTTTAGCTTTTCGCTCTCTCATTCCTTTGGTTAAAATGAATTTACTACAATCCCCAGGGTGAATTCCAAGATTATATAATTTTTCAGGCATAACACCTGTTACATCAGCATTATAGGCTTTTGCTCCTTGAACAGCTTCGCCCATCAAACCCAAATTTGAACCGCCAAAAACAAGACTATAGCCATTTTGAGCGATTAAAGAGCCCATTTTATATGCTTCATTAAAATATAATTTATCAATATTATTGCTTGCGCTTGAAAACACGCATATAGCTTGTATTTTATCGTTTTTCATTATTCGTATCTAATTCCTGCTTCTTTAAATCTTCTAAAAATTTCTTCTAATTTCAAAATCGGTTGCACCAAAGAAACCCTGAAATGATCGTCGCTCATAGCACCAAAAGCACTTCCAGGGGTAACAAGCACGCCTGTTTTATCAAGCAAATATTTTGTAAATTCCATTGAGGTTTTAAATTTCTTTGGAATTTTAATCCAAAAATACATAGTAGCATCACTTCTTGGAGCGTAAAAACCAAGGTCAGTAAAGCCTTTTGCCATAATTTCACGACGAGCATCGTATGTATCCATAATATCTTTAACATATTGATAATCCATCGTAAGCGCAGCTATACAAGCGTCTTGAACGATTGTTGAAGTGCCATAATCGATATTTGATTTCATGGCATAAAGATTTGAGATAAATTCCTCTTTTCCAACCGCAAAACCACATCTCCAGCCTGCCATATTAAATGTTTTGGTAAACGAATGAAATTCAATTGCAACATCACGAGCGCCATCGATATTAAATATTGAATATGGGCGATAATTTGAAAAGCAAACTTCGCCGTATGCAAGGTCTGAAACTAGCAAAATATTATATTCACGGCAAAAATTAACAACATCAGCCAAAAAGCTCTTTGGAGCAACAGCTCCCGTTGGATTATTCGGATAATTTATAAAAAACATCTTCGCTTTTTTAGCAACATCAGCTGGAATATCGTTCAAATCGATTAAAAATCTGTTTTCTTCTTTCAAATTTACAAAATACGGTACACCGCCTGCAATAAGCGTTCCACGGCATAAAACAGGATAATAAGGATCAGGAATAATGTTAATATCGCCAACGTCCGTGTAGCTTAGGGCAATATTTGCAAGCCCTTCTTTTTCGCCGATTAGCGTTTGAATTTCAGTTTCAGGGTTAACATCAACCATATAGCGCTTTTTCATCCAATCAGCAATTGCTTTTCTAAGCTCAACTTTGCCCCTAAAATTAGGATAACCGTGGTTAGCAGGGTTTTTAATTGCTTCAAGTGCAACTCTAACAACAGGATCAGGAGTAGCTCCATCAGGATTTCCAATTGAAATATC
Organism: uncultured Candidatus Melainabacteria bacterium; assembly: GCA_934667125.1. Taxonomy (GTDB): domain Bacteria; phylum Cyanobacteriota; class Vampirovibrionia; order Gastranaerophilales; family Gastranaerophilaceae; genus RUG14156. The sequence goes on along the minus strand of CAKULF010000004.1, from coordinate 60,309 downwards.
AATAACATCAACCCCACGGGCTATTGCTTGTTGTTTCAAATCCGCCAATTGGGCAAAAATATATTTTGGCATATTTGAAATTCTTTGAGCAGGTTTGATATCTATTGTTTTAGTTGCATTTTTTGGCATTTTTACCCTTTCTTTCTTTTTGATATAAAAAAAGAGCCTCATAATAGAGGCTCTTTTAAAAATTAAATACTTTAACTAAGCCTCAGCAGATTCTTCTGGGGCTTGAGCGGCTTCTTCAGCTGCTTTCTTTTCTTCTTCTAATTTAGCTTGAGCTTTTTTAGAAAGTTTAACTTTTTCAGATTTTTTATAATTTAATGTGCCATCTTCATTAGCATTGTTAATTAAGTAACTAACAGTTTCAGTAGCTTGAGCACCTTGAGCTAGACGAGCTTTAGCACGTTCAACGTTTAATTTCATTTCTTTTGTTTTTGGGTTATAGAAACCTAATTCTTCAACCGGAGCGCCTTCTCTTTTGCAACGGCTATCAATGGCAATTATTCTGTAAGAAGGGTTTTTCTTATAACCTAATCTTTTTAGTCTTAATTTAATCACTTTATTAAATTCCTTTGTTATTGTACTGTCTTACTTCTAATAAACAATAAACATAAATATTTTGCAAGTAATAATAAAATTTGTGTTTCACTTTTTGTTACATTCAAAAAATATGCTATATTAGAAATATGATTAAAGAAGCGATGAATAAATTATTAAACAACGAAGATTTGACTTTCATTGAGGCAAAAGAGGTTTTTGACGAAATTTTTTCAGGGTTGGCAAATATTGTCGAGACAACATCTTTTTTAACGGCACTTGAAGCTAAAAACCCAACAGAAGATGAGATTTCAGCAGGAATTATTTCTTGCAATGATAGTTTTAAAAATCCTTTAGCCACATTTTCAAATGAACAAATTCAAAACATTGTTTTTAATAATTCAAATTATTTTGATTTTTCTGTTACAAACGATATAATCTGCGCTGCAAATGGCTTAAATAGCGTAGATTTTGCTTCAAATCAATCAAATAAAAAACAAATTTTAAAAGAACTTGGCTTTAATTTTGAAAATAAAATTTCTGATTTTGAAACAACAAATTTAATTTATAATACTTTGGATAACGATGAACCATTTATTAAATACACCTCTGAAATATCCTCTTCTACGGGCTTTTTGAGCGTTTTAAATATTATAAATAAATTTATTAATCCAACAAAAGCGAAAAATATTTTTCTTGGTGTGAATAATAAAAATAAAGTTGAAAAATACGCAAGAATAATGCTTAAATTGGGCTATCAAAATTCTATCGTGATAGCTTCAAACAACGATTTACCGTTCATTAGCTCAAGCAAAGATAGTATTGTTGCTGAGGCATGGAAAAATAAGATTTTTACTTATGTTGTAAATTGGGAGCTGATGGGTTTTCAAAAGAAAGATGATGAAGAACTAAAAGTTGAAAATAACAAGCAGGCAGCTTCAATCATTCAAGAAGTTTTAGACAACAAAAGAAAAGATGTATTCTACGAAGGGATTGTCATAAATTCCGCTCTTGCGCTATATATAACTAAAAAAGCGGACTCATTGATGGATGGAATTGATTTAGCTAAAAAAACCATTGAAAGTTCTTTGGCAGCTGAAAAATTCAACCAATTTAAGAAAAATTATCAGTAAAATACTGTTTTTAATTGAAGAAATATAATATTGAAATTATAATATAATTCTAATGAAGAAATTTAAAATATTGTTAATAATTCTTTTTTTCTGCGCTTCATGTCTTGCTAAAACGCAGCAAGAAGAGTATCAAAACGATATTTTATATTCGGAAGAATATTTTGATTATTTAATTGAACAAGCTTCAATCCAAGCTCAAGAAGAAAACGAAATTCAAAAACAAAAAAACGAAAAAGAAATTTCGCTTGATGAGCAACAAGAAACCACTCAAGACAAACAAGACGTTATAAGCGGAAATCTTGAACCTTTTAAGTTAAAAATTGAAAATAATGTTATAACAAAATACACAGAAACCTTTAAAAAAGAGGATTCTAAGACAATTATTCCAATCACCGCTAAATTCAGCCTATATCAAAACACAACAAAATTTAAAAATAAATATAACAGCAATGACTACAGGGGGCTTGTTGGGGCGGAATATAGCTTTAATAAATATTTTTCTGTCGCTTCAGGACTTGAAACAAACTATCGAAACCTTGATCAAGTGCCTATTTCAAAGAAAATGTATATAACCCCGACTTTAAACATTAACGACAAATTATCCATAAGTTTTTACAACAAAATGAATACTCAATCAAAATCAACCGACCATGATATTGCTTTAAAATTGTCGCCTTTTAAGTCTAAAGTGGCGGATTTTGGGGTTTATGCAGGCTTTACAAGAGCATCATCAGGCGCATTTAGCGAAAGTATCAGTTTTTCAACGAATTTATATTTTTAAACTAAAAAAGATGCCGAAAATGACATCTTTTTTAAGGGGTGTGGTGTGTACCAAAGTATGAATTAGTGCTGTTTTATAAGATTTTTATTGTATTGCGCCAACATTTCAAGACTCAAACTTAAAGCTTGATTTGTTGAATCAAAACCCATTGAACCTGATTTCATTGCTTGAATTGAAGCAAGTTCACGGCTCATGCTCTTTAAAATTTGAAGCTCGGATTCATTATCTTGTGCGCTTTTAATTCTTTCTTCCAATTTAGATTCAATAATTGAAATTAAATCTTCATTTGATTGACCGTCGCTAACGCTTATGCCAAGGCGTCTTGCGAGTTCTTCCAATCTTTGACGTTGATAGTCTGTTGATTGATTTTGATTAAACATTGAAGAAGAATTATTGGAACTGTTTTCAGATTTACTTGCTTGATATTGAGCAATAATCTTTTTACCTTCTTGCTCAGTCATATCGTTGCTATAAGTAATTCCAAGCTCATCTAATTTTTGTTTTGTAGCTTGAGTCAGTTTTTGGCTATATGCGCCATAAGAAGAACCGCTCATTGCTAAATTAATGTTACTAATACCACTCATACCCTTTTCCTTTAATGATTTTTAAACCATTGTCAAACCTTACAAAAGAGTTATCGGCATTTTTTTGAAAAAACTTAGAATAAAAGATATTTTGTTTACATTTTGTTACATTACACGCTTTTTATAAATCAAAAACACATACTGGCTTTGGGGCGAAAACAAAGCAAAATCAACATCTTTGGTATTATTAAAAATTCTATAATAATTATCATTATATTTTTTATATTGCACAACTTCATCCAAATAAAAATTAGAATTCAAAACATTAATCAAATTAAACAAAGTTTTGGATTTCATTGAATCATATAAAATTTTTGAAGAAGTTGAATTAAGCTTGATATTTTTAAAATCGATTTCCCTTAAAGATAGGTCATACTCTGTTTTTGAGGTGAATTTTGAAATATTATAGGGACTGATTGGTTTTGAATTTAATTTATCGACAAACAAAATAATTCTATCATTCAAATTATCTTCTTTAATACATTTATTTAAAAACAAATTGGCAAAATACTCATCATTTGGGTAATTTAGATAGTTTTTTGAAAGAAAATAGATGTTTTTCTTGTCCAATTTTTTATGGAATTTTTGCTGAATTAAATCATTCACGATAGAATTTTTCTTGTTAAAACGAAGCAAATCATAGTCAAAATCAAAAAAGTTATAGTTTTTATATGTTGTTTTGTAAAATCTGTTCAAATAAGGCGCTATGACAAGGTCAGAGGTTTTTAAATCTTGCTCTTTGGCGAATTTTTCAAAAACATTTATTGTCGGATAATTTTTATTTATCGAAATATTATAAGAATTTATGTCGGGTTTAACAAATTGAATTAAAATAAAACAAACAACAATTATTATTTTAGCCAACTTATCTTTTAAATTAATAAAGCCAAAACTGAACAATAATAAAGATATTAGGAAAAATTGATAAGTGTATATTGGCGATAATTCAAAGAATTTAAAATAAAACAATCCTAAATAAAAAATAAAATAAACAGTTGCTATAACAAAAATTCTTTTTAAAAACAATTTTTTATTCAAAGCTTTAAAAACCAAAAAGACAAATAAAGCTATAGGCAAAAACGAACTATAAAACAGAGTTATAAAGAGTTTTAGGCTGTTTAGATTGTTAAATGACGGATTTAAAAAATATGAAAACATCATTCCAAGATTTGAAAAATTAAACACAGGGTTAATCTCAAAGCTCAAAAATGGCGAAATATATTCATTAATCAAAAGATATAACGATGAAAAATTAAGCTTGATTGAATTTGTTTGATAAGGAATCAGACTCGAAAAAACATAATATAATTTCAAAATCAGAATCGGTAAAATTATTATAAAAACGTTCAAAATCCTTTTAATTAGGAGCTTTATGTATGAAAAATATTTTTCTTTTTTAGAATAAATTAAATAGATATAGGATAATTCAATTGTAATAAAAAATATTGAATTAATATCAACAAAAAGATACAAACAATTAAAGAAAATCAAGTATCTTAGGCTGTATCTCGTTGGTTTTTTAAAGAATTTTATAAGATTTAAAATTAAACATAAAAAACAAAAAATGCTTAAAACAAACGGAGTTAGCTTGCTTGAATAGAATATATAAAAATGATTTAAAGCAAGAAAAAAAGCGACAAATGCTCCTAAAAAATAGGATTTAATGAATTTGCCAATTTTATATATAACAATTAAAGAACAAAATGAAATTAAAAAATTAACTATTCTAAAAGCTAAAATGCTATTGAAAAATTTAAACGGCACAAGCAAAAAGTAATATATAGGCGAATTTTGGGCAAACACAACACTGTTTTTTATAACGCCAAAAGGAAAAGAGCTTTTAATAATTGCAAGAGCGCAAAAATCCACACTATAAACAGAAAAGTCAAAACCCTTGTAACAATAGAATATCGAGCCATAAACTATGAAGAGAAGTATTAAGATGATAGCGTTTTTATTCTTCATATTTTAAGTATATATTATTATTTAATTTTTGCAAAACTATGCAATAGCTCGCATAATCTGAATTCTTGTATCATCAGGGTCGGCCCAAATAGAATCAGATAATTCAACAGGAGATTTCACCTTTTGACTTTCACTATTTGGAATTGGAGCAACAATGAAATACCATTGGCAATCGCCCAGTAGAGCTTGTTTTCCGGTTATTGCATAAGCTCGAACGGGTGATTCTTCTAAATCTTCTTTTGATTTATTTTTGTTAATCTTATCTATCGTTTTTGCAACGTTTTCCATATATGTAAAAACTTCTTCTGCGTCTGAAACAGGCAAATAGTCCTTAATTTCATCAGGAAGTGAGTTATATTTCCTTATATATCGGGCTTTCGAGCTAAAAGAAAGAGTGTCATGCTCAAGTGGCTCAATCATTTTAGTCAAACATTGACTCCTTGATGAATTATTTGTATTACTAACTACTCCAAAGTTGCGGAATACGCCGATTGGTGGAACTTTCATACTCTTTCTCTTTTCTATTTAATTATAATAACAACACATCTACGTTAGCTAAATTTTTAATTATTATACCATGAAAGTTAAAAAAATTCTACTAAATATCAAATATAAATATTTGTAAAATTTTTAACAAAAACTATAAAGTTTAAAATAAAAATGTCCGATTAAGATAATGTAACAAGGATAAATACGGTGGTATGAATGACAGATAGAATTTCTTCTCTAAACTTTATGATGAACTCAACAAAGTTAAACACGACAAAACAACCCCAACAAAAGAGTGAAAATTCATTTAACAAGGATTTATTTATTACAAGAATGAACAACCTTGACCTTTCAAAAGAAACCTCCGAGCAACTTTGGAGCCGATTAAACGAACTTGCATAACTTGAGATTTTAAGTTGTTAATGTTTTAATCAGTATATGAAATTGCTTCATCTATCTGATTTGCATTTAGGTAAAAAAGTTAACGATATTTCTATGTTAACTAATCAGGAATATGTCCTAAATCAAGCGTTAGAGCTTGTTTTAAAGGAAAATATTCAAACGGTTTTGATTGCCGGAGATATTTTTGATAAACCCGTTGCAAACATTGAAGCAATTAGGTTGTTTAACAACTTTTTAAAGAGTCTTAATGCTCAAAATAAAGAGGTTTTGATAATTTCGGGAAACCATGACAATATCGACAGATTAACCTATTTATCGGATTTGGTTAGCCCAAATATTGTTTTTGCTAAAAATTTTGAAAACGAAGTCCAAAAGGTTGAATTGAGCGAAGATACAGATATTTATCTTTTGCCATATTTAACAACAGCACAAGTTAAAAAATATAACTCTAATGACAAAAAATCAAGCTATCAAGAGGGTTTTAAACAGATTATAGATGATATTGAGCTTGATAAAAATAAAGTTAATATTTTGGTAGCTCATCAATTTGTCATTAATTCCAATGCTGAAGCGATTTTATCCGATAGCGAGGAAAAAAGCGTTGGAACGATTGATAGCATTAATTGTGAGATTTTTAAAGATTTTGGCTATGTTGCCCTAGGGCATTTGCATTGCGCCCAAAAAGTCGCTGATAATGCGTATTATAGCGGTTCTATTTTAAAATATTCTTTAAGCGAAATTAATCAAAAGAAAAAATTTAACGTTGTTGAAATTAAAGATAAAAAAGTTTCAACCAAGTTTTTTGATATTGAATTTTTGAATGATATCAAGGAATATAAGGGATATTTTGAGGAATTTATCAATCCTGAATTTTATAAAAAAATTAATACAAATGATTTTATACATTTTGTTTTATATGATGAAAATTTACTAGACGCCAAAAAAGAACTTTCAAGGATTTATCCAAACATTATTATGCTTGAATTTGACAACAGTTTTACAAAAAATTTGAGCCAAAATTTCAATTTTAAACTTAATAAAAATAAAAATATTGAAGAGCATTTTGAAGATTTTTATAAAATGCAAATCGATAAAGACCTCACTAAAAGCGAAAAAGAAATAGTAAAGGATGTGTTGAATGCAACCCGTTAACCTTAAAATGCAAGCATTTGGAGCATATCCCGAGCTTGTTGAAATTCCGTTTAATAAATTAAATAAAAATAATATTTTTCTAATTTCAGGCAAAACAGGAAGCGGAAAAACAACGATTTTTGACGCTATTTGCTTTGCGTTATTTAATAATTCATCAACCCAAAACCGAGGAAACACAACTCTTAGAAGCCATTTTGCAAAAGAAGAAACGCAATCTTTTGTTGAATTTACATTTTTATTTAACGACGAAATTTATAAAATCTATAGAACGCCGCAATATTCAAGAAAAAAGGCAAGAGGCGAGGGTTTTATCAAGGTTAATCCGACAGCAGAATTATATTTGCCTAATGGCGACGCAATAACAGGGGTACGAGAGGTTGATAATTATATTGAAGAGCTTTTGGGCTTGAATTTGTCCCAATTTTCACAGATTGCACTTCTAGCGCAAGGCGAATTTATCAAGCTTTTGAATAGTTCAACAGAAGAGCGCAGCAAGATTTTTAGAAATATTTTTAAAACAAATAATTATCAAAAATTTCAAGAAGAACTTAAAAATCGATATTTGAATTTGAAAAAAGAAATTGATTATATCAAAGCTTCGATTTTGCAATACGTTTTACAATATAAAACACAAGAGCCTGAAATTCTTGATTTGATTGAATTTTATAAAAAAGAAAATGTTTTTAATTCGCTTGATGATTTCATTTTAAAAATCGAAAATGAAAATACTTTAAATGATAAATATGTTGGAAAAATTCAAAAAGAGCTTGATATTTTATCAAAAGAAAAAGATGAATTGCAGTTGTTATTTGAAAAAATAAAAACTAAAAACACTCTTTTAAAAGATAAACTTTTGCTATCAAATGAGCATAAAAAAGAAGAAGAAAATTTTGAAAAATATAAAAAAGAATATGATTTAATTGAAGAAAAAAAGAAAAAAATATCCGATTTTGAACTGGATTTAAAAGAGTTAAAAAAAGAAATTGAAACAATTAATCAAATAAATTTTTTAGAAAAAGATTTAAAAAACTATTCAAAAAACGAAGAAAATTTTAAAAAAGAGTTAGAAAAAAATCAAGAAAAAATTGAAAATTTAAAAATAAATTTCCTAAAATATTTGTTTTTTGAAATGAAAAATGAAGAAAAAAAATTAAAAAACGAACAAGAAAATTTTACTTTTCAACAAGAAAAAACAAAAAAATTAAACGAAAATTTCAATAATTTAAACAACGAATATTTATCTATGCAAGCAGGAATTTTGGCTCAAAACCTTGTAGATAATGCGCCTTGCCCAGTTTGTGGAAGCAGAGTTCATCCTAAAAAAGCTAAGATTTTAAATAAAAATATTACAAAAGAATTTCTTGATAATTTAAAAGAAGAGTTAAATTTTGAACAAGAAAAATTAAATAATTTATCTAATTCTTGTTCGATTTTGATTGAAAAAAATTCTCAAAAAGAAAAAGAATTTTCAAAATTTGAAAAAGAATTTAATATAAATTTTAATAAAAATAATTTTATTTTAGAAAACATTTTAAAGATTGACTACGATTTTGAAAAAGAAAATTATCTAAAAGAACAAGAAAAAATCAATTCAAATCTTATAGAAAACAATAATAAAATTATAAGTTTAAATTCTCAAATCGAAACTTTAAAAAAGACAATTAAAAACAAAGACGACGCTTCAAAAATTGAAGAAAAATATCAAAATATTTCAAATGAAAAAGAAAAATTAGAAAAAAACGTGTCTGATATTGAAAAAAATTATCAAAATTCATCTTTAAAATTAAAAGAATTTTCTTCAAAACTTGAAATAATTGAAACTCAATTAATTGCTTTAAAAGATGTTCAAGAAAAAAATATTGAAGAAATTGAAGAAAATTTGGCTCAAGCTATTGAAAAAATCAACGAAATAAACTTGATTTTAAAGCAAAAAAACTTAATTAAGGGAATTAATGATGATGTTTATAAAAATTTGAAAGAAAAATCCAAAAAATTAAAAAAACAAAATGAAATTTTTATGGATTACGAAACTCTTTCAAATTGCGCAAACGCAAACCTAAAAGGCAAGAGCAGAGTGACTTTTGAACAATATGTTCAAAGTTATTATCTTGATTTAGTTTTATTTGAAGCAAATAAGTTGTTGAAAACCTTAACCTCAGGGCAATTCCAGCTTTTAAGAAAACAAGAATTAAATTCAAAGCAATCTAAAGAATCGCTAGATCTTGAAATTTTCGATTTTCACACCTACAAACCAAGAAGCACAAAAACTCTATCAGGTGGCGAATCATTCAAAACCGCTCTAGCCTTAGCTTTCGGATTATCCAACACTGTTTCATCTTTATCAGGCGCAATTAACATAAATTCTTTATTTATAGATGAAGGCTTCGGTTCACTTGACTCTGAATCTTTAGAGATAGCACTGGATGTTATTTCCACCATATCCAGCACAAATCGAATTATCGGAATAATTTCACACATTGATGAATTAAAAACAAGAATTCCAAACCAAATTTTATCAATCAAAAGCGCCAACGGTTCAAAAGTTGAAGTAAATTTTGATTAATTAAAGTTAATCTTGCGCCAAAAACAAAATTTTTATGATAGCATTAATGTATGAGCGAATTATTAATGCCGGCTGGCAGTATTGAAAAAATGAAATATGCGTATGCTTACGGGGCAGACGCTGTTTATTTAGGTTTGGTTGATTTTTCTTTGAGAGCTTTAAGAAAAGGCGAATTGATTGACGAAACCAATCTTAAAACAGCGGTCGAAATTGCAAATAGCTTGAATAAGAAGCTATATTGCACGTTGAACATTTTTGCATACGACAAAGATATTAAAAAATTGTATGAAACGCTTGATATTTTACAGGACGCTAAGCCCCATGCGCTTATTATAAGCGACTTTGGGATATATAACGTTGTTAAGAAAAACTTAAAAGATATAGATATTCATATTTCAACTCAAACAAATATTTTAAATTCTGAAGCTGTAAAATTTTGGCGAGATTTAGGCGCAACAAGGGCAATTTTGGCAAGAGAATTGTCTTTTAAACAAATTGAAGAAATCAGAAAAAACGTTCCCGATATTGAGCTTGAAATGTTTATCCACGGCGCACAATGTATGGGCTATTCGGGAAGATGTTTGTTGTCGGATTATATGACAAAAGGCGAACGCCAAGCAAATCAAGGCAATTGCGCTCAAGCTTGCCGTTGGAGTTATAAACTTGTTGAAGAAACTCGCCCAAATGAATATTTTGAAATAGTTCAAGACGACAAAGGCTCGCATATTATGTCTACAAAAGACCTTTGCCTTGTGAAACACATCAAAAAACTTGTTGATTTGGGAATTGATTCATTCAAAGTTGAAGGCAGAACAAAAAGCCTATACTATGTTTCAGCTGTTGCAAAAACATACAGACAATTAATTGATAACAAAATTGATACAGATTTTGCATTTAATGAGCTTAAAAAAGTTGGAAACAGAGGCTATACAGAGGGCTTTTTCTTGGGCGATAATAATTCTTCAAGCTATTCGTATGATATCTCTAAAGGGCTTGCAGGCTCTGACTTTTTAGGAATAATTCAAAACAAAAAAGATGAAAATACTTTTGAAATTTTAATTAAAAACAAAGTTTTACTAAATCAAAAACTTGAAATAATCACTCCAAATTATTCAACAATTGCAACAGTTATCAAAATCGAGCACAATAAAAAAGGTGAAGTTGATGTTGCAAATACAAATGATATGATTAATTTGACGTTTGAAAGTGAAAGCCAAGATTGGAAAAACGAATACAAATACGCTTTAATTAGAACTGAAGGGATGAAAGAATTTTAAGATGTTTTTTATTGAACCAAGCTACAATATCGACTCTATCTATGATATAGACATTTTAAGTCTGAAAGAAAACGGAATTAGGGCGCTATTTTTCGATTTGGATTCAACTTTGATGAAATCTAAAAGCGGCAAATTTTCGTTTAAAACTCTTCAATTTTTGAACGATTTAAAAACAAATTTTCATCTTGCAATCATTTCAAATAACCCAAACGATGATTATATCAATTTGGCTAAAAGTCAGACAGATATTAAGATTTACCACAAAGCGCACAAGCCTAATCCAAAAGTTCTTCTTCAAGCTTGCAAGGATTTTAATATTGAGCCATATCAAGCCGCAATGGTCGGCGATAGACCCTTAAGCGACATATTAGCAGGCAAAAACGCCAATATGACCACTATTTTAGTTGATTCAATTTCAAAAGAAGAAGAAAATAAAATTGTTCGCTTTGCAAGATTTTTAGAAAGGCTTACAATTAAACGCTAGTTTCTTTTGTTCCATTTAAAATAGCGAATTGAACTTCTATCATTGATATTGCCATATATTTGAACAATAAATTCTCTTGTTGTCGTTTGTGCTGCTTGATAAATCAAAGGCGGAATTTTTCTAATATCTTCCTCTTTAATTTCAGTCGACAACATCTTTTCAAAAGGCGAAACCGTCAAAGATTTAATTATATCCTTGGCATCATCCGACATCTTATCAACAAGTTTTTCAGTCGTATAGCTTCCAACCGCACCAAACATATTCACAATTGTTGATGGAATTCTGCCCAAAACCGTAACGTCAGCTCGATTGTTTAACAAATTGAAATTACCTGTCAAATACATACTTAAATTATTGCCTTGAACCTTGATATATTGAATATTTGCAATAGAATTTTTAATTTTAACGGTTCCTTCAAGAGTTTTAAAATAGCCTGTGTTTTGCTTTGAAATAGCGGATAATGTTGAATTTAAAGAAAGTTTCAAAACACTTTGAGAAAGGATGTTTCCAGCTTGCAACAGACGTTCAAGCTTTGCAAATTGCGACAATTCGCCATCATCAATATTAAATTTAATATAACCATCAAAAGTTCTTACTATTTCATCAAAATCAAAACCGACAAAATCAACTCCAATCAAGGCGGACAATTTGCCAGAAGCCGCTATAGAATATTGTTTCAAACGATTTGATAAAGCTCTAACGTTTAAACTTTTTAAAACCAAATCAGCCCGAACTTTTTGATTTACAACATTCAAAGTCAAGTTTCCGCCAACTTTTCCATTAAAAATGTCAGCACTAAACTTTTTAACATTCAAAATATTATTCTTATAATTTCCGTCAAATTCAAAATTATTCAACATAAATTCATCCACAGCAAGAGAATTTATATTGCCTTTCATTGAAGTTATTTCAAGGTTTTCAATCAAAGCGTTATTTTGATTTTTCAAATATTTTTCAGCTTTTGTTAAATCAATATAATTAGAAGAAATTTGCGCATAATCAACAATAAGCTTATTTTTAGCTAATTTTGCTTGGGACACAATATCAAAATCAAAGCCCATAATATAGCCATTTTGAACATTTAAGTAAAAAGTTGAATTATTGATATTTAAAAGCGCATCCTTTATTGAAAGATTTAAAGCAGGATATTTCAAATTATAAATATCAAGTTTGCCATCTAGTTTTGGATTTATGATTTTTCCATTTATTTCAAGATTTGAGCTAAATTCTGTTGATAAATTATCCAAAATAGGCAACATAACCCCGACTTTATCATTTGTTAAAACCTTAACTTGCTTTAAAGTCGGGCTATTTGAAAGATAATCAGAAATTGAACCTGTTATATTTAAAATTATTTTTTGATGGTTAAATAACGTTGCTTTTTTGATAGTTAAAACGTCATTTTTAACCAAAATACTTGAATTTAGGCTTAAATTTTGATTTTTAAAAACAATTAAATTATTTTTCTTGTTCAAATTCGCTTTTAAATCAATATCGGCTATTGGATTTTTTGAAGAATAATTTAGAATTTTGCCTTTAATTTGCGCAATAATTCCATCAATATTACAGTTAAATTCAGCAATACTAATATCATTCTTATCAATTTTTAAAGAAATCTTATCCGTCAAAACATTATATTTATCATATTTTAATTTTAAGTTTTTAATAATAACAAATAACGCTCTAAATTCAGAATTTATTATTTCAGGCGTAAAATCAACGTCTTGAATAGCGATTGAAGTTTTTTTAGATTTTATAAACAGATTGATATTTTTTGCATAAGAATTTGATTTTATAATCGGTTTTTTATAAGTTCCTGTTATTTCGCTATTCAACTTCACAAAACCGGATTTAAAAATATAGTCATTAAAATCAACAAAATTAATCTTCAAAAGCTTTGCCAATTGGACAATTTGAACCATATCAATCAAATCCGAATTAATTTTTAAATTCAAGTTAAAATTAGAATCGATTGAGCCTGCTAAATTAAATTTTGCATTATTGAAATAAGCACTAGCCTTTGTAAATTTTATATTTGAATTTTCTAAATCGATATCAGAATTCACATTATTTAGCGCCAAATTCAACTTTTTAGAAGAAATTTTTCCATTTTTTAGGGTCAATTTTCCTTTTGAATATATCTTTTTAAAATTGCTTTTTAAATATACATCAGCCCTCAAAACCCCTGCTAAGTCAACATCTGAAACATAAGTAGGAGCATTTAAAATCTTTAAAAACGATTTTATAACATCATTCAATTCAAAAAGATTAATCTCGTCGGATTTTAATTTCAATTCGACAAATTTTCCAATATCAACAATAGATTTAACTTCAATTCTTTGATTTTTGACAAAATTAAAATCAAAATCACTAACGATTTTATTACCCTTGAAAAGCGCTAATATATTGTTTTTTGGAACTTTTATTCCATTAACGGTAAAGCTCATATCAGATAAATTGATTTTCCCGTTTATTGAATTTTGACCGCTTTTATTTTGCGGAGAAATTTTTAAATCCATATCAGCTTTAGCATAAAATTTATACATATCAGCATATAAAAATGGGTTATAGTTCAATTTTTCAATCAAACCTTGAAACCTTGAAAGCACATCATCTTTGGTTTTTAAGGTTAAATTCAAATTAAAATCAACAAGTTTATTTTTTAAACAATAAACATTTCCTTTTGTTATAATTTTTGTTGAAATATTATTTATTATTGCGTTTTCGTCTTTTTCAAGTTTGATTTTATTCGTCTTAATCGTAAAATTTTTATTAATGTTTTCATCTTTAATATTTAAAACAAAACTATTTGCAATAATTTTTAATTTTCTCAATTTAAAATCAAGACTATCAACATTTAAGTCTTTAAAAGAAAAATAGTTAAAACAGCCGTATTTATTACCTTTGAACGTTGTTGAAACAACAATTTTATCAATATTAATCTTGTCAAAATCTAAATTTTTAAAAACCAAACTAATTAAATTAATATCAGCATTCAATTTTCGAACAACAATAAAATCGGAATTTTTTGAATATTTTAAACTAACTTTATCAGCCTTCAAATTCAAATCAAACTTATAATTCGGACTGACTTTCAAATTATCAACATCAAAAATCAACTTGGAATTTTTTAAAAAATAAGAATTTAATATATTTTCAACATTGTTTTCAGTGATTAACTTTGGAAAAAGCAACAAATAAGAGGAATATAGAGTAATTAAAAAAAGTCCGAACAATAAAAAGACATTTTTTAAAAAAAGAAACGAGAAATCAAATTCAATTTCTCTAATTCTTAAAATTTTATTCAAAGCTTTCTTAATCAGACTTTTTCGTTTAAAATAAATCATTTTTACATTTCAACAACTGAAATACTCTTCACTCCCGCACTTCTAACATTATCCATCAAACGAACAACCGCCTCATGGTTAGAATTGCCATCAGCTTGAATTAAAACACCATCCGGATTGTCAGTTGACATTTGCTTGATTGTGTCTTTTAAATCATTTTCAGCAACCTCTGAACCCGAAATAATATATTTGTTGTCCTCGGTCACTTGAACATTGATAGTTTTAGCTTCCTTATCAATATCATTTTGTTCAACATATTGAGGAACCGCAAGAGAAAGCCCTTGTTGGTCCAATATTGGAGCTATAACCATCATTATGATTAACAGAACAAGGAAAATATCTGTTAAAGGTGTGATATTTATCTCGTTAAATGTTTGTCGTTTCATTATTAATCCTCGCTTGGAACATTAACATTTTGTTGAACATCATCTTCTTCGACTTGTTCAGCTGCGTTTTTGTCCAATTCCTTTTGTTGTTTTTTAGTTAGAGGTTCACCTGCTACAACAAGTTTTTCAAAACCTGCACTTTCGGCTGCTCTCATAACTTTCATTATTTCAGAACTCTTCGTTTCTTTATCTGCTCGAACAACAACTTCTTTCTTTTCAACATTATCCAACAATGAAGCTAATTCATTTTCCAAAGAAGTAGAAGAAGTCAATTTGTCATTTACAAAAAATCTGTTATCTTTTGTTATTGCAACAGTAGCATTTTTTGTTTCTATTCCAATTCCTGAATTGATTTCAGGCATTGTTATTTCGCTGTTTGCAGATTGAAAACTCGGAGCTATAACCATCATTATGATTAACAGAACAAGGAAAATATCTGTTAAAGGTGTGATATTTATCTCGTTAAATGTCTTTTTTCTGCCATCTTCGTCTGTTGTAAAATTCATTTTTAATCCTTTAAACTATTGAAGCGCAATAGAATTATTGTTATCAACATTTACTTCTTCGTCTGAATCGATAAAGCTCAAGAATACTAATTTAATTAGTTTAAAATCTGATTCAAAACGAGCAACAACTGTTTGGAAATAGTTGAATAAAATAACCGCAATGATTGCAACGCCAAGACCTAGAGCTGTAGCAATAAGAGCTGAAGCGATACCTGTTGCAACTGCTGCAGATTGGTTACCTTGAGTTGCTAAATCTTGGAAAGTATAAAGAATTCTAACAACAGTACCAAACAAACCTAAAAACGGAGCAACACCGCCGATTGTACCCAAAATTGTTAAGTGTCTTTCAAGTTTTCTTGTAGCCAAAGATGAAGAAATATCATAGGCTCTTGAAAAACCTGCTTTTTGTTCAGTATAAATTCTTAAAGCTTCATCAACCATTTCAGAAATAATTCCGCCCAATTGAACGCTTGCTCTTTGAGCTGAACCAATATTATTCTTTACAAGAGCTTTTTGTAAAGATGGAATGAATTCGGAAATATTTCTTTCATTTTTCTTGTAATAAACCATTCTGTTGATTGCTACGTATACAACCAAAATTGAACATACAAAAATAGGTGTTAAAACTGCCCAATCTTGCACTATTGCTGTTAACATTAAATCCATATTTATCCCCTTTTTATCTTTATTACCTTTTTACTACTTATTTTACTATACTGTTTAATACGTTATAATCGAACGTGAATTCAATCGGAACAGATTGTCCTTTAAATTCGGGTGGAAGCGGTCTAAATGGCGCAGTTAATTCAATAGCGCTCATTGCCGCTCTATCAGCCAAAGGAACTCCTGAAGATTTTGATACTCTATGTGATAATAATCTTCCATCCCTGCTTATAGTAAACGTTATAACGACACGTTTAGATGTATCACCTTTTGGTGGTGACCAATTGCGTTTAATTCTTTGTTCTAAATCTCTCATATATGGACCCCAGTTTGGTTGGCGCAAAGCGTCAATCCCTGGTGCTCCGTTAGGATTTCCGGGGCTTGGGTTTCCATAAGAACCGCCTGAAGAAGAACCTCTTGAAGCATAAGAGCCTGTTCCTGATGACCTTCCACGAGAAGATCCGCCACCGTAAGAACCTGTGCCTTTAGAAGCAGAAAACTTAGGAGAAGGATTACCCACTCCGCCGCCCGATGCTGAGCTTGCACCTGTTCCGCTTGTTTGAGGTCTGTATGTTGTTCCTACAGGACCTTTTGATGGAGGAACAGCTATTTTAAACGGACTTGTTGGCGCTTTAGCTATTTTTGGAGCAGAAGGAGCCAATTTTGTCGGATTAATTGTTGGTTTAACGTTTGGAACCTTAGCCCCAGGAGCTTGAACAGGTGCAGGTTTTTTAGGCGCAGCAGCTGTTACTTTTGGCTGAGTTGGTTGAACCTTTTGAGGTTTAGCCGCAGGCGTTGGAGCTTTTGGTTGAGTTAATTGTTTAAATATATTTTTTACAGGTGTTTGTTTTGGAACACTCGCAACTTTTTTGTGCTGAGGTGAAGGTTTAGGGCTAGGCATAGAAATTGCTCTTTTTGGGTCATGTTTTCCGCCGGCTCTTGAATCTCTATCTGAACGAATTCTTGTTTTTTTGTTTATCGGTGGTTTGGATTCGTCTTGAACAAGCTTAAATTCTATGTCTTGTTGTATATTTGGTTTAGGCATAAGCGGAAATAAAGCTTTTTGAACCGTTCCTAAAACCAAAAAAGCAATAATCAAAACAACATGCACACCACATGACATCCCTAAGCCTTTGATAGGTGGAATTTCATCTAGTGTATTAAAGAAATTCGGCAATTTCTTTGAGCATTTTGTTTCTTCTTCTAATAACGAATCTTGAATTTCAAATCTATTTCTAATCTGTGCCATATTTTTTATTTTCTAGAGCTATTAATGCCCGACTTTCTTTTTATTGCGCCCCAAGGGTTATCGGCTGGTTGAAGTATAAATTAATTTCGCTGTTGGCAGGAATTATTATATCTTCCCCTTTTGATATTGCGTTTTTTGCAACTCCAAGTCCAGCACCGAGCGCTGTTCCATAGATTGCACCTTTTCCAACCGAACCGCCTGCCATAGCGCCAAGAGCAGTGCCTAATACAGCGCCTGAAGTAGCTCCGATTGCTGTATTTTTAGCATAATCTATAGCAGAATCTTTGGTTGTTGAACCTTTTAATACTCCCGTATTGTCGCTTGTTGCAACAACTGCGCTGATTGGAATATTATTACCGTATGGAGTAGTTATAGTTGTAAATTTCAACATCATTTTAGCATTTCTATCGCCATAACCTGCCTTTTGATTTTGCACTATAATGCCCGAAATTGTACTACCCGATGGGGCAATTAAGGTATTATTATATTTAAAATCAGAAGTCAATAAAGCACTAACGCTATCGCCAATTATTGCGCTATTAGAGTTCAATCCTTGTGTTAAAACAGCGCTACAAGTAATACCTGCCGGAACATGTAAAACATAACCCGATAAAGATGAAGAATTGGTATTATTTATTACATTATAATTTGGCGCAGCAAAAGCTGAAAACGAAAAAGTTAATGCAGTAGCTAAAAAATAAGATAATATTTTTCTCATATAACTCCCCAATTTCTTTTTTTAACATTTTAACACAATTAAAAAAATTTGCGCAATTACTTAACAATTATATAAAATAATTTTCAACCAATTGGATGAAAAGCCCGTCACGAGGGGTTACTTTAACATGTGTACCTTGTTCATACTCTCCGCTTGGAACATATTGCAAAGTTCCGCCCCAAGGGCAGCCATAGACACGTCTTGGGTGTATTATTTGGTTATACGAAGCAGGATTTGTTAAATTTCCGCCAAGAACTTCGCCTGATGGAAAGATGATTTTGCCTAAAAATTGTCTTTTTTCACCATCTTTTTTAATAATATCCGTTATTTCTATCTTCATTGCAGCGTTTACGCCCACGATAGGCATTTTTAAAAGACTGACATGCCCAAGAAAAATATCTCCCTCTTCAATAGCCTTTTTTTCTAATAGCCAAACGTCACTTTGTGCAATAAAATATACTTTAGAACCCTCTTCAAGCGATTCTGTTGAAAGGGTAACTTTAGGATATACATTGATTAAAGCCCCTTTTTGAAGATAAGGTTCGTAAGCAAAAGATGAAATATTTGTTACAAAAAATATTAATATTAAAAGTATCAAATTTCTTAGCATATTAATAATATTACGGATTTTTAGATATTTTTCAACAATTACATATATGAATTTTTAGCCCAAAAAAATATTTGACTATATAATAAGGTGAAAATGGGAAAATTTAGTAAAAAAATCAATATAATCATAATTTGCATAGTTTTTTGCCTAATATTGGGAATATTTGGGGCAAGAAAGCTTTTAAACTACGATTTTATTGAAAAAACTTTTTTAAATGTTACCAATTTAAAACTTGAATTGATTAACCCAAAAACAACTATTGGCTTGAATTTGAGCGTTAAATTTAAGGCAGATAAAATTAACATATATAATAAAGAAAAAACTCAAAATTTTGCTTCGATAGATAGTGTTGATACGTATTTTAGACCGATTGGCTTGTTATTCAATAAAATTAATATCAAAAAAGCGAATTTTAGAGATATAACCATTAATTTAAGCTTGAAAAATGGCGAACTAGATATAATTTCAGCCCTAAATAAGGATTTTTTAAATTCAATTAAAAAAACGAAACCGATTTATAATTTATTAAATTTTGAAACTGAAAAATTAACTTTAAATTATACTGATAAAGCTTTTAAAACAAGCGTTGAACTTGATAATACAAAATTTAATATTTCAAAATCGAAACACCAATTT
This sequence comes from uncultured Candidatus Melainabacteria bacterium, assembly GCA_934667125.1. GTDB lineage: Bacteria > Cyanobacteriota > Vampirovibrionia > Gastranaerophilales > Gastranaerophilaceae > RUG14156. The sequence continues at coordinate 40,824 of CAKULF010000004.1, read as the reverse complement.
ATTTTCTTGACAAACGGAAAAATAGATACTTCAATCAATAAAAACCTTGAAAAAGCAACTATAGCCGTTGATATTACTTCTAAATATCCTTTTGAAAAAAATAAAAAAGAAGATTTAAAAACCAATGTTGAAATTAAAAATATTAATCTTTTAACCTTTAATGAGCTTGTTCAAAGCTACATTTCAAAGGATATAAAAGAGTTTCGAGGAAATGTTGATTTATATTTAAAAACGCAAGACGAAAATCAAAAAGGAACGATAAATATTTTTAATCATAAAATTATTTTAAAAGATAATAAAATAATTGTTCCATACAAAGAAAAGATAAACATTTCAAGCCTTTTCAATATTAATAAAGATAGCTTATTTTTAAAAGATTTAACTTTAAAATCCAATGAATTGAATGTAAAAATCAATGGAAAAATTGATAAATTATCGTCAAAGAGCCCTAAAATTAACCTTTTAGCAGATATTAAAAATACTCAGCTAAATCATTTTGTATACTATTTTCCTGACAATCTAATTTTTTATAGACCACAAGGAATTCCAACTCTTAAAAACTCCAATTTTTATGGGGTTATAGACGGAAATATGGAGATAAAAAACGAGCCTGTTGATGCGAAAGGAAACATTAAAGTTTCAAATGTTCATATCCCGAAAGTTGAAAAGCCATACAAGCAAAACGATGTTTATATCACGCTTTTAGGCGATAGGATGAGAGTCTATTCAAAAGTTTACACTCCCCAAAATGAATATGTAATAATTGATGGTATTTCAATTCTTGATACATCTATGCAAGGCAGTTATAACGTGTCTTCCAGCAAAAATATTGATTTAGTTTTTGCAAAAAAATATCTTATTCCAATTCAGCAAATAATCGGCTTTAATATAGGTCCTGTGCCGAATATGGAGATAACGGGCATTGGAAATATTAATATTAAAACAAAAGGTTCACTTTTTGACCCACAGGTTTTTGGAGAATTTAGCGCAAATAACGCAACAGCTTCAATTAAAAATATTAATACAACCCTTACAAAGGGCTACTGCAAGCTTGTTTTCGACAATAGAACGGTTCGTTTAAAGGATGTTCGAGGAAAAATTAATAATGCGGATTTTACCTTAAAAGGAAGCGGCAACACAAAAGGAGAGCTCAAATTAGAAGCGATAATCGGCAACATTCCTTTAGGCAATTTGCTTGAAATTTTTAACGAAACAATAATAACTAAAGAATTTTCAAAAATCACAAAAAACATCTCGGCAACAAGCGGAAAAGCAGATGTAGACTTGATTTTAGAGGGTATTGTTCCGAATAATAATTATGAAGACAGTGAATTTTTTAAATACTTAAATCCAAGCGGAAAATTAACTCTTAAAAACAACAAAATCGCTTTAAAAAACCAAATAAAAGCCGAAAAAATTAGAGGAACTATCGATTTTGGAAAAGAGCAAAAAGCAATAATAGAAAGCTTTTTGGGCGGTTCAAAATTTAATATTATTTTAAATAGCAAAACTCCAATAGAAAAAATCCTGAAAGATAGAAATATTGTTTTTGACACCAACATTGTTTCGGCAAAATTCAATTCAGTTGATATTTATAACCAAATCAAAAATTTGGCGCCATTTAGCAAATATTTAAGGCAAATCAACGTAAACGAGGATTATATAAGGTTTTTTGCCAAAACCAATCTTAATATAGCAGCAAAATTTAATATTGATAATTATAATATCCAAAATCCAACAATCAACGGCTATTTAACAGGATTAAACGATAAAAACAGTGCTTTTGTATTCAACAATGGAAACATTAAATTTAACGGCAAAAAAGCAATTTTAGATAAAATTAATATAAGTTTGCCTTATGGGGATGTTAAAATCAATGGGGATATCAATAATCCTGTTTCAGCAGAGCCAAACTTCAACGTCAGGGCGCTTTTAGAAGATATTAACCTATCAAAATTAAACACATTCTTCCCAAAAATCAAATTCAAACAAAGCTATCTGAAAAATGGCGAAATTATTTTAAAAAATCACGACATAAAATTCAATAATATCAACATTTCCTACGAAGAAATGCCGCTATTTGTTAATGCGCAAATCAAAAATATCTTTAAAAATACTTCAATTCAAACGAATTTTTCAACAATAATCAATGAAAACACGACCGATAGCCTGATTAATCCATATCTTATTTCACCTTTAAAAATCAAAGGCGAAATCCCGATTAAAGGCTTCATCAAAGGAACTAACGAAAATTACACAGTTTCATTTAAAACAAAAATTCCAAAAAATTCAGATGTTTCTTTTATGGGTGCAAACGTCGGAGATGTTAACTATAACAGGGAATTGAACGGAAATATTGAAGTAGCCAAAGATGTTGCAAAAATCAACGAGCTAAAATTAATTAAATTTATTACAAATCAAAATAACAAGACAAATCCTTTAACTATGCTTAAAATCGACGGAAAAATTAAGCAAATTAAGAACGATATTTTTTATGATGATTTAAGAATAGCAACATCTTCGCCTATGAATGTTCGGATGTTGAATTTGATATTTAAAAAATCTTTGCTTAAAAAAGGTGTTTTTGATTGTAATATTGCACTAAACGGCAATTCAAAAGCTCCAAAAATCATAGGTAAAGCCTATTTTAGCGATTTGGATATCCCATTATACAGCACAAAAGTCGATTCCATCGATTTTAACATGTCAAAAAACATAATTTCAGGCAAAATCATTGCAAAAAGTAAAGATAATGATGTTGATATCGCTTTTAGAGCGCCAAATAACCTCGTTGCGCCGTTTACGATAGACGAATTAAATATTGAATCAAACAAATTAAACATTAATTCTCTTTTAAATTCTCTAATTCAACAAGCTCCAAAAAGCGATATAGCGCTAAAACAAGATGTTATTATAAAACCGCAAGATATCATAATTTCAAAAGGTTCGGTTGATTTAAAAGAAATTCAATATGACAAAATCGAAGCTAAAAATCTGAAGAGTCATTTTAATTTTAAGGATAATGTTTTGACTCTTGAAAATATGATTTTCGACATTGCTCAAGGAAAAATCACAGCGAGCGGAAAATACAATCTTTCTTCAACAAAATTAAACCTAAAAGCCGCAATAGAAGAGTGTAATTCTAATTTATTGGTTTATCAATTCTTACATCTTTCCGATCAAATTTTTGGAAAAATGAACGGAAATATTGAGCTTACGGGTTCAAATTTGAATACTCCGCAAAATATTAAAAACATCAATTCAAAAATAACTTTTTCAATTGAAAACGGAAAAATGACCAAACTTGGCTCTCTTGAATATCTTTTAAGAGCCGGAAACATCATCAAAAACGGGCTTTTGAACTTATCATTAAATAATTTAATTCAAATTTTAACCCCATATAAAACAGGAGAATTTGAAAACATTAAAGGTAATTTAACAATTTCAAAGGGTTGCGTGAAAAACCTTGAAATTATGACAAAAGGTAAGAATATGAGCCTTTTGATTGAAGGAAATTATGATATTTTGAAGAATTTCGCTGACGCTAATATTTATGGAAAACTTTCTCAAAATGTTTCAAATTCGCTTGGAATGTTTGGAAACGCTTCAATTAAGCAGATTTTCGATAGCATTACAATGAACAAAATAAAATCTGAAAATAATTTGGAAATTATTAATAAAATTCCATCAATCGAAAACGAAAATCCAACCCCGAGATACTTCAAAGCAAGAGTTCTTGGCGATATTAACAAAGAAAACTACATTAAAAGTTTCAATTGGGAAATTAAATAATTTATTTTTTATTCTTTTGTCTAAAAACTTCGTGAACATTTTCTGTTGACATAAAAGCGTTTTTATCAACAAAAGAAACAATTTCTTTAAGTTTATAAAGCTCAATTCTTGGAACAATGCAATAAACCATCATCTTCTTTTCTTGGCTATATCCGCCTTGAGCTTCGATATAGGTTACAGTTCTATCAAGATTTTTGATTATTGCTTGACCAACTTCATAGCCTTTATCCGTAATAATTCTGATTGATTTTTCTTCATTTAAGCCTTGAACTATTGTGTCTATTGCTCTATAGGCAATTAAATAGGTCAAAGTTGAATACATAGCTTGTTCCCAGCCATATAAAAATCCTGCGCAAGAAAAAATAAAGACATTAATAAACATTATAATTTCGCCAACAGAATATGGCTGTTTTTTAGAAATTTTTATTGCAATAATTTCCGTTCCATCCATACAAGCGTTGTTTTTAAGAACGATTCCAACCCCAATTCCAAGGATTGCGCCGCCAAACAAGGAAGCCAAAAGCATATCGTTTGTAACAATCGGAAAATGGTTTTTAACAACATTTACAAAAAATGATAAGCTCAAAACGCTGTATATTGCTGAAAAAACAAACTTTTTACCAAATTCGCTAAATGCTAACAAAACAAACGGAATATTTAAAACAATCAAGAATAATCCAAGGTTCATTTTGGTTATATAGCTTGCCATAATTGATAAACCAACTATTCCGCCATCAATTATTTGATTAGGAACAAGAAAAGTTTCAAGCGCAAAAGCGGTTAAAAATGCGCCGAATGTTAAAAATAATATTTTAATAAAAACTTCTTTCATAGTTTTATGATAAAATAATTTTATGAAAAAGTATATCATTTTATTTGCAATTTTAATTTTTTCAACCATATTATTGAGTGGTTGTGCTAAAAAAAATGATGAAAAACTTGATGAATTAGCTAAAATCAAAAGACAAGGCTATATAACCGTCGGAGTTAAAAACGACTCAATTCCTTTCGGTTATTATGTTAACGGAAATTTAACAGGCTTAGACGTTGAAATTGCAAGGAAAATCGCTTCTAATATTTTTAACGATAATTCATATCAAAGAGTGAATTTCGTTCCTGTTAATGCGCAAAATCGAATTTCTATGCTAAATTCGGGCAAAATCGATATAATCGTTGCAACGATGAGCGTTAACGACAAAAGAAAAATGGTTGTCAATTTTTCAACTCCATATTTCACAACAAGCCAAAAAATAATGGTTAGAATCGGTTCAAAAATCACCAATCTAAACTATTTTAACGATAGAGGAAAACTTGCTGTTGTTATGGGAACGACGGGCGAAAAAATAGCCCATGTTGTTGCGCCAAATGCTAATGTTATTGGGGCAAAAAACTATACTCAAGCGGCTCAAATGCTTGCTAATTATAAAGTTGATGCTATTCTTGGCGACGATTGCATTTTAAAAGGAATTAAAGCTTATAATTTTAAAATCATAAACAGGGCTTATTCAAAAGAATATTACGCTGTTGCAGTCAAAAAATCAGACAATTCTAAAGAATTGTTAAATCTTATAAACTCAACTATAGTGCAACTTTTAGACAAAAAAGAGATTAATCTTATCAAATCTCACTATGGAATTTAATTAATTTTCATTTTTTGTTTATAATTAAAACATATATAGTGAGTGATTTTTATGGATAGAGATAAAGTTAAAAAACGACTAATTTTTTATTATGCAATTTTATGGCTATTTTTATTTATAGCTTTATATTTGGCTTATTTTGTATATTTTGTTGACACAACCTCAACAAAATCCAAGTGGGTTGGGCTTTTTGCAGGAGCAATATCATTATTATTGTCTGCCGTAAAATTATGTGAAATTTCTTTTGTAAATTATAAAAACCCCTTACAAGACAGTATCATCAAGTATTTTACAACGGGAGTTAACACATTTTTAGCTCAAACAAACAAATTCAGCCTATTTTTTGGAATTATTTTAGGTTTAATTTTGAATAATTTCAATGGCTCAGCTTTCACTATAACCTACGCTGTTGGCTTAATTATAGGGATTTTCAGCCTATTTATAACAAGCAAAATCGCAACAACAACAAATGTAAAATTAAATTTCATACTTGAAAGACCGATTGAGTCGATTTATAAACTAATCACAAACGGCTCAATTGCAATATCTATGTGCTTAATCGGGTTAAATATCAGCACGGTTGTAATTTTATTTCACATTTTTAAAGACTATCAAGCAATCAATGGATATTTGTTCGGAATTATGTTAATCAGTTTGTTTAACACATTGTGTTCAACAATATCCAAAAAAGGTACAACCAACGCACTTTTCATTATTAAAGACATTGAAAACATCGATGAAACCGATAAAAGAAACCCTTTGTTATTATTAAATGGTTTAACTAAAAGCATTTTTAAATCCAATGTTTTATCAATGGAATTGGGTGTAACTTTTCTTGCAGCTCTATTTGCCTCAATGACCCTTGGAGGCTATTGTTACAACCTTATGGGTTCGTTTTTACCTATAATAATCATCGCAAACGGGATTTTTGCAAGCATTTTAATTATCGTATTTAACAAAAGAAAAAAACTCAAAAACCCGATAACAAGGCTATATAGCTCGATTTTAGTATCTGGATTTGTATTTAATTTATTAAACTTTTATGTTGTTAAAACTTGGTTTAAAGACGACATAAACCTTGTTTTTTCAATAATTTTAGGCTCAATTATGGGATTTATTTTGTGCTTCATTAGCGCAAATTGCATATTTGAAAAATATAAACCCGTAAAAAACGTTTTAATCAGCTCAATCAACGGAAAATATAATTTATTTATTCAAGCCCTCAAAGAAGGCATGATTAACGTTTTTGCGCCTGTTTTAATTATCGCTCTTGATATTATATTTTCTTTCCTTTTTGCTTATGGAATTCAAGCTCCAGCTATGGGAATATTTGGCATAAGTCTTTCTGTTCTTGGTTTTATCGGAACTTTGGGAATAAATATTGCAATAAGTATTTTTGGTTTAATTTCAAATAATAGCGACTCAATTTTAGAAAATTATGAACAAAGTACAAACTTGGAAACTAGTGAAAATATTTTAGGAAATTTCGGGCATTATGCAATTCTTTTAGGAAAAAATTTCATAAACGCAACGAGCATAATTGTTTCCATTATCGTTGTTGTAGCTTACACGGTTTTAGTTGAACAAGATGAGATTGATATTTTAAATCCATACGTTTTATCAAGCCTTGTAATCGGCTCAAGCGTTCCGTTTGTTTTTGTGGCTCAATTTATTTCATCCGGAAGCAAAGCCGCAAAAAGATTGATATTCAACGTTAAAAAACAATTCAGACACAATCCGCAAATTTTAAATTACGAAATGCGTCCAAATTATGAAGAAAACGTCAAATTAATCGGCAAAACAACCTCTATTCAAGCAATTGTTTCAATAAGTTTATTTATTATATTATTCTATTTAATCGGAAAATACTTGAATAAAGAGGCTTTAGCAGGCTTTGTAATCGGAATTATTTTAGCAAGTATCGGAATAATTTTCACCCTTTCAAACTGCACAAGCATAATCAAAACCGCAAAAAAATATTTTTATACAGAATATAAAAACACGCACTATACGCAAGAATACGGGCAAATTAGCGACAGCGAGATAATTTTAAACATCATAAGCGATTTAATCAATCCTTGTTTAATTTCTTTAATCAAATTTGCCTCAATTTTAGCTTTAATTATTGCACCTTTTTATATAAAATTTTAACAGGTAGTAACTCAATATGGACAAAAATCAACTAAAATATTATACAAACCTATTAAAAGATGGCGAAATTCTGCTTTTAAAAAGCGATGATGAGTTTTTTCAAAACCACTATACATCTTCTCCTTTGACTAAAATTACAGGTTTTAAAGGCACGGCAGGCGAAGCTATTGTTGAAAAAAGCGGAAAAGTCACTCTTTTTGTTGATACAAGATATCATCTTTTAGCCCCAAAGCAGATATATCCTAGTATTGAGCTATATAAGATGGACTTAGAAGAAAATATTTTTGAAGCTTTAGAAAAAAAATACAAAAAAAACACTATTCTTTTTGTCCCATCATCAATTCAATTAAAAAACTATCTAAAACTTGATAGGCACTTTGATTTGAGGAAATATGACCTTGAAGAAAAATATAATAAGAACAAAGATTTCAACAAAAAAGAAAATGTTTTTTTAATCAGTAATAAAATTGAAAAAAATGACTTCAATTTCAAATTTAAAAAGCTTAAAAATGCTTATCCTGATGTTGATAAAATGGTTATTTTTGATTTGGATGAAATATCGTATTTAACTAATTTAAGGAGCTTTCAGGCTAAATATTCTTCAAATTTTAGAAGCATATTATTCTTGGATTTTAAAACAAATAACAACATCCTATTTTTAGATAAAATTCCAAAATCAAAAGAAATTAATATTGAAAATTTAACATTCAAAAAATTGGATGAATTTGAAAGTTTTATTAAATTGCAGGATAGTTATATCTTCCTAAACCCTGAAAAAATAACTCTGAAGAACTTTTTGGCGATTAAAAAACCAAAAGAAATTAAAGATAAAACTATTTCGCTTTTTGCCTCAATTAAAACAAAAAGCATAATTAATCATCTTGAAGAGGCTTCTTTAAAAACGGATTTAGCGATATATAATTTTAAAAAGCAAATCAAAGCAGGACTATCAGAGTGTGATTTGGTTAAAATTTTTCAAGAAGAATTAGCGAAAACCGGCGCTAAAGCTGAATCATTTAAAACTTTGCTTGCGCTTGACGAGAATTCTGCTTCAATTCATTATAGCGAATATTCTAAAGATAAAGTTGTTTCAGGCGAAAACATTATCTTGCTTGATTGTGGCGGATATTTTGAAGGTGGATATGCAACCGACATAACAAGAACATTCTATTTTGGCTATTATCCTAAACAAATCCATAAAACAATCTACACAAACGTTTTAAGGGCATTTATAGCTTGTTTTAATTCAACTTCAACGAGTGCCAGAAAAATCGATATGCTGGCAAGAAACCTTCTAAATCCTTTTAATAATGATGGTTTTTACTTTTCGCACGGCTTAGGGCATGGAATTGGAACATCAGTCCATCAAGCTCCGCCAACATTAAATATGTTTTCAACAGACACAATTAACCCTTATCAAACCCACTCAATCGAACCTGGGTTATACGGCAAAGACAAGAATAACGTTGAATTTGGGGTAAGAATTGAAAATTGTGTTTATAAAGATTTAAACAATAAACGTCATAGTTTGACAAATTTTCCTTTTGAGGAGATTTTAATAGATTATAGTCAGCTAAATACAAATGAGGTTGATTTTATTAAAACTTGGCAAAAAAATTGGGAAAATATCCTTAAAAATAAGTTAAATATAGAAGAATAAAAAATGGAAACAATTAAAATAACAAGCTGTCAAAACCAATTAGTAAAATTTAGTGTAAATTTGCAAAATCCAAAATTCAGAAAAGAACAAAAATTAATCCTTGTAGATGGAGAAAAAACCATAAAAGGATTAATTGATGATGGAATTGTTTTTGAATATGTTTTTTTAAAGGAAAATTGCCCGTATCTAAAGGATTTTAAGGCAAAACAACTTATTTTAACAACAGATGAGGTTTTAAAAAAAATATCAACAACAAAAACCCCAACCGAGGTTGTTGGAATAATTAAAGAAAAAGAAGTTGATAAAAATATTTTTAAAAATTTTAAACATATTGCTTTGATTGATGGTATAAAAGATGCGGGAAACCTTGGAACGATAATAAGAAGCGCCGTTGCTTTTTCAATTGATGGAATAATTCTTTTTAACGATTGCGTGGATTTATATAATTCAAAAGTTATCCGCTCAAGCGCCCAAAATATGTTTAAAATCCCAATTTTAAGAACAAAAGACCTTGATTTTATCAAAGAATTAAAAAAGACCCATAAACTTATTTCAACCGTTGTAAATACCGATAATGAGCTATTTGAGCAAGATTTTAGCGGAAATTTTATAATTGCACTTGGTTCAGAAGCCAACGGCTTAAGCAAAGAAATAATTGACATATCCGATACACTTGCAACAATTAAGATGGATAATAACGTTGAATCAATCAATCTTGGGGTTTGCGCTTCAATATCTTTTGCGCTTATAAAATCAATCTCAAGGTTTAGAAAATAACGCCATTGTTGAATTGCCAACAAAAAATATTTATGTTATTATAAATAAGCTGACACATAAAAAGGTTAACAAATGCGTATATTACCAACAATGCTTAGAAAAAACAATAATTTTACGCAATTTATTAGGAAAAATACGCCTAATTTAAAACCTCAAAGAGAAAATCATCACCAATACACAGGTGTTGCAAGTACTGATTTAGCTTATGCCAGCATGTTTGATAATGAAATAGCAAAAGATTTAAAACTTATGGGGCTGATTTAATCAGTTCTATTTTTGATTTTTATAACAAGTTAGGAAAAAATTAATGAGTAACAATTTAGCAACAATCGGAATTTTTGGCGGTAGCGGATTTTACAAATTCTTAGACGATATTAAAGAAGTAACAATCGACACGCCCTATGGAAAAACTTCCGACGCTTTAATGTTAGGCTCAATCGGTAATAAAAAAGTAGCATTTATGCCTCGTCATGGCAGAAACCACTCTATCGCACCGCACAAAGTTAACTATAGAGCAAACGTTTGGGCTATGAAAGAAATAGGTTGCAAAGTTGTTATTTCGCCTTGCGCAGCAGGGTCTTTACAAAAACATGTTAAACCTGGGGATATCGTTTTTTGCGATCAATACGTTGATTGGACAAAAGGCAGATTAGACACATATTTTGACCAAGAAGACATTCAACACATCTCCGCAGCTGATCCATATTGCCCAAAATTAAGAGAAATTGCAATTAAATGCGGAAAAGATTTGGGCTATGATATCCATGACCACGGAACAGTTGTTGTAATTCAAGGTCCAAGATTTAACACAAAATCTGAAAGCGCATTTTTCACTCGCCAAGGTTGGGAAGTTATCAATATGACTCAGTATCCTGAAGTTCATTTGGTTAAAGAACTTGGCATGCGCCCATTAAATATTTCACTTATTACAGACTACGACGCAGGCTTGGTTAGCGATTGCGAACCTGTTAGCCACGAAGCTGTTATGCAAGTTTTCCAAAACAACATTTCAAAATTACAAAAACTTTTATTTTCAATTGTTGAAAATATCGATGAGGAATAAAAAATGGGTTTATCAGGCGCAGTTGCAAGAATATTTGATTTAATATTTTTATTGTTAACTATATCAATTCTTTTAACTTGGGTTCCAAACATAAATTGGTATAATGAACCGTTTAAATCTTTAAGAAGCTTTAGCGAACTATTCCTAGCGCCTTTTAGAAAATTTATTCCGCCGCTTGGAATGATTGATATTTCGCCAATCATAGCCCTATTTTGCCTTGGAATAATTAGAAATATTATTCTTTCTTTGATGGCTGCAATGGGTTTATAATTAAACAATTTTTATTTTTTACACATTAAAAAAGACCCGCCATTTCTAGCAGGTCTTTTAAATTATTTAGCTGAAATCTAACTATTTGATTTCTACTGTAGCGCCAGCTTCTTCTAATTTAGCTTTGATTTCTTTAGCTTCTTCAGGTTTTACACCTTCTTTAATAGCTTTTGGAGCGCCATCAACTAAATCTTTAGCTTCTTTTAAGCCTAAGCCAGTGATTTCACGAACTAGTTTTAATACTGGAATTTTGTTAGCGCCAGCTGAAGCTAAAACAACGTTTACTTCAGATGGAGCTTCAGCAGCTTCAGCAGCACCAGCAGCAGGAGCAGCAGCAACTGCAACAGGAGCAGCAGCAGATACGCCGAATTTTTCTTCCATAGCTTTAACTAATTCAGCAGCTTCTAATAATGTTAATTTTTCAATTGATTCTAAAATTGTTTCTACGTTACTCATTTTAAGTATTACCTTTCTTAATTAATTTACTTGTTTACTTTTCCTTATTTTCTAAGGACTTCGTAAAAGTCAAACTCATTGTTTGTCTTTTACTTCGCACAGCCTATGCTTGTTTTTGTTTAGCAACAGCGTCAATAGCTCTAACAAGAGCAGACATAACGCCATTTACAGAGTATACTAAGCCGCTTGCAGGAGAGTTGATAGAACCAAGCATTTTTGCGATAAGTTCTTCTCTTGATGGCATAGAAGCAAGTTTTTTAGCTTCATCAGCATTCAATACTTTTCCTTCAAGAACAGCGCCAAGGATTTCTCCTTTTTTGTTTTCTTTAATAAATTTAGCTAAAACTTTAGCAGAAGCAACTTCGTCGCCAAAACCAAAAGCAATAGCAGTAGGACCTTGCATTAATTCTGAAATACATTCAAAATTAGTTCCTTTAGCAGCAACTTTACATAATGTATTTTTTGTTACTGTTAAGTCAGCTTCTTGAGCTTGTAAACCACGTCTTAATTCTGTAATTTCTTCTACAGTAAGACCACGATAATCAGCTACAACAGCAACTTTAGCGTTTTCAAACTGTTTTTTATAATGTTCAATCTTTTCGTTTTTAAATTCTTTTGTTGACATTATATTTTTCTCCTTTCTTTAAGACTACATAAAAACAAAAAAGTTTTTACGAGTATGCACGCAAAAACAGTCAAAAAGAAATTATTCAGTTTTCTTTTAACCTGAGCTGGATATTAAGGCAAAGCCACCAACCGTCTTTGGTACTTATTTATTATCACATTGAGAAAAAAAATTGTCAAATGTATCTTAATTTTTCTTAACATTTTGGTTGATACTAGCAATTATTTTTTTCAGGAGATTTTTTTAATTCAAATCAAATTAAAATACACAAAAGTTAATATTCAAAGAAAAAAACTTTAATTTTTCTTTTGAACATGTTAACATACTCTCTCTGGTTAATGGTATATGCAAAATATTAAAGAAAAAATTCAACAAAACATCAATTTAAAAAAGTACAAAGACTTAATCAATAAAATTGCCAAGGTTGAATATAAGTCCATCGGAACGCAACATTTAATCGAATTTGACGAGCTTGTAAATATTGGTTTGCAAACAATTAACACTATGTGCTCGCAAAAAAACTTCGACTCGTTCAACGAATCATACCTTTCAACCGCCATCAAATGGGCAATTAGAAACGAATTGAGAAACAGATACAGATGGTATGGCGTGCGCCAAAGCAGACAATTAACCGAAACAGAACAGGCTGAATTAAAAGACGCCATCTATAGCACAATTTTATCAACAGACGAACTTTTCGACAACGAAAAAACCTTTGAAATTAAAGATTGCAAGAAAAATCCTGAAGAAAATTGCGAATTTGCAATGCTTTCATCTTCAATAAAATCAGCAATGATGACTCTTCCAAAAAGAGAAAAAGAATTGATTGAATCTAAATTTTTCAAAGAAAAAAAATTACACGAATTATCAGACGAATTTTCGATTTCGCCAAGCAGAATTTCAAGAATAATCAAAGGCGGATTAGACAAAATTAAAGACGAATTAATCAAAAGCGAAGTTGTGTAATTTATAATATCGCTTTTATCAATTTATCAATTATAATCAGCTTTTTGCGGTTATTTTTCAGGTTGTTGAGGTTTTTTAAAATATTATTATATAATTCCTCATCCGTTTTCATTCCACCAAAAGAAAATAGCTCATCTGGTTCTAATTCAAGGTTTAACAATATTTTTTCAAGAGTTTCAGCAGTTAAAAACCCATTACCGGTTTCAATTATACTTAGCGCATTCACTGATATATCAAGCATTTCAGCAAACTGCATTTGAGAAAAGCCCCTATCTTTCCTTATTTCGCTAATTTTTTTGCCCAATAATTTTTTAATATTTTCCATTAAACCCCTTTTTATAATTTTAATACCGATGTTTAATTAAAAAACCAAATTTAATTATTGACACTACAAGTTTAACTTGTTATTATACAAATAAAATTGTTTGTTTAACAATATACATTTGGAAAAATACAGGATAATGACAAAATGGTCTTTAAAGACATTAATTATACAAATCCAAAAACCAAAACTACCACTGAAGCCTTTTCGCTTGTCGAACTAATGATAAGCCTTATAACCATTTCGCTTATCAGCGCTGCCTTTGCGCCTGTTATAACAAAAAAACTCTCTCGAAGTATGGTAACAGTTAAAAGCGCCGTTGCTGCAGTTCGTTCCGATTGCGAAAAATTCAATAACAATGGCGGAACGTGTAACGCCTGTATCGATGATTCTTGCTTGCTTTGCGACATCCATTGTTCCGATAACCAATACAAAAACATAGGAAAATGCTTGTGCGAAAATTGTTCCGAACGCTCCGAGGGCTGTCTTGAATGTTCAAGTCAAGGTTGCGATAAATGCGCCGATGGCTATTATATAGATGAATCCCTAAAATGCGTCAAATGCCCAAAAGGAAGTAAATGCCCAAACGGCAAAAAGCGTGAGCTTTGCCCGATAGGCTACTACCAAGATGAAGAAAAGAAAACAACCTGTAAACCTTGTTTAACAAAAAATGGAAACTACACTAACAAAGAGGGCTCAATTGCTTGCCTATCTTGTATTGCAGGGCAATACACTGTTGATAAAAATTGGGATTGGCATTGGGATGGAAAAGAGCATTATGGAACAGCTTGCGCCACCTGTCCTGCCGGATACTATTGTCCTGACGGCAAAAGCGCTTTTGTTTGTGGAAATAATAATTATCAAGATGAAACAGGAAAAACAAGCTGTAAAGGCTGTCCAAATGGCACATTTAGCCCAAACTCTCCAAGCTCCTCATGCTCAGCATGCGACGGAAAATGTTCAGCTTGCTATCAAAGCGCAACAAATTGTTCAAGTTGCAAAAGCGGAAACTACCTAACAGGTTCAAGTTGCAATTCGTGTCCAGCAAATGCTAATTGCTCTGGTGGAACAAGCGGTTATAGCTGTAATAGCGGATATACATTGCAAAACGGAAGTTGTATAATAGCACACCAACAACCTATATGCCAAGATTCGGGTTTATGCTCTTTTAGCGGAAATATATCGGGCAACTGGCAATTAAGAATTACAGGCTCAACCATAGTGAGATTTAGAAGTCAAGAACAAGTTGATATATTCGTTGTAGGCGGAGGCGGAGCAGGCTCCTCAGGCAGTAACGGTAGTGGAGGATGTAGTGGTTTTACTAGCACCGTGAGAGGTCAAACCGTTAAAGGTGATTATAACGTAATAATCGGAGTAGGTGGTAATGGCAATAGTGCTAGCGGCTCTACAACTTCGTTTGCTAATTTAGCAGCAGCTGGTGGCGGAGGCGGAGGACAATTTAGTGCGCGTTGCAGAGGCGGCTCCGGCGGTGGTGGCGGAGGCGGAGGCAGTTATGGAGGTCGTGCAGGTTCTGACGGCTCAGATGGTGGTCCTGGGGGTACATATTGCTCAGATTATACATGTGAAAACAAACGATATGATGGTGCAGGATATGGACAAGGCTCAACCACTAGAGCTTTTGGAGAAAGCACCGGAGAATTATTTGCAGGTGCTGGCGGTGGTGCTGGCGGAAACGACGGAAATAACAGCGCTGGTGGCGGTGACGGCGGCGGCGGATCGGCAGGCTGGGATAGAAACTGGGACGGCATGAACGGTAAAGCAAATACCGGCGGTGGTGGTGGCGGATGCGCATACGGTGGTTGTCCTGCAGGTTTAGGCGGCTCAGGAGTAGCTTTGGTTAGAAATAAGCGTTGGTAAAATTTTCATGTTATTTTGTGTTTGATGTCGAGGGCTTTTGCCCTCGTTTTTTTGAACCCTAAACCCCGATATTTCCCTCTATGCCATCACTCTGAACTCTGTTTCAGGGTCTTGAAATTGTTAAAAATTAGACGAAAATAAAAATATAAAAATTATTCGATAGTCAACTTTTACCCCAAAATCTATTATCTAAATAGCAGGTTTTAAACGAGAAACAAACTACAAACGCTCGTGTGGCTATTAAAGAATTGCCAAAATAAAAAAATTATCTATAGCCAATTTTTATTTCAATTTAAATTATTTAACTGCAAATTTGTTTTAAAGCAATAATCAACTATCAAAGAATTGCAGAAAAACAAATTTATCGTTAGCCATTCTTTATTCAAGTATCAATTTTATCATTATTATTTTTTACAAGCTTTTAAACCTATAGATACCCCAACATTTCCTCCAAACCGTCACCCTGAACCCCGTTTCAGGGTCTTTAGGTTGTTGAAAACCAAACAAAAATCTAAAAAAATATTCATTGATAACCAAAATCTATTTCAATATTAATTACTTAAGACATAAATCTTATAATAAATTGACTATCAAAGAAGTTTTAAAACCCTGTAATTAATTATTTTAAACATAATTCTTGTAAAAATAAAGATAAAAACCAGCTATCAAAGAATTGTCAAAATAAAAAATTTATCGATAGCTAGAGCTTTCAACTTCTCTTCGACTATAGATTACGCTTTTAATTTGTTCATTTTCTTTTTCTTTTTGGCATTAAGAAAAAGAAAACAGAACCAAAAGTAAAAAGAAAAAGCCTAAATATCATTAACCAAAACCCTCGAAAGGAGAGTCGGGCGCACTAGGAAGACAACAGACATCGGTTTTACAAATCACACAATAATTTTCATGAGGGTAGCTTGCCCTCCCACCTTTCGTTTGTGGGTTTTGGTTAGTTGGTTATAAATTTTGCTATGCTATAGATTTTCTTTGATGGTCAAGGAGTTAATACGAATGCTGCTCTATTGTTTTGTTTTCTTTTGCCTTGTTTTTTATTTTTTCCTATTTCAAAGTTGTTCTTAAAGTAATAAACATCGGAATGAAAATTGGCTATCGAAGAATTGCTTATTTTTCAATTTTCGTCTAGTTCTCAGCAATCTAAAGACCCTGAAACGAGTTCAGGGCGATATTCTAGGGGGGATGATGAAGCGTCCATGAATTTAAAAGTTTGCAAATCGTTAAATAAAAAATAGTACTGATAAAATTAACATTAGAATAAAAACTGGTTATCGATAAATTTTTTATTTTAAGAATTTCTTCGATAGCCATAATTTTGAGTATCCAAAATTAATTCAAAAGCCTAGTTTTCGTTACTCATTTCCTATTCTCGCAACATTTCTTGCCATTGCATAAGCGATAACGAATTTCTTTACGAGTCAACGACGCAAAAGATGTTTGAGGTTATTTTTTGAATTAACAAAAAATGACCGAGTTTCTTTTGCATTGGACGAGTTTAGAAATTGTTAGAGCGTTGCATTAGGCAAGGGTTTTGGTTACTTTTTAAAAAGTAACAAAGGGGTTAATTTTGCATGATTAAAATTTTTGATAGCCATCTTTATCTTTAGCGTCAAGAGATTATATTTAAAGTGATTTAAAGTAAGCTTTGGCTATCAAAGAATTGCTTATATTGAAATTATCCACCTAAATTTTCGTATTTTATTTGTTCATTTTTCTTTTCTTTGTTCAAGCGCCGATCAAAGAAAAGAAAAACAGAACCAAAAAGGAAAAGAAAGACGGCTTAAGGCTTATGCTTTTATTAAAATTAATTTCTCAAAATGTTCAAAATGGGCAAAGCTAAACGGAAGTCATTTTTTAGTTGTCGCTGGGAAGCTGATAATTACCTTAAAGTAGCGTTTAGCTTTGCTTGAACTTTGTCGGTGAAATTAATTTTAACAAAAGCAGATGTTTATATGTCGAATTAAAAATTCGACCGTCGCATAGGTTTGGAGTTACGCAAACAAAAAATATCAAAATAATGGTTATCGAAAAACTTCAATTCTAAGAATTTCTTCGATATCCTGTTATCGACTGTATGAAATTTATTGCTCAATCGATATTGGAATTAAAATTGGCTATCGATAAAGTTGTTATTTTGCCAATTCTTTGATAGCCAGTTGTTGTTTCAAGATGAAATTTGACGCTTGGATGATTAAATTCGGAATGCACTTTTGCTATAGATAAATTTTTTGTTACAAGAATTTCTTTGATAGCTATCTTTTTATATAAGAATTATGCTTAAAATGATTAATACTTTATAGTAAGTCTTGGCTATAAAAGAATTGCTTATTTTTTAAATGTTGTCTAGTTTTCAATGACACAAAGACCCTGAAACGAGTTCAGGGCGATGACTTAAGGGTTCGGGGTGATGGTTTTAGGAATGTTGGAGTGTTCAAAAGCTTAAACGAGCTTTAATTTTCCAACAAAAAATGGACCCCATTGTAGAGTCCATTTTCTTGAATTTATCCTATTTTCTAGAATTGTAAACCAGCTTCACGAGCAGCGTCAGCTAATGCTGCAACACGTCCGTGGAACAAGAATCCGCCTCTATCAAATACAACGCCTTCAACGCCTTTTGCTAAAGCTTTTTTAGCAACATCAGCGCCTACAGCCTTAGCAGCTTCAACGTTTCCACCATGTTTTAAGCCAAGTTCTTTAACTTTTGAAGATGAAGAAGCAATTGTAACTCCTTTAACATCATCAATAACTTGAGCATAAATGTGTTTTGTTGAACGATATACTGCTAAACGTGGCCATTGAGCGTCGCCTGAAATTTTAAGACGTACTCTTTGGTGTCTTCTTCTAGTTTGTTCTTTTCTGTTTACTTGTTTAAACATTTCTTTTTCCTTTCACCAAAACCAAGTCCTACTTACGTTTCGGTTGGTTTATATTGGCTTGTTTTTGTAGTTGTTACTCGTTGTACTGTGTTATATTGACTTGCTGCCTGTGCAATCAAAGATTGTTACGGCGGCTATCTAAGGTCTTCGTAAAAGTCAAACTCATCGTTTGCCTTTTACTACACACAGTAAGTTCTATTTCTTACCTGCTTTACCAGCTTTACGAGCAATGTATTCACCAGCGTATTTAACACCTTTGCCTTTGTAAACTTCAGGTGGTCTTTTAGAGCGGATTAGCGCTGCAACGTCGCCAACCATTTGTTTATTTGTACCTGAAACTGTAACATTTGTGTTAGCTTCAACGGCAATTGTGATACCTTGTGGTGGTTCAATAATTACAGGGTGAGAATAACCTAGTGATAAGTTAATTGCGCTACCTTGCATAGCTGCTCTGTAACCAACCCCAACGATTTCTAATTTCTTTTCAAATGGAGTTTTTACACCTGTAATAGCATTTGAAATTAAAGTTCTGAATAATCCGTGTAAGCTTCTTGATTTTCTATCATCAGCTTTGCGATTAACAATAACTTCTTTTTCTTCGATTTTTACTTCGATTTCAGCAGGAAATTCAACTGTTTCAGTACCTTTAGGTCCTTTTGCAGTAACAACATTTCCTTCTACTTTTACTTCAACTCCGTCTGGAATTGAAATTGGTAATTTACCGATTCTTGACATTTTTTTCTCCTTTTGCTTTGTAATTTTAAGCGGGACCGCATCGAGTTGTATCGATTTAACCCTTTGATTTTTATGGTATTTTGTTATATTTCTGCCTGTGCAATCAGAGATTGCTACGGCAGCTATCTAAGGTCTACGTAAAAGCCAAACTCATCGTTTGTCTTTTACTTCGCACAGCAAACTACCATACATAACAAAGAACTTCGCCACCAAGTTTATTTTGACGAGCTTCTTTTTCAGTCATTAAACCTTTAGAAGTTGAAATAACTGCAATACCCATACCATCAAATACTCTTGGCATGTTTTTAGCTTTTGAGTAAACTCTTAAGCCAGGTTTTGAAACTCTTGTTAAACCAGTGATAACGCTTGTTCCATTGTCATATTTTAAAGTAACATTGATTACTTTAAAACCTTTTTGTTCTTCAACAACATAACCTTCTACATAACCTTGTTCTTTAAGAACTTTAATTAATTGTTCTTTAAGGTTAGAGTGAGGCATTGAAACTGACTCATGTTTAACAATTTTAGCATTTCTGATTCTTGTTAAAGCGTCAGCAATTGGATCGTTGATTGTCATTTGTTTTCCTTTCTACTTGCGAGAATTTATCTCGTAGTTTAGTTAGTACGCACACAACTGTGCATATTTAATGATATTTCAAACACATTTTAAAAGCAAATTTTTGTAAAGATTTGTATATAAGAAAAATTTTCTATTGAGAAGTTTTATAATTAAAAAAGGAGAGAATATGGCAATAAGTTTACCAACAACACCAGCTTCAACAGGCTATTTAAGAATTAAAAAGGGCGATTTGAAATCACAACATGTTGAACTATGGAAAGGGAAAAAATATTTAGTTGATGATTTTGATAAAATGAGAGTTGATTATATCAACCCAACTCAAATAAGCAATATAACTGAATTTTGGGCTAAAGATGAAAAAACTCAAGAGCCAAAAATATCTTCAACTACATTAACTCTATCAAACGGGAAAGAATTTAAAGTTGACAATATTTCAAAGGATGAAATAGTTAAACAAGCCCAACAGGCGCTTCAAACAGGAAAAACAATTGATTTAGTAGGGTAAAAAGGTTACTATAATTAATCAAACAGGTTTTTATTAAAGTAAATATTTTTTAATACAAAAATTACCCCTTCAAACGAGGGGTAATTTTTATAGTCTTATATACTACCAAGAAGCTTTGGTAACACCAGGAAGTAAACCTTGGTGAGCCATTTTTCTTAAGCAGATTCTGCAAATACCGAAATCACGGTGATAACCATGTGGTCTTCCGCAGATTGAACAACGGTTGTGAAGTCTAACTCTAGGATATTTTCCTTTAGCAGCTAAAGCTTCTCTTTTTTGTTCTTTATCTATCATTGCTTTTTTAGCCATTTTGTACCAATCTCCTATTTATTACTTATTTTTAAAAGGCATACCTAATTGTTTAAGTAGGCTTCTAGCTTCTTCATCAGTACGAGCAGTTGTGATAATTGAGATATTCATACCAGCAACTCTGTCAACTTCTTCGTAGTGAATTTCTGGGAATAAAGATTGTTCTTTTAGACCAAAAGTATAGTTTCCACGACCATCGAAACTTTTTGGACTAACGCCACGGAAGTCACGGATACGAGGAAGAACAACGCAAACTAATTTTTGGAAAAAGTCGTACATTCTTTCACCTCTAAGAGTAACCATAGCTCCAACAGGCATTCCTTCTCTTAATTTATATGATGCGATTGATTTTTTAGCTTTTGTAGCTAATGCTTTTTGACCTGCAATTTTAGTTAATTGATTAACTATAGTTTCCGCTAATTTTGAGTTGTGAGAAGCTTCACCAACACCCATGTTTAAAACAATTTTAGCCATTTTTGGGATTTGCATTTCAGAAGAATATGAGAATTCTTCTTTAAGTTTAGCTCTAACTTCATTTGTATAGCGGTCTTTTAAATTACCAGTTGCCATTTTAATTTCCTTATCTTAGCCTTTGAAATTCTGCCCGTTTACATCCCGAACCTGTCGAATTTCAATGCCCCACTAAAGTGGTCTATACATCAATTGTTTCGCCGCATTTTTTGCAAACACGAACTTTTTTGCCATCTTTAACTTCATGAGCAACTCTTGTTGCTTTTTCGCAAGATGGGCAGCAAATCATTACTTTTGAAGCGTCGATTGGTTTATTAACTTTGTTTAAACCACCTTGAACACCAGCCATAGGATTTGCTTTTTGTGCTTTTGTTACAACATTCACACCGTCAACTAAAATTTTGCCGTCTTTAGTATCAACCGCTTTAACGTTACCTTGTTTTCCTTTGTCTTTGCCGGAAACTACAATAACACGATCACCTACTTTTGTGTGAAGTTTTTTATTTGTAGATTTAGCCATTTTCCTATATTCCTTCAATTATATTACTTCCGGAGCAAGAGAAATAATTTTCATGAAATTCTTATCTCTTAATTCTCTAGCAACAGGTCCGAAAACACGAGTTCCACGAGGGCCGCCGTCTTTTGCAATGATAACAGCTGCATTGTCATCAAATCTGATAACTGAACCATCAGCACGTTTGATATCGTGTTTAGTTCTAACTACAACAGCATCAACAACATCAGACTTTTTAACTGTCATATTCGGAGTTGCATCTTTAACTGCGCATTTGATTACATCGCCAACGCTAGCGTATTTTTTATTGCTTGAACCCATAACACGGATACAAAGAAGCTCTTTAGCACCTGTATTATCAGCAACTTGCAATCTTGTTTCTTGTTGTATCATATCTAATTACCTTATATTAACTACTTAGCTACGCTCACAACTTTATCAAGAGTCCATCTGATTGAACCTGACAATGGTCTTGATTCAACGATAGTAACAACATCGCCAACATGGCAAGTATTGTTAACGTCTTGTGCTTTAAAGTTTTTTGTAAACGTCATTGTCTTTTTGTATTTTTTGTGAGCTTTTTTTTCAGCAACTTCTACAACAATTGCTTTATCCATTTTGTCGCTCACTACTGTACCTTGTCTTACTTTTTTAGGCATTTTATTATCCTTTATACGTTTAGTTCTTTTTGTCTTAAAACAGTTTTCATACGAGCTATTTCACGTTTTTTGTTTGAAATTGAAGCTGTATTTTCTAATTGTTTTAATTTATTATGTCCCATTTTTAAAGTAAATAATTCTTTTTTAGCTTCTAGAATTAATTCCTTTAATTCGTCTATTGTTTTTTCTTTTATTTCTTGAAGTTTCATAATTTCCTACCTACTTTTCTACTACTTTTAATTTGATAGGCAATTTTTGAGCAGCTAGATTTAAAGCTTCAATTGCTTCAGCTTTAATATCGAATTGTACTTCAAATAAAATTCTGCCCGGTTTAACTACTGCTACCCAATATTCAGGATTACCTTTACCTTTACCCATACGAGTTTCAGCAGGTTTTGCAGTGATTGGTTTATCAGGGAAGATTTTAATCCAAACGTTACCACCACGTTTAATTTTTCTTGTAATTACACGTCTAGCAGCTTCGATTTGTCTTGAAGTAATCCAAGCAGGTTCAAGTGCTTGAAGACCGTATTGACCAAATTCTAATTGGCAACCACGAGTCTCAGTCCCTTTCATATTGCCTTTCATTTTTTTACGAAACTTTGTCTTTTTAGGCATTAACATTTTTATATTTCTCCTAATTGTTTTCTTAAATTACGCTTGTTCAGCTTGTACTTCTTGCTGTTCACCACGTCTTGGACGTCTTTGAAAACGACCGTTTTCTTTGCCGCTTGATTTTTTAGTTTTAATGTTTTGATCAGCTTTTTCGCCAGGCATTAAGTCACCCTTGAATACCCAAACTTTAACGCCGATTTTACCCATTATAGTATCAGCTTCTGCAAAGCCGTATTGAACGTCAGCTCTAAGAGTTTGAAGAGGAATTCTTCCTTCTTTTGCCCATTCGCTACGTGCAATTTCAGCACCGCCCAAACGTCCTGATACCATAACTTTGATACCTTGAACACCAGCACGCATTGTTCTTTGCATTGCTTGTTTCATAGCACGTCTGAATGCGATACGTTTTTCAAGTTGAAGAGCAATGTTTTCAGCAACTAATTGAGCATCAACATCAATTCTTGCAACTTCTACAACGTCGATTGTAACTGCATTAGAGTTGATTAATTTAGCAACTGCTGCTCTTAATTCATCAATTCCTTGACCGCCACGTCCTACAACGATACCCGGTTTAGCTGTTACAACTGTTATATTAACATTGTTGGCTTTTCTTGCGATATTAATTCTTGAAACACCAGCAGTGTATAATTTTTTCTTAACGAATTTTCTGATTTTTGCGTCTTGTGCAATGTTTAGAGCGTATTGACCTTTTTTAGCAAACCATGTAGAAACCCATGGTTCAATAATACCTACTCTAAATCCGGTTGGATGTGTCTTTTGTCCCATGTCTTTCTCCTAGTCCTTTGCTACTTTCACTGTTAAATGAGATGTTCTTTTTAATCTCTTATACATTCTGCCTTGAGCTCTTGCTCTAACACGTCTGTATGTTGGAGCTTCATCAGCAAAAATTTCAGAAACCTTAAGATCATCAGCTACTGCGCCAAATTTTGTTTGAGCATTAGCTATAGCAGCATTTAAGTTTTTTTCAACTATACGAGCTGCAAAATATG
The DNA here is from genome assembly GCA_934667125.1 of uncultured Candidatus Melainabacteria bacterium. GTDB lineage: Bacteria > Cyanobacteriota > Vampirovibrionia > Gastranaerophilales > Gastranaerophilaceae > RUG14156. The sequence continues at coordinate 16,938 of CAKULF010000004.1, read as the reverse complement.
GCATGAACTTTAACATTCTTAAAGCGTCACTTGCCTTCTTGCCACGGATTAGGTTAATCACTCTACGGATTTTTCTAACCGTCATTTTAATATCTGTTTGTTTTGATATAGCTTCTTGCATTTTTTTATTTCCTTAAAATTATTTCTTCTTGGCTGTTTTATCAGCATGACCTCTGTATGTTCTGGTTAGTGCAAATTCACCTAATTTGTGACCAACCATTTGTTCAGTAACATAAACCGGTACGTGAGTTTTACCATTATGAACTGCAATTGTATGCCCTAACATGTCAGGCACAATCATAGAAGCTCTTGACCAAGTTTTAATAACTTTCTTTTCGTTTTTTTCATTCATTGCATCAATCTTTTTTGTCAAAGACGGATGAACGTATGGACCTTTTTTTAATGAACGAGCCATCTATTTATGTTCTCCTATTTTTTTCTTCTTCTTACTATCAACTTACTTGAAGCTTTTTTCTTGTTACGAGTTTTGTAACCAAGAGCAGGTTTACCCCATGGAGTTTTTGGATTTCCACCAGGACCTGTTTTACCTTCACCACCACCGTGTGGGTGATCAACAGGGTTCATTGTAACACCACGAACTGTTGGTTTGATACCTAAGTATCTAGTTCTACCGGCTTTACCAGTTGATAGGTTTTTGTATTCAGAGTTACCTAAAACACCGATTGTTGCGTAACAATCTTTTCTTACCATTCTCATTTCTGAAGATGGAAGTTTTAAAGTAACATAATCACCTTCTTTAGCCATTACTTGAGCAGAATTTCCGGCACTTCTTGCCATTTTTCCGCCACGACCGGCTCTTAATTCAATGTTGTGAACTAAAGCACCAAGAGGAATTGAATCTAATGGAAGTGCATTACCTACTTGGATATCTGCTTCAGGTCCTGAAACGATTTTGTCACCAACTTTTAAGCCTTCAGGGCAAAGAATGTATCTTTTTTCACCATCAACATAGTTGATTAAACAAATTCTTACGTTTCTGTTTGGATCGTATTCAATAGTCATTACTGTACCTTGAATTCCGACTTTATCTCTTTTGAAATCAACAACACGGTAAGCTCTTTTGTGTCCGCCACCGATGTGACGAGTTGTAATTCTACCTGTGTTATTTCTTCCGCCTGATTTAGTTAATTTTTTAACTAATGATTTTTCAGGAGTAGAAGTAGTAATTTCTGAGAAATCAGGTCTAGTCATACCACGTTGACCTGGAGATGTTGGATTAATTTTTCTAGTTGCCATAATCTTATACTCCTGTCAATTCTTCAATAGGATCGCCAACTATTGTAACAATAGCTTTCTTTCCTGATTGTGTTCTACCAAATTTCATGCCCATTCTTTTTTGATGAGAAGGCATGTAAACTGTTCTTACTTTCTTAACTTTGCGGTTAGGATAAGCCAATTCAACAGCTTGCGCAATTTCAACTTTTGTAGCGTCTTTAACAACTTCAAAAGTGTATGTATTATTAGCAGTTGCCATCATTGATTTTTCAGTGATAACAGGTTTTTTAATAATACTGTATAGTTTTTCTTTATTAGTCATTATTTAGCCAACCTTTCAGTAATATTATTAATTGCTGATTCAGTTGCGATTATTGTTTCTGCTTCAACAATGTCTTTTACGTTTAAGTTAGATGGTAATAATAATTTAACTGTTGGGATGTTTCTTGCTGCTAAAACAAGATTTTTGTTTTCTTCAGCATTTACATCTGCAATAATTAAAGTTTTACCTGTTGCTTTTAAGCCATTAAGAACTTTAACCATAGCTTTAGTTTTAGCTTCAGCTAGTTCTGAGAAATCTTTAACAACTGTTATAGCTTCTAATTTTGCGCTTAAAGCTGATTTTAGAGCTAATTTTCTAGCTTTTTGAGGAAGATCTGTTTCGTATGATCTTGGTTTTGGTCCAAATATAACGCCACCACCTCTGAATAATGGGCTTCTAAGTGAACCTGCTCTAGCTCTACCTGTACCTTTTTGTTTCCAAGGTTTTTTACCGCCACCTGAAACTTCAGCTCTTGTTTTTGCAGACGCTAAACCAGCACGAGCATTGTTTAATTGTCTTTTAAGAGCAAGGTACATAACGTGTGTATTTGGTTCAACTCCAAATACTGAGCCTTCTAAATTGATAGAACCAACTTCAGCACCTTGAGTTGAAAGTAATTTAACTGTTTTATTTTCTACTGTATTTTTAGTCATCACGCACCTCTAATTCCATTTTGTCCTAGTAGGTTTTACTGTAACTAGTTTACCTTCAGGTCCTGGAATAGCACCTTTGATAAGTAATAGTTTTTTATCGGCGATAACTTTTGCAACAGTTAATTTAGTAACCGTAACTTTTTCGTTACCCATGTTTCCAGCCATTCTCTTACCTTTTACAACACGGCTTGGAGTAGTACCAGCACCGATTGAACCAGGAGCTCTGTGGTTTTTAGAACCGTGACCCATTGGTCCTCTTGAGAAGTTATGTCTTTTAACTGTACCTTGGAAACCTTTACCGATTGAGCGACCTGTTACATCAACTTTTTCAACGTTAGCTAAAACTTCTTCTAAAGAAATTTTTTGGCCAACTGAATATTTAGATGCGTCATCCACTCTAAATTCTTGTAAATGTCTGTAATTTTCAAGATTGTTTTTCTTAAAATGACCGATTTGTGCTTTTGTTAAGTGTTTTTCTTTAGCAGCAACAACACCAACTTGAATAGCGTTATAGCCATCAGTTTCAGTTGTTTTTACTTGAGTTACAACAGCTTCTTCAACAGCAACAACGGTAACAGGAATGCAAAGTCCTGCTTCGTCGTATATTTGGGTCATCCCAAGTTTTTTTCCAATAACACCGATTGTCATGTGTTAAAACCTTTCTGTTGTGAGAGCTACTTCTTTTAAAGTTTTTCTCTAGTACATCCTGACGTTGTTTATATAATAAACTCTGTCTTTCTAAATAGATCACATTAATATTAAATTGTATGTGTCTGGTGAAGTTTTACTAATTATAGTTTTACTTCGATATCAACTCCAGAAGGAAGATCCATTCTTGATAATTCTTCTGTTGTTTGTTGAGTTGGTTCATAAATGTCGATAATTCTCTTATGAGTTCTCATTTCAAAGTGTTCACGTGATTTTTTATCAACGTGTGGTGAACGAAGAACGCAATATACTCTACGTTTTGTAGGCATTGGAATAGGACCTGATACAGAAGCATCAGTTCTTTTTGCTGTGTCTACAATTTTTTGAGCAGAACTATCAATCAATTGATGATCGTATGCTTTTAAACATACTCTAATTCTTTGTCTTTTTGCTGTGCTCATTACCTTTATTACCTTTTCTTTTCGTTACATAATACGGTACATTTTAGCGTATTATAAACATAACCCTACGTCAACAGGTAATTTAAAAATTATTGTTACATAACTTAAAATTACTTATTTAATATTTTTTAGCCAAAATATGTTTTTTCAATTATTGGCATATTTGTAATCAAACAATCTCTAACCTCATCTTTATCAAGGTCATGCGGGAATTTTTGACTATCAACCGCTATATTTAAGGCTGAAACCCACTCGCTAACGGATGAATAGTCTTTTGGCGAAATTCCTGTTTGATTTGATAAATTTTCAACAAGCTCAATCGGATTAATATAGCCCTTTAAATCTATGTTATTTTTTTGATTAATTCTAAAAGATGGAATTTCAATAACATCAACCGAATCATCTATTTCAACGTTTTCAGGGATATCAAAAGCTTTTTTAATTTCACCGCTTGTATGTTTACCAGCCTCATCAAGCACAATATAAGATTTTGTGCCATCAGTAATTAAAGTTCCATATTGACTTTGCGCTTCTTGCTTGTTTGCTATAGCGTTTGCAGTTAATTGGTTATATGGATTAGTATCTAATTGAGCGCTATAAGTTACTGCTGAATTTAATAGATAATCAGTTTTTGCTGCAGGAGTTGCTTTATCAACAGCATAAAGCGCTCCACCGGTTGCAGCGCCACCCGTTATAGCGCTTGCTAACATTAAAGCAGCTATTCTATTATGCGGTTTTTTAGGGTTTTTATTATTTTTAGCATATTTTGCAGAAGTTTCAACATTTACTTTTTCTTCTCTTTCAAAACTGTCCTCAACAGGCGCAGTTTCAGCTTTTGGATATGTTACATTTTGATTTTTATAAACCTTTGGACGAACGCTTGATTCATATTTACCCATAAAATTAATAGTACTAATCATATTTAACCTTTCTTTTAACAATGTTATTAAAATTCCTAAATAATAAAATTGTTATAATATTTCACCATTCTTTACAATTGTTAACCTTAAAAATAAATAAAGGTATCAAATTGATACCTTTATTTTATAAATTTCCCTAAGTCTAGTAGTCTCGCTTTTGTAAATCTTTTGTTAATAATCTAATAAAAAATAATTTAAAAATTTAATTTTTCCTTGCTAATTAAGTATTTTTTTTAACTAGCTTCCTTTCTTAACTTCGCCATCACTCCTTTCAAAAAGTTTTTTGATTTATTTTTTAATTTAATATATAAACTCAACCGACATGATTATTTTAGTTCATTAACAAATGGTGGCAATAAAAAGTATTGTTAAAATATTTTTACAATAGCTTATAATGAGTGATACCATAGCAAAATTGATATTTACAAACTTAACATGTGATGTTTTGCTTGACAAAGGAAAAATTCAGACAAATACAGGGTTTTGAGCATGCAAAACTTTATAACTTAACAATAACTTAAAATACAATTTTTCCAACTATATGTATTAAAAATGCAACAACCCAAGCAATTGAACATTGAAGAAAGATAACCAAAAGGGCGTATCTTTTTCCCAATTCACGTCTTACAGTTGCAATTGTTGCAACACATGGCGTGTACAATAAACAGAAAATTAAAAACACATAAGCGCTAAGCGGGCTAAATAAATCGGATAGATTTTTGTTTTCACCGTTTAATAAGACGCTCAACGTACTTACAACGCTTTCTTTTGCCATAAAACCACTAATAAATGCTGTTGTAACTTTCCAATCGGAAATTCCAAGAGGCTTAAATATTGGAGTGATATAATTAGCCAAAATCGCCAAAATGCTTTGAGAAGAGCTTGCGACAAGGTTTATCTTAAGGTCAAAATTTTCTAAAAACCAAATTAAAATTGTTGCCCAAAAAATTATCGTAAAAGCTTTTGTAGCAAAGTCTTTCGCTTTTGAATAAATAAGTCGATACATATTTTTAATATCAGGCATGCGATAATTTGGAAGTTCCATCACAAACGGCACAGGTTCACCCTTGAACACTAAAATTTTCATCACTAAAGCTGAAACCATGCCTGTAATTATTCCGATAAGATATAAGCTAAATATAACTATAGCTTGATTTTTAGCAAAAAATGCCGCCGTAAATAAAGCATAGACTGGCAATTTTGCAGAACAACTCATAAAAGGAGTTAAAAATATAGTCATTTTTCTATCTCGAACAGACGGAAGTGTTCTTGTTGCCATAATTGCAGGGACAGAGCAGCCAAAGCCGATTAACATCGGAACAAAACTTCTGCCCGATAAACCGAATTTTCTTAATAACTTATCCGCAACAAAAGCCACACGAGCCATATAGCCGCTATCTTCAAGCAAAGACAAGAAGAAAAACAATATAACAATAACGGGAAGAAAGCTCAAAACGCTTCCAACGCCAGAGAATACACCGTTTATAATTAAAGAATGAACAACAGGATTTAACCCGTAGTCAGTTAAAATATTATCAGCAAAATTTGTAACATATTCTATTCCAATTTCAGTCATAGAGGACAAATAGCTTCCAAAAGAAGCAAAAGTTAAATAGAATATTAAAGCCATGATAGCTAAAAACATTGGAATAGCGGTATATTTTCCCGTTAAAATTTTATCTATGTTGTTTGAAATTTTGGACGTTAAAGTTTCAGACGGCTTATAAACAAACTCATTTGATAGTTTTTCAATAAAACTAAATCTCATATCCGCAAGAGCAGCCTGCTTATCGAGATTTGTTTCTCTTTCCATTTGTTCAATAATTTTATTACATGCTTTTAAATCGTTCTCATCAAGATTTAGCGCTTTTATAACCAATTCATCATTTTCAGTCAATTTTGTTGCAGCAAACCTTAAAGGAATATCTGCCGCTTTAGCATGGTTTTCAATTATATGCCCAATTGAATGGATACATCTATGCATAGCGCCTTGGCTGTCGGGTTTTTCTTCGCAAAAATCAACATAATGCGGATATTCTTCGTATTTTGCAACATTTATAATATGTTCAACAAGTTCTTCTATCCCTTCGTTTTTAGAAGCAGAAATTAAAACAACAGGAACACCAAGTTTATTTTCTAAACCGTTAACATCAACGCTTCCGCCGCTTTGAGTCAATTCATCCATCATATTAAGCGCAATAACCATCGGAACTTCAAGCTCGATTAATTGCATTGTTAAAAGCAAATTCCGCTCAATATTTGTTGCGTCAATTATATTAATTATGCCGTCGGGTTTTTCTTTTAAAATAAAATTCCTTGTGACAATCTCATCATCACTATAAGGACTTAGAGAATATATCCCCGGAAGATCTGTTATTGTTACATTTTTGTTATTTATTAAAACTCCATCCGTTCTATCAACCGTTACCCCCGGAAAATTTCCGACGTGTTGATTTGAACCTGTTAAACGGTTAAAGAGGGTGGTTTTTCCGCAATTTTGATTTCCAACAAGGGCAAGATTTAACTTTGTTTTTAATTTTGGATTTTTAGCTTTTTCAGAAGTTAAATAAATCTCATTTTCGCCTTTTTGAGAGTGTTCAATTTCTTTAAATTCAACTTTTTTTCTTTTGCAGCTGTCTTTTGGATGGATATTTTTTATAGTTATTTTTGAAGCATCATCTTTTCTTAAAGACAATTCGTATCCTCTAACTCTAAATTCCAAAGGATCGCCCATTGGGGCTTTTTTAACAAGCAAAATTTCAACATTTGGAGTTATACCCATATTTAAAATATGCTGACGAAGCGCAACATCATCACATTTTATCTCATCAACATAAGCTTCATAATTAATAGGCAGTTTATCCAGTGTTTTCATATCTTTCCCCTTAAAACTACGCCCAATGGGATTCAAACCCACAGTCTTTGGCTTCGGAGACCAATGCTTTATTCAATTAAGCTATGGGCGCAAGCTAATTTTATTTTATCAAAATTAAACGATTTTATCTAATTTATTTTCATTATATTTAGAATTTATTTGATTAAATTTATCCATAATCGGATGAACAATTCTATTAACAATTTGCGGAGTTACAACTGTTAAAATCAAAGCTGAAGTTATGATTGAGATTAATTCTTGTGCACCTTTTGCTTTTGTTAAGAATTCTTTATTGTCTATATTTGCTAATAATTTTTTATATTCACCAGAATTTTTAGCATTCAAAACATTTTTAATATTATTATCATCAAGATATTTATCAAATTGCGGAAATTTTTTCAATAATTTATAGCTATTTTTCTTAACGGGCGAAATCATCAAAAAATACGCCAACATTGACATTGATTGATATAAAAATTCTTTTGTTGCACTATAGTGCTTTTCTTCTTTATTTGCTGTTTTATCAGCAAGAGTAAATATGGGTCTGCCAACCGCTTTAAGACAACCCTCCGACAAAACTTGAGCAGAAGAATTTTGAACAAAATCAGCAACTTTTGCACTTGTTAAAAAATCAATAGTTAAGGACATCATATCCTCCTGATTTTGTTAAATTTTTATACTGCGTTATTGTCATCGGATAAATTGAAGAAGCCTGATTATCGTTCTTTTGAAATTGAATTAAAGAAAAAGATGATTTTGGTTTTGGATTTGGCTTTTTATTATCAGATTTTTTTGAAATTAATTCCAAAATTTTATTTGTTACAAACGGAATTAAAGTAAGCGCCAGCGTACAAACGCAAATATGAGAAATTGTTTTTTTTAGTGTTGAAATATAGATTTTTTGGAAGTTGAATATTTAAAAATTTATCTTTAAAAGAAGAGTTCAAATTTTTAACCGTTTCTTCAAAAGCTTCCATATCGGGGCTTTCAACCTTATTATCCAAAAGAGAATTTATTGCATATTCTTTAATATTTTTAGGGCTGACGGACGATAGAGCTTTATATGTTGACGAATTTTTATCTATTAAACCGCTTTTAACCAGCTCTTTTGCTTTTTGCTTATAATATTTAGAACATATAGGACCCGTCGCAAGGGTTTTAATTCCTTTTGTAATTCCTAAATATCCGCCAAGCGCAACGCTTTCTGTTAAAAAATCTCTTTTTAGAGCATATTTTTTCTGTTCTTTAGAAGTCTTCTTGTCTGATAGGGTTGATAGGGGTATTAGAAGCAATTTGAAAGCAGCTAAAGTTGCTGTTGTAATCTCTGAATCATTAGAAGTACCGAGCCTTGTAATGATTTTATCAACCTTGGAATTAAATATTGCAGATAAATTACCTGCTGTTTTTCCGGACATTTTTTCTATCATTTTATTTGATTAATGCTTCTAAAAATACGAGGTGATTAATATAGCCGATTATATCACAAAAATAGATATTGGATTTTTTATTGAAAATCATTAAGTTAAATATATGAAAAGCTATTATGAAATTTTAAACGTTAAAGATGACGCTACAATATCTGAAATCAAGTGCCAGTACAGAAAATTAGTCAGAATGTATCATCCTGATGTTAATTCATCTATCGAAGCAGAACAAATTTTTAAAGAAATAAATAGAGCAGCTGAAATTCTTTTGGATGAAACAAAAAGAAAAAATTACGACAATTTAAGAGCGACAACCAAAAAAATATATAATTCAAACGTTAATTTTAAAGAAAAAAATATTTATAAAAATTCTTCTAATTATACTTTTGACGATTTATTTAAAAGAAATAAAAATCCTAACCCTAAAAAAGAAGAAATAAAAACCCCAAAAAACGGTGAAGATATAACCGCAAATGTTGAAATAGATATCAAAGAGGCTGTTTTAGGCTGTTTTAGAACAGTTAATATAACTAATTCTACTCTTTGCCCAAAATGCAAAGGTCATAAATTTGCAAACGGTCAAAAATGCCCATATTGCGAGGGCAAGGGCGAAATTATAACCAATAAAAAAATAAAAGTTAAAATTCCAGCTTCAATTAAAAATAAAGCAAAATTAAGAATAAAAAACGAGGGCAAATCAGGTCAAAATGGCGGAAAAAACGGCAATTTGTACGTTATTGTTGAAATCAAACAAAACGAAGAATTAAAAGTTGTTGATGGAATTGTAAGATATAATGCTTATATTAGCCCGTATATGGCAATTTTGGGCGGAAACATCACTGTTCCGACCCTTTGGGGACAAGCAACAATCAAAATTCCGCCTTTGACAAAATCAAACCAAAGCTTTAAACTGATAGATGTTGGTATTTTAAACAACAAAACCAACAAAAAGGGGGATGAGATTGTTAATATAATTATTCAAATCCCATCAAAAATTACAGACGAAGAATATAGTTTGTATGAAAAATTAAGAGAAATTAATTTAAAAAAGAAAAATGCAACAACAATATAAAACTTTTATTAGAGAAATTTTTTCTTCAATTCAAGGCGAGGGCACACACATTGGGGAAAAGCACGTTTTTGTCAGATTTTGCAAATGCAATTTAAAATGCGATTTTTGCGATACGGATTTTGAAATTAAAAACGCAAAAAGCTATTCAACAGAGGAATTATATAATGTTTTAAAGCTTCACGATGCCAATGTTATCAGCTTCACAGGCGGAGAACCGTTATTAGACATTGATTTTTTGGAAGAATTTTTAAAAAATTATAAAGATAAATTAAATAAAAAAATATATCTTGAAACAAATGGAACATTATTTAATGAATTAGCTCGAATTATTGATTATGTTGATATTGTTGCAATGGATATTAAGGTAAAATCCGCAACAAATCAGGATAACAGATTTATAGATAATGAAAAATTCTTAAAAATTGCTTCAAAAAAAGAAAATTTCATTAAGGTTGTTTTTGATAATGACATTAAAGATGATGAAATTGAAAATATTTGTAATATTTCAAAAAAATATAATTCAACAATAATTTTACAGCCCAAAATGCCTTTGGATAAAGATATTGAGCTGGAAAAAATATTTAATAAATTTTATAAAAAATATTCTTCAATCAGACTTATTCCTCAAGTACATAAATTTTTAAATTTGTTGTAAAATATTCTTGATTTAAGGAGTAGCAATGGAAGATTTTATAAAAAAATATAAAAACCAATTAATTATTTTTGGTTTTGTTGTGATGGTTTATTTTTTGTATTTTCACAACATTTGGGCATACAAATTGCTTGATGTTGATGAAACAAGATATGTTGATATGTCTAGAGTAATGCACCACACGAAAGACTTTTTGACATTATATCTTAATAATGAATACTTTTTTGAAAAACCACCATTATATTTTTGGCTTGAAAATATATCATTCTATATTTTTAGAACAATAAACGAATTTAGCGCAAGAATTCCGGGGGTTCTTGGAACAATAATAACGTCCGCTGCTTTATTTTTCACAGTTAAAAAAATAACAAAAAACAAAGCCCAAGCGGTTTTTTCAACCTTAATTTTAATGACAAGTATTGAATATATTGTCCTATCAAAAATTGCAATATTAGATATTCTTTTATCCAATATGGTTACTTTGTCGGTCCTTTGCGGCTTTATGACGTTCTTTTCAAAAGAAAATCATAAAAAATATTTTTGGTGGGGATTTTATGTTTTTTCAGCTTTGGCAATTTTGTCAAAAGGTATCCCAGGGCTTGTTGTTCCTTTTGCTTCAATGTTTTTCATAGGTTTATATACAAAAAAACTTAAAGAATATTTTAAACCGAAATATTTTATCGTTGGATTAATATTATTTTTATTAATCGTTTTGCCGTGGCATGTTATTATGTTTAAAATCCACGACCCGTTATTTTTTAAGGAATATATCATTAAACACCACATAGAGCGCTTTTTAGGCGGCGAAGTTATCCACAGGGACGAACCGTTTTGGTTTTATATTGTAACGATTATTTGGGGTTTAATGCCTTATACGCCAAGTTTAGTAACGTTATTTGTTGAAAAACTTAAAAAAATTAAAGAATTTAAGCTAACTAAATTTGATGATTTATCTGATACTTCAAAATTATTAAGTTTGGCAAGCATAAGCGCCTTAGTTATCTTTTTATTCTTTACATCATCATCAACAAAATTAATCACATACATTCTTCCGATTTATCCTTATTTTGCAATAATTCTTGGAAAATATTGGCAAGAATATATTGTTGAAAATAAACACAAAAAATATATTGAAATTCCAACTATTGTTTTAAATAGCTTATATATTTTAGCAGGAGTTGTTTTTCCTTTTGTAATATATTTTTTAAAAAACCCGTTGAAATCAGATTTAAAGCTATTATCTCCTGCTGCAAGCATAATAGCTATTACTTTTCCTTTAATTGGAATTATTGCAATTAAAAAGCAAAAAAGAATTTGGGTATTATTAAGCTATGTTTTAATGCTTAGCGCTACAAGTGCTTTTATATTTAGTGCCGCAATGAATTTAGACTATCGCTTCGGGCAAAATGACTTAATTAAATTTGCAACTTATGCTAAAAAAAATAATTTAGATATCAGCACTTTTGAAACAGGAAAAAGATATAGTTTGAATTATTATAGCGAAGATAATATTAACTATGACGTTCAAAATCCTGAAATAGCTAAGATTTTGAAGAACAAGAAAAATATTATGGTTGTAAGAAAAAAAGACCGAAATAAAATAAGCATTAAATATAAAATTATAAATATCGGAAGAAAATATCTTTTAATCAAAGGTAAATAAAATGAAGCAATTAATTATAACAGCAGACGATTTTGGATATGATAGCTTTGCAAATGAAGCTATAATGGACGCTTTTAGCAACGGATTTTTAACAAGCAGCTGCTTAATGGCAAATATGGACGGTTTTAAAGATGCTGTATCTAAAATTAAAGCTTCAGAAAAACAACTTGATATTGGAGTTCATCTAAATATTATAGAGGGAAAATCCTTGGCTTTTGATGGCGCTTCGAGTTTAACGGATAAAAACGGCAATTTTAATAATGGCTTTATAGGATTGCTTATTAAATCTTTTGATAAAAAGTTTTTAGCTGAGGTTGAAAAAGAATTTAGATATCAAATTGAAAAAATTAAAAACGAAAATATCGATGTGACTTATATAAATTCCCACGTTCACACGCACTCTATTCCAAACATCTTCAAACTTGTTTGCAAATTAATGAAAGAATACAATATTAAAGCGATAAGAACCCAAAAAGAAAATTTTTATATTGCAAAACCTCTTAATAGACATTTTAACTTGGATTATTTTATAAATATTATTAAAAATATTCTACTAAATTTCTTTAGTTTGATTAACAAAAACTATATAAAAAAGACCGATTTTATAACAAACGATAGCTTTATCGGGGTTTTATATACTGCAAATATGGATAAAAGCTCTATTCTGGATGGTTTAAAAAACCAAAAAGGAATAATAGAAGCAATTGCGCACCCGACATTAAATAAAAATAAGCCAAAAAATTATATCGAATATCAAACTTTTATTGATAACGACTTAAAAAACGAACTTTTGAAACAGAATATTAAGCTCATAAACTGGAAAGATGTTTTTGTGTCATAATTTGATTATGGAAAAAATATCATTCAATTCAATTAAAGAAAATATTTTAGATAGACTTAATACATATAACCACACACCTTTGCTGGACGCCATGGAAAGCTACAAAAAAGAACCTATGACAGGTTTTCACATCCCCGGACACAATAGAGGTTGTGGAATTCATCCAAAATTTCAACAACTTGTAGGACTGGATTGCCTTAATCTTGATACAACAGATGAATTTGACAATTTAGGAACACTTCATCCTGCAACAGGCGCTATTAAAAAGGCTCAAGAACTTGCAGCAATTACATATAATGCCAAAAGAACGTTTTTTGTAACAGGCGGTTCAACAATCGCTAATCTTGCCCTTGCTTTTGCCTTGACCAGTCCGTTTGATGAAGTTTTAATTGGTAGAAATTGTCACAGATCAGTTTTAACAGGGTTAATTATTTCAGGCGCAAAAGTTAATTGGGTAATCCCCAAAAAGCTTGATAATTGGTCAATTTTTGGAAATATTGAAGCAAGCGATATTGAAGAAAAATTAAAACACAATAGAAACATCAAACTCGTTTGGATTACAAACCCAACGTACGAGGGGGTTGTATCTGATATTAAAAAAATTGCCGAAATATGTAAACGCTATAAGGCAGCTTTAATTGTTGACGAGGCGCACGGTTCGCTTTGGAATTATAATAACGAGCTTCCAACTTGCGCTCTTAACCTTGGGGCAGACGCCGTTGTGCATAGTTTACACAAAACGGGCGGAGCGATGACTCAATCATCTATGCTTCATTTGTCTAAAAATTCTATTTTTAAAGAAGAAAAAATTGAACACGCCCTAAAACTGCTTCACACAACAAGTCCGAGCTTAATGTTGTTATCAAGTTTAGACGCAGCAAGGGCTAATCTGTCTTCTCCAACGGGTCAAAAAATGATAGAAAACGCCATAGCTAACGCAAAATATTTCAGACAAGAAGCAAAATCAATTGAAAAATTAACTGTTTTGGACGATTTGGATATTGATATAACTAAAATTTTTATAAAAATGGAAAATTTAACAGGGCTTCAATTGGAATATATTTTGGAAAAAGATTATAAAATCGAGGTTGAATCGGCTTCTGATGAGGGTTTGTTGATTTTATCAAACATTGGAAACACAAAAGAAGAATTTATCTATCTTTTAAAATGTTTAAAAGAAATTTCCAAAAAAGAATACAATCTTGAAAAAAGCGACATCAAGATTATGCCTTTAATCGACCCTGAAATTGTTATGAATTTAAGAGAAGCATATTTTGCACCAAAAGAATATATCGATAAAAAAGACGCAATTGGAAGAATATCTTCTGAAGTTGTGGCTTTATGCCCTCCGGGGATTTCGATTTTGCTCCCTGGGGAAATAATTAAAAAAGAACATCTTCCATATTTATTCAGTTATGAAAAATTAGAAGTAATAAAAGAATAATAAAACAATAAAAAAAATCCTCACATAAGCGAGGATTTTCTATTTGGTACATAGAAAGGAAGGAAAGGTTAGGAAAAATGTAGGTGTGTGTAAATCTTATTTAAGCGATTTTATCAATAATATATAACAATACACATCTTTAAAATCGTCTAGCCTGTAAAAAAATAATACTCCTTGAATTATATCGTAGTTATTTAATTCCCCCATTTAAAAAATCTATAACAAATTTTTATTTATTAATTTTTCTTTTACATATCTTAATGTTTAAAAATACACTTATTAGCATATTTTAGCCCAAAACACCTGTTTTTCGCTAAATTAATAAAAAGTATTTTCTACACTTAAAAAATTGGCTGAAAACTTTGTCCCATCTGGTCTTGAGAGGTTTTTCATTAAGTGCTATAATAGTAGTAGAGCATACTAGCAACAAGAAACGGCATTAAGATGATAAATTTTGAAGAAAAAAAATTTTATCACACTTGCTATGAGGCCTACATTAACGACTATATAAAAGAAACGATGAGGCAAAATGGCAAGGCAAGAGCTGCGTTTATAATTTTCATAATCACCTTAATCATAGCTCTTTTAGGATTCTCCAAACCGCTTTTTGCTAATACAAACATTCAATTAAAAGAAGATACGGGTCAAACAATATATTTAGCTAAAAATTTTGAAGAAAACATCAAAAACAAATACGCAGGTTCCTATATCAATTTCACAACCAAGGGTTTAGCCCACATTAAAACAACAAAATACATAAAAGGCAGACCCATAAAAATCAATATCGTAGAACTTAACACAAATGTAAATCCATATCTAAAAATAAAACCCGAAATCTCAAGCACAAAATTAAATTCTAAATCAACAGTTAGGAAAATTGCACAAAGACAAAACGCACTCATTGCCATTAACGGAGGATTTTTTAAACCAACAACAGGAGTTCCTCTAGGCGCATTAATGATAGACGGAGAAGTTTTAACAGGTCCGATATATAATAGAGTCGGCATTGGAATTTTTGAAGAGAACAACAATACATATTTCAAAATGGGAAACATTGATTTTGATATCAAAGCTTATACAAAATCAGGAATGTATAAAATTGATAACATAAATCAGCCAAGAATGTTATCAACCCACATTTTAATCTATACAAATATTTGGGGAAATTATAGCCCCACTTGCAAAAACAACAATTGGAATATTTTAATTAGAGGAAATAAAGTTATAGCAGTTAGTGCTAATCCGATTAAAATTGAAAATAATGACATTGTTCTTCAAGGAAATAAGGAAATTTTAAGGAAAATTATTAAAGATAAAGAAGTTTATATTGATATTAAACTTCAAGACGAATTTAAAAAAGCAAGCCACATAATAGCCGCAGGTCCTTATTTAGTTAAAGATGGTCAAATTTATATTGATGTTAAAACTCAAAAACTAGACGCTATTTCAGGCAAAAACCCACGCTCTGCAATCGGTTATAAAAACGATGGAACTTTAATCATTGTAACGGTTGATGGAAGAGAAGAAAATTCCGTTGGAATGACATTAACAGAACTTGCTACAATGATGAAAAAATTGGGCTGTGAATATGCTATGAACTTTGATGGCGGCTCATCAAGCGCAATGTATGTTAAAGGAAGAATAGTTAATCAAGCAGTAAATAAAGAAGGAATTCCCGTTTCAAACGCACTAATCGTAAGAGAAGAAATAACTTCCGATATTCAAATTTCAAGCTTGTAATTATTTAAGTAACTATATACAAAGTTGCAGTAAAAAAGTTTAAATACCTTGTCAATAGTACAATTTAACCATTATAAAAATGTCAGAAGTATATTAAACTGTTTTTGCGCTTTCTTATTTTAATAGAAAATTATCATGTAGAAATTTTTAATTAAAATATAGGGAGTATGAACTATGGTTAAAAAGCATATTGCAGAACCAATCAAGAGTAAGAAAGATATTAAAGCCATTGAAAAGTATTTAAAAGAACATAATGAGCGAGATTATGTCTTATGGGTATTAGGAGTCAATTCTGGTTTAAGAGTATCTGATATTGTTGGATTAAATGTTTCTGATGTAGTTGATAAAACACACATTACTATCATTGAAAAGAAAACTCAAAAACGAAAGTCATTTTATATCAATGATAAACTAAAACGCGTTTTAGAACTTTTTATAAAAGGTAGAAATCTTGATGAACCTTTATTTTTAGGGAAACAAGGAAGAAGATTAGATCGTTCTCAAGTTCATCGTTTTATTAAATCTGCTTGTGCCACATTGGGATTGAAAATCCAAGCCTCGACTCATACAATGAGAAAATCTTTTGGATATCATCATTACCAACAATACAAGGATTCAATAATATTACAAAAAATCTTTAATCATAGTTCTAGCCGTATAACACTTATATATATTGGAGTTGATCAAGATGAAATAGACTTTAGCTACAAAAACTTTGAATTATAAAGATTACAGCATAATAACATTAACACAAAATGTGATATTTTATGGCAAAACTTCACTATTTCTTAAATTTATGCTAAAAAAGAGTCTTTGTCAATTAAAATAAGCATACATTTTACGTTAAAATGCACTAAAATTCTATTTTGCAGAATCTTTAAATACCTAAATAGCAGGTGCTTTGAGTAAATTGCCATAAAATATCACATTTTGTGGCATCAAGGAGTTAGGTGTGATTAAGAAATATAATAACGAATTAGAGGGACA
>CAKULF010000003.1 GCA_934667125.1 uncultured Candidatus Melainabacteria bacterium | reverse complement strand
TTGTTAAAGTACAAGATGGCTTTTTGCGAAAGTATGCAATCGAGCATGATGTGCCTATGATTGTGTTTGGAAAGTAGATTAGAGCTAATTTGTATATCCCTCTTTTATCCGATATTTACAAATTCTTCTTTTTTAATTTTTGTATTATATCCACCAATCACAACTTCCTTGTGTTTGCTTAGACCTGTATAAGACAAACTCGCATCCTCGTATCGCTTAAATGCAAAAACCGCGGAGTTCATTAGTTGTTCATTAAAAATTCCAATACTTACGAGCAATTCAAAATCAGGAATAGTTAGACCTGTAACTTTTTTGAATAATTCAGGCTCTAATTGCGTAATTACATCTTTTAAGGTTTGTTCTCTATCGTCTGTAAGATACATAAATACAGGAATACGAGTTGCAAATTTTAACAATTTTTCTTGAATTTCTTTGCGTTTAGATTTAATTTCTTTTTCTTGTTCCGTAAGTTCTTTCTTTTCTTCTTTATTCAAAGAGTCCTTTTTCTCTTGTTTAGCTTTTTTAAGAGCCTCAGACTTATTTACCAAAGTTGTAAGTTCTTTATTTAAGTTTCTAAATCCCTCAATTTTTTCTAATGCTTCCATTGCTTTATCGGATTCCAACAGTTTTAAAAGTGTTGAATTATCAACATTTACAAGCATTGCACTTTCCCAGCGTCTTGCAAGCATTGAAGATGCTGTTCCAGATATTACAAGGTCTAAAAGTTCATTAGCATCAATTACATCCATGTGCGAACCGTCATAACACAATACAGGCAAGAAACTTATAAACTCTGAAACTTTTTGCTCAGGCGTTTCTGTTGAATTTACGTTTAATCTGGCTGAATAATCCGCAATTTGCCTTAAGGCTCTATCTGGTGCAAAATCAAATACATAGCAAGTATCTTTAATAATTGCTTTTTCATTTGGATTTAAGCCATCTGGATTTTTTACTGTCCAAGGTGATTGAACTCTAAATGCTGATTGAAAATAAGTTTCAGGGCTAGCAGTATCTCTTAACATGAAAATTCCACCCCATTCCGGAACTGTTACACCAGTTGTAAGTTTTCCGCAGGATAAAGTTATTGTTTTTGTATTAAAGCCATTCTTGATAGCTTCTCTAACTGGTTTAAGAGCTTCAACCCCCATGCCTGCTTCACTTCCAGCACAAATAATTACATCATATTCTTTATAAAATGGGTGATTTTTCAATAGTTCTCCCATAGCTTTACAACTTGCAACAGAAGGCAAAAACCAAAATGTATGATTTAATGCTCCTAATAATCTATAATCAGAATATGGCATTGGGGGTCTTTTGCCGATTTTTAATTCATCAATAGTTGTTGGTTTATATTGCCCTCTAATTAAATTTAGCCAATTTACCACTTCTTGCTTATATTTGAATTTTGCTTGACCATTATTATCAGAAGCCGAGAAAAATTCATTTAAAGAAAACTCGTCAAACTCACCACCTAATGCAATTTGCTTAATTTCATCAGGCATTTTGTATGTCATCATAACCATTTTAGGAAGCTCTAAGTATGGATTTACTCCATCTTTTTCGTCCCAATTAGCTTTTTCTCTTTGTTCATCGGTATAAGTCCAGTTAAAAATTTGATCCTCCATAAAATCACCGTTATTCAATGCTCTAAATGGAGTTCCTGATAAATATAAATAAGCACTTGTTGTTAATGGCATTTGTTCTTCGTCATAATACTCTAAACCATCGCCATTTTGTCTTGCTTGTTCTTTTTTGTCTTCTGCGTCATATAAATCTTTTGCAGAATCTCTCCAAGCTCCAAAGTGGTATTCATCAAGAATTATGCAATCCCAATTAATCAAATGTATTTCTTCATTTCTAGGTTTAATTCCACCAGCTTCTGTTTTTTGTAGTACATCTTGAAAACTTGCAAACCAAACAAAAGGTTTGTTGTGGTCAATTTCTGAATACTGTGTACCTGTTCTTGATATAAATTGCCAATCTTGAAAATCAACATGAGATTTCAAATCTTCTTCCCAAGAGTTTTGAACGGCAGGCTTAAATGTTAGTACCAATACTTTTGACCAATTCATTTCTTTTGCTAGTTGATAACTCGTAAACGTTTTGCCAAAACGCATTTTTGCATTCCATAAAAAGTGCGGGGTTTTGCCTTCTCGTTCATAACTATATTGTCTAAAGTACTCGCTAGTAACTTTTACGGCTTGCGCTTGTTCTGGTCGCATTTTAAAGTCTGCAATCCTTTTGGTTATGCTTATTTTATGGTTTTTAACTGCAAAAATTGCTTGTTCGACTTCTTCTAAACTACATTCAAACCATTCTGTATTAGGGAATTTGTAGCACCCAGCTTGTTCTAATACTCTATGTACATCATGGTCAGTAAAATAAGTATCATCGTTTCTAATTGCAACTTCATTTAACAATATTTCATAAGGTTTTTCTATTGGTTTATTTGTTCCAAATTGTTCTGCAATACGTTCTTGAACAGACTTAGTTGTAAAACCAACTTTTATTAACCCCTTACCAAATCTGCCGTTTTGCCATGGAGTATCTTTAAATTGAGGTTCGGTGTAAGCATATATACGTGGTATTTTGTTATTGGATAAAATTTCAGCCATATTTTACTCCATTGGTCTAATCATTGATTCTATAAAATCAATTTCTTCTTGCACAAGACCATATTTTTTATACAACTTTTCGTCTGTCCATTCTTCGTTGAAATCTTGAAGAGGGACAAATGAGTAAACTACTTTTGTAGCGTGTTGAGTATTTTTTCTTAATGCCACTAAAAAGTGAAACAAGTCCGTTTGCATATATTTTGCTAAATTTTGAGCTTGATTTATATTATCAAAAGCTCCAGCTATTAAATATGTTTCAGTACAGCAAGATTTTTCACTAGTAATTATTGGTTTTATTCTATCTGGATTTGCGCCACTACTTCCATTTCCATAGACCGCAGGAACATAAACCTTGATTTTGTCTAATAACTCTCGATTGTGAGTAATTTTATTTATATCTACATAACCAACTTCGCCTCTCGCATAAATTTTTACTCCATTTATAACTTCTTTTATTTGATAATCTTTAAAATCAGTAGCAAATCCAAAAGGTTTTCTAGAGCTAATTTGCGTATCCATTGTTTTTTCATTTAATGCTTGAACTTTTTTCAATATAGAAATTGCTTCATTATACCTAATTAAAGTTTCACAACCCTTTTCAAGCAACGGTCTTTCAACTGTTGATATAATTTTATTATTTTTATGAGTGCTAAACGAACATAATCCCTTATTATCCCTGTCCCATAAAAAATAGCAAACCCCACCTTTAACTTCTACCCCTGGGAAACAATCGCCTGCATTTAAAAAATCGTGAATAATTCTAATCCTGTTATCATTTAGCATTGAATCTCTAAAAGAGTCCAGCCCTTTGCCCCCTGAATACCATCTTGCAGGAATAATCATGGTTATATATCTTGGATTTAATTTTTTTGCTTGATTAACAAATAAATGATATAAAGGCTTTGCACTGGCTGCGTTACCACCATCACTCAATTGATAGGGCGGATTCCCGATAATTACATCAAATTTCATCTCTTTTAACTTTCTATATAAATCGGGCTTTCTAACCATATCGGTATGAATAAAAGAGTAAGCATGGGTTTCAAGCTCCTCTCCCCTGTCATACTCAGCTTTAGAAGCTCCGCACATCATACATTTATCTTTTAACCAAACATGATAAGTTCTTTTATATTCAATATTCCCATCAGGATTATCAAAATGAGCAACTGAAAACTCTCCGCTTGCATCTTTTGAACAATAAACAGACCGCCTTGAAAGTAGTGCTGTAAGTTCAGTTATTGCAAGTCCAAACAACTGATTTTTGAAAATATGGTCTAGTCTTTCATTCAAATCCGGAATTTTATCAGCCAAACCCTCGATTAATCTTTTAGCAATTTCACGCAAAAATACACCACTTTTACAACATGGGTCTAAAAATTTTGTATTTGGATTTGTAAACAATTCCTGTGGTAAAGTATCTAAAACTTCGTTGACAAGGCGCGGGGAAGTAAATACCTCGTCACTCGAAAGGTGAGAAATGCAATCTAAAATATCGGGCTTATGTAATTCTTCTAAAAAACTCAAATCAGCCCTCCTAAATTTCGATAAAAAGTCAGTGGATATTCTTTAATTGGCTGAGGAATAAATACATCTTCACCTTTTTCATTTGTCAAGAAAGCAAATAACGGAGTGTTCAAAATTTCAGCTTGTTGATTGAGCTGAGAAAAAGAAAATTCTTTTCTATTGAACTGGTAATTAACAAGAGTCCATTGAGTAAAAACGATTTTATCAATACCATTTAAAGAATCGCCCTGTAAGATGTTCTTTAAAAGGATAAACTTCATAATATTTTGGAATTGCTCATCGGGCTTAACTTTAAGACTATCTTTATAGCAATCACAAGCAATTTCAAACATTCTATTCCTTGCGATTTGGACATTGTCTTCAAGCAAATCAATCCCATAAATGCTTGCAAGAGCAGATAACATTTGAACCTCAAAATCGGCTTTTTTAGTACGGTACCTTGAAGCAACGGTTTTCAATTTTCTTTCAAGAATTGCAACAAGGAAATTACCATCGCCACATGCTGGTTCTAGAAAACTACTATCAATTCTTTCAGATTCATTTTTGACAAGGTCAAGCATAGCTTCGACTTCACGCCTAGCCGTCAAAACCTCGCCATGGTTTCTAACACGGTCATTACTTTTTATTTGTACCTCTTTAGCAAGATAATCAATCATATAATGCCTATAATTTTCAATTTTCTATTCATGACATGAATACAATAAACCAAATTTATATGCAAGTCATTCAATGTAAAAACTCACTATTCTTACTAGCATGGATATAAAGGGAAAATTGTATGACAAATGAATTGATTTTATTAGGCAAAAGAGTTGCACAACTTCGCATTAACAGAGGACTAACTCAAGATAAACTCGCAGAATTAACTAATTATTCTACAAATCATATTGCAAAGCTGGAATCTGCAAGAACAAATCCTTCATTTGATTTAATTGTTGCTATCGCAAAAGCACTACAGATTGAAATAAAAGAACTATTCTCCTTTAAAGAACAGGAATCAGTGGAATATATAAAACAAGAATTTCAAAAAATTATTGATAGCTCAGACGCCGAGACTTTAAACTTTCTATATAAGATTTATTGCGCTATGTTTAATTAAATTTAAAGCTTTTATTTGTCGACAGGGGGACTTGAACCCCCACGAGTTTCCCCACATGCACCTCAAGCATGCTTGTCTACCAATTCCAACATATCGACAAAAATTATTTAAGCAACTTGTCTAATCTTTCCATTGCTTCAAGTGTATTTTCATACGTTCCAAACGAAGTCAAACGGAAGAAGCCTTCACCGTTTACTCCAAAACCAGAGCCAGGAGTGCCAACAATTTGAGCGTTATTCAACAAGTAATCGAAAAATTCCCAACTTGTCATATTATTAGGGCATTTTAGCCATATATAGGGGCTATGAATTCCGCCTGTGAACCAAATATTGTGCTTAGTTAAAGTATCTGCAATGATTTTTGCATTTTTCTTATAGTAATTAATATTTTCTTTAATTTCATTTTGACCAACTTCGCTAAACACAGCTTCTGCGCCACGTTGAACGATGTATGGAACGCCATTAAACTTGGTTGTTTGGCGTCTTAACCACATTTTATTTAATGACATATCATCAAATTCTAATTCCAAAGGCACAACCGTATATCCACAACGAGTTCCGGTAAAACCAGCCGTTTTAGATAATGAACAAAATTCTATTGCACATTTTTTAGCGTTTTCAATTTCAAAAATGCTTCTTGGAAGATTATTATCCGAAATAAAGCATTCATAAGCGCTATCAAAAAGAATTAGGGCATTATTTTTAAGCGCATAATTAACCCATAAAGTTAGTTGTTCTTTGTTATAAACCGCTCCTGTCGGGTTATTTGGGGAACACAAATAAATAATATCTGCTTTAACGTCGTCATTCGGTAAAGGCAAGAAATTGTTTTGTTGATTAGCCTCAATATAAACAATATTGCGGTTTTGCATTGTATTAGTATCAACATAAACAGGATAAACAGGATCAGGAATTAGAACTGTATTATCTTCATCAAATAAGTCTAAAATGTTTCCTAAATCTGACTTTGCGCCATCTGAAATAAATATTTCTTCGCTATTTAATTCAACATTATGAGATTTGTAATAATTTTTGATTTTATCTTTTAAAAAGTCATAACCTTGCTCAGGTCCGTAGCCATGGAAACCAGCTGCTGTTCCCATTTCAGCACAAGCATTTTTTAGAGCCTCAACAACGCTGTTACACAACGGTTTAGTAACATCCCCAATTCCTAATCTGATTATTTTTTTATCAGGATTAGCTGCTTGATATTCGCTAACTTTTTTTGCGATTGTTGAAAAAAGATAGCTTGCTTTTAATTTTTTATAATTTTTATTAATTTTCATATTTTCCTCACTTTTTATTTATTATACTTTAAAACAAATTATTTTGTCCAAATTGTAAAGTTGTGATATTATTATAGTTTTAGAGGTATATTATGTTAGAAGAAAAAATTTTAGATTTTTATAAAAATGTTAAAAAAGAAACATTAAAAAAATTTATCCCCATTATTGATTTAACAAGAAAATTAAACAAAAAGCCGCCAATACCCCTAAAAGAAAAATTGTGCGAATATTTTATGCCCGATTATTCGGATGAACAAGTTATAATGCTCCATGGCGTTTCTGTTGGCGAAATTGTTTCATTGGAAAACTTAATTAAAAAAATCAAAGAATTTTATCCGGATTATAAACTTGTTTTAACAACCGGAACCGTTACGGGACAAGAATTAGCAAAGAAAAAATACTCTGAACTTGCCGATTTTATAACATATTTTCCTCTTGATATTTATTCTGTTTGCAAAGAATTTTTGAAAAATATCAATCCAAGCGTTGTTTTAATTGCCGAAACCGAGCTTTGGCCTAATTTTGCAATGTGCTGCAAGGAAGAAAATATCCCGTTGTATATAATTAATGGAAGAATTTCAGATAAATCTTACCCATCATACAAAAAATTTAAAAACTTTTTTAAAGAAATTTTAAGCTCATATTCAGGTATATTCTGCCAAAGCGAACTTGACGCTCAAAGATTTATTGAAATTTGCGAGGACAGTTCTAAAGTTCAAGTTATGAAAAATTTGAAGTTTGAAATTAATAAAAAAGACTGTGATATAGACCTATTCAAAGGAAATTCAAAAGTTTTTATAGCCTCATCTACCCATAAAGGCGAGGATATTATTGCGCTTCGAGCTTATAAAAAATTGAAAAATAAAATTAAAGACCTGAAAATGATTTTAGCTCCAAGACACTTAACAAGAATGGATGAAGTTGTTAAATTGGTTCAAAAAACAGGTTTTAAATATGGTTTTAGAACTGATAACGACAATTTTTCTCTTAACGATATCATAATTTTAGATACTTTGGGCGAATTAGCAAAAGTGTATGAAATTGTTGATGTAGCGTTCATTGGTGGAAGTTTCAATAAAACAGGCGGACACAACCCTCTTGAAGCTATAATCTACTCTAAACCTTGTATTTCAGGTCCTTCTATAAAGAATTTTAGAGATATTTATTCAATTTTAGAACACGAAAACGCTGCTTTTGTTGTGAAAAATGAAAAAGAATTTTATCAAAAATTAGAACAACTTTTATGCGATGATATATACTATAATAAAATAGCTAAAAACTGCTCCAGCTGTTTCAGAAACCAGCAAGGAGCGCTTAATTTCGTAATCAAAAAACTCGGTGAAATTTTAAAATAAAGGAAGAATATGTTAAAAATCTATAATACATTATCTAATTCAATTGAAGAATTTATACCAACAGAAGAAAACAAAGTAAAGATGTATGTTTGCGGCCCAACGGTTTATGATAAAGCACACTTGGGACACGCAAGATGTTACATAACTTGGGATGTATTATATCGTTATTTAAAATTTTTAGGCTATGACGTTACATATTGCAGAAACGTAACCGATGTTGACGATAAAATCTTAAAAAAAGCCGACGCTCAAGGAGTTGAACCGTCTGTTATAACCGATACGTACTATAAATCTTTTATGAATTCTATGAAAGATTTAAACGTTTTAAAACCCGATGTTGAACCAAGAGCAACAAAAACAATCGGCGAAATGATTGCTATGATTAAAAAATTAGAGCAAGATGGTTATGCTTACGCAGTTGACGGGGATGTTTATTTTAGGGTTGAAAAATATAAAAAATACGGTCAATTATCTTCTCAACCGATTAAAGACCTTTTAAACGGCGCAAGAGTTGAAACAACGGACAAAAAAGAATCTCCGCTTGATTTTGCTCTTTGGAAAAAAGATGAAGCCCACGGCTATAAATCCCCTTGGGGAGTGGGTCGCCCAGGATGGCACATAGAATGTTCTGCTATGAATAAAAAACATTTAGGCAACACAATCGATATCCACGCAGGCGGAGCAGATTTAATGTTTCCACACCACGAAAACGAAAGAGCGCAATCAGAATGCGCAAACGGTTGCACATTTTCAAAATATTGGATGCACAACGGTTTTGTAACCATAAACAAAGAAAAAATGTCAAAATCTTTGAATAACTTTTTAACTATTGATGATGTTATCAAAAATTATGATTCAAACGCTATTCGTTTATTTATTTTAACAAACCACTACAGAATGCCTGTTGAATTTAATGATGTTGCTCTAACAAGCGCTAAAAACGGCGCAAAACGCTTAATCAACTCTGTTGCAGGCTTTGAAATAGGCGACACATACGACACAGAAGCGATTGAAGAATTTAAAAATGCAATGAATGATGACCTTAATACGTCAAAAGCGCTTGCTATTTTATTTGGTCTTGTTGATAAAATTAAAAAAGAAAAATCGCAAATTGCAGCTAACACGCTTGTTTATCTTGGCTCTGTTCTTGGTTTTGATTTTACAAAAACTCAAAAAGAAGTGAGTGATGATGAGCTTAAAGCTATAGTTGAACCACTTTATGAAGAATTTAATATCTCAAAAGATGTTGATTTTAAAGATGTTATAAACGAAATAATCAAATTAAGAAAAGAAGCAAGAGATAATAAAGATTGGGCAAAGTCTGATGAAATTAGAGATAAATTGCTTCAACACAAAATCCAATTGAAAGATAGCAAAGAAGGCACAACTTGGCAAATTCTATAGAAAATGCTTTATATGTTGTTGCAACTCCGATTGGAAACCTCGAAGATATCACTTTAAGAGCGCTTGAGGTCTTGAAAAACGTTGATATAGTTGCAGCAGAAGACACAAGAACGACTTCAATTTTATTTAATCACTACAATATTTCAACAAAATTGATTTCATATCATAAATATTCTGAAAACTCCAGAATTGAGTTGTTTTTAGACTATTTAAAAGATGAAAAATCAATTGCTTTGGTGTCTGATGCCGGAACTCCATTAATTTCAGACCCCGGAAATATTTTAGTTAAAAACGTTATAGAAAACGGTTTTAAAGTTATTCCAATTGTTGGCGCAAGCGCTGTTATAGGCTTATTATCAAGCGTTTATCGAAAAGGGGAAGATTTTAAATTTATTGGTTTTATTGAAAAAGGCGAAAAGAAAATTATTGAAACAATTCAAAAAAACAATTGCGAAAATCTTGTTTTTTATGAAAGCCCTAATCGCCTAATTGATACTCTAACCATAATTCAAAAGAATTATCCAACTAAAACCGTAACGGTTGCAAGAGAATTGACCAAAAAATTTGAAGAAATTAAAACCGATAAAATTGAAAATATTATTGAATATTATAAAAATAATACACTGAAAGGTGAAATAGCAGTATTATTGCATAAATTAGACAATAAAGAAGAAATTGATATTGTTGACAAGATTAATAAGTTGAAAAAATTAAACTTAAAAGACAAAGAAATTTCTAATATTTTATCAAGCTTGTATGATTTAAACAAAAAAGAAATATATAATCTATGTTTGAAAAATTAAGGAATAATTTTTGCTAAAAACTTATTTTGCCTTAATATATATGTAATCAAAATGCAAATCGGAATAATTACAAAAGGCAAACCAAATCGAACTAAAGCGCTATTCATATTCGGATTAAAAAGTTTAATAATATAATTTAAAACAAAAATATGCAATAAATATATAGCAAGAGTATATTTTGCCAAAAATTCGATTGAATTTTTAAAAGCCTTGTTATTGCGCAATTTTGGCTCAATTTTTCTCACCAACAAATAAATCCAAAAAGAATAAATAATACATAAAATATTATCATACCCTTTAAACACAGTTACAATTTTATTTGCTTCCATTGATAAAAAATATGTACCTAAAAAATGACAACAAAAAGCACTAATACCTAGAATACTAAAAATTATTAATGTTTTTCTGTTTTTTAATAAAGTATCATAATAAATATCTGCCAGATATCCGATAATGCAGAAAATTATCAATTTATCAGCAATAACAAAAGGTCTAAAAATAGGGAAACTTAAAGAATAAGTTTTTATTACAAACGGAAAAACGCTATTTATAAGAAGCATTACAACAAACAAAAAAACCAATATTTTATTCTTTGATTTTTCTTTAAGATTTGCAAACAATGGAATTACAGTATAAATTTTAAATAATGTAATGAAAAACCAATAAATTTCAACAAATTTTACATTTAATATTCCATCGATAATATACCAAAAATTTAGTTCACTAATTTTCAAATCATTAAGAACATAAATAGAAAAAAATAGTCCAAACAAGCTCCAAAAAAGAAAAGGAACAACAGTTTTTAATATTCTTCTTTTGAAATATTCTAAAGTTGAATATCTAGCTGCATAATTAAATAATGTCGCACCGGTTAACATCAAAAACACAGGAACAGCAAAATAAAAAAAGCATTCGTTTATACCTTCTAAAAACCAATAATTTTCTCGGCTAAATGTCCAAAAACGAGCATTTGTGTGTAAAAAAACAACAGAAAAAGCAGAAATTACAGATAGCAATGATATATAAAACTTATGTTCGGATGTTGTTTTAACTTTCTTATCCACTTCTTAATTCTCAGCCTAAATATTTTTTAACAATATTAGCACAAAAAAGACACAAGCAAAAACCTGTGCCTTTTTAAATTATTTTTTAATTTTGCTATTACATAGCGCCTTTGATTAATTCAACGAAGCTATCAGCTTTTAAGCTAGCACCGCCGATTAAGCCGCCATCAATTTCAGGTTGTGCCATTTGTTCAACAATTGTTGATGGTTTAACTGAACCGCCGTATAAAATTCTGATTTTATCAGCAGTATCTTTACTATATAATTTAGCAACAACTTTTCTGATTTCGCCAATTGTTCTGTTTGCTTCAGCGCTATCGCAAGATTTACCTGTTCCGATTGCCCAAATTGGTTCGTAGGCAATAACTGATTTTTCAACTTGTTCAGCTGTTAAATCTTTTAAAGCTTTAGTGATTTGACTTGCTAAATGAGCGTCAGTTACACCAGCTTCTCTTTGTTCAAGAGTTTCGCCGCAGCAGATGATTGGAATTAAACCTTTAGCTAAGATAGCTTTTGCTTTTTCATTGATAAATTCATCTGATTCGTTGAACATTTGACGACGTTCGCTGTGTCCGATAATTACAAATTTAACATCAAAATCAGCTAACATATCCAAAGAAACTTCGCCTGTGTAAGCGCCTGAAGCGTTAGGATTAACGTTTTGAGCAGCTAGAGCGATTGATGGAGTTGATTTAATACCATCATGCACTTGCCATAAAGCAGTATAAGTTGGAGCAACAACAACTTCAGGCATTTTAGCAGCGTCTAAATCTTTAACACCAGCAACAATTCCTTCGATTAAAGCTTTTGCTTCAGCTTTGTTATTATTCATTTTCCAGTTTCCAGCAATAATAGGTCTTCTTGACATATTTAACTCCTTTTTTAAATACTTCACAAGAATATATTATCACAAATAAAAAATTAAATAATTGTTTTAGAAAGTCTGTCAGATCTGTTTTGAGAAAGAATGTTTCTTAATTTCATAATAGCTTGTGCGTGAATTTGGCAAACACGAGATTCAGATATATTGAGCGCTTCGCCTATTTCTTTTAAGGTCATATTTTCGTGATAATAGAATACTAATAATGTTCTTTCTCTTTCGGGAAGTTTTTTCAAAGCCATTTCTAATTCCCTTTTAGCGTCAACTTTTTCAACACTTTCTTCAGGACGAGAAGAGTTTGTATCTTCAATTGTATCAATTATTTCAACACTATCCTCGCCTGTGCCTTTTTTATCGTAAATAGAATTAACCGTAACATCAGCTGACATAATTTCAAGAATTTTTTCTTCCGGCAATTCCATAACAGCTGCAACTTCAGCCGTTGTTGGAGCACGACCGATTTGTTGTTTTAATCTTTCTGTTGCTATTTTAATTTCTTTAATTTTCTTTCTTAAACTTCTTGGAAGCCAATCGGAAGAACGAATTTTATCAATAATAGCCCCTCTTATGCGCATAAGAGCATAAGATTCAAATTTTGCGCCTTTGTTTGGATGATATTTTTCAATAGCGTCAATAAGACCCTCAATTCCAAAAGATACAACATCCTCAAAAGAAAAACTGTTAGGAAGATTAACCTTAATTCTTCCAACAACATAACGGGCAAGATAGATATATTGGACGATTAACTTATCCCTTAAAGATTTATTTGTTTTATCGGACAAATATTGTTCCCATAATGAAGATAGTTCATCATCTGAAAGTCTATTTATCTTTTTATATGAATCAATATCAGCAGTCTGACTCATTTATTCCCCGTGTTCCCCGAATGTTTGTATGTTTATATTGTCTAAAAAGCGCATGAATATGTCATCATCAATTTAGATGAAGATTGAAAAACTTATTTTGATAATGTTTGCAAGTTTTTAGAAATCATGTTTTTAGATTTTTCAACATTCTTAATTTCTTTTTTAATTGCATTTAACTCTTTTTTAGCACTTTTGCAAGCGGCAATAGCTCTTTTCTTTTCTGTTAAAGCGTCATTATATTGAGATGTTTTAACTGCAAGTTCTTGTCTTAAGCTAACTTGAGCGTCATCAAAACCTGTTAGCATATTTGTATATTGTTGTTCTTTTAAACTGTTTGTTTTAGATACAGAATTAATTGCTGTTGTTGATTTAGCTGATGTTGTTGGTGTTTTATTAACAGCAGGAGCTAATTTTACTTCTGTTGCTTTATCCATTGAATCAAAAACGGTATCAAGTGCAAAAGCATTTGTACAAGCTAAAATAGAAATTATTGAATATATAAATAGTTTTTTCATTGTATTTTCCTCACTAATTCTAACTAATATCATTTTAGCCAAGCTATTATTTAAGGTCAATTGAAATTGTAATAATTCAACTTTTTATTTGATTTTAAAAGCGTAATGCTATAAAATATTTACGTGATTAAAACATATTTATTAGCTTTAATATTATCAACACTGGCTGGACTTTCAACCATACTAGGCGGAGTTGTAACTTTCTTTATCAAAAAAGATTCTCTAAAACTTCTCTCTTTCGGTTTAGGTTTGTCCGCAGGAGTTATGCTATTTATTTCATTAGCCGATTTATATCCTGAAGCTCAAGAAATGATTAAAAATCAAATGGGCGAAAGCTTTCTTTGGCTAACAGTTGTGTCGTTTGCGCTTGGAATATTGGTTGCAGTTTTAATAGATTATTTTATTCCTGACCATATTCAAGAAAATATGTTTGACAAGCAAATTGGTGCAAATGAACAAAATATTGATTCAACAGATTGCGTTAAAGATGAAAATGCTATAATTTCAATCGGAAAAATTAAAAAAGCCGGAATTACGACTGCTATTGTTGTTGCGGTGCATAATTTTCCGGAGGGTTTAGCAACATTTTTCACCACGACCCAAAATATGACTCTTGGTTTGGGTATTGTTTTTGCAATAGCAATTCATAATATTCCCGAGGGAATAGCGATTTCAATTCCTGTTTATCAAGCAACACACTCTAAAAGAAAAGCTTTTTGGTATTCGTTTTTATCAGGGATGGCTGAACCTGTTGGCGGTGTAATTGGTTTTATTTTAATTCAAACATTCTTCCCTAATATATGTTTAGGTATTTTATTTGCGCTTGTTGCAGGAATTATGACATATATTTCAATTGATACGTTATTACCTATGTCAAAAAGCTATGATACAGGTCACTATTCAATCAGCGGCGTTGTTTTAGGGCTTATAATTATGGGGATGACAATGATATTTTTAGATTAATTCAATTTTATTAATCTTTTTTCATTAGCTTAAAAAATGCGTCATAATAAGTTTTTAGTTTAATTAAAGAATTAATTTCACCCATCATTTTTAAAATATATTTTGGTCTTAAATAATAGTTTTTATTTAATTTTTTATTGTATTCAAAAATTTCTTGACTTGTTAAGCTATAGCTTTTTGTGCTTGGGAAAATGTATGGTTTTTCATAGTTTATATCGCCAAGTCTGTTTTTCTTAACGTATTCATAATATTTTGTTCCGACAAGCGCAGTCGCAGTATAGAAGCTTGCGTATTGAGTGTTCAATTTTGTTGCAAGTTTATAGGTTTGTTTGATTGTTTCTTTTGTTTCCCAAGGAAGCCCGATAACATAATAAGCATAGATTTGTAAGCCTGCTTTTTTGATTAGCTTAATTGAGTGTTTAATTTTTTCTATTGTGATTTTTTTGCCGATTTTATCAAGAATTTCTTGGCTTCCGCTTTCAATTCCAACAGAAACCAAATTACAGCCCGCTTTTTTCATCAATTTCATTGTTTCAAAATCAACAGTATCAATTCTTGTGTTTGTTGAAAAATTAATCTTTAAATTTTCATCCGTTATCAATCTGCAAAGTCTTTGAACCCAGCCATTGTCTTGGTTAAAGACATCTGACCAGAAAATAAAATCTTTTATATTATATTTTTTAACACATTCTTTAATTTCATCCACTATAAGTTCGGGCGCTCTATATCTAACACAGCTTCCGTTTAGAGGTGTTGCTAAACAGAAAAAGCAATGATGAGGACAACCCTTTGAAACCCTGATTATTGTTTGGGGTTTTCTTGTGTCGGGTCTTATATAGGTATTATTATCAATTAAATCTCTATCTAAAAACGGAAGATTGTTGATATTTTTAGGCAATTCTCGATTTGGAGTTGAAATTATTTTATTATCAACTTGATAAGTCAAGCCTTTGATATCTTTTAGATTTTTAAATTGAATAATTTCGTCAAAAGTTTCTTCAATCTCGCCTCTTAAAGCTATATCAATTTCAGGATATTGCTGCATTATAGCGCATGAATTAAAATTAAACACAGCACCTTTTGCTATAACTATAACATCTTCCAGCAAATCTCTTGATTGAATTAATAAAGCTAAGTCTTTTTCTAAAGTTGTTGAAGCAACGTTAATAACCAAAAAATCTGGCTTGAAGTTTCTTAAATCACGAATAAAATCATGAACAGTTTCGTTTTTTAAACTGTAGTCTTTAAATTTTGTTTCATATCCTCTTTTTTTTGCAACAGCAGACAAGCTCATCATATCCACAGGCACCAAAGGAGGAATAACAACCAAATCTTCGATAGGTTGCTGACATCTGTCCTCTCTGTTCATAATAGGACTTGGAGGATAAACAAAAAATATTTTTCTTTTTGTATTATTTTCTGTCATTAACTACTTCTTTGCCACACGATGTTTTAGGGCAGATTTTACAATATTATCAACAAATTCCAAAGGAAGAAATCGAGATAATTTTGCTATTTTAGAATCAAACCCTATATTATAAACTCTTTTTGGATTTTTTTTAGCTATAATATTGGCTATTTTTTTTGCAACATAAATAGGACTTGTTGCATTTAGAGAATTTTTTTGTGCATTTTTAACTAAAAATTCTTTTTCTTGTTTATATTTTTCACTATCGTTCAAGGCTTCTTTATTGTTTTCAATTGAAGATTCCCAAAACTTTGTTGCAACTGCCCCGGGGCGAATTGAGACAACTTTTGTATTTGTTTCAATTGAGAATGTATTTAATAAAATATCACAAGCATTTTTAGATATGCAATATGGAGCTAAAAACGGGAATATTCCATAACTTGCCATAGAACTAACATTGATTAATTTTCCATCTTTTTCCAATGATGGAGCTATGTATTTTATAATTCTCAAAAGTCCGAACAAATTAACATCTAATTGTTTTTTAAGTTCGCTTTCTTTTAATTCTTCAACAGAACCTGCTATAGCAATTCCTGTGAAATTAATTATAGTAGAGAATTTTATATTATGGATTTTTTCTTTTAGCTTGATAAAATCCATTTCGTTGTTAATATCCAAATTAAATTCAGTTATATTTTCATTAATCAAACCTACATGCCTGCTTGTGGCATATATTTTATACTCGTCTTTATTGAGCTCCTCTAGTGTTCTTAATGCCAATTCTGAATTAATTCCAATTATTAGAATATTCTTTCGCATAAGACTATTTTATTTTAAACAAAAAAAATATACAAAAAATTATTTATTCAATGTTTAGTTTTATTTTCTTTTTTCTAACATAAAATGCTGATTTTTTATCTATCCTAACCCCTTTTTTCAATAGTATTTCAGCTAAATCATAATATCCGTTTTTAAGGGTTAAATATAATATAGTATTTGTTGTTACAACATCTTCATAGTTAATATTTGCGCCATGGTTAATTAAATATAAAGCAAAATCGGGGTTTTTATTTTTCAGCGCTTCATATAATTCAGAATAATATCCTCTATCAAGTTTTGCATTGTTATCGATTAGAATTTTAACTATTTCAACATTATTTTTCTTGCTTGCAATATAAACCGGAAATTCAAGATTATATGATATATTAGGATTAACTCCAGCTTCAAGCAACAATTTAACATTTTCTATATTATTTTCTTGAACTTGTTTAATTAAACATTTTGTATCAGCTGTTAATTTTTTTTCTTTTAAAATCTCAGCATATTTAAAATCAGATTTTTTATGATTTAAATTTAAGCTATTTTCAATAACCGAACGAGAAGAAAAATCCCCAAAATCCGATAGGTTAATAGCATACGCTGAAAGCCCCAGAAACGTAATAACTAAAAAAAATCTAAACATAATTAAATTATATTCTATGACTTTTCAAAAAGCGAAAAATTAACTTTTATTTATATTTTATAATTCAATATCTTTAAATTGTTCAATTATTTCTTCTTTGGATGGATTAGTCATCTCATCTATTGAAGCTAGAATTTTTGTATCTGTATATAATTTTAATTCTTTTAAGAAGTTTTCTTCGCTTAAAGTTGGATTTTTTGGAACTTTGTTTAAAATAATTCCTTTGATTTTGATATTTTTAAGCTTAGCACATTCTATTGTCATTAAAAGATGATTTAATCTTCCAAGGCTTGGGGTTGCAACAATTATAATTTCTTGATTTAATTCTTTAATTACATCAGCAAAAAGTTTGCCTTTGAACGCAGGACAATATAATCCGCCTGCTCCTTCGATTATCGTTATATCGTTTTGAATAGAAAAATCTTCAAAATCTTTTTTAACTTTATTAATATCAACTTCAACATTATCAAGTATTGAAGCAAGGTGCGGAGAAACTTCTCCTTTAAATAGATAAGAATATTTAGACGGAATTTCGATATATTTTTTTAACTCAGCTAAATCAGGAGCAACGAGTTCGTTATTTTTTTCATAAGCACCACTTTGAAAAGGCTTAAAATAGCCGACTTTATAGCCTTTATTAGCAATCGCTAAACACAAACCTACACTTACAAAGGTTTTACCTATATCTGTATCAATTCCTGTAATAAATATACTTTTCATACTTTTCTCCTCAACACAATATAATTATACAACAAAAGAGCGCAACCTGTGCGCCCTTTTTTGTATTTTAAACCACTTATTCAGCTTTTGTATCTTCTTCTTCTATTTTATTTTCTTCTTTGAATTTTTCAACAGCTTCATCAATTGTTAAACCTTCTTTGATATATTGTCTGATTTGATCTTGAGTAAAGACAACACCTTGTTTGATACCTTCAGTTAAATATTCAAAGATTTTTTGGCTGTTGTTATAATCTTTTTCAATTGCTGCTTCAGAGTCATCTATTTTGTTATTTTCATGGAACATTTCGTTATTTGCGTCATTTTGTTTAACTCTGCTATAACGACTTACTCTGGATTCAGCTTGCGACATTTCTTCTTTAGCAGATTCTGCTAAACCGTCAGCATTTTTTAGATAATTTAAGTTATTTAACAAGCTTGAATATTTTCCGTCTGTCGTAATCGGGTTGCCATTTTCATCAGTTTTTGCCCAATTCAAGATGTCATTCATTTCATCTTCTGTTACGCCAACTGTATGACTCTTGCCAACAGCGCCTGCATATACGTGTTCCATATAATAATCTGTATCGTCTTTTCTTGTTGCAGTTAATTCGCTGCCATTTTTCAATGTAATTCCGATACTATCAGAGAATTCTTCTGAATCATTCAAGTCAAAATTACCTGTTGATTGGTTAACCAAATCGCCTAATCTGATTTCTGTAATACCTAAGCTTGCAGCTGAAACAATTGAATATCCAACATTAGCGTCATTTACATGGTCTTGAATACCTGCGTGGTCTTCATCTTTAAATGCTGTTCCCAATAGCATTACTTTTTTAAGATTTTCGCCACGAATAACGCCATCAGCGTCAGCATATTGTTTAAGATCATCATACCAAGTGCTATTAGCGTCAGCTCCTGCTAATTCATTCATATTGCTAAATGCACCATCACCATCTCTATCAACAATAAATGAATAGTGCGTGTCGCCCATTTGGAATGTCATTGGGTCTTTTCTACCGATTTGAACATCGGTTTCGCCCAATTCAACTCCATTTCCATTACCAAAGCCTAAATCAACACCCCAATTATCTTTAATAACTTGAGCAATATTTTTATATAGTTTCAAAGTTTCTTTATCACCCGCAGGAACTAAAGAATAATTTGGAGTACCTGTTTGCTCATCAAGATTATAAACTATACCTGTATCTTTAAATACACCTGTTGAACTATTAAATAAAGCATACATTGCTTCTTTAAATGTAAAGTTATTAGGTTCATTATATAAACCATCTAAAATAGTTTTATAATTATCATTTTCGCTTAATTTTTGCAATTGCGCATTATTAGTTATAGTATTCCATGTATTTTCTTTGTTGAGATAAGTAGCACCTGTGCCAGCTTCTTTTACTTTACCTCTTACTGTTTTAAATAACTTTTCCGCTTTGCTATCATGTCCGATATTTGAAACAAATTTATTATCGTTAAAAGTAAAGCCTGCGCCTTTAAAGTTAGTTGCAAAGAAGTTAGACATTTCTTGTTGGGTAAAGCCAACATTTAACATATCATCCAACAAGCCTTTATTTACAAATTTATTTAATACGCTTGTTGCTTTATTTGAAATTTTTGCCGAGTCGCCTGTTTTCTTATTACCAAGTGAAGTCTCAGGGTCAATAATATCATTATATTTACCATCTTGATTTAAAGTAGCCAATTTTTCAGCATAAGATGGTATTTTATAATTTTTATTAACTTCAACCCCTGAATCAACCTTATAATTTGCTGTTACATCAGCAAAAGCAGCTAATTTTTGAGGAGAATAGATAGGACGATTTGTGTCATAGTCTGAATTTGTATAGTTTGTTTCTGTGTTTCCAACTTTATTTAATACAGTAGTAACCATACCTAAAGCAGATTTATTTGCTGTGTATTGACTATCTAATAAGCGTCTTTCATCAATTAAGCCTGTTACGCCATCTGTAAGTTCTTTAATGCCTGAGCTTTGAGTTTCAAGAGCTTTAATAGCTTGTTTCATATCCCAATCATTCAAGCCATAACAACGTCTTTGAATTTCTGTTGCCAAAGTTGAAGAATATTGATTTTTTGTGATTTGTCCGTTAGCATAAGCTTTATTAACCGCAACAACTGAATCACGAATAATCTTCTTTTGCTCTTCTTCCCATTTTTTTGTTTTATCTTGAATGGTAAGCAAAGCGTCTGCTATTGCTTTAGTTTTCTTATCAATTTCATCTTGTTTTTTAGAAAGTTGATCATCTAAATCTGCAAGTTTTTCTTCATATTCTTCTTGCTTTTCTTGAAGCATTTTTCGATTAGCTTCCATATTAGATTTTTTAGATGAAGATACAGTGTTTTCTTCCGTATAAATAAATAAATTATTTTTATCCTTTAAATACGCAGCTTGCTCAGCTACAGATTTTTTAGCCAAATTATCAACAAATTTTTGCATATCCTCTACAGAAGAACTTGTTGTATTTACAACGTTACCCATATTTATTCACCCTTTCTTAAATTATTCAATTAATCTATGTATCGGACTTTTTTTCTTAAAACTTTATAGAAAAGCTAAATTTGTTTACAATTTTTAACATAATTCCATAAAGCCATAAAATACAATTCTAAAATTCCACAAAATATATTTTCATAACTAAAAAAGCACCCGATACTTTGGGTGCTTTAAAAAATTAAGTTTTAAATTCTTAACAAGAAATATAACCTTTAATTGCGGTTTTTGCTGCTGTATAAGGGCTTGCAAGATATATAAATCCGTTAACATTTCCCATTCTTCCTTGGAAATTACGATTTTGAGTTGCTAAACAAACCTCGCCATCTCCCAATATTCCGCCATGCACCCCAACGCAAGGTCCGCAACCTGCAGGTAAGAAATTAGCTCCTGCTTCAAGGAAAATTTCCAATAACCCCTCTTTAACCGCTTTTAAATATATGTCACGACTGGCTGGAACTATAATAAGACGAGTCGAAGGATTAACCTTATTTCCTTTTAAAACTTCAGCAACAACCCTTAAATCTTCTATTCTTCCATTTGTGCAAGTTCCGACAAATACTTGACTAACCTTAATATCAGCTAATTCTGAAGCTTTTTTAGTATTATCAACCGTATGCGGACAAGCTACCATAGGTTCAATTTTTGAAGCATCAAGCTCTATAACTCTTTCATAGACTGCGTCTTTATCCATTTTTAACTCTTTAAATTTATCAGCTCTTCCTTGTTCTTCTAAATATTTTTTTGTTTTTTCATCTGTTTCAAAAAGCCCAACCTTAGCCCCTGCTTCAACTGCCATATTGGCCAAAGTAAATCTTTCAGACATTTCCATATTTGAAATTGTTTCGCCGCAAAATTCTAAAGCTTTATATGTAGCGCCATCCGCCCCAATTAAACCGATTAAATATAACATTAAATCTTTAGAACACACATTCTTATTGAATTTTCCGCTTACTTTAATTTTATATGAAGCAGGCACTTTAAACCAAGTTTTGCCGTAAGCCATAGCAACCGCTATATCGGTTGAACCCATACCCGTTGCAAAAGCGCCCAAAGCGCCTGATGTACAAGTGTGCGAATCTGCGCCAACAAGAATTTCACAAGGATTAACATATTCTTCAATTAATCTTTGATGACAAACCCCGCAACCAATATCAGATAATACCGCACCATATTCAGAGGCAAATTCTCTAATAATATTGTGCGCATTAGATAATTCTTTTCTTGGAGATGGCGCAGCATGGTCTATGAAAAGAATAGTTCTTTTTGGATTTTTAAGAGGTTTATTTAATTTTTTAAATTCTTTAATCGCTAAAGGTCCTGTCCCATCTTGCGTTGCGCAAACATCAACAGAAGCTATAACTAATTCGTTTATTTTTACATCTTTATTACAATGAGCTGATAAAATTTTTTGTGCTAAAGTTTGTCCCATAAAAACCTCTTAACTAATTAAAAATACAAAATTATTTTAATATAAAAATAGCTCTAAATAAATATTTTCGTTTAATTATATGATAACAAACACTCTTTTTTTTACGATAATTAAACTGTATAATTAGGAGAATATTATAAATGGATATATGCGCACTAATAGGCACCTTTCTTGGTATTACTTTCATTTTAACCGGTCAAGCGATGGAGGGCGGAAACATCGGGCAATTGTTGCAAATCACAGCCTTTTTCATTGTTGGTGGTGGTACAGCAGGGGCTGTATTTTTAAGCTTCCCGACAGAAGACTTTAAAACCGCAGCACACTGTATTAAAGTGGTATATTTTGGAAAACCGCCAAAACTTGAAGAATTAATTCAAGAAATAATCGGTTATGCTCAAAAAGCAAGAAAAGAGGGTGTTATCGTTCTTGAAAAAGAAGCAAAAAACGCCTCTCATCCATTATTAAAACTTGGTCTTGAGGCTGTAGCAGATGGCGCTGATCCAACATTAGTCAGAGATATGATGGAAACGCAATTATCTCAACTTGAAGAAAAAATCGGCGCAGGGGCAAAAGTTCTTGAATCCGCAGGTGGTTATTCTCCAACACTTGGTATCATTGGTGCGGTTTTAGGTTTAATTCAAGTTATGCAAAACCTTTCAGACCCATCTAAACTAGGGGCAGGTATTGCTGTTGCGTTCGTTGCAACAATTTATGGTTTGGTTATTGCCAACCTTATAACCATTCCATATTCAACTCGTGCAAAAAGAAAATATGCTCGAATATTCACTTCAATGGAATTGATGATTGAGGGTATATTATCAATCCAAGCCGGCGAATCACCAGCTTTGATTGAAAGAAAACTTGATTGTTACATTTTAGACAAAAAAGAATCCAAAGAGGAAAAATAATAAATGGCAAAAAAGAAAAAAGCTGAAGAACATGAAAATCTTGAGCGTTGGCTTGTTTCCTATGCGGATTTTATGACGCTATTATTTGCAACGTTCGTTGTATTGTATGCTCTTGCTCAATCCGACGTTAACAGCTTCAAAGGAATTGAAGAAGCTCTTAAAAAAGCTTTTAGTCAAAATATTTTTGAAAACCAAACAAGCATAATGTCCGGAACAGATTCAATTTTTGAGGGCGAAAACGGAGCAACAAATCCTTTAATGCTTGAATATATGAGCCAAAAATATGAACAATCTTCTTATGAAGAAATAAAAGGCGAAATTGATAAATTAAATGATAAAAATATAAGCGCTGCAATAGATGAAAGAGGGCTTGTTATAAGGCTTGATAACCAAGCGTTGATGTTTGCTCCTGCTAGCGCTGAAATTCCAAAAAATGCTTATCCGACATTAGATAAGATAGCTAAATTAATTAAACAAAAATTTTCAATCCACTATATTCAAGTAGAGGGTCACACCGATTCGGATAATATTTCAAGTTCTAAATATCCGTCAAATTGGGAATTATCTTCAGCAAGAGCTTGTAGTATAGTTAGATTCTTAATTTCAAGATACGGTTTCAACCCTAAAATCTTCATTGCAACAGGCTTGGCTGATACTATTCCTGTTAAAGAAAACAATAACTCTGTAAACAAAACGCAAAACAGACGTGTTGAAATTGTTATTTTGAAAAATAAAAATAAATTCTTATCTAAGAAAAATATGCAACAAATTCTAAAGGAAGTTAAAGCAAACGAAAATAAAAAATATAATAACCCCTCTGAAGCTGTTGAAAACCTAATCGGGGACGATAAGGCTTTATTAAATAATGTAATCGATTTATCCAACACTTATGAATCCGAAAACAAAAGATTAGAGCAAATGGATAACCCTGATTACGTTTATGATGGAGATAAACCAAACTTTTTGGATAAAAAATAAAAATGACAGACTATTTCATAATATTCGGCGGCGGCGGAATTAGAGGAATAAGCTACTGCGGAGCATATAAAGCATTAAAGGAAAAGAAAATAAACTACACAGGACTTGCCGGAAGTTCAGTTGGGGCGGTTTTTGCAAGCTTATTATCCGTAGGATACAATGAAGACGAGATTTTTGAAATAATGTCAACAAATGTTATAAATTTGTTTCGAGATATCAATATCGATTTTAAAAAAGACATCGGTTTTTCAAAAGGAAATGTGTTTTTAGAATTAATTAGAGAGAAAATCGAAAAAAAATTCTACAAAGATGATTACAAAAAAGACTCAATGCCACCCGTTAAATTTAAAGATATAGATAAAAAACTTGTTATTTTTTCTGTTGATTTAACGAATATGAAATATGTTGAATTTTCAAGCGCTAAGACTCCTGATTTTGAAATAGCAAAAGCTGTAAGGGCTAGTGTTTCTATGCCTGGGCTATTTACGCCTTATGAACTAGATGAAAAATTATATGTCGATGGCGACCTTTTAAAAGCAATTCCATTGTGGAGAGTTTCGGATACTATTAAAAATTTGGACGAGAGAATTATTGAATTTCGCCTTGAGGACAACGAAACAAGCAAAAGAATAGAAAATTCTATTGAATATATTAACCGTGTATATAACGCTATTTGCGGCTTTGCAACAGATTATATTATAGATTTATATCAAGAAAAAGATAAATTTGACTATATTAAAATAAATACTCCAGATATTTCGGTTGTAGATTTTCTTCTTCCAAAAGAAAAGAAAGAAAATCTTATAAAAATGGGCTACAAGGCAACGAGCGAATACTTTAGAGAGTTTTATCCAAAAAAGAAAAAGCGCCTTGAAGAAAAATATACAAAGCTTTTTGAAAAAATTAACACATTTCAAAAAGAATTTACCAAAAACAAATTTTTCAATTCCTATATAGCGCTCTGCGAGGTGTTTATGTATCTTTGCGAAGAAAAAAAATATTTAGATTGCGCTATAGTTAAGAAAATCACAAACTTTAAAGATAATTATATGAAAAACTATAAAGCCATTAATTTTCTTGGTTTCAAAAGCGGAATTATGTTAAATAAAAATGAAATTTCAAAAGAAATTTTGGATATAATCAAGGTTTTAACTTTCAAATTGGAAGAATTAAAACACTAATATTTTCTATAAATCAAGGCGATAAGGCTGTTTTCAAAGCTTTTTAAAAGAGCTTTTCTTCTTGGCGAATTTTGAATTATAGAAGAAACAACGATATTATTATTGTTTTTTGTTTTAAACACAGCAACAATAGAAGACATATCCGCTAATGTTCCTGTTTTTGCTCTTAAATTGCCTTTTAAAAACAATAAACGATTAGATAATGTCCCTTCATCCGCTGTCGCCATCAAATCCAAAAAACCATTCGTTTTAACAATTTTATTCATCATCGCAACAATAGAAGATGTGTTTATCAAATTATATCTGCTAACTCCGCTTCCATCTTTAATTTTAACTTCATCTTTATCTATAAAATCAAATGTTTCATAAAACATTTTTATAGCATCATCCAATGTTGCAGGATGAGAATAGTTAATATATTTTGCTGCAGCAGTCTTAAACACGATTTCAGAAGCAAAATTATCAGAATTTTTTAATATTTTTTTTGAAACATCTTGAATACTATGATTAACAGAAGCGATTTTTAAGGCATTAACAGGAGTTTTTTTAGTAATTATTTTTTTGTCATAAACTATATCTGATTTTTTTAATATATCAAACAATTTAACCTTAAAATATATTTCAGAATTTAATACAGGAACATTCAAATTAATATCTTTATCCACGCAGCCACTTAAAGACAAGATAGAATCAGAATTTTCAATCTTTTCTATTTTAATATCATTAACGCCACACGCACTTGATAATATCAGATTGTTTATAATTGGCAATTTATAACTATCATTTTGAATAATATTGATTTTCGTATTCAAACTTGAACGTCTTAAATAAATACTAATATAATTATCATCAATAATATATGGGCTTAAAATCCTTTGATTTGGCCACAT
Organism: uncultured Candidatus Melainabacteria bacterium; assembly: GCA_934667125.1. Lineage (GTDB taxonomy): Bacteria > Cyanobacteriota > Vampirovibrionia > Gastranaerophilales > Gastranaerophilaceae > RUG14156. The sequence goes on along the minus strand of CAKULF010000003.1, from coordinate 259,017 downwards.
ATCGTCAACCATCCAACCATCGGGGTACGATTTAGAATCAATTATAGAATTATCTACATATAAATTATTTATTTTTTCAAAATTATATTTTTTCTTTGCTTGGCTAAACAATTTTTTAACGTCATCCGTAGTTAAAAGCGTATCACCAGCAAGTTTTAGGTATATATCATTATTATATTTATATAATTCTGTATTAAATTTATAATCCTTTGATAAAGTATTATAACTGCTTGCAAAAGTTAGAGTCTTTAAGACACTAGCAGGATTTAGAAGCTTTTTTTCATTTCTTTTATAGATTGATTTATTTTTATCAAGATTAAAAACATCAATACTAACAGTTGAAAAAAGCCCGATATTTGAGTCTTTAATCAGTTTATCGATTGAATTTGCACTAGCATAAGGAATAAATAGAAATAAAGCCAAAAATGCTACTAAAATTTTTTTCATTTAGCCTATCTCCCTAACGTCAGCGATTTTGCCTTTAATAGCGCTATAAGCAGCTACATAAGGGCTTGCTAAATATATTTTAGAAGATGTATCGCCCATTCTTCCGACAAAATTTCTATTTGTTGTTGAAATACAAACTTCATCTGGCGCTAATATTCCGCAATGTCCGCCCAAACAAGGTCCGCAAGTCGGGGTTGAAATAGCGCAATTTGCTTCAATTAAAGTTTGATAATAGCCCAATTCTATTGATTTTAAAACTATTTCTTGAGTTGCAGGAAAAATTATAGCTCTGACATCAGGGTGAACTTTTTTGCCTTTTAAAATTTCAGCTGCCGCTTTTATATCCTCTAATCTGCCATTTGTGCAACTTCCGATTACAACTTGGTTGATTTTAATATCTTCCTTATCTGCTGTTGATATTTTTTTAGTATTTTCAGGCAAATGCGGATATGCAACAACGGGTTCTAATTCTTCAACATTATATTCGATAACCCTTGAATATTTAGCGTTTTCATCGCTATAAAAGAATTTCGGTTCTCTAATAGAACGACCTTTAAGATATTCTTTTGTAATATCATCCGCTTCAATTATTCCGTTTTTAGCCCCTGCTTCAATCGCCATATTGCAGATAGTCATTCTGCCATCCATTGACATATTTTTAATAGCAGAACCAGTGAACTCTAACGCTTTATACAAAGCGCCATCCACCCCAATATCGCCAATCAATTGAAGAATTAAATCTTTTGCGGTTAAATATTTTGGCATTTTGCCATTAAAAACAACCTTAATTGTTTCAGGAACTTTAAACCAAGAGCTTCCTGCTGCCATAGCGCAACCTAAATCGGTTGAGCCGACTCCTGTTGAAAAAGCGCCCAAAGCCCCATAAGTACAAGTATGAGAATCTGCTCCGATAATCAAATCGCCCGATGTTACTATCCCTTTTTCGGGCAAAAGCGCATGCTCAATTCCCATTGTTCCAACTTCAAACTTATGAGTAAGGTCTTGTTTTTTTGTAAATTCTCTTAGAATTTTAGCTTGAATTGCCGATTTTATATCTTTATTTGGCGTAAAATGATCCGGAACAAGCACAACTCTTGATTTATCAAAAACACTATCCAATCCGATTTTTTCAAACTCAGCTATTGCAATAGGCCCTGTTATATCGTTTGCTAAAGCTATATCTATATTTGCTTCAACAAGTTCGCCTGCTTCGACATAGTCTTTATTGCAATGATGAGCAAATATCTTTTCAGTTATCGTCATTGGATGATTAGACATATTATTTTCCTTGTTTTTGCTTGATTTCAAGAACGTTATTATGTCCAATAACAAAGGCTACACAAGACTTTGTCGCAGGAGTATACCAAGCGCAGCTTTCCTGTAAGCATACTTTTAAGCTGTCGCAGCCTGCTGATAATAATGGACAATATGGAATTTTTTTTCTAATGTTATCGGTCATTTTTACCTCGATTAAACAGTTTCTAATTCTATACCTTGTTTGATTAGATTGCATTTTGTTTCGTCGCATCTTTTTTCTTCAGTTTTATAAATTTTTGATCTGTTCATAACTTCATCAAAATCGATTTGATGAGCGTCAAAATCAGGTCCATCTACACAAGCAAACTTAACTTTTCCGCCAACAGTAAGTCGACATGCGCCGCACATTCCTGTTCCATCAACCATAATAGGATTCATTGAAGCTTCGGTTTTAATTCCGTATGGACGAGTTAAATCTGCAACAGCTTTCATCATTGGCATTGGTCCAACAGCGATAACATAATCAACTTTTTCGCTATCTATAATTTGTTTTGCAACTTGAGTTGTAAAGCCTTTAAAGCCCAATGAACCATCATCTGTTGTAATATGTAATTCATTACATGCGTCTTTCATTTTATCTTGCCAGAAGATTAATTCTTTTGTTCTTGCGCCCATAACCATGTGAACTTTGTTTCCAGCTTCTTTAAACGCTTTAGCTATTAAATAGCAAGGAGCTGCGCCATATCCGCCCGCAACACAAATAACTGTTCCATATTTTTCAGTATGAGTCGGAACGCCCAATGGTCCAACGATATCTTCAATACAATCGCCAACTTCAAGAGAAGCAAGTTTTTTAGTTGTATATCCAACAGCCATATAAACAATTGTTAATTCGCCTGTTTCACGGTTATAATCTGCAATAGTCAATGGAATACGTTCAGAATTTTTATCGGTTCTTAAAATGATAAATTGTCCTGCTTTTGCATTTTTAGTGATAAATGGAGCTTTAACTCTTATTTCATATTGATTTTTACATAATTCTTTTTTGTATAAAATTTCGTATCCCATTTAATTTCTCCCAACTATTACTATTTTTAGTAATATTTTATAGCAAAAAATGATTATTGTCATTTTTGTTACTTTTTGTTTCAACCCTTAAAAATAAAAAAAAGCCACTAAAGCGTGGCTACTAGACTTGGGGAGGAGGTTTTGATAGGGATTACTCCCAATCAAAAAATCATACTTGTGTATACGACACACTAAAAATCAATCTTTAACATATTTTTTAAAAGTTCATCTAAAAGGTGTAATTTTTAAAAATTCAATGTATTAAACTTGTAATTTGCTAAAATTAAAGTATGAAAAGATTTTTTATATTATTTTTATCTGTAATAATGTTTTTATCTTCAATATCAGCAACTTTAGCTGCCACAAAAAAAGTTAAGAAGAAAAAAACAAAACACAAAATTGAATTTGTTACAAAGGATAAATTTATTCTTGTTGGAGATTATTATATTCCTCGAGAAAAAACAGATAAACCTTTGATTATTTTGGTTCATTCTTATGCTATGAGCTCTATTTATTGGGCAACACTTGCTGAAAATTTAAGATTAAAAGGCTATAACGTTTTAGCTATGGATTTAAGAGGCCATGGAAGAAGCGTATATAATGAAAATTTAAGATACAAATCTCGCTATGGCTTTAAAGCTGCGCAATGGCAAAAATTGCCTCTTGATATAGCTGATTCAATTAACTATATCAAAAACACATATCCAAAAGTTAACACAACCGACACAATTATGGTTGGAGCGGATATTGGGGCAATAAGCAGCGTTTTAGCCGCTAATATGCTAAAAAACCCATCTAAAAAGCTTGTTTTAATTTCGCCTTTATATGAATTTAAAGGGCTAAAAATGCCGACAAGAACTCCTCGTTTGAATGATAGCAAGGTTTTAATTCTTCTTTCTTCAACAGATAAGTTATTATTAAATTTAACTCTTAAAGATAAACCTATTGTTAAACAATATCCAAAAGGCGGCCCCGGAATGGGCTTAATTAAGCAAAATCCTGCTGCTGTTAATGATATAGTCAATTTTATCGTTAATTAGTATTAGAATAAATTAATAGTAAAAAGTCTAATATATTTTTTTAAATTAAATTTTATAAATCTTTTTATGAAAAGAAGAGTTTTTAAAAAAATTGTTAGCTTTGTTTTGTTGTTTAATTTATTTTTGGCTAACTTTCAAATTGTTTTTGCTTTTGAAAATATTAATTCGATTGATTTGATAAATAAGGAAAAGAAGTATATTCCTTATGATGAGCTGTTTTTAAACGAAGATAAATATGAAAATTTTAATAGAAGAATGTTTAATTTTAATCTTAAATTAAATAAACTTTTTGTTAAAAAAATCCATATCCTTTGGGCTTCTATCATGCCTGTTTTTATGATTGACGCTATTAATAATATGACAATCAATATAGAATACCCAAAAAGAGCGGTCAGTTGCCTTTTGCAAAGGGATTTTGACGGACTTAAACACGAAACAAAAAGATTTATAATTAATACAACCCTAGGGGTTGCAGGGCTGATTGATACGGCGGATAAGCTTTTTAAGCTTGAATTATATAACGAAGATATGGAACAAGCTCTTGCAAAATGCAAAATAAAATGCGGAAAATATATTGTTTTGCCCTTTGTTTCATCTGTTACAACAAGAGATATCACAGGAAGAATATTAGATTTTTTCTTAACCCCCACAACTTATATAGCTTCTCCAATAGCCGCAGCGGTCAAACTTGGGCTTTTGATAAATAGAACAACATACATTCAACCGCTTATTAAAATGGTTGAATCAAATTTTGTTGACCCATATTCAATTGCTCGAAAATTTTATGGGGTTGAAAAATATATAAAATTATCAAATTACGATAGAAAAAATGTTATTAAAAATTTTAAAGATAATGAAAATAATGAAGAGCTTGTTGAAAATAAAAAGTTTTTAGAAGTTAAAGGAGCAATCAAAAACAAGAATAATTTAATTGTGCCTTTGGCGGATGATGATATTAAAGCTGATATTATTCTTGAAAATTATAATCCGCAAAATCCTGTGACTGATTCGATGAGGACGGCAATTTTTTCTTCTCAAAAAGAAAAACGGTTTTTTAATGATTTAGCAATTTGGAACAGAGATTTTAAGAAAAAAATTAAAAGCGCAAGCGTTAATATAGATAAAAATTGCGATAGCTATAAATTTCATTATTTGTTGCAAAAGAAAAAAACCTCTCCTCTTGCTATAATTTTTCCTTCGATTGGCGAAAGCATAGATAGTTCGGGCGCTATGGCGTTAAGCGAAATATTTTATAATCAAGGGTACAGTGTTGTTATAATTGGGAGTCATTTTCAATGGGAATTTTTGAAAAGCCTTAAAAAGGATTATAGGCTGGGTAAAACAGCGGATGACGTTAAAAAAATTAATAAACTATTGGATAATATAATAGCTTATTTATCTAAAAAATATGATAGAACATTCTTCCAAAGAACAGCAATAGGAACATCTTTGGGAGCTAGTGCGGTTTTGTTTTTAGCAAACAACCAATACCAAAATCAGGCTAATAATATAGATAAATTTATTGCTATTTGTCCGCCGATTGAGCTTATGTATGCAATTAGTCAGGTTGATAAGATTATTTCTTCTTGGAAAAATTATCCCGATGACATGAGGGAAAAAACCGCTTATACAACGGCAAAAGTGATGGATTTATTTAAAAATAAAGAAAATTTTATAAATAATTTTTCAACATTGCCTTTTAGTGAATATGAATCCAAGTTAATCAGCGCTTTTCTTTTCCACCAAAAGCTTTCTGACCTTGTTTATTCAATTGAGCATGATAAATATAAAACCAACCCTAAAGAATTGCATAATTTAATCTACAATACAGATTATTCAACCTATCTTAAAAAATATCTTCTCTCATCTAATTCTGTTGAAGATTTAAACAAATCAACGAGCCTATTGAGTTTGAGCGATTATTTTATAAATAAAAATAATTATAAAATTTATCATAGTGTGAATGATTATCTAACAAATAAAAAACAATTATCGACTTTAAAACAAATGTGCGAAGATAAGCTTATTCTTTTTGATAACGGCTCACATTTGGGTTTCACCTATCGAGATGAATTTTTAAACGAATTAAAAAAAGAGATTGCAATTAAAAAATAAACTGGCAAAAAAATTTTTTTTCACGCATTATATTTAATGTCTGGAATTAAATAAGGTTGATATTATGAAGTTAAATTCTATAAATCCTGTGGCTTTTAGAGCAATAACAAGAGGTGCGGCAAGAAAAGCGGTTGAAGAAACATCAGGAAATTTGAATAAAATGTTCACTTGTATGGATATTAAAAAGCAATCCAAAAACGATAGAACTTGCATAATTAAAAGCGGCGAAGACTATAAAGTTTATGGCTATGACCACGGTTTTATTGACGGCAGCACGTTATATTATTGCGGAAAAGATTTTGAAATTGCTTGCAAAAAAGCTAATGAAGCTCAAACATCTCAAACAAGCAGCGAAATTGAATCTATAATAAAAGATGATAAATTTAACGAAGAAAAATTCAATAATTTTATAGTGGATTATGCTATTTATCCTTGTAATGTGTTGAATTTTGAACCTCAGGAATTAGAATAAATAGTCCCAAAAAATCCGAATTTTTGAAGTCCCCAAAAATATTATTCAAGGTTGCAATTTAAAATGAATTTTAAATTACTTTTTTTCAAAAACAACATACACGCTTGAATAGGTCAATTTGTTATCAAACTTTTCTTCTAAAATCTTCAATTTTTCTTTCAGTTCTCTATATTTAAACCCGTTCCTCTTAATTGAATTAACCCCTGTCAATTTCAAGTGTTTCAAGAGTTCTCTTGAGCTATGAAATTTTAAAACATCTTTTTTGTTTTCAATTAATGAATTCGGGAAAATTCTTTTAATTTCGTTTTCATTCAAATAATCCAGCCCAATTCCAAAACTTTCTTTAATTTCAATAAAATTATCAGAAGCAAATGTAGATAGAGCTAAAATTCCGCCATTATTTAAAAAACTTTTTAATTTTTCTATTGTTTTTTCAAAATCATTACACCACTGTAAACTCGCATTTGCAACGATTAAATCAAATTTTTCTTGAGTTGAAAAATCTTCTATATCGCAATTTATAAAAGAAATTTTAGAAGATAAATTTTTTATATAATCAAAACTATCGACAATATCAAGGGCATAATAAGAATTAAAATCGGTTTTTTTAATCAATTCTTTGGTTAGAAAACCGTTATAGCTGCCAATTTCAAGGATTTTATTATATTTTCTTTTTGGAATTAAATAAGCTAAACAACTTGCCATTTTTTTCTGAATAACAGCGTTATCTTCATAGCTTACAAGCCCTTTTTTAAAGTTTTTTTTGATTAAATCTTTATCTAGCATATAATATCTCGCCACGAATTTAAGGTGTCAAACGGGCAATGGGTTGAATTTATAAGCTTGTATTCAGCTTTATTTTGCCAAAAATTTAATTGATTTTTTGTTGGAATAATTCTATCATTTGATGAAATTATCGCTTTATCGAACTTAAGTTCGTCATTTAATTCGATATTTTGAATTGAAATTAATTCGTCTTTTAATTCCTCTAAAGTGCGTGTTATTGTAATATTTGGGTTCAATTTGCCGCCATCAAACATATTTTTGATAAATTTATCCAAACTATCAGCGTTTAAAAATTTAACCGTTACTTTATAGATTTTTTTCGGTATCCCGAAATCATCATCTATAACTTTATTTGTGCCGTTTATTGCAATTTTTTTATCAAAATCTTTAAGTTCATCCTTAAACAAATTTGCGCTATAAACCCCCATAGACCAGCAAATAAGGTATTTTTCATTATATTTATCGAAATCAAACTGCCCTAAATCAAAATCAACATTTCGATAATCATATAACATCAAAATGTCAAAATCCTCGCTATTTAAGTGTTGAACAGGGGTTTCATTCATTCCCCAACCATTAAAAAACACAATTAATTTTTTATTATTTTCCTTTTTAAGCCACTTAAATTGCATTAAACACCTCTTTAATTTCATTAAATTCGATATCAGCCGTTAAAGAAATTCTAAGCCTTGAAGTTCCAACAGGAACAGTCGGAGGATTAATCGGAAGAACATAAAATCCTTTGTCTTGAAGCTCAAGCGCTCTTTTTTTGGTCTTTTCAGCCGTATTTAAAACAACAGGAACAATCTGCGAAGCACTAACAGAGGGATAAAATTTATGAACTTCATTAAACAATTTATGTAATTTTTCTTGTTTAGTTTTTAATAAATCAAATTTTTCATTTAACAAAAAATTGCTCCATAAAACGTTGACAGACGGCAAAGAGGTTGAAAAAATGAACCCTGAAGCGAAATTAATTAAATATTCTATAATCGATTTTTTAGATAAACAAACCGCCCCAACCGAAGCAAGCGCTTTACCCAAAGTTACGGTTATAATATCAATTTCATCCAATAAACCCAAACTATCCGCCACTCCGCAAAGATTATTCCCAAAAACGCCAAAAGCGTGGGCTTCATCCAACATCAACATGCAATTATATTTCTTTTTAAGCTCAATTAGTTTTTTAATATCTGCTATATCGCCATCCATTGAATACACGCTTTCAGACAATATCAAGGCATTATTATAATTATTTCTTTTTTCTTTTAAGATTTTTTCAAGCATTTCATAATCGCAATGCTTATACCTGATATGCTCCGCAAGAGAGAGCTTCAAGCCCGAAACCATACTTGCATGGTTTAATTTATCCGAAAAAATAACATCATTTTTTGAAAACAAAGTTGATATAACCGCTTGATTGCACTGATAGCCTGTGTTAAACAACAGAGCGCTTTGCTTATTAAATAATTTTGCTATATTATTTTCAAATTCATTATAAACACTTGAATTTCCCGTCAAAAGCCTTGCTGAAGCCGAAGAAAACAAAAATTCGGGATGATTTTTATATTTTTCAATAAATTCATTTTTTAAATCAATATTAGTACTTAAGTTCAAATAGTCATTAGAAGAAAGGTTTAACATCTTCTTATCATTAACTATAATATACTTTCCGACCTTTTTTTCTATATTTTTGATTGTTCTAAAAGATGAATTTTCCTTTAGCTTTTCAAGCTCTGTTTCATAATTTCTCATATAAAAATAATATCACGATAAAAATTTTTTGTTTATTTTTATTAGACTTTAGTCTATTATTAGATAGGTCATTTGGTTGTATAATATTTATATCTTATATGACTGTCTAATAGGAGTATTTATGGAAAATAAACTTTCAAAAAGAAGATTTATAGCGATACTTATCTTTTGTGTTATAGGATTGGTGTTGTGTGTTGAACTAGCTGAAATTTTTTATAAAACAAATTTTTTACCTGAATTTACAAAAAGTTTTTGCACTGTTTCGGATTTAATAGATTGTGATGGCGTAGCTTTAACAGAGTATAGTCTTTCTTTTGGCGTTCCAAACGCCCTTTGGGGATTATTCATCTATTTATTATTCATATTTTTGCTTTTTGTTGATAAAATTCAAGAAAAATTTAAAAACACGATTTTTGATGTGTTTAAAAACCCAAGAAGCTACATTGCAACCTTGTCATTATTAGCTTTTGGCTTATCAATGATTTTAGCTTTTATTTCAATATTCAAAATTCAAAAAATCTGTGCACTTTGCTTTTGCACATATTTTGTAGATTTAGCCATAGCCATACTTGCAAAAGGAAAAGGCTTCTTTATAGAAGATATCAAAACAACAATAGTTGACTTTATAGCAGGCGCTAAACAATATTTTGTGTTATTTATAATCGTCTTGATTGGCTTTATTTCAACATTATATTATCTTGATACATCTGTTATTTTTTCTCCAAAACTTAAAAAACAAAAAGAACAAAAAGAATTTTTTGAAGCAAAATCAAATAAATATGCTATTAGCGGAAACGTTTTAGGAAAAGAAGACAGTGCTATTAAAGTTAAGATTTATAGCGATGTTAATTGTCCGTTTTGCAAAATTTTAAATATCATGATTCATAAAATTGCAAAAAAAGAAAACATTCTTGTTGAAGAATACTTCTTCCCGTTGGATACAACTTGCAACAGATACATTGGAACAACATTAGGCGGACACGAGTTTTCTTGTTATGAATCAAAACTTTCATTGGCTGCAAAAAAACAAAATAAATTCTATGATGTGATTAATGTTCTATTTTACATAAGACCAACAAGCGAACAAAATATCCTTGATGAGCTAAATAATGCTGATATCGGGCTTGATATGGATAAGCTTGTTCAAGATATGAACTCCATTGAAACTGAAAATGAACTTCAAGAACAAATAAATGAAGCTTATAGGCTTGGAATAAATGGAACTCCGGCTATCGATATCGACGGAATTTTATATATGGGCGGAATGCCGTATGATGATTTATATCAAAAAATTAAATTAGCAATTAAAAGAAAAAACAATAATTAATGGAAAAAATATTACTACATGCTTGCTGCGCACCCTGCGCAAGTTATCCAATCCAAAAACTAGCTTTGGATAACTTGAAGCCTGTAGTATTTTTTTATAACCCGAACATTTTTCCTTTTGAAGAATATGAAATCAGAAGAAAAGAATTAAAAGAATATTGCGCAAAAAATGATATTGAATACTATGAAGCAGATTATGAAATAAAAGAATTTTATGAAGCAATTAAGGGTTTTGAAAACGAACCCGAAAAAGGAAAAAGGTGCGAGATTTGTTTTTATTTAAGGCTTAAAAAAGCTGCTGAATTTGCAAAAAAATTAGGCATAAAACGCTATACAACAACGCTTTCGGTTAGTCCGCACAAAAATTCTATTCAAATTTTTGAAGCAGCAAAAAAAATTGATAACGGGACTGAATTTGTTGAATATAATTTTAAAAAGCAAGACGGATTTAAAAAATCAAGACAAATTGCAAAAGAAAATAATATGTATTTTCAAACCTACTGCGGCTGCGAGTTTTCAAGAGAAAGGCAATAATGAAGAATAAAAATATTATTTTTTATATTTTGCTTATCTTATTTATGGCAAGCCTTATTTTTTCAGCTTTTAAAATCCCGAATTACTCGGCACTAAATGTTATAATTGAAACAAAACAAGCTGAAAACGACGATTTTTTAATTAAATATAATGAAAATTATTATCCATTTTTTTTAAATAAAAACGCAATTAATAAGATAATTAACGAAAAAGTTGACGATATTGAGATTTTAAAGAATGAAAATTTTAATAAAAAGATAAATTCAATTGTTGTTTTTAATAAGTATAAAACCTTTTATTATAATGATTTTAAGAGTTTAAACAAAAACGAAAATGAAAAAATTTGCTTTAAAAATAATATCTGCAAGATTTATGAAAAATATGAAATTCCAAACAACATTAAACTAAATTCAAAATCGGCTTTTCTTAATGAAAACACAACATTTAACTATGTTTCAAGCCTTTTATATAATTTTACAAGGCTAAACCCTTTGTTTTTATTAAGTTATATACTTCTTTCAATTTTAATAATTTATTTTATAAACAACAAAAACGAAATAACGTTCAAATTCAACAATAAGTTATATTTAGGGCTCATTTTATTTTTAATTATTATTTTAAATTTATATGAAAATAAAACGTTTTTGCCTTGGGGAGATGAAATTTTTGCTCTAATGTGCGCAAATCCTGCTTTTGGGATAGTTTCAATTTTTAATGACCCTGGGGTTCCACCATTATATTATCTTGTTTTAAAAATCTATATTTTGGTTTTTTCATCCAAAATCTTAGCTATAAGGTTATTATCGCTTAGTTTAATTTTGGGCGGATTTGGCATTTTATATAAATTTATTTTAAAAAACTTTAATAAAACAAGCGCAAACATCGCTTTAGCCTTGCTTTTACTTAATATTCCTTTAATGTATCATAGTAAACAAATAAGGTGCTATTGTCTTTTTATATTTTTATTTATTCTTTTATTTTATTTTTTCTTCAAAATTCTAAAGAAAAATTCTTCAAAAAAAGATAATGCAATCTATTTAATTCTTTCAATTTTAATCACAAACACACACTATTTCGGAGTTTTGGTTGTTATTGGAAATTTGATATTCAGCTTATATCTTTCAATTTTAAAAAAACAATACAAAAAAATTAAATCTTTAATCTTGTTAAATTTAATTTCCTTATTATCATTTTTGCCGTTTTTTATAATAACAGCATACTCAAAAGCCCTTAAAGACACGACTTTTAACTCATTTATTTCAACTTTATCTTATGAAAACACAGTTAATTCCCTACTTTTTATAACCAACGGAGCGTTATCGCTTATTATATTTAGCGTTTGCACGTATTTCTATTTAAAAAACAAAGCAAACAAAAAACAGCAACTAATCGTCATTTATGCAATATTTATCATATTTTTCACGATTTTTTGCGCATTAATTTTGTCATATCTAATTCGCCCAATGTTAACAACAAGATTTATGCTTATTTTCATCCCTCTATTTATTATGCTATCAAGCGTTTATCTTTCTTCAGTAAATAAAAAAACGGTTTTGATTTTTCTTATTTGGCTTTTTGCTTGCCAAAATTATATGGTGAAAAACGAAGAAAATTACATCAAAAGAAGAACTAGCGAAAACAATATTTATTATATTTCAAAGCAATTTGAACAAAATAATAAAGAAAAAACCTATGTTCTAACTCGTCCTTCGGGCAACGTCTATAATCAATATTTTAGCGATTTGTTGGATGAAAATATCGATTATATTTTTATAAAACAAGAAAAATCGATTAAAAACAAGGATTATGTTAAAAAATTAATTAATAACGAGCTTGATAAAATCAAAGCAAAAGGCGCTCCTGTGACTGTTTTTACAACGATTTTGCCGATTGATGATAAAATTAATAATTTAGATAACTACACTTGTTTTTTTAATCCGACGCAAGACTTATGCTATTGGAAAATTAAGCTTAATTAGCTATTTATTTCAAGAGCAGAAGTTGCCATTGATTTTGTTATACTCATAACGCCCAAAGAAGCTTCATAAGCACGTTGCGCCATTGTAGCGTCTGCCATATCTACAATCGGATTAGCATTTGATGTTCTGATGTAACCATCTTTATCAGCGTCCGGATGCCCCGGTTTATATATTTTTGTTCCAGGGGTAGGGTCTTCAACAATACCATCAAAATTGACTCCTCCAAGTCCGCTGGTTAAAGCTCCTTGCCCCATGGAGGATAAAACTGTTGCAAAACTATTATCTTGAGCTGATGAAACCAAAGGAATTTTTCTTGTATAATTTGGTGTATCAAGATTTGCTATGTTTTTTGCAGCAATTTCAACACGTTTAGAATGAACATCTAAACCTTGCAAACCTATATTAAAAGCGTTAAATAAACCCATAATCTACTCCTTAACCATTTGCTGAAACATTCAATGCTGATTTTAGTTGGGTGATTGTGCTTTTCAATTGCTTTGTGGCTGTTGAATAAAGCATATAATTTTGTTGCATTAGTGCAAGTTCATCTTCTGTTGATTTCATTTCTCCGCCGCTTCCTTGGCTTGCAATTGGCGCAGGTCCGAATTTGTTTATCAATTTTGTTTCAAGAGTGGAAGCTGATGTTGAATTATTCAGATATTGAGAAAAATCAACATCTTTTCTTCTATACCCAGGGGTGTGCATATTTGTGACATTATCAGCCAAAGCTTCTTGACGAGCTGAAATCAAATCCAGCTTTTTAAGCGGCGAATTTATTAAATTTGTTGGAATTAAACCCATAATCTACCTTTCAAATTATGTTGTCATATTGTTAACTGCGGTTGTATACATAGTGTTTACCGCTTTCATCAATGAAGCGCTCGCTGTAATTGAAGCGTTTATTCTTGAAATTGTATAAATTTCATTTGTTAAATCAACGTTTGTTTTTTCAACTCCGTATTGTTTAATTAATTTATGATCTTCAACAAGAGCCAATTTTCCTGCATTTTCCGTTGCAACATAATTGTTTTTACCAACATTTAACAATGCTTCAGGATTTTGAAATTGAACAACAGGAATAGTTCCGGCATATTCCGGTTCATCAATTTTTCTTTTATAGATATAAACATCGCCATTTGGTCTTATTTCCGTACGTTCGGCAGATGTGTCGATTTTTATGCCCGAGCCAACTAAATCACCGTTTTTTGTAATTAATAAACCGTCTTTATTGGTCATAAACGAACCATCACGAGTATATTGAATTTCGCCTGTTTGAGTCGTAACAGGGATAAATCCGGCTCCATCTATTGCAACATCTAATGGGCTATCGGTTGTCATAATCGTACCTTTAGCCATATCAACTCTTTCAATCCCGTGAACAGAGCCGTCTGCGTCAATCATATCTTCAAAACGAACACCTTTATACGCATTTGTGTTCATATTTGCAACATTTTGAGAAATATAAGCCAATCTATCAAATTCGGTTGTTAAATTTGTTGTTGTTTTTCTTACTATTCCTTGTAAATTAAATGTCATTATCTATCCTCCTATACTCGACCCAATTGGGATATAGCGCTTGACAGTTTGTTATTTTGAATTTTAAACATTGTAGAATTTGCTTCAAAAGTTCGTTTATAGTTTGCAATTTCGATAAATTCATTTTGAAGTTGTATGTTTGAATTTTCAACAAAACCTTGTCGAACGGAATCTCTTTGAATTAAAGACCCATCAGACGAAACAACTCCTATCGTGCCTTGAGGAACAAACCCACGAGCTTTTTCATCCAATACTCCGATTTTTCCATCTGTTCCAATTTTAATTTGATTTAATTCGGTTGGAAGAGTTGAAAAAACAATAGGAATGCCCGAATTAGACAAAACTTTTTGATTTGTTTGGGTTAATAATTCGCCTTTATTATTTAACTTAAATCTGCCATCACGAGTAAGTTCAATACTTCCGTTATCATTCAAAACTTGAAAATACCCTTTTTCAGATAATGCAACATCCAGCGGACGTTCAGTCATAACAAGTCTTCCAACCTGTTCATCTGTTGAATATGAAACAGCTTCCGGCCCTAAAAATTCAGCAAAAGAAGAAATAACAACATCTTTTTTTTGATATCCGATTTTATCAAAACCAAGAATATTTTCACTGAATATTCCCATGATATTCATACTTGTGTGCATAGCATTAACGCTTTGCGCCAAGCCGTGTCCGTCTAAATTTATTCCTGCAACTAATGGTTTCATTTTGTTTATACCTTTTTTATTCTTCGTCGGTTCATAAGATTTTTTCTTTATTAAAATTAGAAAAAATACACTATTAATATGAGAATATTCGATTTTGATTTAAGGATTTTTGTTAAAAAGTCAATATTTTTATTTATTGAATTAGTTTGAAAAATAAAATATAATAAAACTTATGGATATTAATAAAGAAAAAATTGAGCTAATTAAAAAAGCTTTTGAACTAAAAAACATAAAAAAATATAAAGAAGCTATCGAATATTTATATAAAGCGTTGGAATTTGAAGATGACGCAAATGATATTGAAATATATTCTCAACTTGGCGAATTACACCTTTTAATTCATAACTATGATAGAGCTTTAGAAGAATTTTTAAAGGTTTTAGCTCTGAAAAAAAACAATATACTTGCTCTAAATCGAGTTTATGAAATTTATATTATCTTAAAACAATATCAAAAAGCTCTTAAAACCGCTCAAACTCTTTGCGAATACGATAGAAGCGCTCAATCTTATTATTGTTATATCAAAATTTTGATTATGCTTGATAAAAAACAAGACGCTATGACTGTTTTCAATTCTTTGATTGACGAAATTAAGTTGAATGCGGATTTATTGTATTTAATTTCAACAATTTCAGACGACAACAAGAAAAAAGTTATGCTTGAAAAGGTTATAGAGCTTGATGATACTCATATTCAAGCAAATATGGACCTTGCAACATATTATTACAATCATTCTGATTACAATAAAGTTATTAAATATTGCTTAAATGTTGATGAGAATGTTCCTCTTGCTTCATATTATCTTGGAATGATTGAAGCAAAAAGAAAAAATTATACTCAAGCAATTGAGCACATCACACGAGCTATTAAATTTGATAATAATGAACATGATTTTTATCTTGATTTAGCAAAATGTTATATTGATATAAGCTGGCTATCAGAGGCTTTGAGCGTTTTAAAAACCTCAATAAATTATTCGCTTATCAAAGAAAAAAACGAAAATTTAGACGAAAAATATTTTCTTTCAGCTTGGATTTTAATCAAAGAAAAGAAATATCAAACAGCAAAATTAAATCTTGATGTTATAAATGAAAATTCAAAATTTTATCCGAAAGCTCAAATTTTAGCTCAAGTTATAAATTTAAAAGAAACAAATCTTTCGACCGCTAAAAGCGTTTTGGAAAAATATTTTGAAAAAGAAAGCTCAAACCCAATATTATTGGACACTCTAGCGAGCGTTTATAAAGAATTAAAGTTGTATAAAAAAGCAATAGAAATCTATAAAAAAGCGCTGGAGGTTTATCCTGAATCAATTTATTATACTCTTGAATTAATCGACCTTTACATTGATGAAAAAGACTATAATCAAGCGCTGGATTTGATTTCGCAATTTCAAAACAACAATATAAATTGCTTGAGCGTGTTTAATTCTTTGGCTAGAATTTATTATAGATTGAATGAAAAAGAAAAAGCCCTTGAAAACATTGAAAAATACTTAAATTCAGACAAAAATAATGCTGAATCTTTCTATTTTAAAGGACTTATCTTGAATGATTTAAAAGAATATAAAAATGCAGCTTTATCAATTTATGAAGCAATTAAATTGAACCCGACTTGCGCAAAATATTATAATCAAATGGCAAAAAGCTATTATGGTTTGGGCAATTTTAACGACGCTTTGTTATATTCAAAAGAAGCAATAGAGCTTGATAACAATGAAATTAACTATAAAAAATTAGCCTATGAAATTGCTCTTAAAACGCAAAATAAAAATCTAATTGAAATTTTTGAAAAACAATTAAAAAGAAGCGAAGCCATTTTAAAAGGCAACAGATAATGAAAGCAATACCCAAAAACCTTATCCTTGCTTCATCTTCGCCAAGAAGAAAAGAAATATTATCAAAAGCCGGATATGATTTTGAAATTAAGGTTTCAAAATATGATGAAAAAATTGCGCATTTAAAATATGATAAAGATTTAGTTATAAATTGTGCATATAATAAGGGTTTAGAGGTTTTTGAGCAAAATCAAGATAGTATTATAATTTCTGCTGATACCGTTGTTGTTAGCGACAATATTATTTTAGGCAAGCCAAAAGATGAAAAAGACGCTTTTGATACTTTAAAATCTCTTTCAGGCAAAACTCATTTTGTTGCAAGCGCAATTTGCTTAATTTCAAAAGAAAACACCCTAAAAGATATCGATATAACTTATGTTACGTTTAAAAAATTAACGGATGAAGATATTTTAAACTATATTAAAACCTCTAAACCCCTTGATAAAGCAGGAAGTTACGGAATCCAAGATGACGGCTTTGATTTTGCAACAAGTTTAGAAGGCTCAAAAGAAAACGTTATTGGCTTTCCAATTGTTTTATTTGAAAAAATGTTGGATGAATTAATATAAATGACACGCAACCATAACGCCGTCACAATCCTTTAAACAAGGCTTAATTGTCTTACATTTTTCCATAACACAATTACATCTTGGATGAAATTTACAACCATCAATCCTTTGAGTTATCGGAGAAATTTGCCCTTTAATATTTTCAAGCTTTTTATTCTTATCAATAGGTAAAGCCCTTAATAATGCGTTTGTATAAGGATGTTTCGGATTTTTAAAGAGTTCTTTTGTTTGTCCTTTTTCAACAATTTCGCCTAAATACATAATCGTTGTCGTATCAGAATAATTTGAAACAATCGAAAGGTCATGGGTAATCAAAATAATTGTTTTGCCTATATTTTTTAAATCGGTTAAAATATTTAAAATTGTATTTGAAACACTGACATCAAGCGCCGTTGTAGGTTCATCCGCCAAAATAATTTGAGAATTTGAAATAAGGCTCATAGCTATAATTATTCTTTGTTTCATTCCGCCTGAAAGCTCGTGAGGATAGGATTTTAGAACACTTTCAATATTTTTAATTTTAACCATTTCAAGCGCTTGTTTTATTTTGTTTATGTCATTATCGTTATTAACTTCAAGAAGCTGATTTTCAATCGTATACAAAGGATTTAAAGACATAAAAGGGTCTTGCGGAATTAGGCTGATTTTTCGCCCTCTGATTTTTTTATAATCCTTATCATTTAAAGCTAGCAAATTTTGGTTTTCATATAAAATTTCGCCCGATTTAATCAGAGCATTTTTTGGCAAAAGATTTAAAATCGTATTAATTAAAACAGATTTTCCACAGCCTGATTCGCCTGCTATACAATGTATTTGAGCTTTTTGAAAAGAAAGATTTATGTTGCTTAGGGCGCTATAATATTCATCCTTAAAATCGTTATTTTCAAGAATAAAGCCCATTGATAAATCTTTAATTTCTAAAATATTTTCGCTCATGCCAATTAAAAAATATAATCCTTATAAAACTATAAGGATTATATCATACTCTTTTTTATTTTTTTATACCTCTTGTGGTATTTGATTTTCTTTTTTCATTTTGTCGGCTGAAATTTTTGCTCTCATTTTCTTTCTTCTCATTAAATCAACAAAAGCTTCAAGCCTTGTGATATAGCCTGCTCTGCCTGTTTGCTCATCCATAATCAAAGTCAAAATCGGAAGCGAAGTATCTTCTCTCATTTTTGGGAAAATATTTTGAGTCATAATTTCAGGCATGCAAGTAAATGGGCTAACATGGATTAAACCATCCACGTTTCTTTCTTTTGCATATAAAACATCA
The DNA here is from genome assembly GCA_934667125.1 of uncultured Candidatus Melainabacteria bacterium. Taxonomy (GTDB): domain Bacteria; phylum Cyanobacteriota; class Vampirovibrionia; order Gastranaerophilales; family Gastranaerophilaceae; genus RUG14156. The sequence continues at coordinate 240,307 of CAKULF010000003.1, read as the reverse complement.
GAAATACATTCAAGACTATCACCGCCTATATCTCTCATAAGATATGGTTTAGCGAGTCTATAAGCACGTTCTAAGTGCGTTTCGCCTTTTTTAAATATTTTTGGAATAATTGCGTCTTTTAAGAATGATGAAATAGTTAAAGAACGGCGAACTTGAACGCCCATAGCGCCCAATTCACGCTCCATATATTGATTTGAAAATTCATCATTTACGATATAAATTTCGCCTGTTAAATCAACATGAAGAACATCTTTATTTTTATCAATTTCAACGCTTGAAATTTCTCTTAAACCATCCTTAAGAGCTTTAGCAAGTTCTTTAGCTGTCATTGCTTTTCTTATCATTTTAATTGCTTTATTAAAAGCCTTTTCGCTATCGCCCTTGTGAATTTCTCTTGCTCTATGATAAGATAGGAAATTTTGCAACTCGTCAACAGCGAATACCGTTCTAACAGCAAGATATATAGCATTAAAGATTTTAAAATATTCTTTTTTGCCCGTCAAACGAACAAAATAGTCTATCATGCCCTTAAAGCCATCATATAGGCTAAGTTCAATGTAATTTGTTTTATAACCCAATTCAACAAGAACTTGTTCAATATTTCTTCCATATTCGCCGAGTCTACAAATCCCCGGAGAAGTAATCATTGAAACATAATCAACCCCGTTTTCAATTGCTTCAATAAAATTACCTAAAATTAATTTATATGGCAAACAAATTGCTTCGGGTGAATTTTTTGTTCCTAAAGATAAAGTTTTTTTACTTGTATAAGGAGGTACATAAGCCTCCATTCCCATTGCGTTTAGCGCTTTTTCCCAAGCAACATAAATTGTTCCCATGTGAGGAAAAGCAACTTTTATTTTTTTATTTTCTGTATTTTTCATGACTCTATTGTATAACAAACAAAAAGAAAAAGCATATTTTTAAAGGCGCTCGATAAATTCCAGCGCCTTTAAATCAATTTATTTATTTTAATTATTTTCCGAAAATTAAAACAGAATTATGTCCGCCAAAACCGAAAGAGTTAGAAATAGCATAATTTACTTCTTTTTTAACGGCTTTATGTGGCGTATAGTCTAGATTTGCAACTTCAGGGTCTTGATTTTCAAGATTGATTGTTGGAGGAATAATACCCTCATTCATTGCTTTAATTGCAATAATAGCTTCAACAGCGCCTGCACCGCCCAACATATGTCCTGTCATTGATTTTGTTGAAGAAACAGATAATTTTTTATTGTGTTCTTTATCTCCAAATAATTTTTCAATAGCCTTAGATTCAGCTATATCGCCAACATGAGTTGAAGTTCCGTGAGCGTTAATATAATCAACATCTTCAGGTTTTAAATTAGCTTCTTTTAAAGCCAATTCCATAGCTAAAATTGCGCCATTACCGTTTGGATCAGGAGCTACCATATCATAAGCGTCAGATGATTGACCATATCCGATTAATTCAGCATAAATCTTAGCTCCACGAGCAATAGCGTGTTCTCTTTCTTCTAAAACAACAATTCCGGCACCCTCTGACATAATAAATCCGTCACGATTGATATCATAAGGTCTTGAAGCTTTGGTAGGCTCATCGTTGTGTCTTGATAAGGTTTTAGCTGATGTAAAAGCGCCAATTCCAAGGTCGCAAATTCCTGCTTCAGCACCACCTGCCACCATAATATCAGCGTCGCCATATTGAATAGCACGAGCAGCGTCTCCAATGCTGTGAGCGCCTGTTGAACAAGCTGTTAAAATAGCTTTTGACATGCCTCTTAAACCATATTTAATTGAGATTTTGCCTGCTGCCATATTAGAAATCATCATCGGAACCATAAATGGTGAACATTTGTGATATCCACGAGCCATCATTACTTCGTGATTTTTTTGAATTGTATCAAGTCCGCCTGCAGCAGAACCTGCGATAACACCAATTCTTGTTCTATCTTCTTTTTCAAGATCAAGTTTAGAATCTTCCATAGCTAATTGCGCAGCAACAACAGAACATAAAATGAATTTATCCATTCTTCTTGCGTCTTTTGCTTCAACATAAGGCGTTGTATCAAATTCAGGAACTTCTCCGCCGATATGAACCAAATGTTTTTCTTTATCTAAATGCAAATATCTAATTCCGCTTTTACCTTCTTTTAAATTATCCCAAAGAGTATCTACTCCAACTCCAAAAGGCGACACACACCCCATGCCGGTAACTACTACACGTCTTTTCATCTTTTTCTCCTATATTCTTAATTTATTTTATACGTTTTTATCTAGTTTAATTATAGCGTTTGCACCTGTCATGCCTGCCCCAAACGCACTAATCATAATAGTCGCAGGAAGTTTGATTTTATCTTCATCAATGCTTTCTCTAATTGCAACAGGAATTGAAGCAGCAGACATATTTCCATAGTGTTCAATATTTGAAATCACTTTTTCAGGCGTAAATTCAAGTCTTTGCGCCAAAGCGTCTATCATTCTTTGATTTGATTGATGAGGAATAAAATAATCTATATCATTGCTTGTTAAATTATTTTTTTCTAAAAGCTCATCTAATTTTGGCGGAATTGTTGTCATCACATATTTATAAACATCTTTTCCTTTCATTTGAATGAATGGTTTATGTTCATTTTCAACGTTATCCACCAATGGGCATTCTTTTCCATACACATTTAAAGTTATATAATCGCCAACCGTGCCATCTGATAATAAGTTAATATCAACAATATCATCAGCATTTTCATCAGCAGATAATACACAAGCGCCTGCGCCATCCCCAAATAATACGCAAGTTGCTCTATCTTCCCAATCGGTGAATTTAGTTGTTGTATCAGTTGCGACGATTAAAACATTTTTATATAAGCCTGATTTAATAAATGCTCTTGCTGTTTCAAGAGAATAAATAAAGCCTGAGCAAGCTGCTCTTAAATCAAAGCATACAGCGTTTTTTGCCCCAATTTCAGCTTGAATTAAACAAGCAACAGAAGGATAAATATCCTCCGGAGCAGAAGCCGCAGCTATAATTAAATCTATTTCTTCACCATTCATATCAGCTCTTTTAAGCGCTTTAGCACTTGCTTCAACCCCAAGCGTTACAAGATTTTCATCTTTTGAAGCAACTCTTCTTTCTTTGATACCTGTTCTTGTTGAAATCCATTCATCAGACGTATCTAAAATTTTTGTTAAATCATCATTAGAAATAACATTTTTTGCAACCGCAAAATCGATTGCTTTTATTTTTATTCCAGTTTTATTCATACTTTCCCTCTTTAATTATGTTATATCCAAACATAAATGCTTCGATATTTTTCGCAATCATATCTTTTTTATTTTTAGCCACTTTTTCATAAGCAAGTTTAACAGTTTCCACAGGAATATCCTTTAAAATTTTAATCAATATTCCAAGAGCAATAGAATTTGCCATTTTGATATTTCCCATATTACTAGCGTCCTGACTAAAAGGAACGCTTATATATTTAACATCCTCTCTTCTATTGTTATCAATCTCAACCATAGAAGAATTAGTTATTACAAAACCGTTTTTCGCCACTTTAGAGATAAATTTATCATAAGAAGCTTGGTTAAATGAAATTAAATAATCTGTGTATTTTGTTTGAAAACTATAAATCGGACTATCAGACATATTAACAGTGCAATTCACTGCTCCACCACGCATTTCAGCCCCATAGCAAGGAGAAAAAGTAACATATTTATCGCACATCATAAAAATGTTAGCAAGTAAAATCCCTATTGATACGACTCCTTGACCGCCTGCGCCGCAGATAATAAATTTTTTAGTCATTTTTTACATCCTTAAAAGTTCCAAGAGGATAGCTTTTGATTAGTTCATTTTCAATTTTTTCGTGCGCTTCTTTTGGAGATAATTTCCAATTAGTTGGGCAAGAAGATAGTATTTCAACAAAAGTTAAACCCAATTTTTCTCTTTGGTATTGAAAAGCTTTTTTAAGCGCTGCTTTAGCGTTATATATATTTTTAACGTCATACAGTGTAACCCTTGCTGAAAATGCTGTGCCACCACACAGAGCAATTTGTTCTGCCATTTTAATAGGATAACCGTGGTATTCAAGGTTTCTTCCCGTTGGGCTTGTTGTTGTTTTTTGCCCTAAAACGGTTGTTGGAGCAAGCTGTCCGCCTGTCATACCATAGTTTGTGTTGTTTATGCAAATTATTGTTATATTTTCGCCTCTTAAAGCAGCGTGCATTGTTTCAGCCAAGCCAATAGAAGTACAGTCGCCATCTCCTTGATAAGTAAAAACAAAATTATCCTCTTTAGCGGCATTTCTTGCTCTTCTAATGCCTGTTGCAACAGCAGCAGCCCTGCCGTGCGGAGCTTCAAGACAATCTACATCTAAAAAATCATACAAAAATACAGAACATCCTGAAGAAGAAACAGCGATTGTTTTTTCAATTAAATTCATTTCTTCTAATAGCTCAGCAACAAGCTTTACCGCCACTCCATGGTCGCAACCGGAGCAAAAAGTAAAACTCATATTTTCTTTTAGAGAGCTTGGAACTTTATATATTTGCATATTGATCCTTTAATAAAGTAGTAATTTGTTCTTCTATTTCTTCAAACGTCAACCAATCTCCAACCGCTTTTCCAATAAAAGAAACAGGCGCATTTGGAGAAGTTGCCAATATAACATCTTTCAACATTTGACCTAAATTCATTTCAATATCGATAAATAATTCAGCTCTTTGCGAAATTTCTCTTAATCTTTGATATGGGAACGGATATAGGGTTTTTGGTCTGAATAAGCCGACTTTTACACCGTTATCACGATAAAAATCAACCACACCTTTTAAATTTCTTGCCATAGAACCAAACGCAGTTAAAACAATAACCGCATCTTCCATCCTATATTCTTCATATTCAACTTCATCTCTTTCAATAACTTCAAATTTATTTCTTAAAGTTAAAATGTGCTGATTTAATTTATTTTGGTCAGGTTGAAGAGAATGGATATTTCTTGAGCAATCACATCTTGAACCGATTAATTCCCAATGAGATGAACTAATTTCAGGATATAAATTTTCTTTAATTTCGGCAGGTTCTGCCAATTGACCCAAAGCGCCATCAACCAATAGCATTGTTGGGGTTTTATATTTTCTTGATAAATAAAATGCTCTTTGAATCATATCGGCGCATTCTTGAACATCGCTTGGTGAAAGAACAATCGTTCTATAATCCCCGTTTCCGCCGCCATATACAGCTTGATTATAGTCGCCTTGAGATGGGAAAATATATCCTTGCCCAGGGCCTGCTCTCATAACGTTAACTAAAACAATCGGAAGTTCGTCTGAATAAGCATAAGACATTGTTTCTTGCATTAAAGCAACAGCGCAAGATGAACTTGTAACTAAAGCTTTAGCTCCTGTTGCAGTAGCGCCGAGCGCCATATTAATAGCAGCTAATTCAGATTCAGCGCAAACATACGCCAGCTCTCTTTTTGGCATTTCAGAGCTTAAATATTCACCGATTTCTGTTTGGGGAGTAATCGGATAACCAAAATAACAGCTGCAGCCGCAAGCCAAAGCCCCTTTTGCTATTGCAATATTACCTTTTAATAATTCTTTTGTCACTATTTATAAACACCCACTATAGCTATATCAGGACAAACAACGGCGCAAGATTTACATGCAATACATTTTTTTTCTTCATCACAAAATTCCACAACTTTTTCGCCTGTTTTTCCAACTTCCTCGCTTATTTTGATTAGCTTAAAAGGACACGCATCAATGCACAAATAACAAGATTTACACTTTGTTTTATCAATTTTAATATGTGACATTTAAACTCCCCAAAACATACTTCATTTATATTATCTCATAAAATAAAAAAAAGTGAATTTGTAACAAAAATTGGGTATAATTGTAATATAGACTTTAAAAGGAAAAAAAGATGAGATATTTTTATTTATATGTTTCAGCTCTTATTGCTTCAATAGCAGGCATGTTATCTGGCTATGACACAGGAGTTATTTCAGGAGCGCTTTTATATATAAATAATGATATTCACACAACCGCCGCAACAACAGGGCTTATAGTGAGCGCTGTTTCAATTGGGGCAGTTATTGGAGCGATTTTGAATTCTTTTCTTGTTGAAAAAATCGGAAGAAAGAAAACATTTATTTTTTGCGCTTCGCTATTTATTATAGGTTCAATTTTATCCTATTTTTGTCAAAACATCATTGAACTTATAACTTCAAGATTAATAATCGGGCTTGCAACAGGTGTAGTTAGCTTTTTGGGTCCATTATACATAAGCGAAATTTCAACAAAAGAAAAAAGAGGAACGCTCGTTTCTTTTTATCAACTTTCTTTAACTTTTGGGATTTTATTTTCATATGTTATTAATTTTTTATGTTCAACCCTTGAAAACAATTGGCGAATAATGCTTTCTTTCGGGGTTTTTCCTGCTTTAATATTGCTCATTGGAATGCTATTTTTAAAAGATACTCCTCGTTTTTTAATTAAACAAAATAAAATAGATGAAGCAACAAAACTTTTAAACAAGCTTGATGACAGCCAAAATATAAACGAGATAATTAAAGATATTCAAACCGTTTTAAAGGAAAAAACAAAATTTGTTTTAACAAAAAAATTAATTAAGCCATTTGTTGTTGGGCTTGGAATTATGGCTCTTCAAGTTGCAACAGGGATTAACGCTATAATTTATTATACGCCGACGATTTTTAAAATGACTTCAAATCAAAGTGATTCAATTGCTTTAATTTCAACAATATTTATTGGAGTTATAAACTTTTTGATGACTTTTGTTGCAATTGCCCTTGTTGATAAAATCGGAAGAAAACCATTGTTATATATTGGTTTAAGTGGCATGCTGGTTGGAACGATTGGGCTTTCAAGCGTTTTTCATTTTAGTTTTTACACCCAATATTTAGCTATAATTTTTATTACTTTATATATTATTTCTTTTTCAATGTCTATGGGTCCGATTGCACTTTTGCTTACAGCAGAGGTTTTCCCTTTGAAATATAGAGGATATGCTATGAGCAGCGCCGTTGTAGCCAATTTTGCAACAAATTTCGTTGTAACAGCGGCATTTCCTGTTATGTTAGAAAAAATCGGAATAAGTTTGTCATTCTTGATTTTTGCAGTGATAATCGTGCTAACAATGTTTTTTGTACACTATGTTGTGCCTGAAACAAAAGGTGTTAGCCTTGAAGAGCTTGAAAAGAACTTTTAAACTAGATTTTGCCTAATATATTTAATTTATATTCCATTGGAATTTCTTCATAACAAATAACGGGAATATCAATAAATAATTGTGAAACTAAAATAAAGATAATATGCCTGTATTGTTGCGGCGCAACGATTATAGCGCTTTGTTCTATGATATTTTGGCGCATTTCTTTTAAAATCTTTTTAAATTTAGTAAATTTAGATAAATCAATTTTTATACTGTTTTCTTCCGTATTTGTTTGGCGTTCCAACAAATCCAAAGTATCTTCGTCTAATTCATAAGCAAAAATTTCTTTATCAGAATTAGCAACAGAAGCGGCTATTTGGCGAGATAAAGCCATTCTGACTTTTTCCAATAAATCTGCCTTATTAGGATCATCCGAAAAATCATTCAATTTTTCAAAAATATAAACTATATCTTTAACGCTGACTTTTTCTCTGATTAGTTGAGTTAAAAGATATTTTAGCTCTGAAATACTGATGTATTCACCCAAAATACTATCTGTCAAAAGCGAATTAACGTTAGAAACATATTCAACATAGCGGTTTAAATCGTTATAATCAAATATTTCTTCAACGTGGACAATTGAATAATAGCTTAAATAATTTGCAATATACTCAGTTGCTTCAATCCCTTCAACCCAAAAGTTTTCGCACTCGCTTTTTTCAATCCAAATTAATTTTCTTTTTGTTAAAGGGTCTTTTGTTCGATATGAATTTTTTGGAGCTTTTTCGATTGATAATTCATCTTCAAAAAATGCCAAATAATTAGGATATGCTTTAGCATTAATTACATTAATCCCATGGATATTTATTGAAAATTCGTATTCATCCAATGATGTGTTTTCTATAAATTGTATTCTTGGAATGATGTAGCCTAATTCTTTTGTTAATTCTTGTCTTACCCGAATTGTTTGAGATAGAAGATTTTTTTCATAAGACGGGTCACAAAGACAATAATTTTCGCTTGAAAGATTGATTGAAAGCTTTTCTTCGCCTAAAAATTTAGACATTTTTGATGGCGCTAAGACTTCTTTTAAATCTTTTTTAAGAGAATTTAATTCATCAATATCTTTACTTATTTCATCGTTTAAAAGCTCACGTTCTTCATCTTTAGAGCTTTCTAAGAATTTTTTAACTCTTTCAATTTTATCTTTTTTATCTCTAATTTTCTTTTGAAGTCCCAAACAAAGTTCGTATGGTTCTTCCTTTGAATATAGCATTTTTTCAACTTTTGAACGAAAATTAACAATCTCATCATTATCATCAGCTTGAGTATTTTCGACTTCATGCACAAAAATGCAATTATAAACTATTTTTGAATTTTGCTCTGCTTCATAAATTGAATATAATTCCCAACCGGCCAAAGCCATTGCATTTAGCGTGTTTTCAAGTAATACCGTATCATCCGTTGGAATTTGTTTAATAGAAAATTCTTGTCTGTATTCTTTGTTCATATATTTATATTACCACATTTTAGACTATGTTTTACTAAAATTAACTTTAATTAATACTATATCCCTCAACATCAATTATGGCCGGATAAGTTAAAGCTCTTCTAATAGGCGGATTTGAAGATGATTTATCGGGTGCTGGGATAATTTCTATTTCACTAATAATTTTATCAGTTTTATAATTTTCAACAACGTTTTTTAGTGCATTAAAAATTTTTTTGCCATTTTTTATAGCTAAAAGCGCAAGCGCAACAACTCCTGCTTCAATTATAAAGCGTTTTAAGATTTTTTTCTTTCTATCCTTAATCGTATCAATTTCTTTAGTGTCTTGTTGTTTTTCAAAGGTATCTGTTTTTAAAGGTTGTTGCAATGATGAAGAATTCAAATTTAACGGGGGAGATAATACCGAAGAGGTTTGTTTGGAATTGGTTTTTGCTAAATTTGTAAATTCATTAAATGTTATCATTACTACCTTTTTCTATTGTTCCTCAAATTCCTCAATATCGGAATCTTGCTTTGCTTTTGCTCTTTTTATTTCAGAATCGAATTTTTCTTGTTCAACCTTTAAATCGTATTCAAGAGAATCTTTCCACACAAGCTCTTTTGAAAGCCAATTCTTAAATCTTATAAAAAGACTCGGCTTTTTGGGTATGGAAGTGTCTTTATAAGCTTTTTTAAAAGATAAACCATTGTTTTGCTTTATAGATTGGTTTTTCTTATAAAAAGCATAGCTATTTGCAGTATTAAATTTTGAAATACTACTCAAGCGCATTAACGTTCTCCAACTTCTTCAAGATTTCTTTGATATTTTGCTATATCGCTTGGCGAAATATCTCTGTGTCTTACTGATTTGCATTTTTCATTTATAATACCTTCTTCGAGGCAAACTCTAAACGGCACATTGCGTCTTGCGATATAATCATCCACAACTTCATCAAATATACACTTGATTTTTTCGTTGCTATATGCGCCTCTTTCTGATGGAGAAAGTTTTTTAAGAATCTTAGAATAATCATAATCTTCCAATAAAAATCTGCCATCATTTGGCGTAATTCTTTTCAAATTAAATTTAATAACTTCTTCAAGATTTGCTTTTTCAGCAGGCGGAAGCGAAATAATTATAGGCATTTTTTCTTCATCTTCAATTAAGCCTATGCCTTTTAATTTAGAAGGATTTTCGGTTGTAAATACAAATGTTAAAGCATGTCCCACATAATAGTCATCATCGGTATAGAAACTTGCATGAGAGCAAGCCTTTAAATACCTTTTTAATTTTTCAACTCTTTCTTTAACTTTAGGATCATCTGATAAGTAGAAATATCTTTCAGGTTCATCTATAACATGTATTGTTCTGTGTCCTTTGTAATATGAATCATATGCTGACTTATAAACATCATTTTCAAGAAAATCGTCTATTGTCTGACCGCTTAAAGGCGAATATCTGACAACTTTTGCACCGGTTTCATTTGCCATAGCACCGACAAAAGAATCTTTTCCAACATTATTAGGTCCATATATCAAAATGCTTGACGGAATAGGAACATTTTTTACATTAGAAAATGCTTCTTTTAATTCGTCACGACTATATCTGTCACGGCAAGTACACATTTTAAAATAAACACTTCTATTATATCTTTCAAGGTCAACATATCTTATAAAGCCATTCTTAATTCTTGAAACTTGCGCATCATAACCTGCAATTTTATCCGCAAAACTACCATCAGGATCTGTAATACGTTTATTTAAAAAATCATATTGCTCTTGCATTGCAAGATTTTTAATATATTCTTCTCTTGTTTCTTTTGATAATTTTGTATCCGTATACGGCACTCTTCCGCATTGTTCTGCTGCACGTATATATGTATATGCTTGCATAAGTTCTATTACAAAATTATTGCCAAGGTCTAATTTTTTCTGTAAATCCGTAGCCTTGAAAAATGAGGGTTTATAATCAATCATATTAAATAAATATTGATAATATTTATATCTTTCAATCGGTTCATATTCCATAGCCCATCTATACGGATCAATTTCTCTTCTGCGTTGAAATCTTTTTTCTAAATCATCAGTCCAATCAGTTGTTGGTTTTGGTTTTTTTTCTTCTTCATCCGGTTCATATATCATATACTCTTCAGGAAAAAATGGAGATTGACCAGGTGCAGGCGTATAACGAGAACTAAAATGAACGCTATCAGCTAATGGAGAGTTTAATTTAACAGGATTTGAAACAAAACCTAAATTCAAATTTGCTTTATTTATTTTATTTGCTTTATTTGATACAGTTCTTCTGTTTACAAAATTTATCGGATTAACTTTCACTTACAACACCTTTCTGATTAATACGCCAAAACCAGCGTTATTAATTACTTTCAACACTTTGTATTTAATTTTTCGGCAATACGAATAATTTTTAATTTATCCTTTAAGTAAATCTATTCTTAAACATCCTAATTATAATTTAAAAATAAAATTAAAAATCAAAATTTTAGTAAAAATGTAACAAAAGTTAATACATAATTAATCATAACAAAAAACGACTAAAAAAATTAGTCGTTTTAAATCTTTCTCTTGATAAATTGTTCTTTTTTAATCACTCAAACCAAAAAGAATTTTTGGCTCAACTCCAAGCTTTTCGCCTATATAATTCAATTCTTGAACAGATAAAGTTGATAACATTGAAACATCAAAAGCTTCAACAAATGCCAGAACCTGATCTTCGTTCATTTTTAATATAGGAGAAATTTCTTCATCTTTTTTTGAGATAAATTCAATTTCTTGTAAGTTTTTTGGTTGAACTTCTGAGGGAGCTTTTTTTAAATCTTGTTTGCTCATTTCAAAAAGTTCATTTCTTAAAAAATCGCTTACTTTTTTAGTATCAAATGTAAAATTATTTCTTTCCATAGGCCACACACCTTTCATATTTTTATATTCGGCACAACTTAAATTAAACTTTAAGGTTTTATGTTGTTTTGTTACATAAGTTTACAAAAAAGTTAAAGCGAGCTTCAAACAAGTTAGAATAAACGTATGATGGACAAATAACTTATAAATAGTATTATTTATATTAAGGAAACATATATTTGTGATGGAAGATAATTCTAATAATTTTAATAATGATATAGAAGTGGATACTCAAGAATCTGTCGAAGAATTAATGCAAATTTCTGACAGTTTCAAAAAAGGTTGCAAATTATATAATTTCAGACGTCCCGATAAATTTTCAAAAGAACACTTAAAAGCCCTGCAAGACATTCACAGGGACTATGTTCGCCAAATGGCAACATATTTAACCGGATATTTAAGAATGGAAGTTGAAATCGACGTTATATCGGTTGACCAGTTGACTTATGAAGAATATGTTTGCTCTATGCCAAATCATATTCAAAACGCTATATTCAAGCTAAATCCTTTGTCGGGCGAAATTTCTCTTGGAATCAGCCCCGAAGTTTTATCGGTTATATTAGATAGAATGTTGGGCGGTTCTGGCTCGGTTAACGAAAGAGGAAAAGAATTAACCCAAATTGAAGAACTTCTTACAACAAAATTTATTGAAAAAATTATAAAAATATTAGAAGAATCATGGGACGCTATATTGCCCGTTAAATCCGAATTTATGACTCTTGCTAACGGATATCATTCAATTCCAATCACAAACTCTGGCGAAATTGTTGTTTTAATTTCTTTTGAAGTTAAATTAGGACAAAAAAACTTCGGCTTGATGAATTTATGTTTCCCATATCCCGTTTTAGAAACGGTTTTATCAAAATTAACACCACAATATATTTATCAACACACAAATGTTGTTTCAAATGAAATCGGAAGAAACGAAACCCTTGAAAGAATTAAAAACGCTAAAATAGAGCTTCAAGTCCTTCTTGGAAAAACAAAAGTTGCAATTAATGATATTTTGGATTTAAAAATCAATGATATTATTAAACTTGACCAAAATTTGGATGAAGAACTGGTAGCTTGCATCGATAAAAAGAAGAAATTCTTTGTCGTTCCAGGGATTTACAACAAAAAACAATGTGTAAAAATTGTAGAACAATATCACGAAAAGGAGTAACTTTTGGGTAAAGAGCCTAAAAATTTAGATATTTCAAAATTTGAAAATGTTGAAAGACCTAAAAAAACAACATATAATAATTCAACTTGCAATTTATTATTGGATGTTGAGCTTAATATGTCTGCGATTTTAGGAGAAACAGATATCAGTTTGAAACAGGTTTTAGATTTAACAAAAGGCTCTATGATTGAATTATCAAACAAAACAACAGAACCCATTAAACTTTTAGCAAACGGATATGAAGTTGCGAAAGGCGAAGTTGTAATCATTGAGGACAATTTCGGAATAAGAATTACAGAAATTAATAACCAAAATTTTACCCAAGAGTAGAAGGCTGTTTTTATGGAAATTGAAAACGAAATAGTAGAAGAATTATTTAGAATAGCAAAACTCCCCGTTCCATCTGAAATCACTCATGAGGATTTATTAAACTGCATATTTAAGCTTAAAAATCCGACTGAAAAAAATGAAGAATCAAAAGAAGAAAACATTGAATTTACTCCGGCTGATTATGCTGAATTTAGTGATATGATGCCTGATAGCGATGGTTTTGGCAATGTTCTTGTTGTTGATGATATTGGAATTGTGACATATCAATTAAAAATAATGCTGACTAATCTTGGCTATAACGTTCAAACAGCGAAAGATATTTTTAGTGGAATAAATCTTTTTGTTAAGTCAAATTTTAAATATATTATTATGGATTTATTTGTTTCAACAGAACAAGAGGGCTACACGCTTTTGCAAGAAACAAAAAAAATCATCACTCAAAATAATTTAAAAACAAAAATTATAGTAATTACAGCTTCTTCTAAAGCCGAAAATAAAATAAAAAGCATAAACGGCGGAGCGGATTATTTTGTTAAAAAAGATACAGGTTGGCAAGATAAAATAGCAGAAATTGTCCAAGGATAATTCATAAGTATAAACTCTTTGTAACAAAATTTTTACATTTGTTCAAAAAAATTCGATTGTTTGTGAATTATTATTTTTTAATACTATAATTAAATTATGAATTTAGATACGACTAAAAAAATAGCACTTTATCCTGGGAGCTTTGACCCTGTAACAAACGGACATTTGGACGTTCTTGAAAGAGCAAGCAGAATGTTTGATTATGTTGTTATTGCGGTTTTAAATAATCCCAACAAAAAGTCTTTTTTAGATGTAAATTCAAGAGTAGAACTTATCAAAGAGGCTGTTAAAGATGTTAAAAACGTTTCTGTTGACAGTTTTAGCGGATTAACGGTTGAATATGCTCAAAAAATCGGCGCAAAATTCTTAATTAGAGGTTTAAGATCTATAACCGATTTTGATTATGAAATTCAACTTTGCCAAACAAATCAAGTTATAGCGCCCGAAATTGATACAGTTTACTTATCCACAAGACCAGAACACAATTTCATATCTTCAAGTATGGTTAAAGAATTATCATATTATAATGCTGATATTTCTAAATTTGTTCCAAAAAATGTGGTAGAATATTTAAAGAATAATACGAGAAAGGTTATAAAATAATGGCAGAAGCAGAAGCAAGAATGTTTGATTTAATTAACGATTTAGACGCTCTTAGAGATGACGGTATTCCAATATTACCGGGGAGAACGCTCGTTAATGCTAAAGAACTATACAGAATTATTCACAGTTTTCCTAATGCAATTTCAGACGAAATTAATGACGCTCGAATTATTCTAAAAAAGAAAGATGAAATCTTGCAAGAAGCAAAAATGAGAGCAGAACGCATTATTCAAGACGCCGAAAACGAAAGATATAAGCTTTTAAACGAATCAAGCTTAAATAAAGCAATGGAAGAGCATGCCGAAAAATTCCGCCAAACAGTTTTTGACGAATGTCAACAAATCAAAATGGCAGCGGTTAACGAAGCTCAAGAGCTTAGATTGAGTGCTAAAAACGACGCTTTAAGAATGAAAGAAGAGTCTCAAGAATATGCTCAACAACTTTTAAATCATTTAGAACAAGATTTAGACAGATTATATCAAGTTGTTCACAACGGACAAACAAAATTGCAAGAACTTAAAGCAAATGACAACTTGCAACAAATGAATATGAATAATCAATAATTATAATAAATATATTTAAAAGTTTAAAAGGCTTGAAAAACAAACTTTCAAGCCTTTTTTATTTCATAATTTCAGGATGATTTGAATTGGATAGAATTATTTCTTGATACTCATTTTTATCAAAATTTATTCCCCAATTTTTAGTATTTAATGATTTATATTTCGGTTTTTTCTTCTTTTTCGCTTTTTTCAAAGCTTCGCTATTATTTTCAACCATTTTACATTAACACTTCTAAACTCATAAACGATTTAGTCACTCTTACAACCATTTTATAGTTTTCAACTTTAACAATAAAATTAGCACCTTTATCATCTTTATCGGTCAATCTGTATTTAATATCATAGTTTTCAAGTTTTGGACATTTGAAATTATAAAGAGCAAAAACATCATCAAAAATATAACCGATTAGATTTATATTGTCATTATAGCTAACGCACATAAACCCACGCTCCGGCGCAATTTCAACACTTGAAAGCACAGTCGGTTCAATAACTTTTGGTTTTTTAACCTCTTTTTTAACTTTCAATTCTTCGCATTGCTGAGCTACTTTTTGTTGAGTTTGATTAATTTTATTAACACTATTAATTTCATCAGGCATGTAATCAATTAAGCTATCTTCTTTTAAAATTTTTCTTATGATATCGTAATCATTTTCATTATTTGAAAAATCTTCAGACGGTTTTTGATTTTTATAATTAACCTGAATATCAGGTTCATAGCTTGATAATTCGTAATGTTTTTTATTTTTTAAACTGTTTTCAAAATTATTTTTAGCAACATTATTCTTCAAAATGAAATATTGACCGTCATTTTTTTGTTTATCTTCTTTTCTTCTTGATTGTTTTTCTCTTCCATTCATTGAAAAAGGAATTAATTTATCTGATTTTCTTGCTCTTTTGTTTTTATTTTTGCAATATGGAATAATTAGAACAATAAATAATATTAATAAAGAAAAACTCAAAATTATAAACACACTAAGCAAAAGAGCTTTAACGAGTTTTTTGTATGGCAAAATTTTATTATATATTTTATACAAGAAAACTTCAGCTTGATTTTCGCTGTATGATGTATCAATCGTCTCTTGAGGTTCACCATTTATAACGTTTTGATTTTCTTCTTGAGTTAAAGAATTAGCAACGTCAAGCGCAACATCATTTTTTTCTAAGCCTTTTTCAACATCGGTTTCAACTTCTTGTTGAACTTCTTTATCAATTGTTTCAAAAACTTCTTTTGTTTGAGTTTTTGGGCTAGTTACTGCTACAACAGGCTTTTTAACACTCGTAGCGGATTTTGCTATTTTTTTAACTTTATTTTTAATTGGAGTTGCTTTTTTTGTTTCTTGTTTATAAGTTACAGCCTTTTTAGCAGGAACAGATGCTACAACAGCAGTTTTTTTAACTTCAATCGGTTTTTTTAAGTTAGGCGAAGTTGAATTTTTTTTTTGAGCTGAAGAAGTTTCTTCTCGAACGGTTGCTTTTGCGGCAGTTGCAACTTGAAGTGCTTTTTGCGCCTGTTTTTGTTGATTTTTAACAGCTGATAAAGATTTAACATTTACATTAAAATTAACAGGTTTTGATGTATTAATATTGATTTTTGTATAACCATTTTTATTTTGACCTGCATAATAATATGAATTTGTTGAAACATTTTTAACATCTGCAACGCCTGAAACCGATGTAGAAGAATTTTTTGTTTCAGGAAGCAAAATATAATAGCTTAAATCGCTTTTTTTAATAACTTTAACAGGTTCAGAATATTTTTTTTGAGTAAACAAATCAATATTATATGAATTATCATCTTTCTTAGATAATTCAATTTTTGTTAGGGAATTTTTATATTCATTATCAATAGCAAGAGCTGTATTTAAAGCCAAAAACAACGCCAATGCGCTATATAAAAATTTTTTAATAACTCCTTGCACTTTTTACTATCCTTTTTATTTTGTTAGAATTATAATTACTATTATTATAATATAAATATACTAGTTTATACAAAACAGTAACAAAAATGAAACAAAAAGAAACTAAAGACAATTTTAAATCCGGAATAGTTGCCCTCGTTGCAAGGCCAAACGTGGGTAAATCGACTCTTTTAAATCAAATATTAAAACAAAAAATAGCGATAGCAACTCCTCTAAGACAAACAACAAGAAAGAATATGAAAGGAATTTATACTGATTCTTCTTGTCAAATTGTTTTAATTGATACCCCAGGGGTGCATAAACCTCTAAACGAGCTTGGAGAGTATCTTTCAAACCAATCAAAAGAAGCAATTGTCGGGGTTGATTTAATATTATTTTTAATTGACTCAACAGAACCGGCAGGACTCGGGGATAAATGGATTTATGAAAACTATTTAAAAGATAGCAAAACCCCTGTTTTAATTGTTGCAAACAAGGTTGATTTAATTAAAAATCTTGAACAAAGAGAGTTGAATTTTTATACATACAAAAAAATGTTTGAAAAAAATGTGGATTCTGTTAAAATCAGCGCAAAAACAGGAAGAAACGTTAATGATTTGATTGAAAAAATTAAATCATATTTGCCAGTTGCCGATAAAATTTATGATGAAGAATATGTTACAGATTCAACAACAAGAGAAATAGCAAGCGAAATAATTCGAGAAAAAATCATTTTAAACACAAAAGACGAAGTTCCACACAGTGTTGCGGTTGTTGTTAATTCTTATAAAGAAGAAGAAAAAATCGACAAAATTCAAGCAAATATTATTGTAAATAACGAAAGCCAAAAAGGAATTTTAATCGGCAAAAAAGGCTCAATGCTTAAAAAAATCGGAACAGAAGCAAGAATTGAAATTGAAAAAGTTATAGATAAAAAAGTCTTTTTAGAATTATTTGTAAAAGTCCAAAAAAATTGGCTAAAAGACAAAAAAGCTATTAAAGAATTTGGCTATAATTAATATAATACGCCATCTGAGTTCATGCCATAAACAAAAATGTCTTGTCCAACTTCGTTTGGACCGGCATTACCATTAATATCCATATATAATTTAGCCCAGCATTTTTCCCCTGATATAGTCACTTCATCGTTTTGATTTTGAACCCCCGGGGTTTCATCTTTTGCGGCTGTATTAATTCTATAATAACTTGTCGGACAATCTTTAGGAACATCGTTTTCAAGATTCATTTTTAAACCGACATAAATATCCCCAGCCAAGCGAATGCCTGCTATATTAGCACTATCTTTACAATCTTCATCCTTTAATCCGCCTGTATGGTCGCAAAAATTATAATATCCGCTTCTTGGTTTATCAAATTTTAAATATTCGCCATATAAATCTAAAACCTTAGTAGCATCATTCAAAACCTTAGTGGCATCTTTTTCATCTTTTTCAATTAATGTATATACCCAATCATTTTCTTCACTTCCTGCTTTAACCATAAAAGCAGCACTCGGGCATTTATCATGCTCAATTTCTCTAATTTTCATTGAAGCAATGTTAAAATCGTTAATAACCTTGACAGCACCAGCTTTTAGTTCTTTGTCTTTAAAAGTATCTGTTTTTATATTTTTTATCATCACAATAGCCAAAATTCCGATAATCACAAGAACCAAAGTAACTTCAGCCAATGTAAAAGCAAGTTTTTTCATAATTTTTCCTTTTGTTTTACAAAAATTTTAATATTATTTTTGAATTTTTAATACATATAAAATAATGAAATTATTTTGGAACTTTTTTAAATTAAATACGTCTATAATTGTAATAATGCCGTATTTGCTACTTAGCTCTTGATTTTCAAGAGCTTTTTTTATTTTTCTTGCTCTTTTTTTTGTTTTTGTAATACAATTAACGTATTATGATTAAAGTTTATTTAGGAATTGATGTAGGTTCCGTTACTACAAAAATCGCCTTAGTGGATGAAAACGGACAACACGTAGATAGCTATATGACAAGAACCGCTGGTCAACCAGTTATAGCTGTTCAAAAATGTTTAGATAATATTTTGTCGCAAAAAAAACCTGATGTTGAATATGAAATTTGCGCAGTAGGTACAACAGGTTCAGGAAGAAACCTAGCAGGAGCGCTTGTTGGGGCTGATGTAATTAAAAATGAAATCACAGCTCACGCTGTAGCAGCATCAAGTGCTGTTCCAGGGGTTCAAACAATTCTTGAAATTGGCGGACAAGATAGTAAAATTATTATTTTAAGAGATGGTATTGTAACTGATTTTGCAATGAATACAGTTTGTGCAGCAGGTACAGGTTCATTTTTAGACCACCAAGCTCAAAGACTAAATGTTGATATTAAAGATTTTGGAGATATCGCTCTTCAATCTAAAGCACCAGCTAGAATTGCTGGTCGTTGCGGAGTTTTCGCCGAATCAGATTTAATCCATAAACAACAACTTGGTTATGCTGTTGAAGATTTATTGTATGGTTTATGTCAAGCCCTTGTCAGAAACTATATTGCAAACTTAGCTCTAGGCAAGGATTTGCTTCCAAAAATTTCTTTCCAAGGCGGTGTTGCAACAAATAAAGGTATGGTTAAAGCTTTTGAAGAAGCGTTGGGTCATGAAATTATTGTTCCAAACCATCACCAAACAATGGGTGCAATTGGTGCTGCTATGCTTGCTATGGAACATCATCAATTTACAGGCGAAAAAACAAAATTCAAAGGTTGGACAATTAAAGACCTTGAATTCCACTCAATCACTTGCGCTTGTACGGGTTGTTCTAATAATTGCGAAGTTATCACAATTTTAGAAGGCAAAGAGCAGCAATCACGTGATGAAATTAAAAAGATTTCAGACATCAAAGGCAACATTATCGCTCGTTGGGGCGGAACTTGCGGAAGATGGGATATTAATTAGTTAATAAGTTCCAAAATTAATATAAAAATTAAAGCGCTTGTTTTGAGCGCTTTAATCGTATTTAGTATTATTAAATTAAAAAAACTATGATAAGTCGTCTGCAAGTTTTGAATCTGATTCCATATCGGATTTTAAGGTTTGACGAACAATATCAGCTTGAGTGTCAAGCATTTTGCAAATTGTTTCAATATTTCTTACTTTATCCTCTAATATAACATCGGCGCTATTGGTGATATTACCCGTAACGCTTTGATAAGCAGCTAAAGCAGCGTTTGTTGTTCCTTGCATTAAGTTACCTGCAACAATTGCACCAAGCCCAAATTCACCACAATAAGGAGCAATGGATTGTAATATTCCTCCCCAACCTGAAATTAAGCCTGCAATTGGAAGAACGACATTTTGTTTAAATCCTGTAGCGCCTGTTGCTCCGCCTGCTATATAAGAAGCAGTGTTCATAGCTGCAATTCCCGCAGCAGAAACAGCATAACCTGTTGCCATACCGGCAGCACCGCCCGTTGGAGCGCCTTCTGAACCGAAACCAAGAGAAATTCCTGCCGCACCTGATGGAAAACCGCTATAGCTTGATAATCCTGATACACCAAAAGCGCTTGTACCTGAATCATAATATGATGTTGGGGTATAATTTGGTGACCAATAAGAAGTTCCTGGGATATTCATAGAAGTTGAACCGCCCATAGTTTGCATAAATATTGATGGGCTAAATAAACTAGCCAATTGCCATAAAAATCCGCCTGCGCTACCAAAGCCCGAACCACTGGCGGTTGAGCCTGATACAGTTAAATCTCTTAATCTATCGTAAGTTTCATATAATTCCGCTTTAGCGCTCGAACTTGCACCGCCATATTGGTTTGCGATAACTAAAGCATGCATGTTTTTGTAAGACATAATATACCTCAACAATAGTGTATAAGATAGTTGAACATATTTCTATAATATATTTTATTGATTTTTTAATAATTTTTTTTACAAAGTCAAAATTTTTCTTTATTTTTTATTGATTATCAATTTTTAGCGTGTTTTAATTAATTGAATACTAATAAAGGAAACAACAATGTCAGGACACTCTAAATGGGCAAATATTAAACATAAAAAAGCAAAAGCAGATGCTGCTCGTGGTGTTAATTTTGCAAAATTTTCAAGAGAAATTATTATTGCAGCTAAAATCGGTGGACCTGATATAAACGGTAATTTTCGTTTAAGAACCGCTGTTGAAAAGGCAAAAGCAGGCGGACTTCCAAATGATACTATTAAACGTGCAATCGACAAGGGTTCTGGGAACGGTTCAAGCGAAAACTTTGAAGAAATTACTTATGAAGGTTATGGAGCAGGCGGAGTTGCAGTATTTATTGAAGCAGCTACAGATAACCGCAACAGAACCGCAGGCGATATAAGAAGCTATTTTACAAAATTTGGCGGAAACTTAGGCGAAACAGGCTGTGTTGGTTGGATATTTGAACCTTGCGGGCTAATTACAATAGATAAACCTGTTGAAGCCGATAAACGTTCCAAAACAGAAGTTAAAATGTTTGATTTTGATAAATTATTTGAAGATTCTATGGAATTTGATCCGATGGATGTTTGGGAAGACACAGACGAAGACAATTACAAAATCAAAACAACAGTCGAAAATTTAGAAGCAACAACAAAAGGATTGGAAAATATGGGATATGTTCTTAAATCAGCAGAACTAACCAGAATACCTTCCAACTCCAACGAAGTAACAGATGTTAATATAGCAAAAAAAGTTATGTTGCTGTTGGAAAAATTAGATGAACACGACGATGTACAAAATGTTTATTCTAATTTTGAAGCAGATGACGAAATAATGAACGCTGTAGACATCTAGAATAGGAAATATGGAAATATTCGGAATTTCACTAAGTTCGTTTTTTATGATAACAGGGTTTTTATTATCCCTGTACGCTTGCGTTTCAAACGATGTAATTCAAACCTTAGGAACATTCCTTGCAACAACAAAAGACAAACCTGTTTGGCAAGTATGGCTTTTTACCGGAACAATTCTTGTTATAACTTTTGTTAGTGGTTGGATAATTAATGATGGGGATATGGCTTTTGGCTTATTGGACAGAATACCACATCCTGAAACTTTTTATTGGTGGCACATTTTACCGCCTATAATCCTTTTGTATTTAACAAAAAAAGGAATACCTGTTGCAACAGCTTTTTTAATCATTAGCGTTTTTTCATCCAGCACTGTAATTGGGATGATGATTGCAAAGTCAATGATAGGCTACATTGCAGCACTTTTAATTTCCTTGATATTATATTTTATTATTGCAAGACCAGTTGAAAAAGTATTTTTATATTTAAAAAACAAACCAATCTCAAAAGGCTGGATTGTTGCAAAATGGATTTCAACTGCAGTATTGTGGAGTGCTTGGCTTTTGCAAGATGGAGCAAAATTATATGTTTTCCTTCCTCGCAAACTAACATTTACACAAATGGCATTAAGCTTAATAGTGTTTTTAATATTATTATACATAATTTGCCGTTCAAGAGGCGGAGAAATTCAAAATATAATTAAACTTAAAACAAATACTCAAGATATTCGTTCAGCAACAATTATTGATATTGTTTATGCTTGCATATTAATATACTTCTTAAATGTTAATAATATCCCAATGTCAACAACTTGGGTATTTTTAGGAGTGTTGGCAGGCAGAGAAATAGCTCTATATAACAGATTGCGTTTCATCACCGAAAAGAAAGTTTATAAACACTTAATTAAAGACATAACAAAAGCAATTATAGGACTTGTTATTTCAATTATTGTCGTATTTATTTTAAATCAATACGACAAGATTATCACTCTAATCCACACATATATTAATCTTTAGGCGATTAGCAAAATTATTTTTTCACAAGTTTTGTATTAAAGCAATAGTATTTTTATGCTTTAATCACGCTTTAAAAAATTAATAAAGAAAAGGAAAAAATAATGGAAATCAGCGCTATTAACAATTCATTAAATTTTAAAAAAATTAATCAAAACTTTAAATCAAAAGCTCAACAAACAACCGCTACAAATTTTAATCTAACAAATTTTTCATCTGCTTCATCAAACGCTATTAAATCAATGAACGGCGCAAATGTTCATTTTTCAGGTAATTCAATGCCTGAAGCAGAAAAGAAATTCATTCAACATTTTGTATCTATTGAAAAACCAATCAGAGAAAGCCTAAACGAAGAAGATAAAAAAGAAGTAACAGAAGAATACAGACAAAAAGCGCTTAAAGATATGATAGGCACATATAGACAATATGAAAACGAAAGCACAAGAAACAAAGTTATAAAAGCAAAAGATGAAGTTTTGCAAGCAATTGAAGATAGACAACAAAACTTAAAATCAGCTACAAACTATAAAGCATTAATCGATATCGTAACTTCAGCCCATCCAAGCAACAAAGAAGCAATCAAAAAAGCGCTATCTCTTAAAAATGAATATGGTCCATTAAGTTTAAACACAGTAAGCAGACTATGCTGCCACGAAACAACAAAAGACGCTATCACAGGAGAAGATATTGATAGAAGAATTTCACCTTTTGAAGCAAAAATCAAATTAGCTGCTTATGAAAACTATGTATTAGATAGAGGCATTCAAGATGATGACTTTATCGGTCAATGGCCTCTAATTACAAGCGTTTTAAGAAATATTATAATAAATCGTGGGGAAGGCAATTATAATTTCTATGCTCCACAAGCACGCTCAGCCGAAAAAGCTGCTGAAATAATTAAAAGAGTTAACCCTGCTACAGCAGAAATTTTTGTTCACACATTAAAAAACAGCAACTTAGGCTTAAGTGCAATTATGAGCTTATATTGCCGTGAAAACGGTCATAATGTGGATGATGCTACAGCTGTTCAAAGATATAAAGCTTTAGTTTATATGCAAACAGCTCAAAACTTGTTCAAGGGTGATGTTGATGAATCGCATAAAGTTGTAACAGCCATTAAAGAAATTGTTCCAAACGCAATAAACCCAACAACAGGCAAAGAATACACAGAAGAAGAAATTCAAAACAGAGTTGATACATATATGCACTTTGCTAAAAAATTCCTTCCGTTAGATGAAAAGAAAGTGGCTTATATGTTCAAAAGACACATGCAGCTTCAAGCCGTTTTTGGCAACGCAACAAAAACCGATATGCAAGAAATTGTTAAAGAATATATCGCAACAAGAACCCAAATAACAGGCGTGAAATAATTTTAAAAGTTATTAGGACAATTTAAACGGTAGAAACGACTTGATTTCTGCCGTTTTCTTTTGCTTTATACAGGCACTTATCGCAATATTCAATAAGTTCTTGCGGTTTTTCAACATCATCATTTATTGTTGCAACACCAACAGAAATAGTTACATTAACCTTTTCATTATTTACAAGCACAAATTTTGTTTCTCGAACAATTTGGCATAACTTATTTGCCATAAAAACGGCAGGTTCGTTTGATGTATTTGTTAATATAACTGTCATTTCTTCGCCGCCATAACGACAAGCAATGTCCGATGTTCTTGAATTTTTCTTCAATATATTTGCAACTTGTTTTAACACAGCGTCGCCCGATTGATGCCCATAGGTATCATTAAACTTTTTAAAGAAATCAATATCAATCATAATCAAAGAAAATGGAGTTTGATAGCGTTTATAATTATTCAATTGAACAATCATCTGTTCTTGGAAGTATCTATGGTTATACAATTGAGTCAAACCGTCCGTAACGGCAAGTTTATAGGTTTTTTCATAATCTTTAACTTTTAAAAGATATTTTTCACAATAAATCAAGATAAATGTCATAATTATTGCGCTAAATGGTATAATTAAAGATACCCAATAATTAAAACAAGCCATCAAAAACGTTGCAATAAGCGCATATACACCCATTGTTAAAAACAAAAATAAGAATGTTTTAAATATTGAATCCTCTCTAAGAACATAAAAACCAACCATTAAAGAAAGAATTATAGCAATAAGAAAATCTGCTTTTAAAGGTAGTTTTTTAATAAAATTATTATCCAAAATGTTATTTAAAAATGTGCAATGCAATTCAACTCCTGCTATTAAAGAAGCTGTTGGCACGGTTTTAATATCTGATAAACTTGTTGCTGTTGTTCCGATATAAATTATTTTATTGTTAAAATTATCATCTAAAAACTTTTGATTATTTTCTTTTATGGCCTTAACAACCCTCCAAAAAGAAACATATTCGTATGTTTGCTCCCCGCCATACCAATTTAAAATCGTTCTTGAAGTATTATCAAGCGGAATTATGTGGTTTTCATCAATGATTATTTTATTATCCATAATCATAACTTGCTTTTTGCCCAATATATCAAGTGCCGCAAGAAGAGTAAGGTTTGGATAGTTTTTATCTTGATATTCAAAAATCGGCGTAGCATTTCTTATAACGCCGTCTTCATCCCTGCTAACGTTGATTATTCCAACTTTTGAAGTAGATTTAGCTAATTCATCCATCACAAAGCGAACATTTGAGTAAGTTATATAATCGTTTGATTTTAATTTATCCCCGATAACGTTTAATTTAAACTTATTATCAAGTTTAATGGGTGTTCTAACTTCTGAGGATGTATTATCAAAATTTGCTGAAATATAGATATTTTTATTGTTTTTTATTGTTTCAACAAGCCTAAAATCGCCCACAGTATCATTTGTCGGTTTTGCAAAAATCAAATCCATAATTATTTTATTTGGTTTTGCTTTTTCAACTCCATTTAAAACATCCGCCCAAAGCCCACGAGAAACAGGCCAAGAACCGTATCTATCCATAATATATTCATAAGATTCATCGTCAAGTGCTATAACTTTAATATCTTTATTTGGTTTTTTATATTTTGCAACGACTTTTTGACGATTATCAAAAGAAGCGCTTTCAACCCTTGTCAAAAAATCTCTAATTGCTTCAAAATGTCCTAACCAGCTCAACAAAGCCATTACAAGCACAACAATTAAAGTATATACTATATACAAAACTTTCTTTTTAGTTTTTTCGCTCATACTACTTTCCAATTAATCTTTTTTTATATGCAGAAAAATTTATTTCATCAATTATTTGATAAACAGGGTTAAAATCCCTCGCTTTAATTTCAATACCCATCTTCAAAACAACATCCACCAAGCTGTCTTGAGATTTAGCTGTGTTATTTGAAATGAATTGTAAAAGATATTTTTCATTTTGATTTAACATAACACAATGATTTTCTTATAATTTTCAATTAATTAAATCAACCTTAAGAATAGTTTAGCTCTGATTTTTGTAATATAAACAATGTATTTTTTATGGTAGAATTAATTTATCAAACTGATTAAGGAAAATAAATGACTTCAACTATTGCTCTAATAGGAAAATCCGGAAGCGGAAAAACAACTCTAGCCAAGGCTTTTAGCAAATTAATAAGACAAAAATTTGAAACAAAAACAATTCTTTTAGTTGATAATGATTTGACTCTTGAATTATCTGAAAGTTTTGGAATTAAAACAAGAAACACCTTGTATGGGATTAAATCCGGAAAACATGAATATAAAACCGGAATTCCAACAGGAATGACCAAACAAGAATATATCGAATGGGCAATTGAAGATATTATTGTAAGTGTGGATGAAAATACCGATGTTATAGCTTCTTGGCTTGTAACCCCAAAAGATTGCACCTGTATTTCAACAAAATTAATGCGAGACGCTCTTAAAAAACTTATAAAAAGATATGATTTTATCATCTTTGATTGCGAATATGATTTAAAATATCTAAATTCACTTGTCGATTATCCGATTGACGAAGCTATTATTGTTTCAACAGGAACAAAAGAAAATATCGCCCTTGCTTCTAAAATTATGTCAACATCAAGAAAATACGTGCTAGACGGGCAAATCGGGGTTATATTGAACAATATTGAAAAAGAAAATCTTAATTCATCAACTGTTTTATTGAAAGATTTGGAATTAAATCTTCTTGGGATTGTTGAAAAAGTTGATGATGATAACAAAATAATTAATGCTCTTGATACTGTTTATTCAAGGCTAAATCTACCGCAATAAAGGAAATTATGGCACAAATTATAGACGGAAAAAAAGTTTCAAGCGAACTTTTAAAAAATTTAAAAATAAAAATAGACAAATTAGATAAAAAACCTGCTTTAGCGGTGATTTTGGCTAATGACAACCCTGCGAGCAAAATTTATGTTTCTTCAAAAGAAAAACACGCAATCGCTTTGGGGATAAAGTCTTGCGTTTATAAATTTGATAAAAATGTAAGCCAAAAAGAGCTTGTTAAATTAATTAAAGAATTAAACCAAGACCCTGCAATAAACGGAATTTTGGTTCAATTGCCATTATTTAACCATCTTGATGAGCAAGAATTGTTGGAATTAATTAATCCGATTAAGGATGTGGATGGTTTTCATCCGATTAACGTCGGAAGATTGAATTGCGGGCTTGAACCATTTGCAATTTGTTGCACTCCAAAAGGAATAATCAAACTTTTGGAATATTATAATATTGAAATCGAGGGCAAAAACGCTCTTGTTATAGGACGCTCAAATATTGTGGGCAAGCCGACTTCAACCCTTTTAACAAACAAAAACGCAACCGTTACTTTGGCTCATTCTAAAACTAAAAATTTAAAAGAATTAACAAAAAAAGCCGAAATAATAGTTAGCGCAACAGGGCATCCTCGCTTAATTACAGCCGATATGGTAAATAAAGGCACTATAATTATTGATGTTGGCATTTCAAAACACGAAAACGGAAAATTGATGGGGGATGTTGATTTTGATAATGTTAAAAACAAAGCAAGCTACATAACTCCTGTCCCAGGGGGTGTTGGACCAATGACCATCGCTTGTTTAATGGAAAACACTTATGAGTTGTTTTTAAAACAAAATTCCATATAAAATATAGAAAAAGGAATAAATCTATATGCAAAACTTCAGAGGAACATACATAAATAAAAATAGAGACGCTTGGGTTGAGATTAATTTATCAAATTTAGAAAATAACGTCACAAGAATTAAGAAATTTTTAAAAGAACACAATGAAAAAGAGCCTGATTTATTTGCCGTTGTTAAAGCAGATGGCTACGGACACGGCTCAATTATGTGCGCTCCGACTTTGATTGCTTGCGGAGTCAATGAATTTGGCGTTGCAAGCATAGATGAGGGAATTGAGCTTAGAGAAAATAAAATCAATATTCCAACTCTTGTCCTTGGCGCAAGCCCTCTTTGGGCATTTGAAAATGCTATAAAATATGATATAGCTATTTCGATTTTTAACGACGAACATCTTGATATGGCACATCAACTTTATCAAAGATTAAACAAAAAATTGAAAGCTCACATCAAGATTGATACAGGAATGAACAGAATTGGGATTAATTGGGCAGACGCTAAAGAATATATTAAAAAGGTTTTAAACTCTGATTATATAGATTTAAAAGGGGTTTTCACTCATTTTGCAGATGTTGAAAATGCTAATATTTTTAATGAACAAATCCAAAAATTCAATTTCGCTATTGAAGATTTTAAGGATGAATTTCAAAAAAGAAATATAAAAATCCATTGCTTAAATTCGCCTGCAATGTTTAAATATACCGATTATTCTTATGATATGGTGAGAATGGGCGTGATTATGTGGGGTTTGAGCCCTTATTCATATTCTGAAAATGATATTGATAATATGCTTCCTGTTATGGGCTTAAAAGCAAGAGTAGTCAATATTCACACCCTTAAAAAAGGTGAAGGAATAAGCTATGGACACACATATATTGCTCAAAAAGATACAAAAGTTATAACTCTTCCAATCGGCTATGCTGATGGGGTTGCAAGAAGTTTATCGGGAAAAATCACAGCAACATTGAACGGCAAACCAATCAAACAAATTGGAAGAATTACAATGGATCAAATGATGTTTGAAGCAAACGACGTTGATTGCGCAATTGGAGATATAGTCACATTAATCGGCGAAGAAAATAAATATGATAATATCGATTCTTGGGCAAAAAAATTAAACACAATCAACTATGAACTAACTTGCAGATTAAAGATGAGATTACCTAGAATATACGTTAGATAAGGATTTTAAGATGAGCGAAAACAAAAAAACCGCACTATATGATGAACACATTAAATTGAATGCCAAAATCGTTCCTTTTGGCGGTTGGGACATGCCTGTTCAATACGAAGGAATTATCAAAGAACACAACGCAACAAGGCAAAATGCAGGCTTGTTCGATGTTTCACACATGGGCGAAGTATTCATCAAAGGAAAAGATAGCTTAAAATTCTTACAATCAATCGTTCCGCAAGATTTATCAAACCTTGAAGATGGAAAAGCGATATATTGCCATCTTCCAAACGAAAACGGCGGTTTGATTGATGATATTATTGTTTATCGAGCAAAAAATATTATTGAAGATGTTGAATATTTTATTGTAATCAACGCTTCAAACATAGAAAACGACGTTCCTTTTATGAAAGAACAAGCTAAAAAATTTGATGTTGAAGTTATAAATAAAAGTGATGATTTTTCTATGCTTGCTCTGCAAGGTCCAAAAGCTTATTTAATCATTGAAAAAATGGGAATTAAAGAAGCCGACCAGCCAAAATTCTTTAGTTTTATTAATACAAAACTAAATGATATTCCTGTATATCTAACAAGAACAGGCTACACAGGAGAGGACGGTTTTGAAATTGTTTTTGAAAATAAATATGCTCCTATTCTTTGGAATAAGATTTTATCATACAAAGAAGAGTTTGGAGTTGTTCCTGTTGGTTTGGGAGCTAGAGATACTCTTCGTCTTGAAGCAGGTTTGCCGCTATACGGGCATGAATTAAACGACAACACAACACCAGTTGAAAGCTCTTTAGGCTTTTTTATTCCGAAAGAAAAAGAAGAAAACTTCAACGGAAAAGAAATTATTTTAGGTCAAAAAAATAAAACTATTCCTTTAAGAAAGAAATTATTGCCGTTTATTATGGAAGATAGGCAAATTGCAAGGGCGGATTATCCTGTTTATATTGATGATATTGAATGCGGATATGTAACATCAGGCGCTCCAAGCCCAACTTTGGGCAAAAATATCGGTTTTGCGATGATAGATTTTAAAAATTTAGACGAAAAAACAGTAGCAAAACTTAACAATCCAAAAGAAAATATTGGCACAACCATACAAATTATGATAAGAAATAAGTTATACAATGCAAAAATAACTAAAAAACCTTTTGTAGTAAAAAATTATAAAAAATAGGAGATAAATATGGCACTAGATGGAATTTTATGTTCTAAAACGCACGAATGGGTACTTGAAAAAGATAATGCTGTTGTGGTTGGTTTAACTGATTACGCTGTTGAACAATTAGGGGATGTTGTTTTTATCGAGCTTCCTGAAGTTGGCGCAACATTTGCCAAAGACGAAGCTTTTGCAACAATTGAATCCGTTAAAGCAGCAAGCGAAATATACATGCCTGTTAGCGGTAAAATTCTTGAAATAAATGAAGAATTAATAAATTCACCTGAACTAATCAATGAAAGCGCTTGGGATAATTGGCTTGTTAAAGTTGAAGCAGACAATTTTGCTGATGATTCAGCTAATTTATTAGATTATGATGATTATAAAGAGGAAATTCAATAATAATGTATAATTTTGAAGCATTAAATCAAGACGATAGAAAAGAAATGCTAAATTCTATCGGAATAAAATCAATAGATGAAATTTTTGATGTTATTCCAAAAGATGCTCTTATGAATGAGCTTAATTTAGATTTAGGACATGACGAGGTTTCGGCACAAAAAAAATTAAGACAATTGGCAAATAAAAATAAAACAAATTATCTTAATTTTATGGGTCAAGGCGCTAGAAATCGCTATGTTCCATCCGTTCTATCCGATTTAGCTTCAAGATTTGAATTTTTATCTTGTTATACTCCTTATCAAGCTGAAATTTCTCAAGGCTCTCTTGAAATTATGTATGAATTTCAATCTTTGATGTGTAGTTTAACTTGCCAAGATGTTTCAAATGCTTCTGTTTATGATGGCGCTAGTGCTTGCGCTGAAGCTATTTTGATGTCCAGCAGGATAACAAAAAATCGAAAAGCGTTTGTTGATGAAAACATCAATCCAAACTATCTTGAAGTTATTAAAACATATCTTTGGGCAAACGGAATAGAGCTTATTGTGGGTAAATCCTGTGCTGATAACGATTTATGCGCAAAATTATACCAAACACCAAATAAATTCGGCGAATTCAGCCCAATGCCAACTAAAAACAATAAAGAATTAATCATTGCTTGCGTTGATTTATTTTCTCTTGCAATAACTGAACCTCCAAAGTCAGATATAACCGTTGGGGATGTTCAATCTTTAGGAATTGGTTTGAATTTTGGCGGAGCTTATGCAGGTTTTATTGCTTGCAAAGACGCTTATAAACGTCAACTCCCAGGGAGAATTTGCGGAAAAACAGTTGACCACAACGGAAAAGTTGCATATTGTTTAACTCTACAAGCTCGTGAACAACACATCAGAAGAGAAAAGGCAACATCTAATATCTGCTCTAATCAAGCGTTGGTTGCGTTTTTGGCTAATTTATATTTAAGAAAACTTGGAAAAACAAACTTCACAAAGCTTTCAACAATGTCTTATGATAATGCTCATAAACTGACTAAAAAACTGGAAGAATTGGGAATAAAAGTTTTAAATAATGACTTTTTTGATGAATTTACAATAGAAGTTAATTCGGATGAATTTTTAAAATTTATGAAAAATCAAAACATTCTAGCAGGCACAAAACTAAGCGACAACAACGTTTTAGTTAGCCCAACAGAATTAAATGATGATGATGAAATAAATTCTTATATTGAAGCGGTTAAAAAATATCAATCGGACAAATAGAAAAAAGTATAATTCAAAAAGCAAACCTCCTAAGTTATAAAATTAGCAAAAGGAGGTTTTTTATGTGCAAAACTTATGACGCTATTATAGAATTATCAAAATATATGAAGTCCAATATTTTGATTTTATCTGTTGGAAAATTAAAAATCGAAGGCGAATTATACGCTTGCGAGGATGAAAAATGTTACAAAGACATAATCACCCTAAAAGACGCCAAAATCGGCTGTTTTAAAACAGATGAAACCAAACATTTTAAATGGATGAACATCCCATCAGCCCATATCAACGCTTTTGCGTTTAAATGTTGCGAAGAAAATTAAGCATAACAAAAACCCCTTGAGTTAATCTCGAGGGGTTGAAAATCTTTTATTTGATTCTCTCGTGTATAAAGGTTAGTGTGTGTATGAAAGTTTGCTTATTTATGTCTTATGTCTTACATATATATAAAGTATATATAAGGACAAAAATTGCTTAAGCAACTTAATATCGTTACAAAACTTAACACTAACTCTAAAACACAAGCTAAATCATTAATTCAGCAATTGTACTAATAACTTTGTCTATATAACTCTTGTCTTTTGAAGAAAAAGCAAGGGTTTTATTTTTAAATTGTTTTTCGACAGCAGCGATTTTTTTGACTACATCATTTCTTGAAACATAATCACACTTTGTTAAAATGTTCAAGCAAGGAATATTGTGGAATTGCAGCCATTCTTGCATTAAAATATCGTTTTTTTGAATATCGTGTCTAGCGTCAATAAATTGAATAGTTGAAACAAGTTCCCTTTTCAAAAGATATTCTTCAAGATTTTTTTGCCAAGTTTCCTGTTCTTTTTTTGAAACCTTAGCATACCCATACCCAGGTAAATCCGCCAAAATAAAAGGTTTTTTATCTGTTGTTATTTCAAAAAGGTTGATTAATCTTGTTTTCCCTGGGGTGTTTGAAGTTTTAGCAAGTTTTAGTTGATTTGTTAGAGTATTAATAAAAGTTGATTTTCCAACATTAGAGCGCCCCAAAAGCGCAAATTCGGGCAGATTTAAGATTGGACATAATTTTAAATTCGGCGAACTAACCAGAAACTTCGCATTTTTTATCTTCATTTATCGCCTCATCATTTTCTTCAACATTAACATCTTCTAATTTATCAATAATTTTTAAAGAATTTTGAACAAGTTCTTCTTCTTTTCTTGCTTTTTTAAGCATTTTTTTCTTATATATCACGCTGCTTAAAAGATTATAAGCAGATTCATTATTGATACAATTAATTCTAACCGTGTTTTCATCAAGCTCAACATCAATGGATTTTCGAGTAATAAAATCAGACCTGTAGCCCGTTATCTGTATAATTCTTTTTTTAAGAATAGATAACGGCAAGGCAAGAAATTCTTCAAATGAGTCCATTATTTTACATTTGCTTTTCATTATTATAATTATATCAAAATTTATTCTGTTTGGATATTTTGAAACAAATTGTTTACAAGAATTATTCAACTGTTACAGATTTTGCCAAATTTCTTGGTTGGTCAACGTCTTTTCCAAGATATTCAGCTATGTAATAAGCTAATAATTGCAATACAACAATATTTAGCGCAGGGCTTAATAAATCTGAAACAGATGGAATTATTATAACGTCGTTAAATAAATTTTTATTTTTTTCATCTAAATAATCCATAACCCCTATCAATTTTGCTTGACGAGCAGACGCTTCCTCGCAATTTGACATAACTTTATCATAAACTATTCCTGAATTTAACAGAGCAAGAACAGGCATATTTTCATCTAGCATTGCGATTGGTCCATGCTTCAATTCACCTGCTGAATAGCCTGTAGCGTTAATATAGCTTATTTCTTTAAGTTTTAAAGCCCCTTCAAGCGCCGTTGGATAATTAATTCCACGAGAAATAAAGATAAAATCTTTATAAGAAGAATATTTTTTAGCTATTTCTTTGATTTTATCCGTATGTTCAAGCAACGCTTCAATTTTATTTGGTAAAGTTACCATTTCTTTTTTAAGTTCTTTAATTGTTGAAGAATATTTTTCAATTCCTTTTTGTTCTGATAAATACATTGCAAGAATATATAAGCTGATTAATTGCGCCATATATGATTTTGTAGCCGCAACGGAAACTTCTATTCCAGCGTTAACCGGCAATAAGCTATCAGCCAATCTTGCCATAGTTGAATCGGCACGATTTGTAATTATTGCAATGTGCGAATTTTTTTCTTTAACTTGTTTGATTGCTGTAATTGTATCAGCCGTTTCGCCTGATTGAGAAATGCCGATTACAAGAGTGTTTTTATCAGCAATAGTATCTCGATAAATATATTCGCTGCTTGCTTCAACGTCTGTTGGAATTCCTGCCAATTTTTCAATAATATATTTACCAACCAAACCCGCATGAAGACTTGTTCCGCAAGCGATTATTTGAACTCTTGTGATATTTTTAATATCTTCTTTTGACATTTTAAAATCATCAAGCTTAATAGCGCCATCTGTGCCTGTAAATTTGCCATTTAGAACATTTCTTACTACATCACTTTGTTCATGGATTTCTTTTAGCATGAAATGTTTATAGCCCATTTTTGAAATAGCAACGGCTTCAAAAGGCAGATGTTCAACTTTATTTATGATTAAATTATCATTTTCATCATAAATTTTAATTTCACTTTTAGTTACAACCCCAACTTCGCCATCAGTTAAATATATTGCTTTTTTGGTATATTCAATAATTGCAGGGATATCTGAAGCTATGAAATTTTCATTTTCACCAACTCCGATAACAAGAGGTGCGTTTCTTTTTGCTACAACGATTTTATCGGGCTCATTTTTGTGAATTGCGCAAAATGCAAAAGCGCCTTTAATCTTTTTAACAGCGGATTGCATTGCTTTTAATAGGTCTTTTGTTTTTCCATATTCTCTTGCAATCAAGTGTGCTGCAACTTCCGTATCGGTTTGAGATTCAAAAACGCTTCCTGATTTTAATAATTCTTCTTTTAATTCTTTATAATTTTCAATAATTCCATTATGAACAAGGGTTAGACTTTTGCAATTGCAAGTGTGCGGATGAGCATTAACAATTGTTGGAAGCCCGTGTGTTGCCCAGCGAATATGTCCAATTCCGATATGAGCTTTAGCACAAATATCTTGTTTTGTTTTTAAAATTTCAGCCAAGTTGACAAGCTTTCCTTGCGCTTTAAAAATATCAACCTCGCTACCGTTCATCAAAGCAACGCCTGATGAATCATATCCACGATATTCTAAATGAGATAAGCCATTGATTAATACTTCGCTTGCTTGTCTATCACCAATATATCCTATAATTCCGCACATATAATCTCCAAAATTTGTCTAGTTTTATGTATTTAACATTTTAATATAGTAATTCTAATACATAAACTGTATAAATACAAATAAAGATTATATTAAATTATTCATCAAAAATTTCTTCTTCAATTTCCTCGTTTTCACTATCGCTAGAGTGTTTATAAGGATTTTTCTTTTTCTTATTTTCTTCTTCTTTATCTTTAAGGGTTTTCATAAACATGATAGACCCTGCATTTGCCATAGCAAGACTATCCAGCGACGCACGAAGCTGAGCAGAACGGTCTTGAAACTCGTTTTGTTTAAAGTTTTGAGTTTCTTCCTGTTCCATTTCGGAAGCAAAATATTCTCCGCCTTGCCCTTGTTTTTCATCAGACATTTTATTAGCGGAAGCATTATCTGCCTTAAATCCCATATTGGCTATGGGTGATATACCTCGATTATCGACCATTTTTACCCTTTATTTTAGATAGATGATAGCATTTTTAATTAAGCGATTCATCCTCTATTTAGTCGTGTTTGATAGTATAAAACATGTCAAGAATTTTTTTTGCTACTTTTTTAATATTTTATTTTGTGAAAAATTCAAAAATCTTTTTAAATGCCTCTTCTTGGCTCATCCCAGCATATTTATTTCCACTATTTCCCCAAAGAGCAAGTATAGTTTGAATAGCGGGATACTTTTTGCAAGGAAGAAGATTATTATAATTATCATCAACAAAAATAGCTTGTTTGAAGCCGTTATTTTCCATATATTCAGCCATAAAATCAGCTTTAGACATGTATCTATCTAATATTTCACGAGCAAAAACATATTTTTCATCAAGCTTAAAGCCGTTTGCTTCAAACCTTTCCAATATAGACTCTTTATTTTTCTTTGAAACAATAGCAAGATTAATATTTTTTTCTTCGTATAATTTCTTAATATTCTTAAAAAATTCATAAGGTTTTTCAAGATTTTTCCAAAAATCATAGTTTTCTTTTATTAATTTAGAGCGAATATCCAAAAATTCTTCGCAATATTTTTCTTCTTCAAATTTATCTCTCTTATCAAGTGCTAAAGTAAATAATTCTTCGATTTTATCAGGGTTTTGAGGATTAAAAATCAAAGGATTATAATAATAAAACATCCAAATATTATAAATCAGGTATTTATATTTTGAATATAATTCATAATTTTCTTCATCAATCGGACAAGCAAAGTCCTTGTTTAGATATAAATAGCGATTGACAATATATACTTCTCTTAATGTGTCGAAAAGCACTCCGTCATAATCTAAAAACAATATCTTATTTTCCATATTAATAAGATATCATAAAAAATTTATCTGCCAAAAATTACTCTTGTAAATTTAATGTCATTTGATTTAATTTTTTGAGCTAATTTTTGAATATTGATAGCCGAATAATCATTGATATCAAGGTATTTGCCGATATCGAAATTCAAATCTAAATCCAATTCCTTTTCTTTCATTCCATCACTTTTCATTTTTTCAGCAACTTTCTACACTTTTTCCGCATACTTTATACATAAATAAAGTAATTTTTTGAAAGAAAATTGCTTAGAATATGAATTTTGAAACAAAAATTAACGAAATTATTACAAATAAAATAAATAAAATCAGCTGTTTTATATTTTTTTGTTGTTGTTTTTTCTTTTTTAAAGAGGTTTTCTTTTTAGGTTCTTTTTGAGTTTTAGTTGATTTTGCTTGTTTTGTTTTTTTAGGAACTTTATTAATATTTTCTTTTAAATTTTTCTTTGCTTGTTTAACTTTTTCTTTAATTTTTTGTTTTTTTAAATTTTTATTGTCTTTATTGTATTGCTTCGGATTTTTCACACTATACTTCTCTTCTAGCGCATTTTCTTCATCTTCTTGTTTTGTTACTTGAGATAAAAATTCTCCTTGTTTTTTATTTAAAATTTCTTCCTTAGTAGGTTTAAGCTCTTTAGCCCCAGCTCTTTTAAGGTATTCATTAATTAATTTATTATCTTTTTTTTCCATCACAAGCAAATTCTCATCAAACAATAAATTATCGGTTTTTGTGTTTTTATCTTTAAAAAATGTATAGCTAATTGCAACTTCAAAAGCAGTTTTTAAAGTGTCAAGCGCTATATCAGGCGTTATATCTTCGCCATGGGCGCAAGCATTTCCCTGTTTTTTAATATAAAACAAATCGTTAATAAATTCTTTTTCTCTTTCATCTTGAGCGCTATCTTTTAAATTATTTAAAATGTCGTCAAAAGTCGAAGTAGAGCTAACAGAGGGTGAAATTTTTTTAGCCATTTTTTCGCCAAAAATACGAGTTTGAATAACGCATTGACTGTAATATGTGCTTCTGAAAAGGTTTTCCGCCTCTATTATAATTTCATATAATTCTTTATCGATTTTCTTAAAAAAATCAAAATTACTTGCCATTGCTAATCCTTCAAAATTCCCATCATATCAAGAAATTCAGGAAAAGAAGTATTAATGCAAGACATATCCTCAATTTCCGTTTTCCCTTTGTTTATCAAAGAAAGAACATAATAACTCATCGCAAGCCTGTGGTCTAAATGGGTTTTTAAAAATACATTTTTATTTATAGCTTTTTTGCCCTCAATTATAAACCCATCCTCGTTTTCAACGATATTAATATCCAATTTTTTAAATGCTTCAACAATTGTTGAAATTCTATCAGACTCTTTATTTCTAAGGTCTTTAGCGTCTTTTACGATTGATTTTCCATTAGCTTGGCTTGCTAATATTGCTAAAATCGGAATTTCATCAATCAATCTTGGAATAACATCCCCTTTGATTTCAAAAGGTTTAATATTTTTTGTGTAATTAACTTCAATATCGCCCGTTAATTCGTTTGAAACTTTTCTTTCATTTAAGATTTTAAAATCAATCTCGGCTTGTTTAAAAATATCAATTATCCCCGTCCTTGTTGGGTTTAAGCCGACATTTTTAATTAAAACTCTTGAATTAGGCACAATTGCAGCCGCCACCATAAAAAACGCAGCAGAAGAAATATCCCCAACAACTTCAATATTTTTTGAAGTTAAACTGTTTTTTTCAACTTCAACAAAATATCCTTTTTCATCTTTTCCTGTTTTAATAGGGCAATTCAAGTATTCAAGCATTATTTCGCTATGATTTCTTGAAAGAGTATTCTCGTATATTTTTGTTGAACCATCAGCATTCAATCCCGCTAAAATCAAGCAGCTCTTGACTTGCGCCGAAGCAACAGGAGAAAAATATTCAATTCCTTTTAATTTTTTTCCTTTAATTTTGATTGGAAGCTTATATTCGTTATGTTCAATTTCAGCTCCCATCAGGTTCAATGGCTCAATTACTCTTTTCATCGGGCGCTTTGAAAGGCTATCATCCCCAACAAGAGTGCATTTTAGGTTTTCTACGCTCGAAAATAGACCCATTAAAAGACGAGTCGTTGTGCCTGAATTTCCGCAATCAAACACAAAATCGTCTTTTAAATTATTAAATAATTCAGTTGAGTCCACTTTCAAGTGATTTTTTGAAAGAAATTCATACTTCATTCCAAGTTTTGAAAAAATCTTCAAAGTGTTAAGACAATCTTGCCCTAAAGAAAGATTTTTAATTTCAAATTCGCCTTTAGTCAAAGCCCCAAAGATAATCGCTCTATGGGACACAGACTTATCAGCAGGAATTGTAATTGTTCCTTTTAATTTAACCATTTGCCAATTCTTTTACAAAATTTGGAACACAAAAAACTGCGCTATGAAGCGCTCTATTATAAATTTTGCAAGTTTTTTGAATTTCTAAAGCTCTTTTTTCATCAATTTTAGAACTATCCAACGGAATTTCAACATCATCCGAACAAAAGCCCCAAGACCAATATCCCCCAGGGTATGTCGGCATAGGACCGCAATATGGAGCAACGTTTTTAAATACTTTTCTTAACATTTGATAAGTTTTTTGCATATTTTCGCTTTGCGCAAAAGGGCTTTCCGTTTGAGGAACAACAATTCCGCCTTTTCTTAAAGCTTTTTTAACGTTGTTATAGAAATTAACGTTGAATAACCCTTCCCCAGGGCCAATCGGGTCAGTTGAATCAGATAAAACAACGTCATACACATTTTCTTTATCTTTTATAAATTCAACGGCGTCTTGGACAAGAACATTAACCCTTTCATCATCTAGCGCACAAGAAATTGTAGGCTGAAACTCTTTACAAGCTTCAATAACATCGCCATCTATTTCAACCATATCAACTCTTTTAACTGATGGGTGTTTTAATATTTCTCTAACAGTTCCGCCATCTCCACCACCTATAACCAAAACATATTCAGGATTTGGATGAGTCAACATTGGAATATGAACAATCATTTCATGATAGAAAAATTCATCTCTTTCAGTCGTCATCATCAAACCATCAAGTGTCATAACGTTTCCAAACGCACGAGAATGAAAAATATCTATTTGTTGAAAAGGTGATTTTTTAGAATATAAATCTTTATCTTTTTCAATTGCTATTCCAAAGCCCTCAGGGGTGATTTCATGGTATAATTCTGTCATTTTATTTTCCTTTTTTAGTTAATTTCTTTCAATAAAATAATTATACCAACAAAATTTTTAAAATTAATAAATTGTTCTAATTTGAGATAACAAAAATTTAGTATATTCATCAGCAGGATTATTAAATATATCCTCTGTTTCACGATATTCAACAATTTTACCCTTATTCATCACAGCAATTTTATCCGATAAATATTTAACCAAATTAAGGTCATGCGAAATAAAAAGAATTGTTAAATTCAATTTTTCTTTTAAATCCATCAATAAATTAATTATTTGAGCGCAAATTGAAACATCCAAAGCACTAACAGGCTCATCCGCCACAATGAATTCAGGTTTTAAAATCAAGGCTCTTGCTATTGCTATTCTTTGCCTTTGACCGCCCGAAAATTCATGGGGATACTTTTTAAGGTCATCATAATTTATCCCGACAAGAGAAATAATTTCATCTATTCTTTCAAGATTTTGCTTTTTATTTTTAAAAATTTTATGTATTTCAAGAGGTTCGATTAATGTATCAAAAATCCGCATTTTAGGATTTAAACTTGAATAAGGATTTTGAAAAATCATCTGAATTTTTTTTCTATAGTTAAAAGTTTCTTTTTTGTTGAAATTTAGGATATTTTCGCCATCATAAAGAATTTGGCCCTCGTCAATATCAATCAATTTTAAAATACAATTTGCTAAAGTTGACTTTCCGCAGCCCGATTCACCTACAAGAGAGATGATTTTTCCTTTTTCAATATCTAAATTAACATTATCCAAAACAAGATGTGGAGGCTTTTTCGGGCTTAAAAAAGATTTTTCATCTTTATATATTTTAACAAGATTTTTTATTTCAATTAAATTTTTCATATCCTAATTATAGCAAATTTGATAAAAAAGTGCTTTAATAGATATATTGATATTATAAAGGATAAAATATGAGAAGTGATACACTAAAAAAAGGTATTGAACACGCACCGCACAGAGCATTATTATACGCAGGCGGAATTTCAGATAAAAATATTAAAAAACCGTTTATCGGAATAGCAAGCTCTTTTTCGGATTTAGTCCCAGGGCATGCAGGTATGAGAGATTTAGAGCGCCAAATTGAAAAAGGCATACACTCTAATGGCGGTCAAGCCTTTATTTTTGGTGTTCCTGCCGTTTGCGACGGGCTTGCAATGGGTCATTGCGGAATGAGATATTCTCTTCCAAGCCGTGATTTAATCGCAGATTGCGTTGAAACGGTTGCTT
Source organism: uncultured Candidatus Melainabacteria bacterium (assembly GCA_934667125.1). Taxonomy (GTDB): domain Bacteria; phylum Cyanobacteriota; class Vampirovibrionia; order Gastranaerophilales; family Gastranaerophilaceae; genus RUG14156. Next base: position 199,629 of record CAKULF010000003.1, on the reverse strand, counting down.
CCGCTCATCAATTAGACGGTTTGGTTCTTTTAACAAATTGCGATAAAATCACCCCAGGGATGTTAATTGCGGCTCTTCGCCTTAATATTCCAAGTATAATCGTAACAGCAGGTCCATCCTTGGAGGGTCATTGCAAAGGCGAAACTTTAACATTCATCAGAGGTTCTTCTGAAGCTGTCGGAAGATATAGAATTGGCGACATTACAGAAGAAAAATTGGACGAAATGATTCATTATGCTTGCCCGACATTCGGTTCTTGTCAAGGTTTATACACAGCAAACACCCTAGCTTGTTTAACAGAAGTTATGGGTATGAGCCTTCCAGGCTGTGCTACAGCGAGCGCTGTTTCATCTAAAAAAAGAAGAATAGCTTTTGATTCGGGCTATGCCATTTGCGACATTATAAAAGAAAACAAGCTTCCTCGTGACGTTGTAACTTATGAAGCCTTAAGAAACGCTATTGTTGTTGATTTAGCGCTTGGTGGCTCAACCAATTCAATTCTACACTTGCTTGCAATAGCTAAAAGCGCCGATATTAAGTTGTCTTTGGATGATTTTGAAGAATTAAGTTCAAAAATTCCTCAAATAATCAAACTTGACCCGTCCAGCACCCTTACTATGACTGATTTAGATAATGCTGGCGGAATTTCGGGGGTATTTAAAACTTTATTTAATAAAACAGAAGAATTTAAAGATACAACCAATGTTGTGGGCTTGAAAGCGTCTGAAATTGCGCAAAATGCTTGGGTTGACAACAATGTTATTCATCCTTTGGATAATCCGATAACTTCAAACCCAGGGCTTGCAATATTACACGGAAACCTAGCTCCTGATGGCGCTGTAGTTAAAATTTCGGGCGTAGATAAAGATGTATTTGAATTTTCAGGCACAGCAAAAGTCTATAACCACGAAGAAGACGCTATGAGAGCTATTGAAAACGATATCGTAACCGCAGGAGATGTTGTTGTAATTAGAAATGAAGGTCCAAAAGGCGGCCCTGGAATGAGAGAAATGCTTGCTCCGACAAGCCTTTTAGTTGGCAAAGGTTTAGGCAAAAAATGCGCTCTAATTACAGACGGACGTTTTTCAGGCGGAACAAGAGGCTTATGTATCGGTCATATTGCTCCTGAAGCAGCAATAGGCGGACCAATCGGCTTAATTAAAGACGGCGATATAATTAAAATTGATATCAATAAAAGAACAATCAATTTAGATATCACACAAGAAGAAATGGAAAGAAGAAAAGCTGAATTTAAGCCATATATCAACGAAATTCCAAAAGGCTACCTATCTAAATATCAAAGAAATGTATCTCAAGCAAATTTTGGCGCAATCGCTGAATAACATTTGTTTACAATAGTATTGACTACATTTTTTGCTTATGATAGCATTATTTGTGCAAATAAAATCAGATAGGAGGTGAAAACTATGCCAGAAGTAAGAGTTCGTGAAAACGAAAATATTGAATCAGCTCTTAAAAGATTCAAGAAAAAAATTCAAAAAGCAGGTATCTTATCTGAAATCAAACGCAGAGAAAGATATGAAAAACCATCTGTAAAAAGAAAAAGAAAATCTGAAGCTGCTAGAAAAAGAAAAGTATAACTAAAAGCTTTATAAATAAAAAGGTAATTCATTAGCGAATTACCTTTTTTATGCTTTAATTCCAAATCTTGAATAATAAAACTTAATCAAAGATTCAATATTTTTTAGCCCTCTAACATGTTCTATAGCAAAATTTTTACCATACAAAAAGTCATGATAACTAAGCTGATAATCCTTTTGACAAGCATAATCAACCCAAAGGTTTTCATGGATTTTTCCATATTCAAAATCGGGAATATTTTCCCTAAAATATGGAATAGAATCGGTTATTGTGTTTATGAATTTTTTTCTTCCATTATATTTTAAATAATTTTTCCTTGGTTCATATTTATTTGGATTAGTTATTACTTTATGAATAGTATCCGCCAAGCTATCAGGAGTGAAGTTTTCAGCCATTTCACCACTATTTTCAAAAAATACAGGATAGTCACCTCTTGCAAATTTATTAAAATCTTTAAACACAACAACAGGTGTATCGCAGCTCATAGCTTCGTTTATGGCTCTATTTTTGCCTTCCATTAATGAACCCAATACGCAACATTTTGAAGATGTATAATATTTTGCTAAGTCCTTATGTTCAATATACGGGATGATTTCAACATATCTTCTTGTTCTTCCCTTAAATATTTCATCAATTTTTTCCAACTCGCTTTTAGCGTCAAACCTTACTTTAGAATAATCCAAACTGCCATCTTCCCTTAAAATAGCGTCCCTATTTCCTATTGCAAAAACAGCTTTTAAAATTTTTCCATATTTTTCTTCATGTCGCTTCAAAGCCCGAGCTATCATAGGCAAATTTTTAACGGGATATGCCGTTGAAACAGAAATAACGTCATATTTTTTTGGCGTATTAAATGTTGGCGCCATTGTATATTCATTCATATAATCGCAATCTTGCAAAGGCAAAAAGACGATATGTTTTTTTTCGGGATACTTATTTTTATAATATTCTTCTCTTTTTTTATTTGTATAGCAAGTTAAATACGCATCAGCGTCTTTTGAATAAGAATATGATGAAAACATTGTATTAGCGCAAGGCACAAAAATCTTTTTTAAATCAGGAAACCTATCCAACAACAATTGCGTCGCTTGAGAATAAAACACGCCTTTTGTTTTCTTCCCCTTAAAATCGTCCAAAGGCGGAAGAGGAATAACAAAATCAATCTTATCGAGCATATTTTCTTGCTCATACATTAATTCAAAACTATATCCATCAATATCATCCCAAATCTGTTCAATTGGTTCAGTCGGATTGGGATTTTGAAAATATTTAGTTGGCCAAACGCCTTTCATAAAGCCCTCATTTTTTATATATCAACACTATAGCGTTAATTTGATATATAAAAAATCCTTTCTTTAACGTAAATTAATTTTGCACAGTCTTTATTTTTGTATTATACTTATAACATAGACTAAATTAGAGGAGTTTTATTTTGGCTCAAACAAGCTTATTTGATGACGGAAAAATTATCCCCGTTAATATTAGAGAAGAAATGAAAAGATGTTATATCGACTATGCGATGAGTGTTATCGTTGGTCGTGCTTTGCCTGACGTTAGAGATGGGCTTAAACCCGTTCACAGACGTATTCTTTTTGCAATGAACGAACTTGGCATGGCGCCTGATAAACCATTTAAAAAGTGCGCCCGTATTGTTGGGGAAGTACTTGGTAAATATCACCCGCACGGCGATAGCTCTGTTTATGAAGCTCTTGTTCGTATGGCACAAGACTTTTCAACAAGATATTTAACAGTAGACGGTCATGGAAACTTTGGTTCGGTTGATGGCGATGGCGCAGCTGCAATGCGTTATACAGAAGCTAGAATGCACAAAATCACAACCGCTATGCTTGCTGATATCGATTGTGAAACGGTTAATTTTGTTCCAAACTTTGATGGCAGCTTAGAAGAGCCAAGCGTTCTGCCAACACGTTTACCTATGCTTCTTTTAAACGGAACTTCTGGTATTGCTGTTGGTATGGCAACAAATATTCCACCACATAACCTAAATGAAGTTGTTGATGGGGTTATGGCTTTAATTGATAATCCGAATATCACAACCGAAGGCTTAATGCACTATATCAAAGGTCCTGATTTTCCAACCGCAGCAACAATCGTTGGAACATCAGAAATTAAAAAAGCTTATGAAACAGGTCGTGGCTCAATCAAAATGAAAGCTGTTTCAACAATTGAAGAATTGGCTGGCGGAAACGGCAGACAAGGCAGAACCGCTATTGTTGTAACAGAAATTCCATATCAAGTTAATAAAGCAGAATTAATCAGAAAAATTGCTGAACTTGTTAAAGATAGCAAAATTCAAGGTATATCTGATTTAAGGGATGAATCAGACAGAGAAGGTATGAGAATTGTTATCGAACTTAAACGTGACGCTAAACCTGACGTTGTTAGAAACAATTTATATAAACAAACCGCTCTTTCAACAAGCTTCGGCTTCAATATGGTAGCGCTTGTTGGTCAACAACCTCGTTTATTAAACTTATATGAAGTTTTATCTGAATTTGTTGAACACAGAGTTGACGTTATAACAAGAAGAACAATGTTTTTCTTAAAGAAAGCTCGCACTCGTGCTCATATTTTAGAAGGTTTAATGATTGCTTTGAATTCTTTAGATGAAGTAATTGAGTTAATCAAAAAATCTCCAAACACAGAAGCAGCTAGAAACGGCTTAATCAACAGATTTGGACTTGACACAGAACAAGCAAACGCAATCCTTGAAATGCAATTAAGACGTTTAACAGGATTGGAACAAGACAAAATCAGAGCAGAACATGCTGAATTATTAAAGAAAATCGCCGAATACGAAGAATTATTATCTTCAAGAGAAAAGATTTTGGCTTTAATTAAAGTTGAATTACAAGAAGATAAAGAAAAATATGGCGACGAAAGAAAAACTCAAATCATAGCCGAAGAAGGCGAAGTTACTGTTGAAGATTTAACTCCAAATACTCAAATGGCAGTATTCATCACTCGCCAAGGCTATATCAAACGTATCAGCCTAGACACATTTGTTCGCCAAAACAGAGCAACTCGTGGCAAAGGCGGAATGAAAACAAAAGAAGATGATGATGTTGCACACTTCTTTACTGCAATGATGCACGATAAAGTATTGTTCTTCTCTTCAAAAGGTCTTGTATACAGCTTATCTGTATACGACTTCCCTGAAGGCTCAAGACAATCAAAAGGCTTGCCTATAATTAACGTTCTTCCAATCGAACAAGACGAAACAATAACTGCAATCGTTCCTGTTTCAGAATTTAAAGAAGACTTAAACTTAATTATGTTAACTAAAAAAGGCTACATCAAACGCATAAGCCTTGATAATTTCACATCAATCCGCAAAAACGGCTTAATCGCAATCGGTTTAGAAGAAAACGATACATTGAATTGGGTTAAATTAGCAAAAGGAAATGATGAAATAATTATCGGCACATCTTGCGGTATGGCAATTCGCTTCCCGATTGAAGATTTAAGACCACTAGGCAGAACCGCTCGAGGAGTTAATTCTATGAAACTTCGCAGCAGCGACGAAATTATAGGCTGCGACGTTGTTCCAAGAGATTATGACGCTGATTTATTGGTTATCACATCAGACGGTTTTGGAAAACGTTCAAAAATTTCAGAATTCAGAACTCAAAACAGAGGCGGAATGGGCTTAATTGCTACTAAATTCAAATCTTCATCTTCAAGATTAGTTGATTTATCTATCGTTAAAGAAGAAGATGAAATTATGGTAGTAACTGCAAATGGCGTAGTAACAAGAGTTGCAGCTTCTGCTATTTCTCGCCAAGGTAGACCTGCTACAGGCGTTAGAGTTCAAACGCTTGATGGCGACGATATCGTTGTATCAGTAAACAAAATTGTTAATACTGATGAAGATGATAAAGCTGAAGAAACTGTTACTGAAGCAAAAGAAGAATTAGCTTCCGCTCAAGGTAATATTTTTTCAGCTCCAAGCGAAGAAACAAACGAATAATAATTTTTAAATAAATATTAAAATAGCTCACAATGCGTGGGCTATTTTTTTATATAAAAAAACGGGGATTTCTCCCCGACATCAAACATAAAATAACATGAAAAATTTTTAATAATGCCAACGAGCATTGCGAATTAAAATTATTCCACTTCCGCCGTTACCGCCAGGAATATAGTCATATCCTGTACCTCCGCCTCCACCACCTGTATTTGCAGAGCCGCCCGATGGCCACATACTTTTCCCTGTCTCATCACCAAAACCGCCAGTGCCACCTCCGCCTGCCCCACCAGCTCCTCCTATATCACGCCAACATCCGCCACTTCCGCCTCCGCCAGCATATAATGTACCACTTGGTTCTTGAAAAGCTCTAGTTGTACTGCCTTGTCCGCTTGCTCCATTTTCTCCCGCTCCTCCATCGCTCCCGCCGTATCGTCCAGACCAACCAATTGCTCTTCCTCCGCCTGATCCACCTGTGCCAGGCCATTCGCCATTAGCTGTATATCCGCCTTCTACTGAAATTAAATCTCCAAAAGAAGTGGTACCACCTCTAGATGTCCACATATCTGCACCGTTTCCGACGGTAGCATTGTATGAACCTTTGATAATTTTATTTCTGACAGTTTTCGTGTAACCACCGCCTCCTCCACCACCAGGGGTGTTGTTTGTAAATTTATAACCTGCTCCACCTCCGCCAACAGCGAATAAATCAACTTCTTCTTGTGATGGAAAAGCTACGACTGTACTTCCTTTAATCGTTAATATCCAATCACCGGCAATATTTCCACTAAATGAACATAATCCTGCAATTTGGCATACCGGTTGTTGATGAGCCACTATACAACTTCCATTTTGCAACGTATATCCCCAATTACAGCTATAACCGCTTGTTCCACCAGAGCAATTAGCATTTGCTGGACACGAATTGCAACTTGAGCCTGATAGGTAGTTTCCGCCTTTGCAACTTGAGCAGTTTGTTGCACTTTGATAGCAGGCGGTGCATTTTCCGTCGCATGCTGAGCATGAGTGGCTTGGGGAATTTGGGCTAAATGTGCCATTTGGACAAGTTTTACAGGTTGTTTTTCCTGTTTCATCTTGATAACTGTTATTTCCACAAGCAAATGGGATTTTTCCATCAGGACAACGCCATCCGACAGGACAGGTGGCGCAAGCAGTTCCATAGTGTTCTTTACCATCCCAATTCCATCCCCAGTTCTTATCAACTGTGTATTGCCCTGCAACGCAAGATAGGCAAGCGATTGAACCCTCTTTGTTGGTGTAGTTTCCGTTTTTTGTTAAACAAGATTTACAGGTTGTTTTCTTTTCTTCGTCTTGAAAGTAGCCGATTGGGCAAAGTTCACGCTTTTTGCCGTTTGGACATTGGCTTCCAGCGGGGCATTTGACGCATTTTAAGGATTCATCGATATAATAGCCATCGGCGCATTTATCACAGCCTTGGCTGGAGCATTCAAGACACCCCTCGGAACGCTCGGAACAGTTTTCACACAAGCATTTTCCTATGTTTTTGTATTGATATTCGCCGCAATGAATGTCGCACAATAAACAGCTTTCATCTATACAAGCATTGCATTTTCCACCGTTTTCATCAAATTTAGCACAATCTGAACGTATTGCAGCAACGGCACTTTTTACCGTTACCATGCTTCGAGAGAGTTTTTTTGTTATAACTGGGGCGAATGCTGCCGAAACAAGCGAAACAGTTATAAGGCTTATCATTAATTCGACAAGCGAAAAAGCTGAAAGGGCTTCCTCTTGGGTTTTATATTGCATTATTTTGTGTTTTTCCTTTATGTGTTCAATGATGTATTTAATAAATTAAGTTTTTATCAAAAATTATTATAAATGATAAATTTTATTATTATATATAATAAATTTAAACTAAAATTTAGTCAATAGATTATTATAAAAATTTCGCTAACTTTTTAAAATAAGTGGTGAGGTTTATTAGTTTATGAAAAATATAAAAAGACTGCTGGGGGCTAGAATTCGTGAAATTCGCAAGCTAAATAAGCTTACACAAGAACAACTGGCAGAAAAAATCGGAATTGAAATTCCAAGTTTGAGTAATATTGAAAACGGGAAAAATTATCCAAACTCCGAAACAATAGAAAAAATTGCAAAAGGCTTAGGGGTAGAGGTTTTTGAGCTGTTTGTCGTTGAACATTTAACAGAAATTGATGACGAAAAATTGTTAAAAGAATTAAATTCTATTTTAAAAAACGATAGCAAATTATTAAAAACGGTCTATAAAATTGCTCTAAATTTGAAACAAACCACATAAAAAGCCCGCAAATCCAACACTTGCAGGCTTTTAATATATTTCAATTAATTATCTTTTATCAATAACTTTGATTAAGTGATATCCAAATTGAGTTTGAACAGGTTCGGAAACTTTTCCGATTTCGCCATCAAAAGCGCCATCTTCAAAAGGTTTTACCATCATTCCACGTCCAAAATAGCCAAGGTCGCCACCATTTGCTTTAGACGGACACATTGAATATTTTTTTGCAGCGTCTTCAAATGTGATTTTTCCTGCTTCGATTTCTTCTTTAACTTTCAAAGCTTCATCTTTTGTTTGAACAAGAATGTGTTCAGCTCTAACTTCTGTTGTTTCGCTCATTTTCGCTCCTATCTTTAAATTTCCTACAGCTATAAAACTTAGTATTAGAATAAAAATTAGTAATATTTTTTTCATGCTTATCTCCAATTTTATTTTGTATGCTTATTATTTTACCACAAGTATGTTATAATAATATTAGCCTTGCATGGGTTTACAATTTTGTTCCTACATTTTATTTAACAGGGAGAGATTGCTCAGGCAAAAAGCTAGGAGTAGTGAAGTATACCTACCTCTTTACGGTTTAAAGGAAATGGACGCTCCCTGGCGCTCACCCACCTGCTGATTCGGCAGGAAACAAAATTGCCCATGTATAGGCTTTTTATTTTTACCACTTAAATTTCTCTGGAACTGGGTCATATCCGCCCTTATGATACGGATGACACTTCAAAATCCTTTTAATTCCAAGATAAATTCCCTTTAAAAGTCCAAATTTTTCAATGCAATCATAAGTATATTTTGAACATGTCGGCTCAAACCTGCAAGTTGGCGGAGTCATTTTTGAAAAAAATCGATATATTGAAATTAATTTTAGGATTATTTTTTTAAGCATTTTTATTTTTTAAAATTTCTTCAACCTTTTTAATATCCTCAAGCGTGTCTATATCAATAATTCGAGGAGTTATATAAGGAGTCGGATTATAGCCGATAAAGTCTTTAACTTCTTTCATTATTTTTGTTGGAAGAGCATAAAATGCGCCATTTTCTTGAAGCATTTTGTAATGTTGTTCGGTTTCTTGGCGACGAGGGCGAGTTCTATAATCATACAAAGCTTCTAATTTATTATTGTGCAAAACTCTCCATTTAGCGTGCGTTGTGCCTTTTTCAAGCATTCCAATGCAGCTGTCATAGCCTTCTTTTTCTTTTTCAAAATAATGCTCAAAAGCGCTATCGATATAGTTTTCATCCCTCAATGGGCAAGTTGGTTGCAGCAAAACAACATAATCAGGCTCATAACCCGTTTTTTCAAGCTTTTCAACTACATCAAGCATAACAGGAATTGTTTTTGTAACGTCTTGTGCCAGCTCAATTGGGCGCTTCATCGGCTCTGCGCCAAATTTTTCAGCTATTTCAAGGATATTATCATCCTCTGAAGATAAAATCGTTCTTGTTATATATTTTGATTTTAAAGACGCTTCGATTGAATAAGCAATTAGGGGTTTACCATTTATTAGTCTTATATTTTTGCGTGGAATGCCTTTTGAGCCGCCTCTAGCAGGGATTATGCTTAATATCTCCATATTGATTTTGCCTCGTTTAACTCTTCTAAATCGTAATCCAAATCGTTTAAATATCTTTTCAAATTGGTTTTTGTGTTAGCTTTAATAAAATTAATTTCGTCATCTTGCCAAAAAGCCACCATATACTTGCTTTTTGGCTTAAAATCATATTTTAAAAACACATCGCCCGTTATAACGCTTTCAAAAACTTCTTCCCATTTTAAATCAAAACCTTGAGTATAAAAATCAACGTTAATATCGTCAAAAAAGCTGTTATAATTGACCAAAAAAGGCTCATCGTCATACGTTAAAATAAAATCAAAGCCCAAAATTCCAACATAAATCTCGTCAGTATTAGAAAGCGCTTCAATTGTCGGATTTATGAAATTATTTTGAATATCATATCTGATTTTATCCGTTAAAAAATCAGGTTCAAAATAGGCTATATCGTTTTGATATTTTGCGCTCGTTCCGATTATTTTTGCGCTATAACCATCCGAAATTGTCCACACAGAAAGGTTTTTGCCCTCTATATAGTCTTCTATTAATATCTTTTTATTTCCATTGTTAAACAAATTGTTGATTGTTTTAATCGCTTCATTTTGAGTTTCCGCAAAATGCGCAGTTTCAAGGAAATTATGATTATCAGGCTTAACCACCAACGGCATAGGGTTGGATTTAGCGTATTCAAGCGCTTGTTGCGGCTTTTCGGCTATTTGAAATTTTGGCGTTTGAATTTTGTTTTTATACATGAATTTTTTAGCGCTAATCTTTGAAGAGGACAACAAAATAGCGTCGCTTGTTGGCGCAAAAACAGTGATATTCATAGATGTTATCAATTCGCCAAGCCCAGAATCAATATATTCTTCATCAATTATTACAACAAGATTAATCTCGTTTGCCTTTGTAAACTCAACTATATCTTCAATTGAAGAAAATTCAACCGAGAAAGGAAAACCCTTTGCGTCTGTGAAAACTATATTTTCCTTGTTTTTTGAAAAAAGCTTCACAAATTGTATAGCAGGGTAGTTTTTGCCTAAAATTAAAATTCTCATAGATTTATTATACCATTAATTTTAAATAATCAATTTTTATGGTATAATTTCGTTGTTAATCATAAATTGTTGGGTTTATTGTGGAAGAAAATCAAGAAAAAATTGAAAACGAAGCTTTAAATAATGAGCCTGAAAGCTCTAATGACACTGAAATTGACAAAACTCAAGAAGATAAAATAACTCTTGAAGAAGAAAAAGCTGAAAATTCTTCTCCTTTAAAAAAATATGTTTTTAACGTTTCAAGAGATTTTGTTGATACGATTGATTCTTTGACGATTGACGAAAGAACGGCATATATTAACGACGCCATTCAAATGAAAATTGATTCAAACAATCAAACTCGACAATCAAACAAATTTAATGAAATTGTAACTCAAGCTATTATTGTGTTTTTAACGGTTTGTATCGTTACTCCTATTGCTATATTTATTATGAACAAAGCAATTATGGTAACTTTTGAAAATTATAAATATTCTCAAACAAACTTTGAAAAACTGTATAAACAACGCTTTGAAAATGATAGAGCCTATATGCGCTCGCTTCAATATAATCAAAACTTAAAAGCTAAAGGAAAGTAGCTTTTCCCAAATAACAAACCCTTTAACTACATCTTAAGTATAAACTTTCCTATACTTATGTATCAAATTATTAAAATTTGACTCAAGATTTTATTTTTTTTGCCGATATGATATTATATATCGAAAGCAAGGATTGAGTAATATATGAATAAAAAAAGAACTTCAACCGATAATTCAATGTTTACAAGAAGCATTAACCTGTTAGAAGATGATCCTTTGGAAGAAATTTTCGCTCTAAATTTGGGGGATTTTTTGACTGAACAACTTGTAAATCAAGATTTGGTTGATAAAATTTCTAAAAAGTCTAAAGAAAAAGACAAAAAAGAAAGCTTAAAAGAACAATTAAGAGAACTAATTTCAATATATTCAATTGACAACACCTTGTCATTATTGGGTTTTAACAATAGTCAAGATTTTGTTATTTATAATTCAATCGCAACAACAATAAAATTAATGTTGGATTTGGCTGAATGTAATATTTATATAGCCAAAAAGGACGCTCCGCTTGAATTTGTGGGCTCTTCCGATAATCACTTATCAAAAGGCAAAATTGCAGACTACATCACAGAAACAATGGCAAACGAAATTGAAAAAACTTTTGAAAAAGATGAGTTTCAGATTAATCTTTTCCCAATGAAAAACAATTTTGAATGTATCGGCGTTATTGAAGTAATACGAAAAACCTCTCGCCCGTTGGAATTTGAGTATGCTGACCTTATTCAAAATATGGCAGGGTTGTTTGTAACTTCACTAGGCTTGCAAAAGCTGATTGACACAGTTACAAGACTTTTAAATAAAGATGATGTTTCAACTATGGAATATCAAAATTTAAGGGCGCAATTAACGGCTATTATTGGGGACTTGGGCGATCAGCAACAAACTTTTGTTGAAAAATTAGCCTACGCTTCAGATTTGAAAGGTCAATACAAACGAGAACACTCCAGCCAATGCGCTAATTTATCAAAAGAAATTTGCATTAAGCTTGGCTTAAACGAAAAAACAACCGATTTAATATATTATGCCGGCTTGTTGCAAAATATCGGAAAAATCACTTTAAGCGAAGATTTATTTAAAAAAGATAAATTGTCTGAAGCTGAGTGGGCTGAATTAAAGAAATCGCCTAACGTTGGGGTTGATTTATTGATGAATATCAACTTTATGTCCGAAGTTGTGCCGTATATCAACTATCAACAGGAAAGATTTAACGGAAAAGGCTATCCGGAGGGCTTAAAAGGAAATTCAATTCCGTTAGGCTCAAGAATTATCGCTCTTGCAGGCGCATATTGCGCTTTAACGCAAGATAGAGTTCACAGAAAAGCCCTAACGAACGCTGAAGCACTTGAAATATTGAAAAAAGAAGCAGGCGACAAATGGGACCCTGTTGTAGTTAATGCTTTGGTTGAAATAAAAAGTTAGTTTATTTTTTTAAAAAATTTATGATAAAATTAATGGCATATTAAATATATGCCATTTTTTTAGGAGAAAAATATGATAATTCTTGAAAAACCTTATGTATCGGATTTTTTGATTGAAACAATTAAGAAAAATAATTTTAAAGTTTTGGATAACGAGGTTGCAAGAAATTACCTTCCTGAAGAATATTTAACTTCAACTTTTGAAGCAATCAAAGCTTATAATAACGACAATGAGCCGTTTTACACAAATTCTGAAAATTCAATTAATTGGATAGCCAAAAATTTAGCTGATAGTAATTTAAACAAAATGATTGAATTGAGCAAAGATAAAGCTTTATTTAGAAGAACTTTAAAAAACATATTTCCAAACTACTTTTTTAAAGAATGCGAATATGAAAATTTAAAAAATATCAACCCGAAAGACTTGAAATTTCCTCTTATTTTAAAGCCTGCGGTTGGATTTTTGAGTTTTGGAGTTTATCCGATTTATAACGTTGAAGAATGGCAAAAAACGCTTTTAAATTTAGAAGATGATATCAAAAAATTTGAAAGCATTTTTCCAAAAAGCGTTGTAAATACTTCAACTTTTGTTATTGAAGAAATGATAAAAGGGGAAGAATACGCACTAGACGCTTATTTTGACGAAAATGGAAAAGCGGTTATATTAAATATTTTTGAACATCCGTTTTCAAACGGAAAAGATGTTTCAGATAGAGCTTATTACACTTCAAAACCAATAATGAAAAGATATTTAAGAAAATTTGAAGAGCTGTTAAATAAAATCGCAGAAGTTGGAAATTATAAAAATTTTCCGTTTCATTTAGAATTGAGGGTTTCTGAAAATGATATTATCCCAATTGAAATCAATCCTCTTCGCTTTTGCGGCTGGTGTATCACCGATATAGCTTATTACGCTTGGGGAATTAATGTTTACGAATATTATTTTAAAAAATTGAAACCAAACTGGGATGAAATTCTGGATAAAAAAGATGGAACATATTATTATTTCACAATGGGCGACATTCCAAACGACATTAAAAAAGATGAAATTAAGGATGTTGACTATTGGAAATATCTTCATAATATCTCACATCCGCTTGATATAAGAAAAATTGATTTTAAGACAAACCCTGTGTTTGCAATAGTTTTCGGTAAAACCAAAAGCTTAGAAGAGATTGAAAATCTTTTAACTATGAATATTAGAAAATACATTGAAACGATTTAGTTTTTTACAAAATAATAGATTTTATTGTTTTGATTAAGTTCTTTGATAAAAAATTCTTGAACATAATCAAGCTTTAAATCCTTATCTTTAGATAAATAATTATATGAAAAACAGTTTCTTTTAACTGCATTTTTGGTTTTATCGGTCACATTTTGTTTAATATCAGCATAATAACAGTTTAAGTTATTATCATCCTTAAAAACCACGCTATTGTTGCTTATTGAGTAATTAATTTTAACATCTTCAACATTAAAAACATCATCATCTTGCGACGAATTTTCAACAATCACAAGGTCATATTTTTTTAACTTATCATAATTAGTCAAAGCACTATTTAAGAAATCAACCCGATAGCCTTGATATTCAAGGCTTTTAAGATAAAAAACGACACTTTTTGTAGATTTTATTAAAGCAATATTTTTTTTATCTTTATATTTATTTAAAATCGTAAAGTAAATTTCGTTGATATATGGGGTTTTTAGATAGATTTTGCCTAAATAACAATCTTTTTCAAAATCAGTCAAAGTATAGTTTTTTTGATTGAATTTATCCAAAACAATGTTTAGGGGCGCTTTTCTGATGTGCGTTGAAATTAAAAGCAAATAAAACAGACAAAAAACGACTATTATTTTTTTATAAATCGATTTTTTTGAATACAAAAGGGTTAAAACTATTGAACTTAGGGCAACAAAAGAGATTAAAAACCTGATTGAATAAATCATATAGCCGACACTTCTTGCTAAAAGCAAGAAATAAGCTAAAAACGTTAACGTTAAAAAGAAAAAGAACGTGATTTTTTTGTTATTCTTAAATTTTATTTTTAGAAAAACAGATTTTATCAAAGCAGGAACAAACGCCAAAAATCCCAACACCCCAAAGCCGCAAATCTGTTCCTCTGCAATAGTATTGACCCTATAAATCGGAACATTTGTCCCTATTTTTGGATTGATATTTAAAAAATTAAATATAGCGCTTTTTGCTGTCATTATTGGATTATTCAGGTATTCACCCCATCTAAACCCTGTAAAATCAAGGCTTTGAAAAGAAAAATGAATAATATTAGCGATATAACCTTGCACTCCGCCCCAAAACCTATGAGCCAAATATGAAGAATTGTTTGAAAAGAAATTATGAAATTGAATAAAATTTAAAATGTAGTTATAGCTTGAAAAAACGAAAAAATTTATAGCTAAACACAAAGAAAAATATTTTAATTTATCCAATTTTTTATTTTTATCTATAAAAAATTCAATTAAAAAATATAAAATAAATATAGCTAAAAGCGCAATTATAGCTGTTGTCTTGACTCCAAGAGCAAGCGCAAAAGCCAGCGAAGAAAAATAAATCTTAGATTTTTTATTTGTTAAAAAAAGATTTAAAGATGTTATTAACAAGCTTCCAACCAATAAATCCGTCTGCAAAGACGAAATTTGAATAATCACATTTGCAAACGAAGAAAAAATAAACAAGAAAAACAATCTTTTTCGATATGAAATCTTGAATTTTTCCGCTATTTGCCAGCCGTTAATTAAAAACAACAAATAAGAAAAAAAACTAACCAGTCCAAAACCACAGAAATTCTTTTTAAAAGCCAAAATCCAAGAATAAAAAATTTCTGAATTAATTGGCATAATCAAAGCCCGAATATCGTTTGTTTCAAAGTGATTTAGGGAATTTTGTTTTATAAACATATAGCTTCTAAAAAAGTGATATGTCTGACTATCCGCCTCAAAAGCAGGAAGAATTGTCGCTAAAAATAATTCAACCGCAAGAAAAAATATAAAAGCAAAAGATAGAATTAATAAGGATTTATCAAGTTTTAGAGAGTTTTTTAGCCTTTTAAAATCAAAATTTAGGGTAATTTTTGGATAGTTTTCTTTTTTAAAAAATAAAAAAGATATAATCAGGAAAAAAAGCTCTAATAATAGGATATTGAAGGGTTTTATCCCATTAAACAAAGATAAAATTTCAAGATTTAAAACAACCAAGGCAAAAAAAGTTATGAAAATTATCACAATATTATTAAAAATTGCGCCGACAAAATATGAAGAAAATAAATTCAATAATATTGCAAAAAATAACATACCTAAAATTTTACAAAAATTCCATCATTTGGGCAAATTATGCAACATAAAATTTTCTTCTGATAAGTTCGTTTTTGTTTTGTAAAAAATCCTCAACATAAAGATAGGTGTTCAGTTTTCCGCTTTTTAAAACTAAAGAAAGATAAATCAAGACCTCGTTTGAAACGTTATACATTTTAAAAACATCTTTTCTTAAAAACTCGATAAATAAGGGCGAATTAATAGTTTTCACGTTTTTCATATTGATTAAAATTTTTGAGCAGTTGAAATTTTTGATGAGATTTTTAAAGTTTTTTTCATCAATTATTTCAAAATTTATAGTAAAAATTTTATGATTTTTATATTGTTTAACGTCAAAAAAAGTCATTGTCATCCGAGATTTCACCATTTTAATTTTATATTTTATAAAAGCAAATGTTAATTATTACAAAGAAGTATATCTCTACAACTTTTGTTTATTTGAAAAACATGATATTATCTTCTTGGAAGAGAAAAAAGAAAATATATGAAATTTTTAGACAAAATTAAAAGTCCGAAAAATCAAAAAAACGAAAATATTTTCAATGTGTTGCCAGATGCGATTTTCGTCTTAGCCAAAGACGGTAAAATTCTTGACGTTAACGAAAAAGTTCTTAAAATTTTTAAAGAAAAAAAATTCAACATTGTTGGAAATTATTTTTCAAAATTTATTTTAAACGGTACATTAGAATTAAACAAAGTTATTTCAACGCAAGATACAATCTATGTTAAATCCATCCCAACAAAGGATGACGAAGCGCCGCTTGAGTTTCAAATGAGTGCGTCGTGTGATGTTGAAAATGAAAGAATTTATGTTTCAATCAGAAACTTTACATCCGTTCAAAAAGAACAAAAAATAATTAATGAAAAATATGAAGTAGCAAAAAAAATAATTGACGGGAAAAACGACTTTTTATTAAGTTCATCCGGCTCAATTTTATCCTCTCTTGTTTCTATAAGCGGCTTTTCAAGGGCGCTATTAGATGGAATTGGAGGAGCATTATCCGACAAACAAAGAAAATATCTTCAAATAATTAACACAAACTCAAAAGATTTAAGCTATGATTTAGAAAAACTATTCACTCTATTCAAAGTTGAATCTCAAAAAATTGAATACAAAAACAAAGCTTTCGATTTGGTTTCATTAATTAAATCAATTGAAAGAATTTATCAAAAAGATTTTCAAGACAAAAAAATCATCTTCAATCTTGACTATAGCACGCTTTCGCAAAGAGATTGTTTTTTAGATTCTGAAATTGTTGAATACATTTTAAGATGTATTATGGATATCTTTTTAAGATTTTCAAATCTGGGCAAATGCTTCTTAAACATTGGTCATCCGCCCGTTGATTTTCTAAAAACAAGAGATTTTGAAGCGAATGATTCGCTGGATTGCGAAAAATATGTGCTTTTTGAAGCAAAAATAACCGATTTGGTTTTCAATAAAGAAGAACTTGAAACAATTTTTGACACATATTCAAAAACAAACACAAAGCGCCCAATTGGTCTTAAAGCTTCAATTAACCTGATGAAAAGATATATCACAGATTTCAAAGGCGACATTTGGATATATTCTAAGGAAAATTTTGGCACAATGTTCACTTTTGTGCTACCGTTAAGATGAAAGATGGATAAATAATATGGCAAATGTTTCTTTAAATAATATTTCAAAAAGTTTCGGGAAAAATGAAATATTAAAAAATATAGATTTAGATATTAAAGATGGCGAATTTATCGTTCTTGTCGGCGCTTCAGGCTGCGGAAAATCAACCCTTTTAAGAATTATTGCAGGGCTTGAAAAGCAAACAAATGGAGATATTATTATCGAAGATAAAGTCGTTAATAATCTTTCCCCGAAAGATAGAAACATTGCTATGGTTTTTCAAAGCTATGCACTATATCCACACATGAGCGTTAAGGAAAACATCGCTCTAGGCTTAAAAGTTCGCCACACGGCAAAATGTGAAATTGAAAGAAGAATTTCAAGAGCAGCCGAAATTTTAAAACTTGAAGATTATTTAACCTATAAACCAAAAGAACTTTCAGGCGGTCAAAGACAAAGAGTAGCGCTAGCTAGAGCCATTGTTCGTGAACCAAAAGTGTTTTTAATGGATGAACCTTTGTCTAATTTAGACGCTAAATTAAGAATACAAATGCGTGCCGAAATTAAAAAGCTCCATGAAAAGCTTAAAACAACATTTATATATGTAACCCATGATCAAACTGAGGCATTGACTATGGGGGATAGAATTGTTGTATTGGATAAAGGGATAATTCAACAAGTCGACACACCTGAAAATATATATAATCACCCGAAAAACACCTTTGTTGCAACTTTTATGGGCACAAACCCAATGAATTTAATCGAAGCAGACGTTAAAGACGGCTTTGTTTCCTTTGGAAATGTGATATTTAGCCTATCCTCTCTTCCTCAAGCGAGCAAATGCGAAAATAAAATAATTTTAGGGGTTAGAAGCGAACAAATCGCAACGATTGATAATCCTGATTTTCATTTTAACAGTATTAAATTCAGCGCAAAAGTTCATTTCGAAGAAAATTTAGGCTCATTTAAAAATTTATACTTTAATATAGGCAAAAAAGAATACTGCGCAACGGTTTCAGCCCAAACAGAAGTAAAAGATGAGATGTCTTTTTCAATCAATCCTCGTCAATTACATTTGTTTGATGTTAACACTCTTGAAGCAATAAATTAAAAAATATTTATTTTCTTATTCTTTTAAGATAAAATCATTGTATTAAATATCTTAGGAGAATAATTGAATTATGAAAATGTCAAAACTTTTTGTGCAAACTTTAAGAGAATTTCCAAACGACGCAGAAGCGATTTCTCATAAATTAATGGTTAGAGCAGGCTATATTAAAAAACTGGCAAATGGAATTTATACCTATATGCCCCTAGCACAAAGGGTTTTAACAAAAATTTCAAATATAATTCGTGAAGAAATGAATGCTGCTGGCGCTCAAGAACTTTTAATGCCATTTGTTCAACCTGCTGAAATTTGGCAAAAAAGCGGACGTTGGGCAAAATACGGCAAAGAATTACTTCGCTGTAAAGATAGACACGACGTTGAAATGTGCCTTGCTCCAACCCATGAAGAAGTTGTAACAAGCGTTGTAGCTGATGTTGTTAATTCTTATAAGCAACTTCCTTTAAATGTTTATCAAATTCAAACAAAATTCAGAGATGAAATTCGCCCTCGTTTCGGACTTTTAAGAGGTAGAGAATTTACAATGAAAGACGCTTATAGCTTCCACACCTCTCAAGACGATTTAGAGCGTGAATATGAAGTTATGGCAAAAACATATACAAATATCTTTAAACGCTGCGGGCTTGAAACAAAGGCTGTTCAATCCGATAGCGGAGCTATTGGTGGCGCTGTATCACACGAATATATGGTTTTAACAGACACAATGGTTGGCGAAAATGACGTATTTTATTGCGAAAGCTGTGATTATAGCGCAAATTCAAACCATGCTGTTTCTATTTTGCCTGTTGAAGAAACAAATGGCGCTGATTATGGCTACAGCGAAGAAAAACTTGTTGATACACCAAATACTAAAACAATTGAAGAATTGGCTAATTTCTTAAAAGTTGACGCTAATTGCATTTTAAAAGCAGTAGCCTATATTGCCGATTCTAAGCCTGTTTTAGCTATGATTAGAGGCGATAAAGATGTTGAAGAAACAAAATTAATGAATGCCGTAGGTGCTGTTGAAATTCGTCCTATGGAAAACGCTGAAGTTGAAGAATATCTTAATTCTACAGCAGGATTTATTTCATATAAAAATGTTGATACATCTAAAGTTAAAGTAATTTTTGATAACACAGTTAAAGGAATGAAAAACTTTGTTGTTGGAGCAAATATCAAGGATAAACACCTTGTTGGCGCTAATTTAGAAGAAAATATAAAAGAATTTCATGATATTTCAATCGTAAAAGTTGGCGAATATTGTCCTGTTTGCAAAAAACCTCTAAAAGTTACTCGAGGAATTGAAGTTGGAAACATTTTCCAATTAGGAACAAAATATTCTGAACCAATGAATGCTTGTTATACAGATGAAAACGGCAAATTAAAACCTTATATTATGGGTTGTTACGGAATTGGAGTAACAAGAACAATGGCGGCTGCAATTGAAAAATATCATGATGAATTTGGTATCGTTTGGCCGATTGAAATAGCTCCATATCACGTTGATATCGTTCCAATTAATATGGATGATGAAGCTCAAAGAACAAACGCTCTAAAACTGTATGATGAATTAAATAAACTTGGAATTGAAACAGTTTTAGACGATAGAAGCGACAGAGCAGGCGTTAAATTTAAAGATAGTGAATTAATCGGATTTCCGATTAGAATTACTGTTGGAAAAACCATAAATGAAGGTCTTGTTGAGTTTAAAACAAGAAAAGATGGTATAATGAAGAAAATAACAGTAGATGAAGCCATCAAAGAATGTCAAAAAATCCTCTTAAATTAAAAATTGCATATCTATATCCTGATATTTTAGAAAGCTTTTGCGACAGAGCAAATGTGGAAGCTTTTAAATATCGTGCTAATTTAAGAGATGTTGAAGTTAATATATATGAAATCAATGACTATGAGAAGATTTCAGCTTCAAAATACGATTTTTATTATATTGGCGGCTCAAACACTTCAAGCCTTGAAGTTGCGCTTGGTCATTTAGAAAAAAATAAAGATGAATTAATGGTGGCAGCTGCCGCCGGTGTTCCAATGCTTGCAGTTAATTGCGGTTATCAACTTTTTGGAAATTATTATCAACTTCACAACAAAACAAGAATAGAAGGGATTAAAATTCTTGATGTTGACTCTATTGCTTCAAGAAAGCATATTTTCGGAAACGTCACGGGAATTTGCCATTTTTTGAAAAATAAAACCATTGCAGGCTTTGAAAACCACAGAATAGTAACATATCTTAAAGCAAACACGACGCCTTTTTTGACCATTACAAAAGGAAAAGGCAACAACGGCGAAGATAAAACCGAAGGAGCAAGGTTTAATAACGTTATAGGAACATATTTAACAAGCCCGATACTGGCTCAAAATCCGCATTTAGCAGACTTTTTCATATCTTGCGCATTAAGAATTAAATATAAATGCAAAGTGCCATTAGCGCCATTGTGCGACGATATTGAATGGTATTCGCACAACTATATTACAGAAAACTAACAATAAGGCTAATTTTCTTGATAATAAGTTGAAACTATTATAAAATATCACTATGGATAAGAATTTGGGCAAAAAAAACGTTAAATATCTATTTATAATTTTTGCATTTATTTTTCTTAGCATTTATTTTTTAGCAGGCGATTTTTTGCGCTACAAATCTTATAATTTAATGAATAAATTGACGATATTCAATAAAATCGCTTCAAATGACGTTAATCTTGTTGTTGTTGATGATAAATCTTTAAATGAAATTGGAAGATGGCCTTGGAAAAGAGAGCAATATCTTGAAATTTTCAATTATTTTGAATATTACACCAAAGCAAAATTTATGGCATACGACGCTATTATCGTAGCGCCCGACACAGAACATCCAAAAAGCGATGAGAAATTTTTTAATAAAATTAAAGATTATCAAAAATTGACGGTTGGTTATGCTTTTTCTTATGATGAATTTGCAAAAGATAAAAATAAAGACCGCTACAATTCAATCATCAAACAAAAAAACAAAATTAAAATTATAGACAAAAGAACAAAAACAAAAAAAATCACATCTTCTCTAAAAAGCTTCACCGCTTCGCCTTTTAAATATTATGAAGATGTTAAAAATATTGGAGTTGTTAATATTCCTGTTGATTCAGACGGCTACATCAGAAAAGCAGGGCATTTGGTTGAATACAATGGCGAGTTTTATCCATCTTTAGCGCTTGTTTTGTATTCAAATTTAACAGGAATTAAGGAATATGTTTTAACCGATAGCAACATCTATGGAATTTCTCAAAACTATACATTAAATATTCCAATTCAAAACGTTAACGGATTTATTTCCAATTTTATTTGTTTTTATAAATCCAATGACGGAATTTATTCTCATAAAAAATACTCCGCTTCAGATATCATTTTATCTTATAGAGCCTTAAAAGCGGGCAAAAAGCCAATAATAGACCCAGCCGAATTTGAAAATAAAATAATTTTTATTGGTTCTAATGCTAACGCTCAAGCTTTATCTGACGTTGGGCGAACACCAATATCTGAAACATTTGCAGGAGTTGATATTCAAGCAACAAACTTCAATAATATATTGAAAAATGAATATTTTACGTCGGTAAATAAAGCTTATAATCTTTTGATTTGTCTTTTTGTTTTCATGCTTGTATTTTTGTTTGTAAGCGTAATGCCAACTGGCACAGCTCTTTTATCAAGCGTTGTCACTATGATATTATACGCATTTTTTGCCTTATTTATGTTCTACAACAGAATTGCAATAGATTTAATCACGCCTGAAGTGTTCATTATTGTTGCAATAGGTTGTGCGTATTCATATCGATATTTGGTTGAAAACGTTAAAAAATCAAAGATACAGCGTGCAATGGGAAAATATTTATCCCAAGAAGTTATGGAAAACGTTGTAAAAAATATTGATAACATTGAACCTGGGGGCAAAAGAGCAAATATTACAGTTTTATTTGCAGATATTAGAAACTTTACTTCAATATCAGAAAGGCTTGATGCCAGCTCAGTTACAACTTTGCTGAACGAATATTTTTCCGCTATGGTTCCAATTATTGAAGAAAATAACGGCGTTTTGAATAAGTTTATGGGAGACGCCATTTTAGCTATTTTTGGCGAACCGAAACACACCAAAAACCACGCACTTGACGCTGTTCGTTGCGCTAATCAAATGCTTAAAAAAGTTAAATATTTTCAAGATAAATGGGAAGATAAGGGCTTGCCGAGAATTGAAATCGGAATAGGAATTTCAACAGGCGAAGCATTTATTGGCAATATCGGCTCAAAAGACCGCTTGGAATATACTGTTATTGGTGATACAGTAAATACAGCAAGCAGAATAGAAAATTACAATAAAGTTTATAAAACTAATTTTTTAATCAGCGAATCAACATACAATATTGTAAAATCCTATCTTGATGTTATCACAATCAATAATGTAACAATCAGAGGAAAACAAAACAAAATCAATCTATATGAAGTTGTACGAGTAATTGACAAGGCATAATTTTGAGTTTTGACGTTATATATGAAAAAGTAAAAACCGCCGTATCACTGGAAATTAAGTATCGCTACATAAATTTTGACGGAAGAAAAACCTGCTTTTCAAAATTTATGATAAGCACTTTGCATGATGTTTTAAGGAGAATAAATAAAGTCGAAAAGCAAAATATTTCGGATTTAATCAACCTTTTTGAGCAATATAAAAATGATGATGTTTACCACAGAAAAGCCACAATTGATAAGACTCTTGAAACTTTTTCACGCTTAAGAAAATTAATCAAACCAAAAACTGCCCCAGCAAATTCTAAAGATAAAAAAGAATACACAGAAGAAATTGAACAAATTGATGTTGCTTTTGTTAAAGGGGTTGGACCTATTTTAGCTAAAGTTTTTAACAAAATGGGAATTCGTTATGTTAAGGATTTGATTGAATATTATCCAAGAAAATATGTGGATTATTCTACGAATAAAAAAATTAAAGACCTTGTTTTAGGCGAGCAAGTGACGCTTTATGGCGTGATTTCAGGCTTGAAACATTATACAACAAAAAACAAACTGACGATTTTTACGGTTTATATTAAAGATTCAACAGGCACAATTTGTATTAACTTTTTCTTAAAAACAACTTCAAGAAAACTAATTGAACACTATAAATCTCAATATCCGATAAATTCAACCGTTATGGTTTATGGCAAAGTTAAATATGATGATTTTAATTCAAGAACTACTCTTGATAAGGCTCAAATTCAGGTTTTAGGCGACGGGGTTGATATTGATAAAACAAATTCAAATATCGTTCCAATTTATGCTCTTGTTGAAAATCTTAACCCAAAAACCTTGATAAATGCTATAAATAACGCTTTAATTAAGTTTCAAGATAAAATTGAAGACCCTATTCCAAATGATATTAAAGCTGAATATGATTTGATAGACAAAAAGCAAGCTATAATTGATATCCACAAGCCAAAAAATCAAGATGAAATTGATAAAGCAAGAAAAAGGCTGGTTTTTGATGAATTATTTACAATGCAGCTAAATTTGGCGCTAATCAGAAAGGAAAATCTATCAAATACTTCAATTAAGCTTTCAGTCAAAAAAGGTGGACTTGTTGAAAAATTTATAAAAAACTTGCCTTTTGAACTTACAAACGGGCAAAAACAAGCAATAGACGAGATTTTATCCGATATGAATTCAACAAGCCCAATGCAAAGGCTACTACAGGGTGATGTTGGTAGCGGAAAGACAGTTGTAGCTTGTATTGCGCTATTGTGTGCAATTGAAAACGGATATCAAGGAGCAATTATGGCGCCGACGGAAATCCTTGCCATTCAACATTTTAAGAACTTCTCTTCTTGGCTAACCCCCTTAGGGCTTAGCGTTGGACTGTTTAGCGGAAAGAATAGCGCAAAAATAAAAAGAGAAATGAACACAAACCTTAAAAACGGGCAAATCAACGTTGCCGTTGGAACACACGCTTTAATACAAGAAAAAGTTGAATTTCAAAACCTTGGCGCAATCGTAATTGACGAGCAACACAGGTTTGGAGTAAAGCAAAGGAGCGCTTTATTAAACAAAGGAAAAATGCCCCAAATGCTTAATATGACAGCAACTCCAATTCCAAGAACACTTGCTTTATCGCTCCATGGCGATCTTGATGTGTCTGTTATAGATGAACTTCCAAACGGAAGAAAACCAATCATAACAACGCTTGGCGGCGCAAACGAAAGAAAAAAAATCTATGATTTAATCAAAAAAGAAATATTTTTCAAACATCAAGCTTATATTGTTTATCCTTTGATTGAAGAAAGCGAAACTTTATCGGCAAAAGCCGCTACAATCGAGGCTCAAAAGCTTCAAGAGGGCGAATTTTCACAATATAAAATCGGGCTTTTGCACGGAAAAATGACCGCCGAAGAAAAAGAAAACGTAATGAATGATTTTAAAAATCAAAAGTTCGATATTCTTGTTGCAACAACGGTTGTGGAAGTTGGGGTCGATAATCCAAACGCTACTGTTATAGTTATTGAAAACGCTGAAAGATTTGGCTTATCGCAATTGCACCAATTAAGAGGACGTGTTGGAAGAAGCGAACTTCAATCATATTGCGCTTTAATCACCACATCATCTTCAGCAGAAGTTAAAAACAAACTTTCAATTATGACAAAAACAAATAACGGTTTTATTATTTCCCAAAAAGACCTTGAACTCCGTGGCCCTGGGGAATTTTTGGGCACAAGACAATCAGGACTTCCTGATTTTAAATTGGCTGATATTGTAAATGACGCTGAAATTCTTGAAAACGCAAGAAAAGAAGCTATGAAATTTGTAAAAGAAAAAGATATTAATGATTATCCGCTGTTGAAAAAAGAAGTCGAAAGCAACAATATGTTTAGAGGCTAATCTTCTCCAATTTTTCAATCTTCTCCCGCAGTTCCTTAACTTCATAAGTCAAGCGGTTAATTTCGCATTTAACAGGGTCAGGGATACGATTGTGTTGCAATTCGCCTTGAACATATTCTTTTTGTTTAACAATTCGCCCCGGAATGCCTACAACCGTACAATGTTCAGGAACATTATCAATTACAACTGAACCAGCCCCTATTGAAGAATAATCCCCAATTGTAATATTTCCTAAAACTTTAGCTCCAGCACCAACTGTTACAAAATTTCCAATAGTCGGATGGCGCTTGCCGAGGTCTTTTCCTGTTCCGCCTAGGGTTACGCCTTGATAAATTAAAACATCATCCCCTATTATAGTAGTTTCGCCAATAACAACGCCCATTCCGTGGTCAATAAAAAATCTTTTACCAATTCTTGCAGCAGGATGAATTTCAATTCCTGTTAAAAATCTTGCAACTTGAGAAATTAAACGAGGAATAAACGGAATTTTCCAATATAATAATTTATGCGCAATTCTATGTGCTAAAAGAACATGAAAACCTTGATATAAAAAAATAACCTCAAAAATATTTCTTGCCGCAACATCCTTTGCTTCAATCGTTTTAATATCTTCAATTACGGTATCTAGCCATTTTTTAATTAACATTTTTTATCCTTAAATAGTATATGCTTTTTTATAGAACAAATATCCCCCAATCAAAGTTATAGATATTACAGGCAGCCACGCAGCCAAAAAAGGCGGCAAAGTGCCTGATGTTCCAAGGTTTATGGACAATGCTCTTATTACATAATAAATAAATATAATTAAAATACTGAACAAAAATCCTCTATTGAACCTAACCCGAGGAGGCGTTATTCCAAGAGGTATGCCAATTAAAGCAAGAGCAAAGGTTGTGATTGGAAGAGCCAATTTATCAAACAAATTAACTTTATATTCAAGGAAAATCTTCCTTTCAAGGTGCGCTCTTTGCTTTTTGATATGTTTCATCAATTTAAAGAAATTAAATTCCGCAGTCGTTTCTTTAACCATTTCATTAATATCACCAATTCCAAAAGAAACATCAGACTCTTCAAACAAGCTTGTATTAAAGATTTTGCCGTTTTTGGAGATTGTATATATAACTCCGTTATCAAATTTCCAACCATAATCAGACGTCGTTCCTTTTTTGGCTTGAACGATTTGAATATTTTTAGGATTAGAAATATCAACAACCGTAACGTTATTCAATGTCTTATCTTTACACCATTGCGCATAAAACAGACGTTTGAGCTTTCCTTCTTTATCAATATCTTTAATTGTAAAATTCATTTTATTTTCAGGAATATGCTTTTGTTCAAGCGAATAAATCGCAAGAGATTTAGATTGAACCGAAGCAACAGGAACAATAAATTCATTTATAACAAAGCTTACAACCGTCATCACAAGCGCAAAACACAAAATCGGGCGAGCAATTCTTTCGATACTTATTCCGCAAGCTTTAAAAATGGTTATTTCAGACTTCAAACTCAAATCATTAACCGTCATAACCGTTGCAAAAAGTGTTGAAATCGGAATTGTTAAAACAAAAACCTGTGGCAAATTCAGCACAATCATCATTATTGCTATATGAAAAGGGATTCCGTATAGCGAAATTTGCTTAATTAATTGAGTAAAAGTTTCAGAAGCAAAAATGATTGATGTGAAAATGATTACGCCAAGCGCAAAAACATCAAAAAGCTGTTTTAGGATGTATCTGTCTAAAATGCTTAATTTATTGTATTCATCTTTGATTTTCTGCTTAATTTCTTTATATTTTGTATATATTTTTCCCAAATTTATCATACATTTTTTCTCTTTTTTCTGAAATTTGATTAAACAACTCTATTCTCTCATTTGAGCTCATATTTTTCAAGTTATTAAATTCAATTATAGTTTGATTTAACAAATGTGTTAAATTTTCCACATTATCTTCAAACATTTTATTCAACAAATCACTATTTGTAACAGCAAGACGAGTCATATCTCTAAAACCGCTTGAGGCAATGGTTTTGGATGTATTTGTTGTGATATTAAATAATAATGTCGCCAAAATAGCAGGAAAATGAGATATTTCAGCGCAATATTTATCATGATTTTGCATATTGATTTTAACAGGAATTGCGCCAACATCTTTAATAATTTTAATTAAATATTCATTTTCAACTTCATATAACCATTTATTATTTTCAAATAATTCCTCAAAACCTGCGCTAAAGCCCGTTTTTTCCGTTCCTGCCATAGGATGAGATAAAACGAAATTAAAATTATATTTCTTATCCAATAAATCTTTTTTAATAGAGCAAACATCAACTACAACAGCGTTTTGGGGCAAAATTTCATTTAATTTATTAAGATAATCAAGCGTTTTAGATATAGCGCAACAAACGAAAATAATGTCGCATTCTTTAACTATATTAAGTTCGTCAGAAGAATTTTTCGTATATTGAAAAGCGTCAAAATAGCTTGATTTTGAGCAAACAAACACCTCGTAATCAGGATTTTTTGATATTTTCTTTAATAAAGAGCTTCCAATTAACCCTAAGCCCACTATTCCAACTTTTATCATACAAAAATTATACAATAAATTTTATAATAAAAGCCCAATCGTTAACAATATTTAAGCTAGCAAGGAAGGTCCGTTAAAATAGCATTTTGTATTACGCTAATTTTTCCACTTTGAGGGTCATAAACGTATGCCATTTTAACACTGGCAAAATCATCTTCTAATTTCTGAACTACATTTTCGTAAAATGAAATCTCAGAACATAAAAAGAGCTTATCAAATTTTTTTGAACCGTCAGGTTTAAATTCACACCCTTTTCCATACGCCGCACCATTTCCATTACTATCATACACGCAATTTTTAGAACAGCTGTCAGGAGTGGCATTTGTAGAATTTTCACCAATTCTTACTTCACGCAATTTTCCATCTAAATAATAATATGCTTGTTTTATTGTATTTTTAATCGGGCTTTCATTTCTTTTGAATTGCGTGTCCAACTTAGCATTTTTTAACTCGCCCTTAAAAAAGTAGTAAGCTTTTCCAACTTTAGAAATTTCTTCGCCATTTTCTTTTTTTATATTCGCCATATCGTCTTCATAAAACATTCTTCCATCATCAAAAATCATATATATTTTTTTCCAATCGCCATTAGGAGTTCCCACCTGCGTTGTTGTTCCATCGCAAAAAACCTTAAAAAGCCCTTCTTCCTTGCTTAAAGCAGTTAAAAGACCGTCATCGTTATACAAAAAAATTGATGAAATTTTTCCATTTTTAACACCGGCAATCATTTTTGGCTGTTCGCCAGCCATCACAGTAAGCGTCTGTTCCCCTGATTTATCATTTGATAGTATAACTTCGTTACCGTTATCATCAATGGTTATCTCATTTTCATTTTCAATCATTTCATTATACAATTCTTGAAGCTCATTTGCTTTGATATTGTACATTAGCCTCAATTTAAACGCTTCTTTTTTCTTTAAAGCGGCGTCTTTTTGAAGTTCAACACCTTTTTTATGTAAAGTTTCAAAAGTGCTCATATCATTAAGCGCTTCAGCCACCATTTCATTATAATGTTCCATATAACCCGTAAAAGAAACGCTATCAGACTTGTTGGTTTTTAAAATCGAGTTTGTTTGATAAGATTTTATGCTTCTATTTTGAATATTATTGCTTTTATTCGCATAAAAATTGTTTAGATTAATGCTATTAAGTTTCATACAAATTTAAAACATGAAAAAAATATTTTTTGCTAAATATGCTTATAACAACATCAAAACTTCACGAATTAATTTGCAGCATGTAGCGCTTGAAGTCTTAGTTATATCAATATCAGGAGCTAATTCCATAATATCTGCCCCAACAATATTAAAATCTTTTAAATACATAATCCAATCCATAAGCTCTTTATAGCTTAATCCGCCTGCTTCAGGCGTTCCAACGCCGCTCATTAAAGACGGGTCTAAAACATCCAAATCAATCGTTAAAAAGATATTTTTATTTTTGAATTTATCTAATTCTTCTTTTTTTGTTTTTAAAGTTTGATATTTTTTAACTATATCAAATTCTTCTTTTTCGCCGCTTCTTAAACCAATTTGAGCAATATTTTCATAGCCGATTAATTCCGCTATCCTATACATAACTCCGCTATGAGTGAGCTCTTCGCCTAAATATTGTTTTCTTAAATCTGTATGAGCGTCAAATTGAATAACTGCAACATTATCATATTTTTTTAAGACAGATTTAACACTAGCTAAAGTGATTAGGTGTTCTCCGCCTATTCCTAAAAGTTTTTTATTGTCATTATAAATACAATCTACATTGCTTTCCGTTATATCAAGGGCTTTTTGAGCGTTTCCAAAAGGATATTCAAGGTCGCCAGCGTCATAAAACAACGTATCTTCCATATCTTTATCAAAATAAACAGAATATGTTTCAATCCCTATACTTTCAAGCCTAGCTGCTTGCGGACCAAAGCGAGTTCCTGCTCTATTTGAACAAGTGCAATCATAGGGCATGCCCAGCATTACGATTTTTGAAGAATTGTAATCTGAATTTGCACCAATAAAATCTTTTGATAAAAATGGACCTTTTAACATTATTTAACCCTATTTATCTTTTCTTCCAATTCCATTTTAGACTCTTCATAGCCCATTCGACCCATTAGAGCATAAGTATAATTTTTTGCCTGCTCAACCCCAGGTTGGTTAAAAGCGTCAATATTATATAATTCCCCAATTATCGCTGTTTCCATTTCAAACATATACAATAATTGAGCTAAATAATATTCATTTATTTTAGGCAAAGTTATGGTTAAATTTGGGCGTTTATAGTCTGTTAAAGCAACTTTTGTAGCGTCCGCTTCGGCATTTATTAATTGATTAATTGTTTTGCCTGCTAAATAATTTAAACCCGTATATTCAAATATATTAGGTATTTCAACCGTATTATCAAATTCACCAACACGAATAAAAGTGATTAATTTATCGTTAGCACCCTCATTATATAGTTGAATTTGGCTGTGTTGGTCGGTTGCGCCAAGCGCTTTGATTGGTGTTGGGCGATTATTTATTCTATTGCCCTCTCTATCGTATTCTTTTCCAAGGCTTTCAGCCCAAAGTTGAACATACCAATCTGAAATATATTTCAATCTTGTTGAATAAGGCATCATAACAGAAATATAGTTGCCTTTTTTATCCATCAAATAATGAATTAGAGCGTTTTGAGCGGCGATATTTTTGTTGATATCAGTATTTTTAAGGGTTAAATCCATAATCTTTATACCCTTAATAATTTCATCTATATCAATCCCAACAAGTGCCAAAGGAACAAGTCCGACAGCGGAAAATACGCTGAAACGTCCTCCAACATCATCCGGAACAACAAAAGTTTTATAGCCCTCTTCGTTTGCTAATTGTCTTAAAACCCCTGTTTGTTTATCTGTTGTAGCAACAACATTTTTTCTATAGTCATCACCTAATTCATTATATAATCTATCTTTAATTATCATAAATTGGCTCATAGTTTCAGCGGTTGAACCTGATTTAGTGATAACGTTAACTAATGTCTTTTTTAAATCTAAAATGTCCAATAAAGCGTTGATTTGGTCGGGGTCAATGTTATCTAAAAAGAAAAGTCGAGGAAAATTATCTCTTTTTTCTTTATCTAATAAATTCCAATATGGTTTTAATAATGCTTCCGATAAAGCTTGTGCGCCAAGGGCTGAGCCGCCTATTCCAAGAACCAAAACATTATCAAATCTGCCATCAACCATGGCAGCAAATTCTTTAACATACCAAACTGTTTCTTCATTATAGCCTAAATTCATCCATTGAAGCCATGAACCCGGTTTATCTTTATTCATGTTCAAATTGGTAATTATTTCTTGAATTTTAGGAGCAAACTCATTAAAACTTTGTTCAAGATTAAGCCCATTTTCCCCTATAATATTATATTCCACATTAGTGTAGTCAAATTTAATCATTGATTAAACACCCTATCAATACTCCGACATAATTAAAATTATATTTTTATTGTATCAAATCAACTTTTAAAATAAAGAGTTTAAAAACTTTGTTCACATTTCTTTAAAGAAAACTAGCCAAAAAGGGAATTTATTTTTGTTGTTATGAATTGTATTTTTTAGTTATGGAAAAAACGATAGATAAAACAAACGCTATTTTAGACAATAACGAAAGAATAATAGCAAACATTTTACACGATGTGAAGAGTCCTTTGTATAGTATCAAGATGGCTTTGGTTAAAAATTTAAACTGCCAATTAAATAAAGATATTTTTGAAACAACGATAAATATTATAAATTATATTGAAAATTTTCTTGTAAATTATAGCTTTAAAATCGGCAAATTTGAGCAAACTACAACCATTTGCGACATTAAAAAGATTATTAATCAAAAACTTGAAAATAATAAATATATTTTTATAAACAAAAATATCCATATTGATATTATTCAAGATGATGAAAATTATTTATCAGATAACATTGAAATATTTTTATCAAGCATTATAGGAAATATTATTTCAAATATAGCGTTTCACGCAAAGGAAAACGAAATAGCAACGATTGAACTTTTAAAAAGAAGAAGGGATATTATTGTGATTTTTGAAAATAAATATTCTTCAAATGACTCTAATTTCAATTTAGGAATGAATTTTTCAAAAGAATTAACAAGAAAAACAAACACGGAGTTTAAACTTCAAAAAACAGATACGACAATGAAAGTCATATTAAAAATCCCCGAAAAAATCAAATAACTATTAACAAACTATTAACAAATTAAACAAAGAAGCAAGAGGAAAGGACTGACTATGAACGAACAAATCGTTACAAAACCAAAAGATGTTAGAGTAATTATCGTGGAGGACTATAAACTTACAAGAGTCGGTCTTAGATATGCTTTAAATGAAATTGAAAACATTAACGTTATAGCAGAAGCGGCAAACGCCGAAGTTGGGCTTGATTTAATTAAAAAAGAACAACCTGATGTTGTTTTAATGGATTTGGGACTCCCTGGGATGAACGGACTTGAAGCAACATCTAAGGTTAAAACAATTGCTCCTAATACAAAAGTAATCATTCTAACTTCACATGATAGAGAAGAAGAAGTCATAGCCTCGCTTGGTTGCGGCGCAAGCGGATATTGTCTTAAAGATATTGACCCTATAACTCTGTCAAACGCTATTAAAAATATTGCAAAAGGCGCTTGCTGGTTGGATTCAAATGTTGCACATTTAGCGCTTAAATTCTTCCCACGTCCTGAATCTACACAAATTTCAGCTAGTGGTTGCAGCGGAGATATTAAAATGAAATTAACAGAAAGAGAAAATGAAGTTTTAAAACTATTGGTACAAGGAAAATCTAATACTCAAATCGCACAAGAATTGATTGTTTCTGTGCATACCGCTAAAGCACATGTGTGCTCAATTTTGCAAAAGTTATGTGTTGATGATAGGGTGCAAGCCGCTGTTAAAGCGATAAAAGAGGGGCTTGTTGCTGTATAACACAAAAAACCCTAGCTTTTTAGGGTTTTTTGGTTGTTATGCGAATCAGGAAATTACACTGTTGTTTCACAACTTTTACAAATGATTTTTTTCATTAACTTTTGGAAAAAACTCATTGATGGGGCTTCAACTATTCTTGCTAATGCTTGAAGCTCTTTTTCATATTTTAATGCTTGTGGATTGTATTCACATAATTCTAAATCATTTTCGTAATTCATTGCCGTATTCCTTATTTAACTAACCTTATGTAATTAATATCGACATGTTTTTATGATTTCTTTAGAAAATATTTTAGATTGTTTACATTTATTTACATTTTTTTAATGTAAAATTAACTTATGAAAATAAAAGTTACATCATTAGATAAAACAAAAGCCTTAGCGCAAGCATTCGCTAAAACCCTTACTCCAAAAGGGCTTTTTGTCACTTTAACAGGGGATATCGGAGCTGGTAAAACCCAATTTATTCGCTACGTTTTAGAATATTTAAACGTTGATAAGAAAGTTACAAGCCCAAGTTTTGTAATCTTAAACGAATACAATAGTTCGCTTTGCCCGATATATCATTTTGATTTATACAGATTAGAAGAAAAAGGCTTAAAATCAATCATTCCCGAACTTAGACAATATTCAACAGAAAACAAACTAACGTTTATTGAATGGGCTGAATTTGGGCATGATGAAATTCCAAAAAATGCTCTTAAAATCAACGTTGAATATGATGATGACGATGTTGATATCAGATGGTTTGATTTTAGTTGTGATGATGATTTTATTGAAAAATTTAAGAGGAATTTAGATGAACATAATTAGTATTTGCTCTGCATTAAATAATTCATATATAGCGCTTGAATTTGACGGTCAAATGTATTCAAGAATTTTAAAAACGGATGAAAATTATCATAGTTTGTATTTAATTTCTGAAATTAAAAAATTGACAAAAGAAAATAATATCGATTTAAAAAAACTTGATTTAATTTGCGTAAATTCAGGCCCAGGGAGCTTTACAGGAATTAGAGTTGCAATGAGCATAGCTAAAGTTATGGCAGGAGAATTGGACAAACCTCTTGTTACTTTAAATACGGCTGAAATCCTTTTAAATACTTATAATATGGAATATTTAGTAATGGACGCTCGAAGAGATATGTTTTTTATTGCAACAAAAGATAATATCGAACTTAAGCTTAAAAACGAAGTGGTTGAAAATTATAAAGACGAAAAAGTCTTATGCGACAAAAATTCGCAAGGATATTTTAAAAATTCTGTTTGCTACGAAGATTTGGATGAAAACATCGCTTTAACTATGATTAAATTGGCTAAAGAAAAATACAACAATTCAACTTCAAAAGATGAATTTAACTATCTTAAAGCCCAAGCAAACTATATTCAAACTCCGCCCGTTTTTGGCTAAATTTTTGGCTAATTTTCTTCTGTTTTTTCTTTAATATCAGAATTCAACGCCCAAAGAAGAGCTGCTAACCAGCCAAAAAACGTCCAACCGATAAAAAGGGTCATTATTGTAATAGCCAAAGTGTTATTATGTTTTCTAACATAGGCTATAATTACGGGGATAAAATATATCGCAAGCGAAATAAATAGCCAAGTTGCTGCGAAAAATAAAATCATAAACAAATATATCAAAGTAATATCCATAACAAACCTCTTTTTATTATCCTTTTACAACCATTATAATATAGCTTTTTGTTTTTGTTAATACGCTTTTTATTAATAAATTTCTTTTCCGACAACCGTATCCAAAATCATGCCCAAAGCCGCATTTGGTCTATGTATCAAAGTAAAACATTGTAAATTATCGGGATTATTGGCTGCAGCTAATTCTTTACACTTTGTTTCATTTATATTATTCCCGTCAGAATCCTTACAAATATTAGGATATGTTGAGCAAAGCGCACAATTATCCGCCGTTAAGCACTTTAGATTTATATTAAACCCTTTTGTATTACAAGAATTTTTATCATAAATTCCCTCTGTTCCATAAGCAGAGCAATCCGCTTTTAAGGTTGATTGAGAAGAAGCAACCATAGAAGCATTTGTTGAATCTTTTTTATCTTGTCTATAAATATCATAAGTTATTATAGAATCATCCGAAATATAATCTACGTTTTTGCCATTTGTGCAATATGGGCTTATCAGGGTTTTACTTTTTAAATAAACATTATCATAACTTCCGCAATTTATCGCTTGAACAATTCCTGTGTATTTTGAACCTGATAAAATTCTTAAAGGAATTCTATCAACATAAAGCCTATTTAAACCTTTTGTGCCATCTATATCAATCATTATATCTTTATATTTAAACTTGCTAAAACCACCACCGACTTCTTGCCATGGGGTACTCAAACCTTGAACAGAAACGCCGTTTGCCATTGTCAGATTAACCGTTGTGTCACCTGCGCTTTTAACTGCGCAATCGGCACTTCCTTTTAGAGCAAAAGCGTCTGCAATTTGTAAGCATAACCAATCTTTATTATCTACATTTGCTTTTTCAATTTCGCTAGAATTATTATCCATAGCGGAAATATTACCTTTCATAAGGTTAACTATTGAAGCATAAGCAAAAAGTCTTAATTTTTGGTTATTTGTTCTTGTTTTAAAAGAAGAAATACACATGCCTGAAATAATCATTATAACAATTAAAGCAGTAAAAATTTCTATAAAAGTAAATCCATTTTTTTTCATAATACATCTTTCACAAATTTTATAAATTTAGCTTATCTTTTAAACAAAATAACTTCATCCTATATTTACTTTATTTATGTTTCATCAGACATTTCAATAGCACACGGAAACTCGTCATAACAAGCGCTTAGCCAATATATCTGTTTGTCATCACAATAATCACTTGATATCATATCTCCGCCCATAGCGGCGCAATCCGCTCTCATAAAAGAAACATCATGTAAAATTTCAACGCTTTTTCCGTTGTTTCCGCCAATTTGAATAACATTATATCCAAAAGGCTTGTTTTGCCCCAAAAAATTAACAGACTCTCCGCCATTTCCGCAAGCAAGAGAGTATGGAATATCATAATTAATTTTATCTTTCGGATTACAATTAACAGGCAAAACTCTTCCTGCCAATATTCCGCTTGAATATATTTTCATTGGAAAACGATCAACCCCAGTCACGTTTTCGCCCTTATCAACCCCATCAACATCAATTATAAATTCTTTAACCAAAACCCCGTTTTCTTCAAAATACGGACGATTTAACCCCAATATATCAACTTTTGTTTTATTAATTTTAAAATTTTTATCATAAAAAGTTGAATTATTCAAAACCTTAAAACAATTAACATCGCTTGTTTTAATATTAGACGCAATAATTGAGCAAAAATCATCTTCAACATCTTTATTAAAAACATAACCGTTTTTCTTAAATATTTTTGTCGTTTCGTCTTGAATAAGCTTATATGTCGTATTTATTTTTTTCAATTTAATATGATAAAAAGGGTTATATACCTTGAAATATAAGAACAAAAACGCAATAGCAAAAATAGCTATCATAACTTTTTTAAAATACGGAAAATAAATACTTATATCATTATTTAATTTTCCTTTTTTCTTTTTTACATTTTTATTAGCTGACATAAACAATCTTCATAATTTTCAAACGTCATATAAGGTTTTATATTCAGTTTTTCAGGTGTAACATCAAGGACTGTATCATTTTTAACGGTAATTATTTTAACTCCTTTTTCATAAGATGATAACACAGCACTTGAACCTGTTGCATCATTTGGAACTATTAAATATTCAACATCTTTAACGTTAATTTTTCCGTTTTTGGATATTTTAGGAGCAATTGAAAGCCCTTGCATTATGCAAGGTAAATATGTTGAACTTATTAATTCAGAAGAAACTTTAGGATTTTCTATTTTTTCAGATATATCAACATCAACAAATGCTGGAGCGTGGGCTGATGGGATAGTAAATTTTTTAGTTATTAAATGAGATATAATTGCTTCAACTCCGCCAATAGGGTCAATTCCAGAGGCATTTGAATAGTCCTCGTCTTCAGCATCTTCATTAAAAAAGCAAACAACAGCAATAGCATTTGCGCCTTTTTTAATTAATTTTTCGCTTGCTTCAATTAAAACATCAGGATTTTTCAAATTTCCATAAGAAATTCCATTTTCAACAACAATTTCAACCCCAACAGGAGAGGCTGTATATTCAATCGCCATTGTTTCAATTCCTTGAACCATTTTTAGAGCGTTTATTGTATTAATATGAATATTGATTATATTTTGCGGAATTTCGCAATCAAAAATTAAACCGATTTTATTTGTTTCATAAGGTTTTAGAGGAGTTATATTAATATTTCCCTTAAAAAATTCATCAAACAAATGCCCCTCTAAATAGCTCATATCATAGTTTATAGCCGATAATATTCCGCCATTAACCGCATTAGGATTAACTATACAATGAAAATGTTTTGCAAATTTTCTTGCA
Organism: uncultured Candidatus Melainabacteria bacterium; assembly: GCA_934667125.1. Taxonomy (GTDB): domain Bacteria; phylum Cyanobacteriota; class Vampirovibrionia; order Gastranaerophilales; family Gastranaerophilaceae; genus RUG14156. The sequence goes on along the minus strand of CAKULF010000003.1, from coordinate 162,171 downwards.
ATATAGCCAAAGTCCCCTGCGTATCCTCCATAATTTGCGCCAATTCCTGTTGGGATTTGAAGCGCTATAACAGGTTTTTCCATTTTTATCCTTCCGCAAACTCTAACATCAAAACTTCAAGAACATTACTATCAAGTATTGAAGCTTTTGACATTTTTATCGCTTCGTTGATTAATTTAATATCCTTAATTATTTTTGCCACTAGAGCCTCATTTGTTATATTATTTTTCATCAAATCTTTTAAATATTCCATTATCATATTTAAAAGCTCAACAAGCTCTATTTCGTTGTTTTTAATGATATTTAACAGCTCGAAATGCACATCCATTGCGCTTTTATAATCAAATTTAGGATAAGAATTAAAAAGATTTTTAATAATATCGTAATTAATTTCTTTTTTATTTCCGCTCAATTTAAACACAAGACACCTTGAAGCAATTGTCTGCAAGATGTTTTCTTTTGTTTTTGTTAAAAAGATAAATGTTGTTTTTTCGGGCGGCTCTTCAACAGATTTTAATAAAGCGTTTAAAGTTGTTGGGCTAAAGGTTTTAGGAATTAGGGGATTAATAGAATAATCTATATTTGTGCTATAGCCCATTTTTTCAAACTCTTCCAGAGTTTCAGTCGGCAAAGTTGCGTTTTTTGAAGAAAAGAAAATAAAAAATCTATGATAATCAGAAGAAAGCGCCAAACTTCTTTCTATTTGATTTGCTTGTTTTTCAGATATAACAGTAGTTGAAGTATCATCATCCCCTTTAAAATGTATTTCGGAAACATTATTAACGGCAGGATGAGAAAATTCTCTTATCCACTTGCAATTCACACAATTGCAGGACTCTTCGCCATTGTTTTCACAATTCATTATTCTTGCTAATTCAAGCGCAAAAAGATATTGTCCAACAGTGTCTTCGCCCTCAAAAATCAAAGCTTGCGGAAAAGTTCTTTTATTTTGTCTAACTAAGTCAATCAAAGTTTCAAAATAGTTATATGCAAAAGGAAATTTATTTTTTAATAGACTATTCATAAAATCCTTTCTCAAAAGCTAAGCTAAAAGCGGTTATCGGGTCTTGAATTGAACCTGTTTTCAAAGCAAATTCTGCTTTTGTTAAATTAATTTTTAAGTTTGAAAGTTCTTTTAGGGGAATATTTTTGATTTTTTGAAGAGAAAAATCTATAACATATAAGTTGTTCATCCCGCACTTTGCGGCTAAATCATAGCCTTTATAATATGGAGCGTAGATTTTTAATTTTACCAAAGAACTTATGCTTCTTTGCAATAGCCCTAAAAGCGGCAAATAATGCTCTTTTTGCAAAATATCAGAAATTAAATTCAAAGCTAAACTATATTTTTTTTCTATAATCAAATCCGCAATTTTAAAAATATCAACATTGGATGAAACTACTTCTTCTATTGCTTTTTGGGTAATTTGTTTGTTTGGATAAGAATAAAGCTTTAATTTTTCTAATTGATTATAAATATCCCTCAGAGAAGAACCGCAAACCTCAATCAATTTAAGACATTCAGGATTGTTTATAGTTATATCTAATTCAGTTGCCATTTTTTTCATTTCGGGAATTATTTTCTTATCCTCATAAGGTTTATATTCCTGAAACTCAATCGGGGGCGCTATTTTAACCAATTCTTTGTAAAGTTTTTTTCTTGAATCAGGTTTCTTTTTATCTCCTTTTGGAGTCGGGCAAACAAGTATCAAATGCACCCTATCCGATACATTATTAAATCCCTCAACAAGCTCTTTAACCTGTTTATCATCAAGCGAAATTTTGCCTTTTGATTCAAGAAAATATTTAGGGCAATTAATCAAAATAATAATATCGCCAAACATCATCGCATTTGTTCTAATCAACTCTGAAAACAAGGAAAAAGGAGGATTATCAACCCTTTTATAATTAAGTTCATTGATATCCCCTTTTAAAATTTCTTGTTTTAATTTATTAATTTGTTTTTCAATCAGGAAATCTTCATTTCCATAGAAAAAATGTATTGGCATATTTATTTTCTTTTTAACTGTTGATTAATAAGCTTGCGCCGATAACCCCTGCTGCATTTGCTAATTGAGCAGGAACAACTTCGACTGCGCTTGCTTGGATTGGCATTGCTCTATCAAGAATTGTTTTTCTGATTGGGTCTAATAATAATTCGCCTGCATCAGCAACGCCGCCGCCGATTATGATTTTTTGCGGATTTAAAAGGTTAACAACGCTTGATAAGCCTGTACCAATGATTTTACCCATTTGTTTAAAAATTTGAATAGAAACGCTATCCCCTTGAAGAGCAGCTTGCGCAACAAGATAAGGAGTGATTATTCCATCTGTTGCCATTTCTTTATATTTAGCTGATTTTCCGCCTGCGATATATTCTTTTGCCATTGAAACAATAGCAGGACCTGAAGCATAAGCTTCAAAACAGCCATAATCGCCGCAACCGCAAAGAGGTCCATCGTTTAAGCTCATTTTAATGTGTCCGATTTCGCCTGCTGCATTGCTTGCGCCACGAACAAGTTTGCCGTTTAATACAATACCTGAACCTATTCCTGTTCCAACAGTAATACAAATCAAGTTTTCACAGCCTTTTCCTGCGCCAAAGTTCAATTCGCCCAATGCTGCACATCTAACATCGTTATCCAATCTTGTAGGAATTGAAAATTCATCTTCAATCATTTTTGCAAGAGGAACATTAACCCATCCAGGGATATTTGGAAGATTTTTAATCAAACCTTCTTTGTAATCGATTTGCCCAGGGAGTCCAAAACCAATCGCTTCAATAGTTTTAGCGTCTTGTTTTGTTTCATTCATCAAATCTTTAATAGCTAATTTAATATTATTAACACCTGCTTCATAGCCCATCTCTGCACGAGTCGGAGTAGTAGCGCTATATACAATTTTTCCTGCAAAATCAACCAAAGCGATTTTAATATTTGTTCCGCCAATATCTACACCAATTCTGTATTTTTTCATTCTTCCTCCTAAAATTTGTATTGATAAGAAAATTTTATCATAAATAAAAAACGAATATTTAATTATTTGTGCAAAAAAAATTATTTTTATGTTTTAAATATTTGTTATGCGCATAAACAATAACAACACGAATTTTAAAGGCATTTCAGCTTTAGTGAAGCCCTTAGGACAATTTTATAATTCTAATGCTGTTATTCCGACTTTGATTATCGAAAGCGGAGTAACAGCAGGGCGAAGCTATGAAGCAAACAAAAGAGGGGGCAAAAAAGAAGCAACTGAAAGGCTTGTGGAGCAAGGAATTAGCGCTCTTGTTTGGGTGTATGGAGTTAAAATTTTACAAAAAACGGGCGAATTTTTAGGCAAAAAAATCTTTAAAAACGCTCCTGCAACAAAAGACGGGGCAAATGTTAGCGAGAAAATCGCTTCAAGAATTAAAAATTTTGATTTTGATATTAATAAAGAAGTTATTGAAAAAAATAATATAAATCCCAAAATTGCTAATTTTAAATGCGCAAATATGGTAGCTGCAACGGCTATTGCGACTGTTTTTATAGGTTTTATTTTGCCTAAAATTAATCATAAAATATCTTCAAAATTGAATAAAAAAACAGATAAAAATGACGTTAATAAAGAAAACAACAATGTTTCAGCCCTAAAACCCGTTTCTTTTGAAGATTATAAAAAACAAATTTCATTTAAAGGAAATGCCGTTAATTCTTTTGCAAATATTCTTGAAAACAATTCAACCGCAAGACTTTTCATCACAGACCTTGGGGTTGTTTCAGGCAGATTTAAAAACGGAAGAAATAAATACGAAAGAATAGAAGGCTTATTCAGGGATATAGCTTCAATTTATTTTTATCTTGGCGCAACAAATAATATTGTCGGTTTATTAAATAAATTAACTTCAACAGTTAATATCAACCCGAAAGTCGCTGAAGCAGAAGTTGAAGCCATAAAAGAACAAATTCAAAATAAGGGAAATGTTGAAGAATTTTTATCAAAAATTAAAGATAATTCAACATTTGCTAAAAAAGCGCTAAACCTTGCTACAAACGGAAAAAGCGACGATAGTTTAAAATATGTTTCAAAAAAACAAAGTGAAACCATTTTAAAATCTGTTGAAGATTTTTCAAATTTAATTTTATCTAAAATAAAAGGTAAAAATTTGAACGATAGCGAATTAATAAGTCAAATTGAAAAAATTGCAAAAAGAAATATTAATAAGAATTTTGGTTTTTATGCCCTAGGAACAGCGGTTTCTATGTTTGTTTTAGGAATTGTAATTCCAAAAATTCAATACTTTATAACTAAAAAACTGACTCATAGCGACACTTTCCACGACGAAGTTGAAAATAAAAAATAATATTTTTATTCTTAAAATCATACAATTTATTTAATTTTATAAAACATCTTTAAAAAACCAAGCTTTTATAATAAAATACTCGAATGGAAAAAACATTTAATTTAAGCTTTAAGAAAAACGACGTTGAAAAACTATTATTAAATTTGGATCAAAATCCATATTTGCAAAAAAATAAAGACTTCAGATATACTCTTTCATTGATTTATGAGCTTATTGAAGAAGAATTTTCAGACACTTTTGATACAAAAAATCCGATTTTAAGACAAACAAAAATATATTTTGATAGCGACTTAAAAGAAGTTAGCGTTTTTATCACTCCGCCTTATAATTTTGATTATTATTTAAAACAAAAAGGCTCACTATATAGGCTAAGACCGGAATATCGAAAAGATGAATACGGTTATAAAATTAATCTTAATATGTTTTTTGAATATTTCACAGGAGTGGATGAAAGTCTTGATACAACTGATTGTACGGATGAATATAAATTCTTTTTTAACTTATTCCAATTCGTTAAAAAAACTGTTGAAAAATTAAATTTTGTTCCATCTGTAAACTTCAGAAAAGACACATTTAGCGTATATTACGAGCCATATTTTAAAAATAAAGACTATGTTAAAGCTTATGCGCAATTTATAGAAAATGATTTTTTAGACAAAGAAACAACAAGAAAATTAATTGAAAGATATTTAAACTATTTAATTTTCACATTCTTAGGCGTTAAACACTATCGCTTCAAAGACCTAAAAGCCGCAATATTCCTTGTTAAGAACACTCTTCAAAAAAGAATTTCAAAAGGAAACGATGTAGCAGAGGATTTGCAAACTTGGTTTGATGAAATGAGTCTTGGAAGCTATGAAATTGTTCCTGTGTTCAACATTGAAAAGCTTGAAAATTCAGGCGATGACAAGTTCTTGCTTAGAATTTTAGCAAAAAATAAGAATACAAATGAAATTATTGAGCTTGAAAAACTGACTGACGAAGAAAAAGTTTTAATTGAAAAACAAATCAACTGGGCAACAAAATATATTGAAGACCTTGAAGATGTGACGATGGAGTTGGATTTATCAGGCGTTTATAAGCTTGTAACCCAAATTTCATACTATTTATCGCAAGCAGGAATGGAAGTTAATCTTCCTGAGGGTTTGAATAATGTAATCATCCCAAGAGCCTCAATTAATGCGACAATCAAGGAAAAAAGAATTGGCGATATTAAAGAACTTCTTGAAAATCCAACAGGTTCAACTATTTCTCTTGATGAAATTATGAATTTCAAAGTTGAAATTGCACTGGGTGATGGCGAAAAGATTTCAGCGGAAGAATTTAAAGAACTTGCGAAAAATTCTCAAGGTTTAATTAAATATAAAGAAAAATATATCTTAATTGATAAAGAAGAAACGGAAAAACTTCTTTTAAAACTTGAAAAACAGCCAAATCTTGTTGTTAATAAAATGCAACTGTTACACAACGCTCTATCAGGCAAAATTGACGACTATGATTTTGACTATGACGCAGCTTTTGCTAAAGTTATTTCCGATTTTACAAAAATCGAAGAAATCACTCTTCCAAAAGACTTAAACGGAACTTTAAGAGCATATCAAGAAATTGGTTACAGATGGCTATATACTAATATTAATAAGGGTTTTGGCTGTTGTATCGCTGATGATATGGGTCTTGGTAAAACAATTCAAGTTATCAGTTTGATTTTGAAATTAAAAGAAGAAAAGAAACTAAAACAACCTGCGCTTGTTGTTTGCCCTACTACATTGATGGGCAACTGGGCAAAAGAAATCAATAACTTTGCTCCAAGCTTAAAAACCCTCGTATATCACGGTTTTAACAGAGAATTTTCAACAAATTGCGACGTTATTTTAACAACTTATGCAATTTTGAGAATTGACCTTGAAAAATTCAAAAAAACAAATTGGGATATTTTAATCATTGACGAAGCTCAAAATATTAAAAACCCATCAACCTCTCAAACTCAAGCTATTAAAGCAATTAAAGCTAATATGAAAGTAGCCATGACAGGTACTCCTGTTGAAAACAGATTGTCTGAGCTTTGGTCAATTTTTGACTTCATAAACAAGGGCTATCTTGGCTCATTGAACGATTTTTCAAAGAATTATTCAATTCCAATTGAACGTTTTAAAGAATTAACAAGAGCAAACAAACTTAAAAAAGCGATAAGTCCGTTTATGTTAAGGCGTTTAAAAACAGATAAATCAATCATTTCAGACTTGCCCGAAAAAATTGTGCTTGACGATTTTTGTTATCTTACAAAAACCCAAGTTGCGCTTTATGAACGCATTTTGAAAGAATCAATGGAAAATATTTCAAAATCAGAAAGCAAAATGAACCGCAGAGGCGCAATTTTTAAACTTATCACAAACTTAAAACAAGTCTGCAACCACCCGTATCACTACCTAAAACACGGGGATATGTCCGCTAATGCGTCAGGAAAAACGCAAAAACTTGTTGATATATTAAAAAATATTTTAGAAAACGACGAAAAAGTGCTTGTATTTACTCAATACAAAGAAATGGGCAACATTTTAGAGCACATTATCGCTGAAGAATTTAATCAAACCCCCCTATTTTTCCATGGAAGCTTGAATGTTAAACAAAGGGAAGAAACCATCAAAAAATTCCAAGAGGATTTAAAAGAAAAAATAATGATATTATCCCTAAAAGCAGGCGGTTTGGGGCTTAACCTGACTAGTGCTTCTAATGTTATACATTATGATTTGTGGTGGAACCCTGCAGTTGAAGACCAAGCGACAGATAGAACCTATCGTATCGGACAGGACAAAAACGTTATGATACACAGGTTTATCACCCTTTCAACCTTTGAAGAAAAAATTGATAAAATCATCAAAGATAAGAGAGAATTGGCTAACGCAGCCGTATTCGAGGGCGAAAAAGTTATCACAGAATTAACCGATGATGAAATTTATGAAATATTCTCACTTGCTTAAGAATATTTTTCAACAAGCGCTCTAATCATCAAATAGACTGCTTCTAAATCCTTTGTGTTCAACCTTGATAATTCTTGATTAATGGATTTAATCAAATTATTTTTATTTTTAATATTTTCAATCTTAAACAATTCTTTAACTTCAATACCTAAAGCACCGGCAAGCTTTGATATAGTGGCAATTGAAGCAGTTGAGCTGCCTGTTTCAAGCCTGCTTATATATTTTGAATCGACATTTATTTTTTCAGCCAATTGAGCTTGAGTTAAACCTGCATTTTTCCTCAATGTTTTAATATTATTACCGATTTCAACGATTATATTTTCCATTTCTAAACTATAAAAGAAATTTCAAATTTAAAAACTACCCAATTGTTAGAATTTATTTGACAAATTCGCATAATTAGTTAGAATAATATTATAATTTGGTAGAAAAATCATCTTTTTTTCTACCTAAACGTAAGAATTTAACATCAAACAGGAAAATATGAAACACAAAATATATAAGAGTAAAAACTCTGCTTTTTCGCTTGTTGAATTAATGATAAGCTTAATAACCGTAAGCCTTATAAGCGCTGCCTTTGCGCCTGTAATTTCAAAAAAATTATCCAAAAATATGATATCACTAACAAGCTCTTCTCCAATAAAGTTAGACTGTTCAACTATAGATAGTGCTTGTAATATTTGCAACGGCACATCTTGCCTATTGTGCAATAAAAATTGTGAAACAGGGAAATACAAAAACAATTCTCGATGCAAATGCTTAAATTGTACCACTTTAAATTGTGCCGAATGCACTTCTTCAGCTTGCACAAAATGCCAAGACGGATACTATTTAGAAAACAATGAATGCAAAGTTTGCCCAAAAGGACAAAAATGCCCAAATGGCAAAACACAAGAACTATGCCCAGTCGGCTATTATCAAAACGAAGAAAAACAAACAACTTGCAAAACCTGCACAGGCAATCAATATCAAAACGAAGAAGGAAAAGAAACTTGCAAAACTTGCAATAGCGGAAATTACATTCCAAGTTCAACAGCAAACAGTTCTTGCCTTGCATGTAATAGCAATTGCACTCTTTGTAGTGAAAATGCCAATAATTGTTCAAGTTGCAAAGCTAATTATTTTTTATTAGGTTCAAGTTGCCTAAATTGCCCAAACAATGCAACTTGTGCAGGCGGAACAAACAGTTTTATATGCAACACAAATTACACAAAATCTGGATTATATTGTGCATTTTCCTGCCCTAGCGGAAAATATATAAGCGGAACAAGCTGTCTTGCTTGTCCAAGCAATGCAACATGCAACGGAACAAGCGTTATTACTTGCAAAAGCGGATATACATTATCTGGAACGACTTGCGTTAAAGAAAAAACCACATGTAATTCCAATCAATATATAAGCGGCTCAAATTGCCTTACTTGTCCGAATAACGCTACATGCGACGGAACAAATTTTACTTGCAATAGCGGATACGAAAAAAATAATGGAAGCTGCGTTTCAACCAAACAAATACCCGTATGTGAAAATGCTGCATTATGCGAATTTAGCGGCGATATAAATGGCGATTGGCTTTTAACCGTTAACGCTGCTTCCGACAGAGCAGGAGAAACAAAAATTCGCTTTTACGAAAACATTAATGTTGATATTTTTGTGAACGGTAGTGGTGGCGGTGGTCCTGGAACAGGTTCGGATGGTCATCGTTGGGCATGTTTTGGAATTTCAACAACAGTAAAACAATATGCTATAGAAGCCGGAGATTACTCAGCCAGCGTCGGAAAAGGCGGAAAAGGAACGTCGAATTGGAGTCCGACTTTAGGAAGCAAAACAATATTTAAAACTCCTGACGGAACAGTTGTAGCTGAAGCAAATGGAGCTCCAGGATGGAGTAACTCAAGGATGAATTGTTATGCCAGCTCAAAAAGAACAAAATCATTTAATGAAGATACAGGAACTTTTTATGGTAGTGGTGGCGCTTCTGCAACAAGTAGTTGGGCAGCAGGTAAAGACGGAGAGGATGGAGTTTTACTCATCAGAAATCAACGTTTTTAAACAATTTTTGTGTTTGACTAAGGGGGAAAATCCCCCATTTTTTTATTTTCCCAAAATACCGATTTTATAGTAAAATATCATTAGTAACAGGGATTTGGATTTTGGAATTTATGGAAGATAAAAAAACTTTAATTCTAATAGACGGACACGCACTAGCTTTTAGGATGTTTTTCGCTCTTGAGCGCACAAATATGCAAACAACAACACACATCCCCTCTTGGGCGGTGTATGGCTTTTTTAAAGCGGTTTTTGACCTATTAGCAGATAAAAAATTAAACATTCATCCAAATTCAATCGCCGTTGCGTTTGATGTTTCTAAAGCGACATTCAGGGTTGAAAAATTTTCAGAATACAAAGCAAATAGGCTCTCTATGCCCGACACCCTAAGAAGCCAATTAACCTTAATTCAAGAGGGTTTAAGGGCGCTTGATATACCGATTTATACTTATGAAGGGTATGAGGGCGATGATGTTATTGGAACTATAGCAAGACAAGCTCGTGAAAAAGGGCATAAAACCTATATTCTAACGGGCGATAGAGATTCTTTTCAATTAGTTGATGATGATAATCTTGTAACAATTTTAATTCCGTCCAAAGGTGAACTTGTTAAATATAATAAGCAAGAAGTGTTCGACAGGATGGAAGTTTATCCAAGCCAAATTGTTGATTATAAGGCGCTTTGCGGAGATACATCCGATAATATCCCAGGGATTAGAGGAATTGGTCCAAAATCGGCAGCCTCACTCCTAAGTGAGTACCAAAGCCTTGATAATATTTACAATAATGTTGAAAATATAACAAAAAAAGCTTTAAAAGAAAAATTGATAAACGGCAAGGAAGATGCCTATTTATCGCAGTTTTTGGCTAAAATTGTTGATGATTTGGATATTAAATTTGATTTTGAGGGCGCTTGCCTTAATATTCCAAACAAAGAAAATGTTAAAAATTTCTTTTCAAAAATGCAATTTTACACGTTTATCAAAAACATAGATAAGCTTTTAGCGCCATTTAACAGCGAAAATTCTTGTCAAAATATTGTTGAATTTATCTCTTTTCCAAAGGAAGAAACTCAACTCGGACTTTTTCAAACGGAAGAGAAAAAAGAACTTAAAAAAATCAATATTTCAGATAAATCCATGTTAAATAACATCAAAAATGGCGATACTATTGCGTTTTTATTGGATTTTATCGACAAAGAATTTTGCTATATTGCTTCAAACAATGATGTTGTTAAAGTTCCAACCCTTGAAGCAAAAGAGATTTTGGCTAATCCTGAAATTAAAAAAATTACATATAACGTCAAAAATATTGATTATGAAATTTCAAACGTTATCGCTGATGTTGAATTATCAAGCTATATCAAGGATTCATCCAGAAAACATGATTTAATTACACAAATTAATGAAAATCTTGGAGTTGTTCCAAACGAAGATGATTACTATCTTTTAACCTCATATTTGTTTGATTTGTATGAGTTTTATGAAAAAGATTTGTCTCAAAAAGAAAAAGATTTATTGAATAATGTCGAGCTTCCGCTTGCTTTTGTGTTGAAAGACATTGAAAACACAGGGGTTAAGCTTGATGTTCCATATTTAAAATCAATCGGAGAAGAAATTAATTCTAAGGTTAAAGAATATGAAAAATTGATTTATGACGAAGCAAAATGCGAGTTTAATATCAATTCTCCAAAACAAGTTGCCGAGGTTTTGTTTAATAATATGGAAATTAAACCCAAAAAGAAAGGCAAATCGGGCAACTATTCAACAAGCGCAAAAATTTTAGAAGAATTAGCGCCATATTACGCTATAGCAAGGAATATCCTTGAACATCGCCAATTGATGAAATTAAAAACAACTTATGTTGATGTTCTTCCAAAATTAGTTAAAAACGACGGAAAAATTCACACCCATTTTAATCAAACCGTCACAACGACAGGAAGATTATCCTCATCTGACCCGAATTTGCAAAATATTCCAATTAAAACAGAATTTTCAAACAGAATTAGAGCAGGTTTCATCCCCTCAAGTCCTGATAATTTGATTATGAGCGCTGATTACTCACAGGTTGAATTAAGGCTATTGGCGCACTATAGCGAGGATGAAATTTTAATCAATTCATTTGTAAATGATGTTGATGTACATTCTATAACGGCTTCAAAAATCTTTAATGTTCCATTAGAAGAAGTTACAAAAGAACAAAGAAGAAAGGCTAAAACCGTTAATTTTGGTATAGTTTACGGGCAAACAAGGTATGGTTTAGCCCAAACATTGGGAATTGAGCCTTATGAAGCGCAGGATTTAATTAACAAATATTTTCAAACTTATCCTAAAATTTCTCAATACATTAATTCAACCCTTGAATTTGCGCAAACAAACGGCTATGTTGAAACTTTGTATGGAAGAAGAAGATATTTGGGCGCTCAATTAAATTCAAGAAACGCAAACATTCGTGAATTCGCCCACAGAGCCGCAATTAATGCGCCACTTCAAGGAACGAGTGCTGATATAATCAAGATGGTTATGGTTGAACTTCATCAAAAATTAAAAAATTATAAATCAAAAATAATTCTACAAATCCACGACGAACTTGTTCTTGAGGTCAATAAGGAAGAAATGGATGAAATTAAGGATTTAACGATTAAAACAATGGAATTAAATCAACCACTAAGAGTTCCGTTGAAGGTTGAAGTTGGTTTTGGCAAAACTTGGATGGAAAAATAATGAAAAAAATTTTAGTATTATTTTGTTTAATGTGTTCAATTGCTCTAGCAGGGGTTTTAGACGATAGTTTTAAAATTTTTAACAAAAATCCGGATGAATTATTCTTAAGCTCGATTAGCGCTCTAAATTCATCTAAAGCGTTTGAAATATCTGAAATACAGACCAAAAACGGCTATATTTTGTTTAAATATGAAAATAAATACTATCTTTTAACCGTTACAAAAAAATATCTAAATCAAACAGAAGTTAAGATTTTGCCGCAAAATAGCGACTTTTCAGACAACGGCGAAACCGCCAAAATGGTCTTTTCTTTGATTGATTATCAACTTAAATATAGTCCGATGGAGCTTATTAAATAATGCCAAAATACGCTCAAGTGCTGGTTGATATCAATAAATTAGGTTCAAGAACTTTCTCATATTTAATTCCCGAAAATTTAAAGGATGAAATTAAAATTGGTCAAGCGGTTTTAGTTCCTTTCGGAAGAAGAAAAGAGGGCTTAAAGGCTTATGTTGTGGGCTTTAGCGACTATCTTGAAGAGGGGATTAAAGCAAAAGAAATAAATGAAATTTTAGAATATGACCCGTTGTTTTCTTTTGAATATTTAAAACTTTTGGAATGGGTTGCAACATACTATTATTGCGACATTCAGACTGTTTTAAATACGGCTTTGCCTCAAAAATTCTTTGAAAAAAATGTTAAAAAATATCGAAAACCCAAAAAAGAAAATGCAATTTATAAAGATATTGATTTAAAAGAACAACATAATTTATCGCCTGCACAAGAAAAAGTTTATAATGAAATTAAAAAAGTTAACCCTAAAACTGCGCTCCTATACGGCATCACAGGTTCAGGGAAAACTGAAATATATTTTAAATTAATTGAAGATTGTATTAAAGAAAACAAAAATGTTATCTTTTTAGCGCCCGAAATAGCCCTTGTTTCGCAACTTACAATGCGCACAATCGAACGCTTTGGCAAAGATTGCGTTGCAATTTGGCACAGCTCCATAACCGAAGCTGAAAAATACGAAACTTGGAAAAAATTAAGAAATAATGAAATAAAAATCCTCTTTGGCGCAAGGAGTGCCGTTTTTGCGCCTATTCAAAATTTGGGCTTGATTATTATAGACGAAGAACACGATTCAAGCTATAAGCAAACTATGCCAAACCCACGCTATAACGCCAAAGATGTCGCAAAAAAATTGTGCGAATTGTATAATTGCAATCTTATATTAGGCTCTGCAACCCCCTCTATTGAAAGCTATTACACGGCAATTAACTCCAATTCATTGTTTACTTTAAAGGAAAGATTTAACAATGCGACTTTGCCTAAGGTTATAACTATTGATATGAGAGAAGAGCGCCAAGAACACAATTTCACGCTGTTTTCAAGAACTTTAATCAGAAATGTTGAAGAAACGATTAAAAACGGAAATCAGGTCATTTTTCTAATCAACAGGAGGGGCTATTCCAGCTATAGTCAGTGTTTAGAGTGTGGCGAAGTGGTGCAATGCAAAAAATGCGCAATTCCTTTAATTTATCACGCTCAATCTAATTCATACAAATGTCATTATTGCAATTTTGAATTAAAAGCACCTATAACCTGCTCTAAATGTGGTTCAGAGGCGATTGAGAATTTTGGAATGGGAAGCCAAAAAGTTGAGCTTCAAGCAAGAGAAATTTTTAAAGATTATAGGATTGAAAGGCTTGATTCCGATAGTTTGAGCAAGAAAAACGAACACATTGAGATATTGAAACGCTTTCAAAGCGGCGAAATTGATATTTTAATCGGAACTCAAATGATAGCAAAAGGGCTTGATAACAAGAATGTTACGCTTGTTGGGGTGATTAATGCGGATTTAAGTTTTAATTTGCCCGATTATAGAAGCTCTGAGCGTGGTTTTTCAATATTGACGCAGGTTGCAGGGCGCTCCGGCAGAGGGGATAAGCAAGGCAAGGTAATTTTTCAAACGTATAATGAGGATAATATTTTTCTTCAAAATGCAAAAGAACAAAACTATGAAGAATTTTATAATAACGAAATAGAATTGCGTGAAATGCTTGATTATCCGCCATTTTCAAAGATGATTAGAATTATCTTATCTTCCAAAAACGAATTTCGTGCGCAAAAAGCCGCAAGCGAAATAGAATTGCATTTATCAGACTATATTAAAAAATTGTCGTTGGATGAAACCCTTATTGTGCTTGGTCCAAGCCCTTGTGTCATTGAAAAAATCAAAGAAGAATATAGGTTCAATATCATTGTGAAAAATAAATTAGATGAAAACGGACATCGAACAATTTTGAGATTTTTAAGAACAATAAAATTACCACCTGACCTCAAAATGGTTGTGGATATTGACCCGAGCGATATATTATAGGCTATTTATAGGTTTGTAGTTTTTTGCCTTTTTTAGAATATTTTATCACTGTCCCATTGGAAGAGCGTTTGTAGGTGTATTGTTTTTGACCTTTTGAATTGTAGACGTCAGTTTTTCCGTTGGAATAGGTTTTTGTGTAGCCCGTGGTCTTCCCTTTTGCGTTTTTGATGTAACGCTTTTCATAGGCAAGGGCTGATGTTGCGATTATGGAAAATAAAATTGTAAAAACTATAAACTTTTTCATTGGTGGCTCCTTTGGGTTATTTTGCTACTATATCTTTTATTTTATACGATTTTACATTTTCATTCCATACGGTTTCATCAATTTTATATTTTTCTGCCGGCGCTAGGGAAGTTATTTTTATATCTTTTTTCCGATTTTTACATCGTTTTTATCTAATAATTCAACAGTAATAACTATATATGTTTTTAAATATGATGAAACGTTTTCAACAGAGCCTTTAAGAATTACAAATAATTCTACAAGCGATTGCTCCCAATGGGAGTCAAAAAAAATATCTTAAGAAAACAATAAATAAACTTTTAGGCCCGCTGGGACTCGAACCCAGGACCAAGAGATTAAGAGTCTCCTGCTCTACCAACTGAGCTACGAACCCAAAAGTAATACATATAATATAGAATAATTAAGCTTTAAAATCAAGCATTAAAACTTATTATTTCTTGCTGAAATTCTAGCTATCGCCTTAGCAAGCGCAATTTGCGCCCTTACAACATCAAGATTATCGTCTTTGGCTTTAATTCTTGCTTCTGCTCTTTCTTTTGCATGGGTTGCACGAACAACGTCAATATCGCAATCAAGTTCAGCAATATCTGTTAAAATTGTTGCCTGATTGTTTGAAAATTGAAGTATTCCGCCCATAACCGTAATACATTGGCAAGAATCATCCTTAACAACCTTTGCCACTCCAACGTCAAGAGCGCAAACAACAGGAATATGGTTCTTCAAAAAACCCATTCTGCCATCTTGAGTTTGAACGTATAGCTCTGATATATCATCTTCATACACGATTTTATCGTGGGTTATAACTTTTAAATGTATATCGTTTGTCATAAAAACTATACTCCAACAGCCTCTTGAGCTTTCGCTTTTTCAAGAACATCTTCAATTGTTCCAACCATATAAAATGCTTGTTCAGGAACGTTATCGTGTTTACCTTCGATAATTTCCTTAAAGCCTTTAATAGAATCTTCAAGCTTAACATACTTTCCTTTAACGCCTGAGAATTGTTCAGCTACGAAGAATGGTTGAGATAGGAATTTTTGAATTTTTCTTGCACGGTTTACAGTCAATTTATCTTCTTCAGATAATTCATCCATACCCAAAATAGCGATAATATCTTGCAAATCTTTATATTTTTGAAGAATTTCAAGAACTTTTTTCGCAACGCTATAGTGTTCTTCGCCGATAATGTGCGGATCAAGCGCACGAGAAGATGATTCTAATGGATCAGCAGCAGGATAAATACCCAATGAAGCGATATTTCTTGATAATACTGTTGAAGCGTCAAGGTGAGTAAATGTTGTAGCAGGAGCTGGGTCTGTCAAATCGTCTGCAGGAACATAAACCGCTTGAACAGAAGTAATTGAACCATCTTTTGTTGATGTAATTCTTTCTTGAAGTTCACCAACTTCTTGAGATAATGTTGGTTGATAACCAACGGCTGAAGGCATTCTGCCCAATAGAGCAGAAACTTCTGAACCTGCTTGAACAAAACGGAAAATATTATCAATAAATAATAATACGTCTTGATGAGTTACATCTCTGAAATATTCGGCACAAGTCAAAGTTGAAAGACCAACTCTCATACGAGCTCCTGGTGGTTCGTTCATTTGTCCGTAAATTAAGGCAACTTTATCTAATACGCCTGATTCTTTCATTTCATTATAAAGGTCATTACCTTCACGAGTTCTTTCTCCAACACCGCCAAACACAGACACACCGTCGTGTTGAGCTGCGATATTGTGAATTAATTCCATAATCAAAACGGTTTTACCAACACCAGCACCGCCAAATAGACCAATTTTTCCACCTTTTTGATAAGGCATTAAAAGGTCGATAACTTTAATACCTGTTTCTAATATTTCGATATCTGTATTTTGTTCTGTTAATTTTGGAGAGGGTCTGTGGATTGGGAATTTATCTTCGCATTGAACTTCACCCGCATTATCAACAGGTTCGCCCAATACATTTAAAATTCTTCCTAATATTCCTTTTCCAACAGGAACTTTAATAGGAGCAGCAGTGTTAACAACGCTCATTCCACGTCTTAAACCGTCTGTTGATGACATAGCAACGGCTCTTACCGTGTTTTCGCCAAGAAGTTGTTGAACTTCAAGAGTTGTTTTTTTGCCGTCATCATTATAAATTTCTAATGCGTCAAAAATCTCCGGCAAAACTCCGCTTTCAAATTTAACGTCTATAACCGGTCCGATTATTTGAACAATAATTCCATCTTGATTAGTAGTCATATAAAATTCCCTCAATTTTAGTCTTTTATATATAAATTATACTAATTTAAAAAAATATGAGATTAAAAAAAATATTTTTTCAATTATTTAGATGAGTTTTAAGAAAAATATATTCAAAAAAATCCGCTTTTACAAAAAAATTCCTTTATAGTACAATATAACTATAGAGTACGAAGGGGATTTATATTTTGGTAGATACTGCTGTGAATAATAGTCATTATGACGCTAGTAATATTAGAGTTTTAGAAGGGTTAGAAGCCGTTAGAGTCAGACCGGGGATGTATATCGGTTCAACTTCTCAACGTGGCTTACACCATTGTATATATGAAATTGTAGATAATTCAATCGACGAATCTTTAGCAGGATATTGCGATACAATCCATGTTACTGTTCACAAAGACAATTCTGTTACGGTTCAAGATAACGGACGTGGTATTCCTGTTGATATCAAGCCTGATAGCGGAAAATCAGCTCTTGAAATCGTGCATACAGTTCTCCATGCCGGCGGAAAATTTGGTGATGGCGGATATAAAGTATCAGGCGGATTACACGGCGTTGGTGCTTCTGTAGTTAACGCATTATCAGAAAAATATATAGTTGAAGTTTCAAGAGATGGTTTTGTTCATCGTCAAGAATATTTAAGAGGCGAACCAACAACAGGAGTTGAACAAATTCGCCCAACAACAGAACACGGAACAAAAACACACTTTTGGCCCGATCCTGAAATATTCACAGAAACAACAGAAATAGATTGCGACGTTATTGCAAACAGACTTCGTGAAATGGCATTTTTAAACAAAGGTTTAAAACTTGTTTTCCATGACGAAAAAGCCGAAAAAGAAATAACATACCACTTTGAGGGCGGTATTGCAAGCTATGTTGAACATTTAAACAAAAATAAAAATGTTCTATTTGAAAAACCTGTTTATATTGAAAAACTGGTTGATGGTATTAACGTTGAAATTGCAATGCAATACACAGATTCATACACAGAAAACGTGTTATCTTTTGCAAACAACATCAACACCCACAGCGGCGGAACACACTTAACAGGCTTTAGAAACGGTATCACTCGTGTAATTAATGATTACGCAAGAAAAAATAATATTTTAAAAGACAAAGACGCAAACCTTGCAGGGGAAGACGTTAGAGAGGGTTTAACCGCTATCGTTTCAGTTAAGATTGGTAATCCCGAATTTGAAGGACAAACAAAAGAAAAACTTGGAAACGCAGAAGTTACGCCTGCTGTTAACGATGTAATCAGAGATAAATTCAATGAATGGTTAGAATTTAACCCAAAAGTTGCTAAAACAATCATTGATAAAACAATGCAAGCGCAACGTGCTCGTGAGGCTGCTCGTAAAGCTCGTGAATTAACAAGAAGAAAAACTGCTCTTGAAAGCTCATCTCTCCCAGGAAAATTAGCCGATTGTTCTTGTAGAGAAGCTGAAAAATGCGAACTATATATAGTTGAGGGTGATTCTGCGGGCGGTTCAGCTAAACAAGGCAGAAACAGAATGTTTCAAGCTATCTTGCCTTTAAGAGGTAAAATCTTGAACGTTGAAAAAGCAAGACTTGATAAAATCTATAATTCAGATTCAATCAAAACAATGATTCAAGCTCTTGGAATTAATATTTCAAAAAACTCCGAAGAAGTTGATGTTGCTAAACTTCGTTATCACAAAGTTGTAATTATGACAGATGCCGATGTTGATGGCGCTCACATCAGAACTTTAATGTTAACGTTCTTCTTCAGATATGCTCGCCCATTGTTGGAAAATGGCTATGTATATATCGCTCAACCGCCGTTATACAAAATCACAACAGGCAAACAAACTGAATACTTGTATGACGATAGAGCTTTAGAGCGCATGGTTCGTGAACGTGGGGTTAAAGGAATTCAACTGTTCAACAGAAGCAAAGATAAATCAATCACAGAAGATAAACTTGAACCTTTAATGTATGAAATGGGTAAATACTATAGAGCGTTCTATAATCCTATTATCAACCAAATGCCTTCTGTAATTGTTCGTGGCTTAATTCGCTCCGGAATTGTAGCAGACGACTTTACAAACGAAGAAAAAATGAAAGAACACTACGAATATTTATCTCACTACATTAAAGACCATGCTGAAAATTATGGAATTGAAAATGCTAAAGAATATAGAGTGTTCTTAACTTCAAATCCTGAAAACACCAAATTTAATTTGAAAATTGATTTAGGTGCAGAAGCTGAACCAGTGTTAATTACTCAACACATGATTAAATCTCAAGAATTTGCAAGATTAAAAGACGCATATCCAAAAATCAGAGAATTTTTAATTGAAGAAGAAAAAATGTTAAAAGTTGAAAGCGAAACAGGCTCAGTTGATATCACTTCATTTACACAATTATCAAAATTGATTGAAGATAGAGGACAAAAAGGTATGCAAATCCAACGTTTCAAAGGTTTAGGCGAAATGATGCCTCAACAACTTTGGGAAACAACAATGGATCCTGCTAATCGTACTTTAAAACGTGTAAGTCTTGAAGACGCTCAACTTTGCGACGAATTATTCGATATCTTAATGGGTGATAATGTTGCTCCTCGTCGTGATTTCATTGAACAAAACGCAGTTTACGCTACTAATATTGACGTTTAGTTTAAATTAATAATGATAAAATAAAGCACTTGTTGATTTTCAATGAGTGCTTTTTAGTTTAAACCCGCATATACAGGGTTTGCAGCGATAATTTTTTGAACGCCTTGAACTCCGCCTTTTGTTCTAACTTTAGCGATATAGTTTTCTCTTTTTGCAAGAGGTTCATTTTTTGTTATCAATGATGGATTTCTTTTTGTAAATTCGTTCCATGCTTGAGCTTCAGAAATCCATGCTCTAAGTTCTTCTGCTTTTGAATTTGTATAAGTGTGATGTTGAGCTTCATGAGCAATTAAACAAGCAATACATTCAGGACTTGCGCCACGATGTTCTGCGCTAATATAAATAACAAGCCCGTTATTTCTTGTTTTAACTGTTAGCGCTTCGCAATTTGAATAACCATACATTCTTAAATCTCTGAATAATACTCTAATTGGCTTTCTTGTGGCATTTCTTCCATATAAAATTGCAATAACATCACGTCTGTTTATTGTTTCAAGTTGAGTTAAGGCGCTTGTAATTTTGGCATTTGTTGAAATCTTGCTATAGTCCAGTGCGAAAGTATCTTGCATACACACAAAAAGGCTAACAACCAAATACACCACTAATAAAAATTTTTTCATTTACTTTGCACCGTTTTCATTCTAAAACTTTGTCGTCATAACTTATGAATTAATTTACGACACTTTTTAAGTCGAACTTTAATAAATAATTATAATTTTAATTATTTATTTACAAAAGTTAATACTATTTTTTTAAATATTCTTCTTTGCGATTTTTAATTTCATATAAAGCTTCATTATAGTAAAATGGATAGTTTTAGAAAAAGCATTTCTGGACATTTTTTGTTTGGAATTTCATACTGTATTATCTTTTGTTTTGCGGTTTTACCTTTAAACGGTTTTTGCTATGAACCCGTTAAAACAATAGTTATCACAAAAGAAGATATAAAAAATGCCACACCAAAAAGTCCCTATGTGGTTAATTTTTCGCCTAAAGAATTAAAAAGTGTCAGAATGATGGAAAAAAGACATTTTTCAAAAACCTATGAAGACCTTGACGATTCAACAAGATTAGACCAACTTGAAGATGAACTTTTGACCAAAATTTGGAGATATACCCCAAAAGAAGCAAGAATAAAAAGGCTTGAACTCGCTTCAACAAATAGAATGCTCATCGGAACAAGCTTGCCTGCTTCAATGAGTTCAAAAAGAACAGTTAAAAGAATGAGAAACTCAAATATAGATTTAAAACAAAAAGATGACGTCGGGCTGATTGATGGATTTTTAAGGCTGATTAGTCCTGAAAAATATGAGTTTATCAAAGAACATTCAAGAAGAAATTTTGAAGACTGGGAATTCTAGTTTTTGCTTGATTTAGTGTTGATTTTTTATTAAAATTTTTTTGCCGAAAACAACAAAAAGAAAATAAAAAATATGCGAAAATCATTGTGTTTATTGCCCTTAACGTTTGGAACTTTTGGGCTTGGATTAACTGAATATGTTATGATGGGGATTTTGCCGGATGTTGCCAAAACCCTAAATTGTTCTATTCCGCTTGCAGGAAATTTCATCTCGCTTTACGCTCTGGGCGTGGTTTTCGGCTCAATCATCTTAACAATAATAGGAAGAAATAAACCCCTCAAACAGGTTTTAATTGTGCTGGTTTCAATAATGTTAATAGCCAACTTGCTTTTGGCTTTTGCGCCAAACTATCTGACTTTTTGCGCTTTAAGATTTATCGCAGGACTTCCCCACGGCGCATTTTTTGGAATAGGCGCAATAGCAGCAGGAAAACTTTGCGAAAAAGGAAAAACCAATCAAGCAGTAGCCACAATGGTTTCAGGCATGACTGTTGCAAATTTAGTCGGCATTCCGTTTGGAACATTTTTAAGCCACAATATTTCTTGGCGATTGACTTTTTTGATAATCGGATTATTCACCTCAATCACGCTATATAGCATATTCAAACTCATTCCAAATCTAAAACCCTTGCCCGACACAGGTTTTAGAGGTCAATTTAAAATTTTTAAATCGCTTGCGCCTTGGATATTAATCGGAGCTGTTATTATGGGAAATGGCGGAATTTTCTGTATGTATAGTTATATAAATCCGCTTTTGGTAAACGTTTCAGGAATTAGCCCAAAATTCATTTCTTTAATGATGGTTCTATCGGGCGCAGGAATGTGCGTTGGAAACTTTTTGGGCGGAAAATTTTCAGACAAATATTCGCCATCATCCTTTGCGGCTTTCACCCAGTTTTTCGGCTTCTTAGCTTTGATCTCAATGTTTTTCTTCACAAAAAACCCATACGCAGCCGTGGTTTTAATGTTTTTATCAACAGGCTGTTTGTTTGCAGTTTCCGCCCCTCAACAAGTTTTGTTGATTGAAAACTCCAAAGGCGGCGAAATATTGGGCGCTTCTTGCTCTCAAATTTCATTCAACCTTGGAAACGCCCTTGGCGCATACGTTGGCGCTATACCAATTGCCGCAGGTTATACATACAACTACACAGCACTCTACGGCAGCGCATTTGCCTTTGTTGGCTTTTTGTTGCTGTTCTATTTTCATAATAGGTATAAGAATAGAGGGTAAAGCTTAAATTTCTTGTAATTCAACAATCCACCTATGCAAAGCAGAAGGTATTTCATCAATAGCATTGGTTTTAATATTGCGTTCTTGGATAGTATGGATGTATTCTTCTATTCTTTTATCCAAAACTTTAAATTTCGCTCCTCTTGGATAAACGACTTCGCTAGCGCCATATTTTTATCTGCATACGATGAGCTTCAAGCGCTGTTTTTCTTTTTTCTTTAATTTGATTAAAATTTCAGACGCTCTATCTAAATAACTTTCTTTGAACTGAAACCCTAAAACTAAACAAAGTAAAAAAAGTCGGTTTTAGGATTTTATTAGCAGGGGATACCAATATTCTTAACGAGTTTTACGAGTTATAGAATATACAAAAGCGAAGCTGAAGCTGAGACGTAATCTCGACCGCACAAAAAAAGGAACCTATCCCTAGGTTCCTTTTTATTAGCAAGGGAGAGACTCGAACTCTCGACCTCTCGGGTATGAGCCGAACGCTCTAGCCAGCTGAGCTACCTTGCCATACGAAAAATCGATTACTTAACAATATTGCCATAAATAAAATAAAATATCAAGTAAAAAATAAAACTCCCAAAAAAGGAGCTTTATTTTCTTAAACTATTTATCGTTTTCCATCTTATCTTCAAAATCTTGTTTTTGATTTTCGATAAATTTTTTCATAAATTTCTTATGACATTTACAATCGCCATGGTGGTGAAACTTGTATGGCATTTGCATTTCAGGTATGAAGCCATACATAAACGGAATTTTTGGGCGATTAAGATTATCAAAGAAGCTCAACGCGCAAAACGCCCCAATGAAAACGCCAAGCGCAATGATAATGATTTTTTTGAGCGCTTTTTTGCAACAACACTCTTCTTTTACTTGTTTTTCTTCTTCTGACATAGTTTCCTCCTTGTTTTAAAAAGATTTTATAAAACAATTTGGCTATTTACATTGTCCGATTGGCTATTTTTTTCTAAAAAATCATTAATTTCATTTGTTGAATTTAAAATCGTTTTCACACCCAAATGCTTAAAATTATTTATCATAATATTATCATTATTGCCCGTCAAAACCCCAATAGTTTCAACCTTGAGCTCGTTTGCCGCCATAGTGTTTTCAGCGCTTGCCGTAAAATATTTTAAAGAATTATATCTACAATGATTTTTAATATGTTGCAAACTATACAAAATAAAATCCGCTTCCTTTTTAAAATTCGATAAAGTCAAAATGTAAGAAAAATATTTTTTTATATCCAAGTCCTCAAGTGCCTTTCTTGCCTCGTTTTCAGAGTTTTTTACAAGCAACACCAAGTCATATTTTTCCTCTAATTCGTCCAACATTTCAAGCGAAATATTCAATTTTTCATCTTTAAAAACAAGTTCATCAAAATCAAAAATCAAAATATCTTTAACCGCCAACACTTCAAGCATATATTTAACGCCCGAAAGCTTTGGAATTGTTATTTTAAGATGAGTCGATAAAGTTGGATTATTTGAAAAATTTTTCGTCAAAATCCCATTTTTCTTCAATTTTTCATAACAAAAATCACAATTATTTTTAAAATCACACAAAATAAAATTGCTATTCGTTTCATAAGGTTTATAATTCAAATCCTCTAAACCCTTATATAGCAACTCTTTTGCGCTTTTATTGTTTTTCTGCAATTCAAGCAAATATTTAAAATCATTCAAAACGCTATTCAAGCAATTTTGACTAATTATATTAACCTCATCCACTGTAACTTCTTTTTTAATCTCATCCATAACTTCATCATTTGCAACAACAACGGCGCAATCCAAACCGGACAGCGCATAAGCAGATGAATATGATTTAATCAAAATAATATTTTTATGACTTTTGGCTAGTTCAACAAAATCTAAAAAAGAAGCGTCTTCCACAAAATCGATATAACTGCAATCCACCACAAACAAAGTGTTTGGCTTGTTTTCAATAAGCCATTTTATATAATCCAAAGGAATATATTCGCCCGTTATAGTGTTTGGAGTTGATAAATAAGCGATTTTCGCACCATCAATCCCGTTTAAAAATTCTTCATAATTAAATTTAAAATCAAGACCATAGTCAATTAATCTTATCTTACAAAAATTTTTAACAGACTTTAAAATATAATCAGGAAGCGGATTATAGCTATAAAATTCATCGTTTTTATCTAAATATTTTTCAAAAACAAATTTAAGCGCTCCAAGTACCCCATTTGTTAAAAAAAGCGAATTTTTATCTATATTATATAATTTTGATAATTTTTCTTTGATTTTATTATAATTTGGAAACCTTGAAAGCTCGTCAAAATCCATATTTCTAATGGCGCTATGGGCAAAATACGAAGTTTGGTAAGGGTTTTCATCCCTATCAAGTTTCAATCTCCAATTGTCATAAGGAAAAGTCATACTTGAATTATATTACAAACATCTATTTGCCTGCAAAAAATCCGCCTTTGTTTTTAACTTCTATTCTAATGTTTGCAAGTTCGCAATCGTCATAATCTATATATTCGCTCTGGAAGAGGTTTCTGCCCGTTTGAATAATAAGCTCGTTATCCTCTTTTAAAACGTTTCTTGGAATAACAATTTCTAAATTATCCTGATTAATTTCGATATTTGTAATTTTATTCCCATTAACAAACACCTCCATCGGACTTGAATAAACTTTTGCTATCTTATTTTGCCCGATTGATTTAGCTTTTTTAGTATCGAGTCCGATTATTGTTCCAATTCTTAAAACAACTTCTTGAGAGGAAGTTAAATATGGTTTTTTAAACGTTTTAGATAAATAATGTCCGCTGGCGTTCAGCCTAAAATCGCCGCTATTAGCGCTATTAGACGAAAACATATTATCGCCAAGATGAATTATTCCATCACTTATTTGCATATCCAAAGGACTCAATTTTTCTATTCCCAATTTCAAAGGGCTGTTTAAAACAGTATTATCAACCGTCAAAGAAAAGACCTTGTAGCCCTCTTTTTCAACAAGCAAAACTGTTTTATTATTAACATCGGCATTCAGTCTAAAAACGCCATTTTTATCCGAATATGTTGTGTAATTATATTCAGGAATTGAAATTTTAGCATTAGAAAGCGGCTTTTGAGTAGCATAATCAACGATTTTATTTTTATAGTTCAAATCATCATGGTTAATTTTTCCCGAGATAACTTCTCCATACGCAAAAACCAACAGCAAATTCGCAATTATAATAAAGACTATTTTTTTCATTTTATACCTCTTTTAAAAGGTTTAAATGATTTTTCAACTAAAAACAATATTAATTCATATAGTCTTGAATTAGTAAAAAAGATTAATCAAAAAGTCCTATAAAGTTTATAGGACTTTTGTATTGAATTTATTTTGTTTGCCAAATTTTAGTGCATTTGAGATACAGGAATGATTAATTCTTGCCCAATGCTAATGCTGGCAGGATTTGTGATATTATTTATTCTTTGAATTTCATTAATTTTTGCTTCATCATATTTTCCATAGAAACGATAAGCAATTCCATTTAATGTATCACCTTTTTTTACAACGTATTTTTCTTCTGATGTAACAACATCTGAACTAGCTCCAGCTGCAGTTTCACTAATTATTGCAACGTTAGATTCATCTTCTTTTGGAGTTTGCGGATTGATTGCAAATAATGATGTTGTTAATACGATTAAGCAAGTGAAAAGAACACCTGCAACAAAACCGATTGTAAGATATGCAGCAGGAGATTTTTGGCTTGTTGATTTTGCAACGTTATGTACTTTTTGTACACCTTTTTGCACGCCATTCCATAACATATCAATTTCTTGAGATTTAGCAGCTCTATAATATTGATTTAGTTGAACTTTTGCTGCTTGTTTTTTATCTTGAACAGGGTGAGAAATGTTTGCTAAAACGTTCATTTTTTCTCTTGTTAGACCTGATCTGTGTAGTGTTGATCCGTTCATAAATTACCTTATTTTACTTTTGACCATGAACATGTTATATAGACCCGATTTTAAAGTCAACAAAACCAAGATAAAGTATGAAGTTTTATTAATTTTCTTAAGCTAAATTTTCAAACATTTTTTCAATAATCAACTTATTTCGATTAACGTCAAAACCGCCCTCTTTAAGGTATTGAACCATAACGTCTTTCCAAAGAGCAAAAAATTTGTCCTCATCCATATTAAGCACCTCTGCAATTTGTCTTAATTCAGAATAATCAATCGGCAAATTTTTCACCCCTCTTAAAATATCAACAAGATTTAAGCGCTTTTTTCTTTCAAATTTCTTTAAAAAATCAACCGTAGACATTTTATTATGCTTAATAAAATCCTTAATCAACAACGTATTAGAATTAATTATAGGAACATCCGATGGAATTTGATATTCCATAAATTCCTCGGGATTAATATCCATAACGGTTGCAATTCTTTCCAATGTTGTTGAGCGAGAAGAAAAAGGAACATTTTCATCTATTAAATTATATACATAAGACAAGGTTACTCCAATCATTTGAGCAAATTCCTTTTTATGGAGATTATTTTTTTCTAAAAAATCATATACAATTTTTGAACTTTTTTGACCTGATTTTATATTTTTATTTTTATTTTCAATTAATTCAATATTTTTCATAATTGTTGATTTTACCTCGTTTAGTATGTTATTTTACAATTAACCCTTTTTAATCTTTTTCAAATCGCCAATAAAGACAAATTTAAAAGATTAATTCAATTGATATTTAAAAAACGAAAGAAAATTAAAAAATGAAAGCTCTAATCGGACTCGGCAACCCTGAAATTAAATATAAAACAACTCGTCATAATACAGGATTTTTGATTATGGATGAAATCCTTAGCGCACACAACGTTTCATTGAGCGACAAATTTAATGCTTATTTTGCAAAAAAGGATGATATCCTATACCTTCTACCTAAAACCTATATGAACCTTTCGGGTGATAGCGTAATTCAATTAATGAATTTTTATAAATTAAAAAATACAGATATCTTAGTTATTTATGATGACGCTACTATTGAATTTGGAACTTTCAGGTTAAAGAAAAACGGCTCTTTTGGCGGACACAACGGAATTAAATCCATAATAAATCGAATAGAAACAGATGTTTTTGATAGATTAAAAGTCGGGGTTGGACCTGTTCCAAACAATATTCCGATTGATAATTTTGTTTTGGGAAATTTTTCGGCTGATGAATTATCAAAAATAAAAGAAATGGGAAAAATTGCCGTAAATCTTGTTGATATGTGGATAAAAGAGGGAATGGAAAAAACTCAAAACAAGTTTAACGGAAAAGCCATATAATATATTAAGATTTTTATTTTAATTTAATCAATTTATTATTATCAACCTCATCTTCAACCCAAATTTGAGAATTAGGATGAATATCACAAAGCTCATCCGCTATTTCTTTTAAATACACAGCATATCGAGCGTCCACAAAACTTATGTTGTCAATTTTTTCAATATAATATTCGCTAGAACCGCAATTTGTGCAGAATTTTTCCTTTGGAACAATCTCTCCCCAAACGATTTTCGCCTCTCTTTTAACGTCGCAGCAAGAACAACGAACCAAATAATAATTTTTAACAAGATATTGCCCACAATCGGGGCAATATCCGCAGTTGTTATATAATAGGGCATTTTTATGTGTGCATTTATGTTGATTTTGGAAAAATTTAATTAAAATGTTTTTCATATTTTGTGTTTAATGAAAAAAAATTAAAGGTCAATTAAATCAACTTCCTCTTGTTTATCTTGAACTTTTTTAACAACTTTAAATTCATAGCCCAAAAAATCCAAAATGTCTTGAACCTTGGCAAATTTAATTGAATTTGTTTTAAGCATTTTTGAAAAACCGCCAATAGTCATCTTTTCATATCCTGCGTTGTTCATTTTTGTAACAAGTTTTCGCATGGATAATCCGTTTTTCAATATCAAAATTTTAATTAATTCACTTGGATTGTACATTATTTTAATACTAATTGGCTAACTCATAATTGACAAATATGTATAATATTGTTATCCTATAGTTGACATTGATAACACAAAGTAATACAAAGATTAATCAAACACAGGGTAATAGTTTTGGATAAAAAGATTTCTTATAGCGCTCTTTTGGCGTTCTCGCTTGTTGAACTAATGATAAGCCTTATAACCATTTCGCTTATAGCTGCAGCTTTTGCGCCCGTTATAACAAAAAAGCTCTCCACAAGCGGACTTTCAATTGGAAGTTTTGGCTCAGGCTCTAATAACGGAAAAGATAACAGCGACGATTGCGACGGCGACGAAACGGTTGTCGAATTTATCGAAGCAGGAGAACACTCTTTTGAAGTTCCTGATGGAATTAAAGAACTAACCGTTACGTTGGTTTCAGGCGGTGGCGGTGGAGGAGCAGGAAATATGCAACAAGTTAACCACACCTTTGTTTCATCAGGAACAGGAAACTCCGCTAATAACGGCACAACCGAACTCTTAACCGTTTCAGATACAGGACTTGTAACTTATACAGTTCCTGATGTTATAAAAAACAAAAATGTTTTACTTACTCTTTGCGGTGGAGGCGGCGGAGGTGCATATGCTGCATTAGGTAATATGTACAATGGTGCAAGTGGAGGAAATGGCGAATATGTAACAAATAAGATGATTTCAACAAATAATTCCTTTTTATATTTCCATCTTGGTGGTGGCGGTGCTGCAAACGGTCAGAGTATACCAGATGCATGGGGTGGTAGTTACAGTGGCGGAGCCGATGGTTACAATATTTTCACGCAAAGTCGAACAAAAGGTGGCGGTTCTCCTGGTAGTTGGTGTGGTAAATCTGGTGGCTGGGGTGCATCGTATGGTGGCGGCGGTAGTAGTAATGCTGAATTTGGAACGTGGGCATGGAATAGGACAACCGGTGGTGGCGGAGGTGCAGCTACATTTGTTTATACATCAAAAAACGCAGAAGGAGTTTTAGCTATAGCGTCTGGTGGTGGCGGTGCCGGTGGAAGTTATAGATATAATGATGGTGATGGTCAAGGCCCCGGAGGTTGTGGTGGAGGCGGCGGAGGTCCCAAAGGGGGCTCTGGCGGAAATGGCAACCTTGCAGGCGGTGGTGCTGCTAACGGCGGAGTAAACGGAAGCTATACAATTTTTGGAAGTAATTATTGTTCAGGTGGAAATGGAAAATATAGTGGAAAATCAGGAGCTCTTAGAATGTCCTATGTAAGTTCTTCGACTTCTGCAACAGGTGGTGGAGCGGGAAAAATTGTCCCCAACCAAAAAATTTCCGTAACTCCAAAAACAACAATAAAAATAGTTGTAGGCAATGGCGGATCTGGCGGCACAGCTGGATATTTAGCGAGCGATGGAGCTATAAAAAGCTCTTCCTCTGGTCAAGCAGGGCAAGATAGTTATATTCAAAGTGAAGCAGGAGTAACTTTAATTACAACTGCTACAGGTTCAGGTGCAACAGGAGGCAATCCAAATGGCTCAACTGTTGGAATAGCAGGAAATATAACAAGCGGCATAAGTTCTGAAGATGCCAGCTCGGCTTTTCCAAGTTTTTCTTCAACCAATGGAGGAAGTGGTGGAAATAATACCACAGGTGGAATAGGAGGACAAACAACGCTTGATAATCAAACTCTACATTGCAATGGCGGAGTTGGTGGCAATAATTCTAACGGAGCAGATGCCACAGGTTATGGAGGCTGCGGTGGCGGCGGTGGTTACGGCGGATTTAACGGCGGAAAGGGCGCAGTAGGTTATGTTAAAATTTCTTACAAAACAGGAAGCTGTCAAGGAAAATGCCTTGTTCAAAATTGTGTTACTTGTGTAACATCTGATAAATGTTTAACTTGTAATACGGGCTATATTCCAAATTCCGAAGGGGTGTGCGAAGCTTGTTCAACCGGAAAATATTTTGAAGATAATTCTTGTAAAACTTGTCCGATAGGCTATAGTTGTGATGGAATGACAAAAAAATTATGCGCAGACGGTACATTTAATGAAATTACAAATGCTTCAACTTGTAATGAATGTCCAAGTGGATATTATTGTTATAATGGTGAAAAACACCCATGTCCGAATGGCAAGTATTCAAATGCTTCCGCTTCTTATTGTTTATCTTGCGATAGCTCTTGTGTTACTTGTTCATTGTCTCCAACAAATTGTACATCCTGCGCTAATAATAAGCTCTTAAAAGAAAATGTATGCACAACTTGTCCGGATTATGCTATTTGTAATGGTTCAAGCAATTTGAATTGTATTGATGGTTATACTTTAGAAAATGGTAGTTGTGTAGAAGATAGCCCAACATTTAACTATACCGGTTCTTACACGCAAAAAGAAAATGAAAATGAAACTTTGATTTATTTTTTAGCTTCAGGGCAATTTACACCAAATTTTACTAAAAATGTTAAATTAACTGTGATAGGTGGTGGCGGCGGTTCCGGCGCAAATTCCGATGTTTCTAGCGTATGCTATTCATATACTGCTAATGCCGGTTGCGGTGGAAATATACAAGAAAGTGATTATAGAATTGTTAAAAAAACAATTTATCCTATAACAATAGGCTCAGGCGGTTGGGGTCCGGAAGGTTGCTGGACGAAAACTACATGTTATAACGGGGGTACCGGTGGAGAAAGTTCGTTTGGAAATATAAAAGCAGCAGGAGGCGAGGGCGGTCTTTCATGTGAAAACACAAGTGACGCTAACAGTCAATCTTGTTCACAGTCACCCGTTGAATATTATGGTAAAACATATTCAACAAAAGGTGGCGGAAATGATAATAACACAGGAAATGGCGGTAAAAATTATACAGTAAATGGTAATACCGGTGGCTCCGGGATTGTCATTATGAGAATTCCAAAATAAGTTCATGTTATTTTATGTTTGATGTATCGAGGGTTTTTCACCCTCGTTTTTTTATCATGTATTCAATAATCTCCAAACTCAACCCATAAAAAAAGGGAGGTTATCAAAACCCCCATTTCCCCATTAAAAAATTTTATTATTTTTAAACCAATAAAAATTTTTCCGTTACTAATATTGTAATCTAACTTAATTATTCGGGCAAATCGTGTCAATAAAAAAAATTCAATCCCTAAAAGCACCTTACCGATTGATTTTTGGGGTTTATTATTTTCTTAAAATATGTTAATATTTGACTAAGAGCCGTTTAAAAATTTTATCGGCATGACAAAAAATTTAAAAAAATTATACTAAAACTATGACAAATCCGATTAATAATTTAACTAATATTTTTATAAATAACCAATCAATATCAAAGCCTATTCAAAATGAGCAGACTAATCAAGGGTCTGTCCCTCAACAAAATCAGGCATATCAGCCCCAAACAAGTTTTTATAATCAAATTTTTGAAACAAGTTCATTATATAGTCTGATTAAAATGGATAACAGCGAAATCAATAAATATCTTCAAAACCTTTTATCCATGCCTGAATCCATCGTTGAATTTATCGACAAAGCAACAAATAATGAAATAGGGCAAAAGCTTGCAAAATTAATCGCAAACGGCGAATTAGATTTAAACAAATTAACCGTTTTATTAAATCAAAACTCAAAAAGCGCAATTGATAAGGTTTTAAAAACTATTTCAAGCTCGATTGCAAGCGGAAATAGCGATATATCTCAGCTTAAGGATGTTTTATCTATTCTGAATTCTATTCAAACTTCAACAAATATTGGAACAAATTCCCTCAAGGAGCTGTTGTTATTGTATATTCCTTTGAATATCCAAGCTTGGGAAAATTCTAATGTTGCAAAAAATTCTGAGGATGAGGATAAAAAAACCGATTTTTCTTCGTTAAATATACTTTTTCAAACCAAAAATTTTAACAATATGTCTTGTATTATAAATAGCATAGAGCAGGATTTTTCGATTGATTTTAAGGTTAACAATATTTTTCCAAAAGAAAAATTTCTTTTAGTTATAGAAGATAGCTTAAAAAAGCTGAATATGGCTTGTGCTATAGATTTTAGTCTTAAACCCGACACCAAAGAAAAAGAAAACGATATTCAAAACTTTAAAGTTTTTTCAAATTCAAAAGTTTCAATCAAGCTTTTAATCTTGACTCATCTTATAATCAGCAATGTTTTCAAATTTGATAACGATTTTTCTATTTAATTCTTTTCAAGCTGGACATGAAGTTATTTTTTTCAATATCCCCCTCAACATTTGTAAGGTATATTTGCGTTTTCTTGTCCTCAACTTCAATAGAAGGCAATTGGCTAAGCTCACTAGCATAGTAATTAGCGTCATTTCTTTCGTGCATTTGCACTTTATTTGCTAGAGCCGACAAAGAAACATTCCTTAAAAATTCAAATTTTGTATTTTTGCTATTTGAAAATCTTGTATAAATTCTAATACTTGAATCGTGGCGCTCCATATCGAAAATGCCCTTAATCAAAGCAGAGAGCGTTTTTGAATATGATTTAATATTTCTAATTATTACAACATTATTTTTAAGTTCCAACTCCCCTTGAATTTTATCAAATTTTCCTTCAGGAATTGAAACAACATCCATCACAGTTGTCGGATTAATCATTGCAACAGGGTTTCTGAATAATGATACAATTTTTAAAAGATATTCAACAAGCCCGATTTTTCCAATTGTTCCATCTTTAATTATAAAACCGATTTTTCCGTTTAATTTAAGGCTTTTATCCGTATTTAATTCAACCAATCCGCTTGCAAGCCCAACAACTTCATTATCCAAATTCAACAAAACTTTGCTCATCAAATTTGAATCAACATCTTTCATTCCCAGCCTTAAATAATGTTTTAAATTTTTTAAATCACTTTGAACTTTAAGAGTCGAAATTCCGCCTGCTATATCAAATTTGTTTGATTGAATATTCAAAATTCCTTTATCATCAAGAGTTAATTTTGCTTTAATATTTCCAAATTCAAGCTCTTTATAAACCCCATTATCAAGAATAAAGTCGCAATTTTCAATCCTAACAAGGTTAGTGTCAAACATAAAATTATCATCTTGAATATCATCAGACGAATTAACGTTGGATGAGTCAACCTCGGCGTTTTCGCTATTAACAGAAGCCAAAAACTTTTCAACGTTGATTTTATCAATATGTAATTTTAAATCTTTAATTATATATGGCGCAACGAGTTCGTTTTTAATTTTTCCGCTGAAATCAAACTTAACTCGCTTAAATCCGCCCGTTATATCAGCATTTATTGTTTCAGAATTTGTTGATAGTTTTGCTTTTTTAATAAACAATCTTTGAGATGGCACAAGGGTTTTTTCAATTTCCATATCGGATTTTAAATATGGAATATTATTTTTATATGCAATGTGCAATTTTCCTTTAATCGTGCCTTTTTTAAAGGTTTTTTCTTTTGTTAAAACGTTCAATAATTCAGATGGCATTGGTCTTGTAAATTCAAAACCGAAATTATCAAGCTTGCCATCAAGCGTTGTTTTGCCGTTTAAGGTAATAATCGGCTGAAGTTTAACTCCTTTGTGGATATCGGGAGCTATGTAATAATTTATATTTTTGATATCTAATATATTATTTTCAATATGAAAATCGCCCTTTAGCGCTCTATCGTAGTTAATTAATTTAGATGCGCTATCATCAACCCCAAGATTAACCCCTTTTGCAATTTTAATCAGCCAAGTTATATCCATAATATTATTTTTAGATTTATAGATTATTCTTGTTTTTGTCGGTTTTGAAATTTTTACAACAGTATTTGAAATCAATGGCGCAATATAATCTTTTAAAAACTCATTATTAACAACCGTATCAACCGTTATATTGCTATCCAAACTCTTGTAATAATCTTTTATATCGCCGTTAATATTAATTTCATTTTTCTTATTTTTTCCGTAATATCCAACCAAAGAATTAAAATCTATCTTATCTTTAGAAATTTTAATCAACCCTTTTTGAACAAAAATAGGAAGTTTTGTTAAATCTTTTATTTGAACTTGCGTATTGTTAACCTTAATATAACCGCTTAGTGCATTATTATTATAATCAACATCAAAAGCAACAGCGCCTTTTGGATTAATCAAAGGTTTCATCAAATTTTCGCCATCTTGGATGATTAAATTTGAATTGATTATTTGAAAAACATCTGCCAATTTGAAATTTGAAGATTTAACATTTAAAAAGATGTTTTTCTTATCCATTGTTGAATTTATGGTTATTTTTGAACTATTTACAACACAATCAAAATCCGTCACTTTGATTTTATTGCTATAAAATTTAAAATCGTTTTCGCTAATCGATTTAACAGAAAAATATTTTTTGTTGTTTTTATAAATATTAACAACACTTTCAAACCCAACGGCAAGATTATCCTTAAACCTTGTCATTTTGGTGTTTTTAGATTGAATTTCGATTAAATTTTTGTTCAAATTATATGTTAAATACAGATTTTTTAAATTAATATCAATTGAATAAAAATCAATTTTCCAATCTTGCTTTTTGGTTTCATTATTGCTTTGAGGAAGTGCTTCAATAAGCTTATCCGCTTTAATTACAAGGTTATCAGCATACAAAGAATTAATTTTTATTTCTTTATTCAATATTTTTTTAAACGAAAGCACTGTATCAAATTTTGATAAATCAACCAAAACCACGCTATCTTTTTTTAAATTTAATTTATCAATTTTAAAAGATATTTCAGGACTCAGCGCCGTTTTTAGCTCAGGTTTTTCAATATCTAAATCTAAATTTAATTCTTTTTTAACTGTGTTTTTAATTAATGAAATTGTTTTATTGTTTGACACCAAAGAGGGTAAAACATAAATATATATAGCTAATAGGGCTATAGCTAAAAGCGCTATTGCAGTTGAAATTGAAAACAATATTATAAAAATTTTAGTCAGATTTTTTTTCATAGCTACATTTTAGCATAAGCAATCAGTTATGAATTATCTTCCTCTATTTTATTGATTGCGTCTTTTCCAACCAAATTTTCTAAAATTGCACGACTTGTTAAAAATTCGTCGTAAGCCTTTTGTGTTCTGATTTTAGAGTTTCTATAATAAACATCAACAATGGTTAGTTCTTCTTTTGATTTATTTTTTGAAGCGTTAAATATTTCTTCCCTTTTTTCAAGGTTTTCGCTCTCCATTTTATAGACATTTTCTTTGGTTTTATAATCGATATATAAATCAATCAATTTCTTTTGAAGAGTGTCAATTTTTCTAATTAATAAAACCATATCGGCGTCTGAAACCTTTGAAAAAGCATAGTTTGCTTCTTTGTCGTTTTTCATAAACGCATTAACAAGTCCGCCCCCGATTAAAGCACCCGTTGCAACAAAAGGATTTCCGCTAACCGAAGCTCCTGCTAGAGAAGAGATATTAGCGATAGGTTTTAATATTTTTTTCATAACGCTATCGTTCGGTTTATCTTCATCAGGATTTGCAAGCTTATAAATTGTGTATTTCATTGTTTCAGAGCGCTCTGTCGTTGCATTCCAAAGAATACTCAAATCTGAATTTATTTTATTTTCATCTATTTCAAGCTCAAGCGCTACATCATTTGCCAATTTTTTAAGGCTCAAATCGGCATAATTAGTATTTATTGTACTTTCTTCCTGTTGAGGTATTTCGTTTTCGTCTTGCTCTATTTCGGGCTGTTCTATAGTGGCTTTTTTCTCGATTTTAACTATTTCAGCAGGTTTTTCTTTTCTTTTTTCAATTTTATCCCCAACTGTAATTTTTCCCATAAAATCAATAGGTTCAGTTAGTTCTTCAAGAGTTATTGCGCTTGAGTAGCTTTTTATACAAAACAAAATTAAAAATAGAGCGATTAATTTTTTCATTTTTTAACCTCAATATTTTTAACTTCATTCGGCTTAACAACATTGACATCAAACGTCTTTTTTTCGTAGTTCAAATCGTTTTTATCAACATTTGTTGTAACAAGGTCAAATTGAGCTACATTAAGGTTTTGCACCGTTTTTTTACCCGCAAGACGAGTAAGCGCCATTTGATATTTTTTTGCTTCTTGTTTTAATTTATATTCTTCAATAAGTTCATCTTCCCATTGGCTCGATGAAATAGCAACATCCAAGGAATTATTTTTACTTAAAGCTTCAGAATAGTTTTTATTGTGCAAAAGCATTTGCTCACGGCACTTTTTAAGCTTAGTTAGAGCGCCTTTGTATTTAAAATAATCAACAATAATTTCATCTTGCAAATCTTCAACTAGTCCTGCAAGTTCAATAGCCTCTGTATCAGTTATAGAGGGGTTTGCAACCTTATCAATATTTTTTCTGTTGATTAAATTATTGGCAATCTGACCTGCTGCATAAGTTCCTGATTGAATACCATAGTTTAGCCCCAAAAACGAAGGCAAAAGCGCAGCTCCAGAGATTAGAGCGCTCATTGATTTAGCTAAAATAGACGAGTGGACTCTTCTTTGTTCGGCTGGAGTTGATAGCTTTTTAAGGCAAAAAGCAATCATAGGATTGTTGTTAACAGTTGAATTCCAAAGGTTTTCAATATCCTCTAGGTCTGCTTTTTGCTGTTCATTAATATTTTTTTGAGCGTCAATTGAATTATTCACAAACAAAGACCCTTTAAGGGCTTCAATTTCTTCTTTATATTGAATATCGAACTTTTCAACTTTTTCCAACTCGATAACATCCTGCGCAAAAACAACGCAAGATAATTCAATCCATACTAAAAATATTGCCATCGACTTCTTTAGCATAATAAAAGTTTAGCATATAAAGAGCAAATTAATTGTTTTTTAGTATTTCTTAAAAAATCTTAAAATTATGCGATTTTATACAATGAAACAAAACCCGATTCTCTAATATCAGACCATCTAAAGCCCGAAGCAGCGTTTGTGTATATTCTATTTGTGCTAACATCGCCAATAAAGCTTGTTTTGATTAATTTTTCCGATGTTAAATCATCAACAGGAACTTTGGCATCTTCAGCTATGAAATATACACTTGGATTATCGTTATCTACACTATTGGAGAAGTTTTTCACATATTCAAATATATTATTTCTAAAATCTTCTTTTTCTTTTTTAGATAAAGTATGATTATCCGCTAATTCAATGCTATCAATAATTACAGCAGGTTTATCTTCAACAGTAGAAAAATATATTCTTGCCATTCCTTTTGTATTATTTTGCTCGTCTTTAACTTCAACATAGTTAAAAGATGTATTAGCTAAAAATATTGGCATAGCGGCGCTATTTGTCCCTGTTCCGATTGCTGTGCAACATCTTGTTTTGTTACCTATAAACAAGTCCTCGCAAGGATTTCTATCCCACAATTGAACTTTCATAGTCTTACCTTGAGATTTGAAAGTTTGCGGCGCAATATCTGTTTTAAGCCATTTATTATAATCTATGTTATTTTGCTCAAAAAGCGCTTTGGTTTTAGCGTTTGTTTGTCCTATGAAATTTGTTTCATCTTGAATAAATTCCATAAAATCTTTGCCCTCTAAAACGCTTTGCATTATTGAATTAAATTCTCTGCTTGGATAATTTGGTACTGCGTTTTCTCGAAAAGCGTCTTTTTTAAATAATAAAAATAAATATTCTTCATTAAATTTTGCATTAGCTAAAACAGCTTTATCCACAGCTCCATCAGGCAAAAGCTCGCATAATAATTCATTAAAAATTGAATTTATTCCATCAGTTGAAACTTTTCCATCTTTTAAAATTCCATCCAATTTAGAAGTGTCTAAATTTTTATCTTGAAAAATAGAAACAATTTGACACAGCTTGATTTTTTCCGCCGCTCTTCCTTGTTGAACTTTTTTAATCAATTCAGACAATAATTTAAGATGCTCATCATCCAGCCCATCTAAATCATTAAGCATAGAAGAAAAGCTATTAGACCTTTTATCTAACATTTGATTTAAAGTATCAGTATCAATAATTTTTAGAGCATTAAATATTTTTATAAAATTTTCTTTAAATAATTCTTGAATATAGCCTTTTGCCGCCATTTCAGAAGACTTTTGCGCATTAGACGCCCTATAAATCTTATATTTTCCATCCAGAGAATGATTAATAAAATTATCTGGTTTATCCATTGCGATTTTAAAAGTTGAAGTAGATAAATCTTTTAAAATTTTTAACATATCTTCTTCAGATATTTCTTTGTCTTCAACCTGTTTTAAAATAGCGCTTTTTATCTCGGGCGAATTAAAAACGCTCAAAAATTCTTTTTGATATTTTCCCATAGTTGCTCTTTTGATTTTTTTATCAAAATCAGCTTGAGGAGTAGAGGTTTTTATAAAACAATCTTTTTCAGTTTTAAATAAACCATTAAAATTTTGCCTTAAATGGTTATTATAATTGGGATTTATATTAAAATTTCTTATATTATATATATCCATACTTTTTTGCGTTTATTTGATATATATAAAAAAACTTTTTCGATTGATTAATTGCTAAATTTTAAAGTTATTTAACAAAAACCGTAACGTTTTAGAATTTCTTGTTGTTCAATGTCCAACGCTTTTAGCCCTGAAGTATGATAAATTTCAAGAACTTCTTTTGTTTTTGCTTCGGCCAAAGACCTTTCTTCAAGTCCTGCCATAGTCCAAACTTGTTTCCTATAAGAATTTAGAGCTATTTTTTCTTTTCGAGTTAATTCAACATTTTCATCATCTTCTTTTGCTAATAATTTAGCAATATAGCCATCATTTTTAGCCAAATTTGAAGCTATAGCTTTTGTTTGAGGCATGAAGCTCCAAACTATTGCCATTCTTGCGCCGTTCATTCTTTGAGATGCGTCTTTTTCTTCAATTCTTTGCTGTTTTCTGTATTCTCTTTTCTTATTTAAAATTTCAGCTTTCAATTCTTGTTCAAGCTTAATTTTTTCAATTGCTTCTTTGTTTTTTTCTTTTGAAGTATCGATAAAATCTGCTGCAATATCGTATGGAACAATAGCTTCATCGACCGTATCGATTGTGCCATCCATAATCATTTCGGTTATTCTTTTTTGACTTATTCCCAATTCTTTTGCTAAATCTTTTGCTCTTGTAATGTTTGGCATTTTTTCTCTAATTGCAGATAAGATTTTATATGAATCAGCGTTAAAGCAAACAATAGCAACATCTTTTCCGTTTATTGTCTTTATTTCACCTTTTAATTTACCTTCTTTTACAAGTCTTGTTAAGGTTGCAACGTTGCCGTAGCCTGCTTTTTTAAGGTTAGTGGATGGTATCATTCTTTCTTCATCCGCTTCGCCAAAATATTTTGATTTAGGGACGGTGCAATCTCTAATTGAATTAAATAATTCAGCATTTTTGGGATTTGAATAGTCAACATACATTACTTTTCTGCCTTCTTTGCTAACAGCTTCAGACATTTCAAAAGGCAAGCCCTCTAAGGCTCTTCTGTATGTAGATGAGCTTTCTTCAAGTTTTTTGTTAAATTCATTTTCCATATCAATATAATCAACAGAAACAAATGTTCCGTTATCTGAGGTTTGATATGCTTTTGGTTGATATAAAAAGCTTCTTGATTTGCTTGATTTAATAGCTATTTTGCCATTTTTTAAATCATCAAGAAATTGTTGAGCCGAATCAGCAGATAAATCATAGGCAAAAACCGTTTCGCCTTTTTCTTTTGTAATTTCAATTTTTTTCACTTCAGGAATGCAAGGAATATTTTCTTTTGTTATTCCTTTTTCTTTTAATTGGAAAGCTAAAAAGTATTTTTGAATATCAGCAGTTTCAAATTGTTTTCCTTGTTGTTTAATTTTTTCAGGAACAAGACGTAAAACCGTTTCGCCGCAAAAAACTTCCACGGCATTAGCTAAATAAAATTTTTTTGAAACACTTGTCGCAGTTTCGCTATTGCAAACATCACCCGTTCCTAATCCACGATCGTGAACCATTTGTTTTTTCTCTTTTAGAGTGTATTTGCTATTAAAAAGAAAAGCAAACTCGGGATATCCGTTTACAAAATTGAATTTTCTAACATATTTTGGAGCAAGTCTGCCTTCATGTGCTATTGCTTGCATTTTTTCAAGATTTCTTTGAATTATAGGAATAATAGCTTCCTTGGTCCTATTATATTGGTCGCTATCAGGTTCTAAAGATTTTAATTCTTCGCTGTAAAAAGCAATATCTTTTTTATAACCATCTATTGTTTTTTTGACGTATGCAGCGTTTTGAGCTTTTAAAGATTCAATTGCCTCTTTTTGTTCTTGAGCTAAGATAGCTCTATCAACTTTTGATGAGGACAATTCAACAGTATCTTTATCCAAACCACCTTTAAAATTTATTGGATTAGAAAAGAATTTATTTGTTTTAACGTTATTTATATTTTTGATTGAAGAAAAATTAATAGCTTGAAATTTTGGAATAAACATAATACACCCTTGTTGAACTTTCTTATATAAAAACAAATTTTAAAAAAATATTGCCCCTAAAACTAATAATATTTCTTGCACGCTATTTTTTTTGTTAGATAATAAGACATGTAGTATTAACTAATACATTAGAAGGAGAGACTAAAATGACAAAAGTCGCAATTAACGGGTTTGGTAGAATCGGCCGTAACACTTTAAGAGCCGCTATCAGAGAAGGTATTTATGAAAAAATCGATTACGTAGCAATTAATGACCCAGGATTAACTCCTGCAAACGCTGCTCACGTTTTCAAATATGACTCAGTTATGGGTAAATTCAATGGTACAGTTGAAGTTGCTGAAGATGGTTTAGTAATCAACGGCAAAAAAATCTTATTCTTCGCTGAAAAAGATCCTGCTAACTTACCATGGGCTAAATTAGGTGTTGAAGTTGTTGTTGAATCAACAGGTTTCTACACAGACGCTACAAAAGCTGCTGCTCACATTACAGCTGGTGCTAAAAAAGTTATCATCTCAGCTCCTGCTAAAAACGAAGATAAAACAATCGTTATCGGCGTTAATGAAAATGAATATGACCCAGCTAAACATAACGTAATTTCTATGGCTTCTTGCACAACTAACTGCTTAGCTCCAGTTGCAAAAGTTATTAAAGAAAAATTCGGTATCGTTAAAGGTTTAATGACAACTGTTCACTCTTACACTGGCGACCAAAGAATCTTAGATGCTGGTCACAAAGATCCTCGTAGAGCTCGTGCTGGTGCTTTAAACATTTGTCCTACAACTACTGGTGCTGCTAAAGCTGTTGCATTAGTTCTTCCAGAATTAAAAGGTAAATTGGATGGTTTCGCTATGCGTGTTCCTACTCCAGACGTATCTTTAGTTGACGTTGTATTTGAAACTGAAAAACCTGTTACAGCTGAATCAGTTAACGCTGCTCTAAAAGAAGCTGCTGACGGACACGTTCTATGCTACAGCGAAGAACCACTTGTATCTTCTGACTACGTTGGTTCATCTCAATCATCAACTGTTGACGCTTTATTAACAAAAACAATGGGCGACAACATGGTTAAAGTTATTTCTTGGTATGATAACGAAATGGGTTATTCTACAAGATTAGCTGAAACAACATTAATGGTTGCTTCAAAACTTTAATCGAGTCTTAGCCAGACTTGGCTTGACGAGATAAAGTTTTGCATAATGATGTGAAGAAAAAGTGAAAGTGATGAGCTTTCACTTTTTTGTAACTGGAATAAGACAAAATTATAATCGAACAATTAGTGCGACGCACTTTGTGAGATATAATTTTGCACAATGATATGGAGAAAAGAGCGAAAGTGATGAACTTTTGCTCTTTTTGCAATTGGAATAAGACAAAACTTTAATCGAGTAAATAAATCATACTGATATGATAAAAGAGTGAAAGTTTATTGCTTTCACTCTTTTTGTATTTACAAGAATAAAAAGGAATAAATAACACTCTGTTCCTTTTAAACTATCAAATCCTTACTCATCATAATATTCTTGATTCATCTTAATATCATCAATATCAAACAAAAGACCACTCAATTCATAAGCCCTTGTTTTTCTCATCTCAACAAGACTGTGACGAAACGATAATCTTGGAACTTCCGGAATATTATATCTATCATTCATTGCCATGTGAAATTCTGAATTTTCTTTAACAAAATTTTCCCACGCAGTTTGCGATTTAGCCAATTGGTCAGCTTCTTTTTTTTCTAATTTCTTTAATAATTTTGGATATAAAACCTTAACCGAGTCTTCAAAATCCTCATCAGCCCTGTATGTGCAATTAAACATATCAGCCGACGTAACAGCTTTATCCAAACACTTTTCAAGCTTCTTTTCAATTTTGCTCGGCTCGGAAAGATACACTATTCTTTTTGTTTTTACAACCGCAAATACGCTAATAGAAAAAACAAACAAAACTATTAAACTTAACAATACTTTTTTCATAAATCAACTATAGCATTTTTTATAGATTAGCGCAAACATTATTCTACCAACTTTTTATCCTTTAAATCCATATAAGTATCATAAATCATTTCTAATTCTTCAGCACGAGATTTATAAACTAAAAGTCTTGAAACTGCCGCCGCTCGAAGGGCTGAAGCAGGATTTGGCATTTCTATCGTATCTGTTATAAATCCAAAATCTTCGCTAACAAATTTTTCCCAAGCAACAGTAGAGCGGTTTAGCCCCCGCCGTGCGCCACAATACACATTTTTTCTTAACTTTTCGGTGTAATCATTAATGATTTTTTCATATTCATCAACCGCTTCATCCATACATTTTGCGTCTTTTTTCGCCGTTTTGGATTTTTTTATACAAGACATAGTTTTAGAATACACTTCTTTTGTGCTCAAAATTTCTTTTTTAGCTTTAACAGCGGAATATATTCCAAGAGAAGAAATGCTCAAAACTATAACAACCAACAAACTTAACAATACTTTTTTCATAAATTAACTATAGCATTATTCATCAAACTTTGCAAAAAGTTAAAAACAGACCCTGAAAGATAAAATCTAACAGGGTTTTTAATAGTACACTAATTATTAATTATTTATTGTAACCACATCAGGATTAATTGCAAGCCAACGATAAGCATCTTCATCTTTTTCGGGCATTTCCATAATAAATATTCCGCCCGTTTTCCCTCTTTGCGAAACAAGATGTTGGCTAATAAAAAGCTC
Organism: uncultured Candidatus Melainabacteria bacterium; assembly: GCA_934667125.1. Classification (GTDB taxonomy): domain Bacteria; phylum Cyanobacteriota; class Vampirovibrionia; order Gastranaerophilales; family Gastranaerophilaceae; genus RUG14156. The sequence goes on along the minus strand of CAKULF010000003.1, from coordinate 118,930 downwards.
TTTTAGCGCCCGTCTTATGGTATTTGGGCTAACGTTCAAAATTGTTGCAAGCTCTCTAATCGGAAGAATTTTATCCCCAACTTCATAATTTTCAATTATATATTTTTTCAAATGTGTCAGGGCTTTTTGCCAAGAATAAACATATTTTTGAGTTTGAGAGATTTTTTTCCTATCTTGCGAAACAAAATCCGATTTTGATTGATTTTTGCCTAAATAAACCGTTCCATAACGCCCACGACGAGATAAAATCACCTTGTTATGATTTAAAATTTTCATAGCGTCATTAACGGTTTTAATGCTCACATCAAACATATTTGAAAAAGCCATATTTGGAAGAATTTTATCCCCTTGTTTATAGGTTTTTTCAATGTATTCTTGAATTTTTTTAACAAGTTGATGAGTCAAGGTAAAGTTTTCATCCTTTAAACCGTTATTTTTCTCATCATCCGTTAAATCAAATTTCTTTTTATAAATCCAAGAATATTTATTTCCTTTAATATGAATTTGTTCCAAATAGCCTTGCTGAGCCAAATTCATCAGCGCAAAACGAATAGTATTTTGAGAAATATCGGTTAAATTTGCCAATTCTTTAATACTTAAAATCGGCTGATTTAGCTCTATTTCATTATCTATAACAATTTTTTTAATCTTGCATTCAGTTATAGTGCCGTGATAGAGTTCATCTTGGGTTTTAATATCTTTCAAATAAAAATCAGCTATACAAGTTCCGATTGATTGTTTTGACGTGCAGTAGCCAAGATTTTTGACTTGTCGGATAGAATTTTGAATAGTTGCAGGTGAAACATCTAAAAATTTTGCTAAATCTTCTTTAGGTGGAATATAATCGCCAAAATCCGCAATTCCGTGCTCCAAAGCGTGTTTAATCCAATTAATCAGCCAATTTGTAACAACTTTTCCTTTTGGCAAATTAATCGAATTATAATCCGGTTTAGCTATTCTAATATCATCCAACGTTAAATATTTCATTCTAACTACATTTAACCATAAATAGAGGGCATGGTGCTAGTTTTTAACTATGATAAAATAAAAACAGGAGAAAATTATGGAAAAAACAGTTATAAAATTTGGAACAGACGGATTTAGAGGAATAATCGCAAAAGATTTCACTTTTGAAACGGTTGAAAGAATTATCAAAGCAATAAGTTTATATATCAAAAGTTTAAAAAAGAAAGAAAACACAATAATAGTAGGCTACGACCCAAGATTTATGGCAGTTGATTTTGCGCATTTTTCGGCAGAATTACTATGCAAACAAGGCTTTAAAGTTGTTTTATCAACAGATGTTGTTCCAACGCCAATTGTTGCTTATAATGCTAAATATTATCCAAATTCAATCGGCGCAATTATGCTCACTGCTTCGCATAATCCAAAGGAATATCAAGGAATTAAATTTATTCCAAACTATGCAGGTCCTGCAACAAAAGATATAACTGATAAAATTTTAAGTTTTGTAGATGTTGAAGCGCCAGATTGCGCTGGTGGCGAGATTATAGAAGAAAGATTAGATGAAGATTATATTAAACATCTTGAAAAGATAATAGATTTTGATGTGATTGAAAAAAATCAGCCAAATATAGTCTATGATGGCTTATACTCCTCTTCTATCGGTTATTTTGATAAAATTTTAGATAAACACAATATTAAATACAAATCGTTCAATATGCACCACTCATCAGATTTTGGGGGAGGTTTGCCCGAGCCTAAAGAAAAGTTTTTAAAACATAAAATTGAAAATTATATAACCGTTGCAAACGACGGGGACGCTGATAGATACGGGGTTTTAGACGAATTTGGCAATTATGTTAGCCCAAACATCGTTCTTGCTATGCTTTTAAAATATTTATCAAAAAAAGGCGCTAAAGGAAAAATGGTTAAAACCGTTGGGGTGTCTAATCTTGTTAGTGTTGTAGCTGAAAAATTAAATATCGAAACAATTACAACTCCGGTTGGTTTTAAATGGCTTGGTCAAGCAATGAGAGAAAATGAAACAATCCTTGCAGGAGAAGACTCCGGCGGACTTTCAGTCGGTTCACATATCCCTGAAAAAGACGGATTATTGGCTAATTTATTGATTATTGAAATGATTGCAAGCGAGAAAAAAAGTTTAAATCAACTTGTTAAAGAAATTAAAGAATTTGCAAATGCTGAATTTTTCACCGATAGAGTGGATTTAAAGCTTGATAACGACGAAAAAATCAAAAAAATTATGGACGATTTTTCTTCCAAAAAAGATGTTGCAGGATTTTTGGTTAAAGATATTTTAACTCTTGATGGAATTAAATTATTTTTAGATAATTCCAATACTTCACTATTGATTAGAAAATCAGGCACAGAAGCACTTTTGAGATTTTATATCGAATCAGACAATATAGAAAAACTTGAAAAAATCAAAAAATATATAATTGATAATAATTAATTTTTGTGAAAATACATGACTTTTTTTGCAAAATATGTTAAAATCTAGCTATAAAGGGAATAGTATCTACATAAAGTAGCTATAAGGAAATAGAAGAAGCTAAAAAGGATTTTATTATGACTACAAGCACTATTACTGGCGTAGGTTCAGGTTTTGACATAGACAGTTGGGTATCACAGCTGGTTTCAGCTAAACAATCCAGCACTGTTAAGCCTCTTGAAACAAAATTAAACAATTTAAACACAAAAAATACTGCCCTATCAGGCTTGCAGACTAAATTTCAAACCCTTAAAACATCCTTAGAAGCTTTTACCAAAACAATCTACGGACGTTCCGGAGATATGTGGTCTAATAGCAATGTAACTTCTTCAAACGATTCTTACGTTACAGCTTCAACAAACGGAAGCGTTGCAGCAGGCGACATCAACCTTAGAATTGAACAACTTGCAACCGCAACAACAGCTAAAACTGTTGGTTCAATCGGTCAAATCACGCAAGATACTTTTGATACAACCAAATTCAAAAGCATTGCAAACGGACAAGCTAAAACAGGCACTTTTTCCGTATTTTTAAACGACAGACAATATCAAATCGATATCAAAGATAGCGATACTTTGAAAGATGTAACAGATAAAATCAAAAACGCTACAAAAGATTCCTCCGGAAACGACACAATCAACGCTACTGTTGATGAAAACGGAAAATTAACAATCTCAACCGTTAATGCCGATGATACTTTAACATTAGGCTCAAGCGGTGATAAATCAAATTTTGCAACGGTTTTAAAACTTTACAAGAATGACGGTTCTAATAGCTACACAAGCGAATACGGAATTTCTTCTTTTAATGCTGATAAAACCTTTGCAAGTGGCGAATCTGGAATTGATGGTTTGGTTTTTGAAGACGACGCTTCAATCACAATCAATGGCGAAGAATTTAAAGTTAAAGCCGGAATGAGCCTTAATAACTTGATTTCAAACATCAATGGCAACAGCGACGTTAAAGTTAATGCTTCTTACGATTCTTTAACCAATAAATTCATCCTAACTTCAACAGAAACAGGTGAACATAACATAAGCTTGTCCGAAAACGGCACAAACTTATTGCAAAAACTTGGTTTAACAGAAACAGACGGCGACGGCGAAAAATTAAAAAGCGGTTCGCAAACCCTTGGACAAAACGCTATAGCTTATATTAACGGAAATAAAGTTGTTTCAAGCTCAAACACAATCACGGGCGAAGCTTCAGGAATTTCCAACCTATCAATCAACATTAAAAAACAAACAAGCGAATTTTCAGGCGACGACAAAGGCGAAAAAGAAATAACTTTATCGGTTGAACCTGATTATACTGAAATTGAAGAAGCTCTTCAAACTTTTGTTGACGCTTATAATGACGTTGTAACTTCAACAAAATCTGCAACCGCTTCAAGTGGTTCAATCGGCAACGACCCATCTTTAACCAATATCCTATCTTCAATTAGGGGAATAACCTCAATGGTAGGCTCTAACGACGGCTCATTAAGCTTATTATCTCAAATCGGAATTTCAACATCATCATCCGATTCTACAAAACTTTCAATTGATAAAACAAAACTTGAAAAATCTCTAAAAGAAAACTTCGATTCAGTTAAATCCTTACTTTCAGACGGTTATGAAAGCAAAGTTGATAACGGTTTATTCGACAGATTATTAGAAAAAGTTAATTTTGCTCTTGATAAAGATAACGGCTATTTCACACAAAAAAGCAACGTAATCTCTTCTCAAATTTCTTCAATGAACACAAGAATTGAAAGAGCAAACACTCAATTAACAAAATATCAAGAAAGAATTACAAAACAATTCAATAATATGGACTCAACCATCGCAGCGCTTAACGCTCAATTATCTAAATTAACTTCAATTTTAGGTTAATTCTTGTTTTGTTTTCCCGCTAATTGACCGCAAGCGGCGTCAATATCTGCGCCTCTTTCGAGCCTTATTGTGACTTTTTTTCCTGTTGCTTCTAAAAGATACTTAAATTTCATCATATCTTTCTTATTCGGCTTTTTAAAATCGTTCGTTACAACAGGATTATAAGGAATTAAATTAATATTGCATTTAATGTCTTTTAGATATTCAATCAACTCCTTAGCGCACTCTATTGTATCGTTCAAGCCCCCAATTAAAATATATTCGATTGTAATTCTATCTTTAGTTTTTTGATTATATTTAATTAAAGCTTTTTTTAAATCTTCTATATTATATTTCTTTTCAATCGGCATAATTTGCTCTCTAATCTTGTGATTAGGCGCATGCAGCGATATTGCCAGAGTTGGAATTAAATCATTATTTGATAGTTCGATGATTTTTGGAACAATTCCTGAAGTCGACAGCGTCATTCTTCTAATCGAAATTTGAAGATTTTTATTAATAAGTTCAATCGCTTTTTTGATGTTTTCAAAGTTATCAAGCGGTTCACCTTGCCCCATAAAGACAATATTTGTCACTTTTAAACCTGTATCTTGTTGACACAAAAGGATTTGAGAAACAATTTCATAAGAGGTTAAATTTCTTTTAAAACCGTTATGCCCAGTTGCGCAAAACTTGCAATTCATTTTACAACCAACTTGGCAAGAAACACACATAGAAAGGTTGGAACGATTATCAAACCTCATTAAAACCGCTTCTGCCATCAAACCGTCGTTATATTCAATTAAATATTTAATTGTGCCATCGGTTGAAATTTGGCGAGTTTTAATTTTGCAATCTAAAATCGTGCAATTATTATTTAAAAATTCTCTAAATTCTTTTTTAACATCTGTCATATCATCAAAGCAAGAAGCGTTTTTCGCCCAAATCCAAGAAAAAATTTGGCGAGCTCTGAATTTCTTTTCACCAACGCTTTCGATATAGTTTTCTAGTTCTTCTAAATTAAATTTTGATAATACGACTTTTGACATAATTTAATCATACTATGAAAATTTTAAGTAATTGTAAAGAAATGTAAAAAAAGTATATATTTTTGAAATAATTGATATATAAAATACTTTATTAATATGTAAATGATTTAAAGGATTAAAAAGATGTTAAACGTACTTGCAATTTTAACTTGCACAGCTCAAGAAAACGATATTGAAGCTCAAATGACGCAAAATAGCGAAATGAAAAATTTAAAAGCTTTAAAATCAACTCGTGAAACACAAAAAATTCACCAACAATATAACGAAGAACAAGACCTAATCAGAAACGAAATGAAAGAATTAGGCGATAGAACAAGCGATGAATATCTTGATTTATCGGCAGAATTAAGAGATTCTCAAACAGAAGAAGATGAAAAAGTTAAAAAAATCGAAGAAGAAGCAAAAGCCTACGAAGAAAAAATCGACTTAGAAAATGACCAACTTGAATCTCAAATTCAATCAATACAAGCCGACAAAGAAGGCTTCCAAAAAGGTGTTGACGACTTTACTCAAACATTCAACTACTTTGGAAATTAAAAAATTTAAAACAAAATCCAAAATCAATCATTTACATTTACAAAAAAGCTCCCAAAAATCGGGAGCTTTTAATTTATTTGATATTCTATATTATATTAGCTGCTTGAAATTCTTTAATTCTCTTTTCGCCATATAAATGAACAAGTTTTTTCTCTTGTTGAGGAATTAAGCCCTCGTCAATCGGAGAATAAACCCTATAATCAATATCAGGGAAACATGTGTCTATTGCTTCAATTTCAGATAATGCTTGTTCATCAATTGAATTATTTTCAATCATATCCGCAATTTTTGCAAATCTTTCAACATGTTCATTAAATCTATCAGTTGCATAGTCTTTTGCTTGCCATGTTGTGATTAAGAATGGCCAATCTGAACTTTGTAAAAGAAGATTTTCTCTTGCAAGTTGATTTAAAGCACGTTTCATCAAGTTGTCGGATGGAACTGTTTGATATTTTTCAACAATATCAATAATTCTTTTTTCGCAACTATGAATAATTGGCCACATCCACTCTGTCAAATGATTTTGCCATACCCAGAAGTGTCCGCCTTGACCCCAAGAAGATTCAGGGATTTGAATAGCTTCAACAGGAGGATGAGCGCTTAGATATTCGCCTGCGGTCATCATTTCAACTTCAGGAACATAAGCATTTAACTTTTTGATTACTTGCTTAATAAATTCAATACCTTCAAACCACCAGTGTCCATATAATTCAGTATCAAATGATACCATTACAAGACCTTCTTTGCCGTTGTGAGAGTTTTTATAGTCATTTAATAAATGATATAAAAGGTTAACATAGTGGTCAGAGTTTGAATTAACTTGATTCATAGCTAACACAGGATCATACAACATCTTATCGCCCAAATCAGTCGTAGAAGAAGTTATTCTCCAATAGTGCATGCCTGAATTACAGTCTTTTCTGTGGAATTCCCTGTAACATCCGTCCCCTGGGTATCCGTCTGCTGCAGACCAAACTTGAAAACCGGCTCTATCGTTTCTACCCATCACGGCAACTTGTGCATCAGGTAACCAATATGCGCTATATGTATCATATCCGGTTGCCTCTCTTTTTGGTAATGGTATATACTCTATATTTCCGTAAACTCCTATGTTGCGGCGATTTCCGATAGAGTTTCCACCCTCAATTACATGAGATTCAGTGAAAAAGTATTCAATATCATTGTTTTGTAATGTTACTTCAATAGCAGGACGCCATTTTTTCTTACCGTCTTTTCCTATGTATTCATAGCCTTGTCTATAAGCACATTCAGGCAACCAACAACCTTTTGCTTTTTTGCCGAAAAGTCTTTTTGTTGTGTCTGAACCAACTTTAAATTGAGCATTTAAGTTTGTATCTGTTGCAAGAAGCGGTGAAAAACCGTGAGTTGCGCCTGATGTTGTGATTTCAATGCAACCCAAATCTTGCATTCTCTTAAATCCTGCAATTAAATCTTTGTTAAATTTATTGATGAATAAATCTTTAATTCTGTTATACCAATCAAAATAATATTTTGCTAAGTATTTTAAGTGTTGGCTGTGCGCAACTTCAGGATCAGGATATCTTTCTAAATCTTCTGCCACAGCTTTAATTCTTGAATCAAGATAATCTATAAAACCTTGTTTAAGGTGTTCATCATTTAATTGCTCAGCCAAAATCGGAGTAATTCCAACAGTAAGCTTTGCTTTTATACCTTCGTCGTATAATTCATTAATCATGTTCAAAAGAGGAACGTATGTTTCTTCCATACATTCATATAAACACTCTTCCCCAAACGGCCACATGCCTGCCATTCTATAATATGGAAGATGGGAGTGCAACATAAACACAAATTGCCCAACTTTTTGTCCCATAATTTTAATGCCTCCGATTTCTATTTTAATTTATATTATTATTTATACCATAATTTTACACAAAAAATAATCATTTAGAATTAGTACATTTGTATAAATTTACTAAAGTTAATATAAGTATAAAGAAGTAGTAAAATTAATATAAAAATATCCTCAAAGTTTTTGTATAACCTTGAGGATATAGAATGTTTATTAAAATTTTATATTTAATTAAGATTGCTCATCAGTTTGATTGTCTTTGGATTCATCTCTAGCTTGGTCAAAAATATAGTCAAGGTCTATCTCGCCTTTATCATTTTCTTTATAGCCATAACCGGCTTCCATACATAAGTTTTTAAGCGTACCTGAATTATCTGTCTTTTCTGCATCGCTCATTTGAGAATATTCAAGAGCATAAGCAATAGCTCTAGCCTTTGATTTTTCATCTTCGGACATATCGTCCTCATCTTTAGTATACTTGCTTTCTAATTCTTGATTTCTTGCAGCTATTTCAGCATTTACAGCATTAATATTGGCGTAATTTTGTGCTTTTTGTTGTTCTAATTTTGAACTTGCTTCAGTATATTTTTCTGCAAGGTCTTTACAAGATCTATTATTGTCTATAAGAAGTTTTTGTGCCGCATCGTATCCATCTTTATTTTCAATACATTTAAGAATTTGAGCTTTTAATTCTTCTAAAGCTTCGCATTGAGTTACCAAATCTTCTTCCAATTGTTCCAAATCTTTATGGGCTTGTTCTAGTGTCTTTTCTGTATCACTAATTTTCTGCTTTAATTCGCCAGCTTTCTTATCATAGTCGCTTTTTACAGCATTATACTCTTCTTCGCTTTCATAATTTCCCCTATAAGGCGGATGCAGAGAAGACAAACTTTTTTTTGCATTAGCAAGATTGGTTTCCTCATCCTTAATAGTATTTTGTTTTTTATCTATACCATCTTTTGTTGTATTAATTTCTTCAACTTTATCAGTAGCTTCTTGTTTTAATTTCTTTGAGACTACCTCATTATTTGCATCTAATTTAATAATGCCTTCAATAGCACCACCTATGTTGGCAATGTTACTATCTATATTGCCTTTTGCTGTATCGTATTGATTTTGGGCCTCAAAATTAGCATTTTCATCTTCTATAAGTGCAGTTTGTGTATCTTGCAACTCTTTTAGCGACATTGTACCCAAATCTGCTAACTTAACTTCTTTGTAAGCTTCACTATCAATTGGGACATTAAAACTATCAGCCGGTTTAATTCCATCTAAATAGGTTTCCTTATGCTTGGCATTTGGCTTATTACCTGCTGCAGGGGTTTGAGCGCCATTGTTTCCCTTTGCTTGATTAGCGCCATCAATAGCGGTTTTTAAATCGCCTGCGACGTTTTCATAAGTTGGATTATCTTTAATATAATCATAAATATCTTCTTCGGCTTTGCTTTTTTCATCATACAATTTTTCAATTTCAGCCTTGATTTGTTCGGCTTGGCTATTATCTGTAGCATTATTTAATTCATTTTGTTTAGCAACAATATTTTGAATTATGCCCGTTCTTGCGTTCAACAAAGTAGCCAAATTAGAGTCTTTGCTTGAAAAAGAATTTAATTTTTCAACGGCGCTATCTGCTTTTAGGCTAGAATCTTTAAAATCGTCTGATTCACCATCATAAGTTAGGGCTGTTACCGTTTTTTGTTCTTCTTGTTCAGATTCTCTCAAAAGCGCTGCTAATTGGCGATATTCATCGCTTGCGTTTCCAATTTTGCCCATTTCATTTCTAATTAAATCTTGTTCGTCATTATATCGCTTTGCAACGGCTGAAGCGGTGTTGCTTCCGTGTCTGTTTTGAAAAGTTTTAACAATATTAAGATTACCTATTAAATTCGCCAATTGCGTTAATCTATTTAGCATATTCAACCCTTCTCGTGTTACTTGTGCATAATTATATAAAGTTTTTTATATGTTATTTATTTACTAGGTAAATTTTTAATTTTTACATTTCTTTACATTTTATTTAGAATATTTATGGACTTGTTTTTGCAAAATTTCGCAAGCTTTTGCAAGTTGTGGGTCTTTTTTATCTTTAATATCTTGTTCGGTTAAATCCACGTCATAATCAGGAGTTATGCCCTTTTTATGGATATCTGTTCCTGATGGAGTTAAGTATTTTTGAATTGTAATATGCAAAGCTGAACCATCTGGAAGATTGTTTATTTCTTGAACAAGCCCTTTTCCAAATGATTTTTTACCAACAATAACCGCTCTATTGTTGTCTTTTAAAGCGCCTGATAAAATTTCTGATGCAGAAGCCGAACCGCCATTAATTAAAACAACGATTGGTTGATTTGTTTGAACTGTTGAAAGAGAATTTTGAGTTTCTTTATAACCATCTCTATCAACCGTTGAAACGATTGTTTTTGAGCTTAATAACATATCAGCTATATAAATAGCGTTATCCAATAAGCCCCCTGGGTTTGAGCGAAGGTCAATTATTAAACCGTCTTTTGTTTTTAATTTATTTAAAGCGCTTTGAAATTCGCTCGCTGCGTTTCTTGAAATAAATGAGCTTAATCTTATATAGCCCAAATTATCAGGAACAGAGCCGATTTTTGGGGCTTTTGTTGAAACAGATTTTAATTCAATTTTTGCACGAGGAACAGTATAGGTTTTATTTTCTTCACCTTTTCTTTTAATTAAAAGTTTAACCGTTGTGCCTTCTGGACCTCGAATTTGGTCTGCTGCGGCTTCAACTTTGATACCTTTTGTTGATTTTCCATCAATTTCAAGGATTTCATCTTCAGATTTTAAACCTGCACGTTCTCCGGGGGTGTCTTCTAATGGCGCAATAATTAATAATTTGCCATCTCTAACGCCGATTTGAACACCAATACCGTTCAAAGAGCCTCGAATGCTTTCGGTTTCTTCTTTATATTCTTTTGGAGTTAAAAATTTTGTATAAACATCACCCAAAGAATCAACCATAGTCGCTATTGCAACATAAGCGTCATCCTCATCAACGATAACAGAATCATATTTATGACGCCATCTGTTCCAATTTTGTTGATTTTGAGTATCATCTACATATTTAGAATTAATTAATCTCCAAGCTCTATCGTACAAACCTTGGGGAGTTATAGCCATTGCAGGGTTTTGAAAGTTTGTTGCAAAAAACAAAACTAAAACCACAAAAAATATTGAAAATCTTTTTAAAAACTGCTTAAAATTCATATTTCTTCCTTAAAATTTCTTAAATATAAAATTATTATATCAAAATTAATTCCAATTGCTACATATAAAATAACTAGATTGAATAATTCCATTTATTAATAATATTAATAAATATTAAATAACCCTTGAAAAAATATATTGATATAATAATATATATGTGTCAGAAATTAAAAAACATCTCAAATAACTTAAAAGCTTTTTAAATAAAGTCGATTTTGTTATTTTTATTTTTTAGATGTTAAACGATATACAACAAAGCAAAATTACAATTAAGAAAGGTAATAAACGTGGAAGAAAACAAAGAAATCCAAGAAGTTGTTGAAGAAACTAAAGCAGAAGAAACTGCACAAGTAGCTGAAGCAGCTGAAGAAGTTAAAGAAACTAAAAAACCTCAAAGAAAATCAAGAAGAAGAAAAATTGAAACAGTTGAACCTGCTGAATCAGAATGGAAAGAACAAGTTGTTCAAATCCGCCGTGTAACAAAAGTTGTTAAAGGTGGTAAAAAACTTTCATTCAGAGCTATCGTTATCGCAGGTAACAAAAAAGGACAAGTTGGTATGGGCGTTGCAAAAGCTGCCGAAGTTATTATCGCTATCCAAAAAGCAGTTGCAGACGCTAGAAAAAACCTAATCACTGTTCCATTATTTAATACAACAATTCCTCACATGATTACCGGAAGATCAGGTGCAGGTTCTGTTATTTTAAGACCAGCTTCAAAAGGTACCGGTGTTATCGCTGGTGGTGCTGTTCGTGCCGTTCTTGAATTAGCAGGCGTTGAAAACATCTTATCAAAATCATTAGGTTCTAAATCTCCACTTAACGCAGCAAATGCAACTTTAAATGCACTTAAATCTTTAAGACCATTCAAAGAAGTTGCAAAAACTCGTGGTTTAGAAGTTAAACAAATGCTAGGTAATAAGTAATTTTAAGGAATATATAAAATGGCAAAAATAAAAATTAAACAAGTAAAAAGCACAATCGGCGCTTCTGATAAACAAATCAAAGTTGTTCGTGCGCTAGGTTTAACTAAAAAAGATCAAATAGTTGAACACGAAGATTCAGTAACAATTATGGGTATGGTTAAAAAAGTTCCACACCTAGTTGCAGTTGTAGAATAATTTAAGGAAGGTAATTATAATGATAACTTTAGAAGATATAAGACCTGCAGAAGGTGCTACACACGCTAAAAAACGCAAAGGCAGAGGTATTGCATCAGGTCATGGTAAAACATCTTGCCGTGGTAATAACGGTGAAGGACAAAGAAGCGGTAACAGTCACAAACGTGGTTTTGAAGGCGGACAAATGCCATCATACCGTCAAATGCCAAAATTAAAAGGCTTCAAAAACAGATTTAGAGAAGAATCTGCTGCTATTAATGTTGCAAGATTAGCTGAATTAGAATTAGATACAATCGATTTAGCAACATTACAAGGAATTAAAAAAGCGTCTTCTACCGCTGTCGCATTAAGAATTTTAGGAAATGGTGAAATTTCAAAAGCTATTACAGTTAAAGCTAGCTACTTTAGCCCATCAGCAAAAGAAAAAATTGAAAATGCAGGCGGAAAGGCAGAATTAGTATAATGCAACAAAATATCGATTCAGATAAAGTTGTATCAAATTTAATGGCAAGTTGGCAAGCAAGTGGATTAAAGCAAAAGCTTATATTCACTTTTGCCATAATTGCTTTATTTAGATTTGGTGCGCAACTTCCGATTTTCGGAATTAACAATCATGTATTTCAAGCTCTTGCAAATGGAAACAACTTAATCGGCTTCCTTGATATGTTTTCAGGGGGTGCTTTGGGTAAGGTTTCTATTTTTGCATTAGGAATAGGACCCTATATCACTTCATCAATCATTATGCAATTGGTAGCAGTTATTGTTCCGAGTCTTGAAAAAATGCAAAAAGAAGACGGAGAAGCAGGCAGACGTAAAATTCAACAATACACAAGAATTTTCACTGTTTTCCTTGCAGTTTTCCAATCATTAATCTTCTCTTTAGCATTGTTTAAATTGCCAAACGCAATTATGCCGGGGGTTAATCCTTTGATGTTCTTCATTGGTTCAACCGTTAGTTTAACCGCCGGCGCTATTATTGTTATGTGGTTATCTGAATTAATCACTGAAAAAGGCGTGGGTAACGGCGGTTCATTATTAATTTTCGTTGGTATCATCGCAGGTATTCCATTATACTGTAGCAGAACTGCAACATTGGTTTCTCAAGATGCTGCGCTTCAATTTGGATTATTGCTTTTAATCGCAATTTTCCTTGTGACAATAATATTTATTATTATTCTTCACGAAGCAAGCAGAAAAGTTCCAATCGTTTCAGCTCGCAGACAAGTTGGAAACAAAGTATATGGCGGACAAAACACAAATATTCCATTCAAACTTAACCCTGGCGGAGTTATGCCGATTATCTTTGCAATCGCAATATTGTTGTTCCCTGCAACCGTTCTTGGCTTTGTTCAACAAATGAAAATTGATAACGTGGTATTAGCAAGCGTATTTGAAAAATTAAGTATGATTTTTAGTGCAAATTCAATATATTACTATGTAATTTATTTTGTATTAATCGTTACTTTGACATTTTTCTATGCTTCAATCATACCTTCTATGCAACCAAAAGAAATTTCAAATAATTTGAAAAAATACGGAAGCGCAATCCCAGGAGTTAAACCCGGAAAGCCAACCGCTGACAAATTAAATGAAATTTTAACAAGAATAACTCTAATTGGCGCAATTGCACTTGGTATTATTGCAATGGTTCCATCTGTTGCAACAAAAGTAACTTCAATTACAACATTCCAAGGTATAGGCTCAACAAGTCTTATCATCCTTGTTGGTGTTGCTCTTGATTTTATTAATCAAATTAAAACGCACATGTTAGCAAAAAACTATGAAAGTTTTTTAAAACAGTAGTAAAATAAAGGCAAAAAAATGAAAAAAGTATTTATATTCTTAGGCCCTCCAGGCTCAGGAAAAGGTACACAAACATCAAGATTGGCGGATAAATTATCTATTCCGCACGTTGACACAGGTTCTCTTCTTAGAAAAAATATTCAAGACGGAACAGAACTTGGCGTTATCGCTAAAAGCTTTATAGATAAAGGTCAATTGGTACCTCTTAACGTTGTAGCTGATGTTATTAAAGACAGATTATTAAAAGACGACTGCAAAAACGGCTACATCCTAGATGGCTTCCCTCGTTCAGTTGAGCAAGCTAAAGAATTAGAAAAAATCCTAGATGAAATTGGAACATACAACCTTAAAAACGATGCTATGGCTGTATATTTCGATATCGACAACGAAGTTCTAATTCAAAGACTAATCAACCGCAGATCTTGTCCAAAATGTGGCACAATATACAATTTAATCTCTAATCCTCCAAAAATTATGGATTATTGCGATATTTGCGACACAAAATTAACTCAAAGAAAAGACGATAACGAAGAAACCGCTCGTCTTAGATTTGAAACTTATGAAAAAGAAACAGCTCCTTTATATGACTTTTTCAAAGAAATCGGAATTTTAAAAGAAATTAAAGCCGATAAACCGATTAGCGAAATTTGGGAAAATCTAAAAGAGATTGTTTTTGAAGAAAACTAATTCTTTATGAAGATAATAAAAACGGCGGATTTATTAATTTCCGTCGTTTTTTTATATATTTTATTTTTTATTTTTAAAACAAAAAACCTGATTTTTTTGTGTTTTGTTTATGGAATTCGCCACCTGCGCAAACAATTTCAATAACTTTCAACAAAAATTCTCTAGGAGCGTCAAGCGCACTGATATATAGTTCTTGATTATCTTTATGACGAATTGTCATAACCGCACCTTGATTTTTTTCAGCAGGAACATACAATGAAGCAATTTCATTATCAAGCAAAATATCCATTTGCTTTTCAATATCATCTTCATCTTTAATCAACTTAGAAAAATCGCCATTAATCGCCATAATTCTTCCGCAAAACATAGGAGAGCCGTTCTTTCTTGGAAGCGCTTTTGGTGTCATATTAAATCGACATGTCAGGCTAATGTTGTGCCATAAAATATTTACAATAGCAAGCGTTTTAGCGCTATCAATCTGATAAGTCACATTTTGAACAGGCACATTTCTAACATTCAATGATTGTTTTAAATATTCAACAACACTTACAAGGTTTTCCAAAACATGAGAAAACATATCTGTTGTATTTACCGTTGCTTGATGAAATTCGATAAATTGTTTATACATATAAACCGCAACAAGACCAGCCCTTTGTTGCACCACAGAGGACTTTTGCGCACGAACTTCTAAATTATCAAGGCTGTCAAAATTGTTTTGCAATTTTTACTAATTCCTTATATTGGGGATATCCATCAAAATCATATAATAAAAGGGAAATATTTTATATAATAATATAATTTTTCTTTACATTTTTAAATACAAAATTTTACTTATTTATTTTTCATAAAATGTGTATAATAATCTTAAGATGAATAATAAGCAAGAATTACTGGAAGATTTTAAAATACATTTAAAGAGCGAGAAAAACTTCTCTTCTCATACAATCAGAGCCTATTACAACGATGTTTATACATTTTTATTGTGGATAGGCGATATTGAAGCAACCGAAGTTAAACCCGAAAAATTTTCACAATATCTTTATTTTATTCAACAAATTCAATACACAAAAACAACAATTGCTCGCAAAATCGCCTCAATAAGGGCGTTTTACAGATATTTATATCAAGAAGAATTAATTGAATACAATCCGAGCGACAATATTTCTATTCCAAAACAAAACAAAGTTTTACCTAATTTTTTATATGAAGAAGAAGTTGAAAACATTTTAAGAAATATTAAAATAGATACCCCTGCAGGCTATAGAAATAGAACAATTTTGGAATTACTTTGGGTTTCAGGAATGAGAATTTCAGAATTATCAAGCCTGAATTTTGAAAATTTGAACTTAGAACAAAACGAAATAAGGGTTTTTGGTAAGGGCGCAAAAGAAAGAATAGTCTTAATTCCGGATAAAACCAAAGAATCTTTAATTAACTATATTGATAACGTTCGAGATTTAATCTGTAAAAAAGAAAAATCAAATTCGTCGCCGATTTTTATTAACTATAACGGTTTTAGATTGCAAAATCAAAGCATTAGAAAGGCTCTTCGACAAGTTTTAGAAAATATACATTTTACAAAGCACGTCACACCACACGTTTTTCGCCACTCTTTTGCAACAAAACTATTAGAACACGGCGCCGATCTTAGAATTGTTCAAGAATTATTAGGACACAGCAGCATTAAAAACACCCAAATCTACACCCATGTTTCAATGGAAAGATTGAAAAATGTGTATGACGCTACTCATCCACATAGCTAAAAAGGAGACGATATTTTCGCCTCCTTTTCTATTTAAAATGCTCTTTTTATAAAGATTTTTCAAATATTTCTTTAACTGCTTGTTTATCAGCTTTTGTTGGAGCTATAGCAAGCAAACCATCCAAAGATGGAGTAGTGAAAGCTAAATCAACCAATTTATCAACATCGGCTTCCGTAAAACCTTCGTCTTTTAATTTATTTCCTACGCCAACTGATTTTAACCATTCATAAACCAATTCGCCTGCGTTTTTAGTTTCGGTTGTAATTCCTTTTGCGATTGGTTCAAGAATATATGCAAGAGTTTCTTTTTTGGCTTCCCAAATATTATCAATTACAGCAGGCAACAACATAGCAAGACCCAAGCCGTGTGATAATTCGTGTTTAATAGCTGATAATGGGTGTTCTAATGCGTGCGTATAGTGCAATAAGCCATTATCAAAGCAAACTCCGCCCATCATAGCAGCGTAAGCCAAGAAATAACGAGCTGTTAAGTTTTCAGGATTTTCAATAGCCAAAGGTAAATATTTTGCAACCATTGAAATAACTTCTCTTGCAAGACAAACTGTATACGGGCTTGCCACTTTGCTTGTAGCAGCTTCAATAACGTGATTTACAGCGTCAATTGAAACATATCTTGTTTGTTTTGGTGATAATTTTGTCATTAAAGCAGGATCGTCAATAGCATAAGTTGGATAAATGCAATCGTAAGCTATAGCTGGTTTATAGTCTTTTTCTAAGATTGTTGCAACGGCAAATCTGTTTGTTTCTGTGCCTGTTCCGTGAGTTAAATTGATTGCAACAATTGGAGCCGCCGTTGTTGGTGTGAATTTGAATTCATATATATCGTTTGCGGTTTTATCAGGATATTTTAATAATATAGCAACTGATTTACCGGCATCCGTCGGTGAACCGCCGCCAATAGCTATAACAGCTTTTGCGCCAAATTCAAGAGCCAAAGCTTTAGCTTCATTAATTGCTTCGTTGCTTGGATTTGGAGTTACTTTATCATAATTAATATAAGCAACATTGTTGTCTTTTAGGGCTTTTTCAACGTAATCCCAAGCACCTGTTGCTTTATAAGCGTTTCTTCCTGACATTACGATAACTTTATCAATACCTTTTGAAGACAAATCTTTAACAATGTCTTCAATTTTTTTAATAGCCCCAACGCCAAAATAAACACAAGTTCTTGTTCTAATTTCCTTAACTTCGTTTATGTCAATGTCTTTTTCCCACATAAACTCACTCCTTTTTATAGTATCACAAGTTTATTGTAACATATTTTTAACATTTAGGATAAAACAAGCAATTAATTTTTTTATGGAATTTTATTAAGACACAGAAAAACAAAACTTCATCAGTTAGCAAAATCTTGCAAAAAGCTTCACAAATGTTGCTTTTAGATGTTGGAAAAGTATAAATTCAAAAGGGCTTGAAAATAAGCTCTTTTTTTATTTTAGAGAATTTATCGCTTTAACTATATCAGATGAATTATAGATATAACTTCCTGCTACAAGCGAATTTGCACCCAATTCCCTGCAATATTTTCCAGTTATATCGTTAATTCCGCCATCAACTTGAATAATTAAATCTTCTTTAGAATATTTTTTTATTTCAGCTATTTTTTTAGCCGATTCTTCCATAAATTTTTGTCCGCCAAACCCCGGTTCAACCGTCATAACCAAAACCAAGTCCACAAGCGGAATATAGTCTATAATTTCTTCAACATTTGTTTTAGGCTTAATCGAAATTCCGACTTTTTTATTAAAACTTCTTATTTTTTCAATTGTTTCAAAAGTTTTATCCTTTGTTGCTTCAAAATGAAACGTTATAAGGTCACTGCCTGCGTTTGCAAACGGTTCAACATATTTTATAGGATTTTCAATCATTAAATGGGTATCTAAAAAAAGGTTTGTCGCTTTTCTAATTGATTTAACGACAGGAACGCCGATTGAAATATTTGGCACAAAGTGCCCGTCCATAACATCAATATGAATCCAAGGCACATAGTTTTCAACTTTTTTAATATCTCGCTCCAAATTTGCAAAATCAGCAGACAAAATCGATGGAGAAATTATCATATCCATTTAATCTTCCTCAACTATTTTTAAACTCTTTAGCGCAGCATAAGCAGCATTTTGCTCCGCTTTTTTAATGCTTTTATCTTCGCCTTTTCCAATAACTTTGTCATTATATTTAACTTCAACATAAAAGGTCTTTTTGTGCGCAGCGCCCTCTTCTTTAATTAAAATATATTCGGGCAATTTTTTATCAATTCCTTGAGTATATTCTTGCAACATCGCTTTAGGATTGAATTTTGAGATGTTTTTATCGATTGAATAAATATCATCAATAAAATTTTCTTGAAGAAATTCTTTTGCTTTTTTATAGCCATCATCTTTGTATTCGATAAATATTGCGCCCAATAAAGCCTCGAAAGCGCAAGCAAGAATTGACTCTTTTTTTGCTCCGCCTTGTTTTTTTTCATTTCTCCCAAGAACAATCAAATCTTCAAAATTCAACTGCTTTGCATATTCAAAAATGTGCTTATCCGAAACAATTTCAGCACGCAATTTGGTCAATTCGCCCTCGGCCAGCGTTGTATAATAATTATACAAAAAATCGCTCATAGCGAGCTTTAAAACGGCATCGCCAAAAAATTCCAATTTTTCATAGCAATCTGAAATTTCCATATTATTTTCTCTAACATAGGAGCTATGAACAAAAGCTTGATTCAATAATTCCAAATTTGAAAAATCAAGATTGTATTTTTCTTGAAATTCGTTTAATTTTTTAATTCTTTCATCATCTAAATTACAAATAGGCATTTATTGCACCTTGAATATATTGGAAAAATTCAGCTATAACGTTCGTTCCTTGGGTAAAGTGCATAAAATAATAATACACAACAGGAATTGCAAAAATATAACCGTCAAACCTATCTAACATACCGCCATGCCCGGGGAGAATGTGGGATGAATCTTTAACTCCGGCATCTCTTTTAATTAATGATTCAGATAAATCACCCAATTGAGCGGATAATGTTATGACAAGTCCGCCAAGAATTGCTTGAAATAAGCTTAAAGAAGTGTAAAATACACCAAAAGCAGAAATTAACATAGCGCAAAACGCACCGCCAATAGCGCCTTCGATTGTTTTTTTCGGGCTAACTATTTCAGCCAGTTTATGTTTTCCAAATTTAACACCAAAATAATAAGCGCCAACATCCGTCATTGCAACGGCTAAAAAGCCAAATAGCAACAAGAATAGCCCTTCCGGAGAACAAAATTGAAAAGCTGCAACTCTTGTTTGACCGATTTGACGAATTAACAATAAGTGACACGGCAACCATCCGCAATATAATGCACCCAATATCGTTGTTGCAACGTTAACTATATAGGGCTGTCTGCCGTAGAACAATACAACCAAAAACGAAGCAAGAATTGTAACGGTTAACATTGATGGAACCATATCAAATCTATGGAAAAATGTTAAAGTAGCAAAGACGACAGCGGAAAAAAGGATAATTGTAAGGCTCGGATGAAAACCTTTGTGTCTTAGGATTTTTACAAATTCTTTTGAACATAAAGTGATTATTCCAAGCAACAATAAAAACAGTGGCAAAGCGCCCAATATAATCGCCCCAATCGAAATAAGAGAAGCAATTACACCTGTTATTACTCTTAATCTTTTATCTTTTTTTGCCGCCAAATTGTCATTTGCTGTATTTTGCAAAATTATATCTCCATAACTTCTTTTTCTTTATTTGAAACAGTTTCATCAACAAGTTTAACAAACTTATCAGTAATTTTTTGGATTTGGTCTTGTCCGTCTTTAATAGCATCCTCAGGCAAGTTTTCGCTTTTTTCTAATTTTTTAACATTATCTGTGCTATCACGTCTAACGTTTCTAATTGCAACTTTAGCATCTTCCCCATAAGCTTTTACAACTTTAACAAGCTCTTTTCTTCTATCTTCGGTTAGAGGTGGGAATTGCAAGCGAATTACAATACCATCAGAGTTTGGCGTAATACCGATTTCAGCCTTGATAATTGCTTTTTCAATTTCTTTAATAATTGATTTATCAAACGGCGCAATCACAAGAGTTGTACCTTCTGCAACAGAAACATGTGCTAATTGGCGAAGCCCTGTTGGAGCGCCATAATAATCAACTACAACTTTATCTAAAATTAATGGATTAGCTCTTCCTGTTCTAACAGTTGATAAATCTTTATCCAATTGTTTTAAACATTTATCCATCTTCTCATTTGTGATTTTTTTGATTTCTTCTACTGACATATTTTTCTCCTAAATTAATTATTCAACTATAGTTCCGATTTCTTCGCCGTTTTCGATTTTCAATAGGCTGTTTTCCAAATTAAAATCAAAAACAACAATTGGAATAGAATTTTGCTTACATAAAGCGCATGACGCTAAATCCATAACTTTTAAGCCGTTTATGATTATATCGTCATAAGTTATTTTATCATATTTTTTAGCTTCAGGATTAACCCTAGGATCGTCATTATAAACCCCATCTACCCCATTTTTTGCCATTAACATTGCTTGAGCGCCAATTTCAGAAGCTCTTAGAGCAGCAGCCGTATCGGTTGTAAAGAACGGATTTCCTGTTCCTGCCGCAAAAATGACTACTCTATTTTTTTCTAAATGTCTGATTGCTTTAAATCTGATATATGGTTCAGCGATTTTATCGATATCAATAGCGCTTTGAACCCTGCATTCAACTCCTAATTTTCTAAGTTCGGATTGAAGAGCAATAGCATTCATCACAGTTGCCAACATGCCGACATAATCGCCGCTTGCTTGATCCATGCCCAGTTTAGAAGAATTTTTCATTCCTCTAAAAATGTTTCCTCCGCCAACAACAACAGCGATTTGCACCCCTTTGTCGTAAGCTTTTTTAATTTCAGTACAGATTTTATGCACTGGTTCAGGATCAATCCCAAATTGTTGATTGCCCAACAAAGCTTCTCCTGAAACTTTCAAAAGAATTCTTTTATATTTTAATTCGCTCATGTAACACCTTTTTTAAAAATAATATATTCTAATTATACACAAGAATTAAAGAATATGTAATAATTATTTTATGTCTGATAAAAATTTAATTAAAAACATCACCTCAAAAGATGTAAATCTTGCAAAACAAACAATAAAAAATATAATTGACACAAAAAATCTCGACGATTTCAAGGAAATATGCGAAAAATCGGACTTTATTTTTCCGTTTTTAAAAACAAGAATAATTAAAGATTTTATAAGTTTTATTAACGAAAAAAATTTCGATATCACTTTTCTTTTTGCAAAAGTTTACAATTGCGATTTTGAAGAAATTGTTTTGAGTTTATGGAAAAAATTTGCAAACGAAGATTTAACCGATAGAATTCTGGAATTATTGGAAAACGGCTCGGATGATGAAAAAATTTATGCTATAAATTATTTTTATTTCATAAATGACCCTGTAGCGCTTGAGATTTTATACAATGAAGTTTCAAATGAAAATGAAGCCATAAAACAAGCAACAGCAAGGACTTTGAGCGCTTTTAAAGATGTAAAGATTTTAAACGATATGAAAGAAAAAATTTCAAATTCTTCTGATGAATTTGAAAAACTAGAGGCTTATCAATTTATAATCAATTATCAGGACAAAAATTCTCTTAATTTTGTTTTTGAAAATTGCTTTACAAGCCCATTTCTTTCAAGCATTGTTTCATTAATTAAAGATAATTTTTCTCTTGAATTTTTAATTAAGAATTTTGATGAAAAAATTATTTTAAAAATATTTAATGTTTTAATTGAAAATTATCCCGAAAACATTGAATTGAACACGCTTTGCTATTATGAAATTTATGATTTTATTAAATATTTAACAAAAAATCCAACTCAATATAAAAATAATCTTTTGTTAATTGCAAAAACGAAATTCAATGAATTTAACAAAAATGACGTCTATTCTTTTGATTTGGACAAAAACAACAAAGAAGAATTAAAGGAAATTACAAATTTATTAAACTCTATTGAGCTTGATTTTTCTTGTCTTAAAGATGAAATTCAAAATTATTCAAACAAAGCAAATTTTGAAGCTGCGCTTGAAGCGGTTAAGATTTTAAAAGATGAAAATTATGCTACAATTTTAGCTTCTATAATTAATGATGATAAAATTAGCCCGACTCTAAAAGCCGAAATAGCGCTTGTTTTAAAGGAATTAAATAAAACTGATTTAATTTTAAAAGAAAATATAAATAAAATTGAAGATGATAATATTAAAGCTTTGATTTTAAGCTATCTTTAATTTTGCCTAAATACGCTTGTTTTTAGGACTTCTAGATATTTATCGTTCAAATGCGCCCAATCAAACAATATAACGCCGTGGAGCTTCAATTTTCTGATTATATGAATTTGTCTTAAAATATCCTCGGGGTCAGATTCAATAAACCCTGCAAAAAGCCCAGGGTAAACAAGAGCGTTATTATCAGCTTTTTTTCTAATTTCATTCAACATATCATAAGCCAATTCGTCATCGCTTGTTAAAATCAAAGGCGTTACAGCGTCTACATATTTCTTATCGAGCCAAGTTGTCCAATCTTGATATTTTGTAGCATAACTAACTTTATAATCAGGAAAAATAACGGCAGAAAGCGTCAAGTTTCGATTTTTCAACATTTCAGAAACTTTTTTAACATAATCCGTCACTTTATCACGTCTATAATCGCACCAATCATCCCATTTTGAGCTTTTTGGAACAATATCAATCGGATCAATTTCATAGGCTGCTTTAAACTCTTCACGAGCAAACGGAGTATAGCCCCATTGATTTGAGAAATTTTCTTTTGAAACGTTCGGATAACGAACATAATCTATATTAAAACCGTCAACATTATATCTTGCCGAAATTTCGCCGATTAATTTTAATAAGAAATTCACAACCTCGGGATTAGCAGGGTCTAAAAAATAGCCGTTATGTTCTTGGGAGTGCGAAACATAGCCAACAAAATCCGCTTTTTGTTTAGAACGATTTTGCCAAGTTGGTTGAACTGCTAAGATTGATTTCGGGTTTAATTCGGGCGATTTATTGCCAACATAAAAACTTTCAAACCAAATATGAACTTTGATTTTTCTTTTGTGCGCTTCTCGAACCCAAGCAGCCAAAACATCATAATTAAATTCGGGATTTTGTTGCTCAAAGCCGTAAGATGCCATAACTCTTGATGGGAAGATTGTTCTTCCGTGGTAATAGGTTTCTAAAAATACATTATTAATTCCGACTGCTGCAATTTTATCTAGTGTAGCTGCAACTTCGGTCGGATTTTTTTGAGTCGGCCTTATCCAAGTTCCTTTTAGTTCGTTTTGAAGAAACGGAAGAGTATATCTATAAGCTAAAGTTGCGCTATTTATCGCTTCTTTTGCGCAATTTAGCGCTTCATCTTCGTTTGTTTTTAAGGATTTTTTATATTGTTGTTTTGCTTTTTTTAAATAATAATAAATGAATTTATCATCTTTTGTATTGTAATCATTTTTAGAAGAAATCAAAATATTTTCAACTTCTTCAATTTTCATTTTTGCGCAAATTCGATAGCTATCGATTGTCGTATAGGCTCTTATCGTTTTATCAATTATATCAATTTTTGTTCCGATTTTAAGATTTTCGCTAATCCATTTTTTAGCCGAACCGTGCCCTGATATTACAAAACCATTTCGGGGAATAAAGCTGTTTGCGCCTGTTAATTTTACAACAACACCATCAACCACAACCGCTTCTTTTCCAAACTCGTTTGTTCCTGTTGTTTTTCCGTAATCTTTTTTATATATTACAAGCTGATTTGCCCCTCTATACCCCGGGAAAGTGTTTGTTGCAATATCAATATCATCAGGATATATAGCGTTTATTCTTCTTGTTGCTTCTGATAAAACGTTGTCTTTTTTAATGTCATTAACATTGATATTTACAACTTCTTTTTTATTTTCGTTTTTTTGAATATATAAAATTGCGCTATTTTCTTTTTTTTCTTGATATTGAATAGTGTCCGTTGTTAGCTTTTTAACTTCTGCTGTGTCAATTGGCGCACTTGAAGCAAAAAGCGGTGTTTTAGATAAAAAACACAAACAAATCAAACCTATTATTATTAAAAATTTTTTCAAAAAATCCTCTCGAGTTTTACCTTAATTCTAATTTTATTACAAAAATAGAAATTTTTATCATATAAATTTGTTAATTAAAGCAACGTTTTAGCAAATTCAACCGATGTCTCGTTAACTTCTCCGCTTGCCATTTGAGCAAGTGCTTCAAGTCGTTCTTGTTTATCCAATCTTTCAATTTTGATTGATGTATCAGCATTGTGCGTTTTACTTATCCAAATAAAATTATCCGCCTTAGCGCAAATTATTGGCTGGTGCGTGATACAGATAACTTGAGTTGATTTAGATAATTCTATTATTGAATTAGCAACGGAAGATGAGGCAACACCTGAAATACCTGTATCTATTTCATCAAAAACAACAGTTGAAACATTATCAACATTAGCAAAAACGGTTTTAAGTGCCAACATAACTCTTGAAATTTCACCGCCTGAAGCAACTTTTGATAATGGCGCAAGAGATTGATTTTTGTTTGTTGAAATCAAAAATTCAACGCTATCACACCCGTTCTCATTGGCTTTAGAATTCATACAAGAAATTTCAAAATTAGCTTCTTTTAATTCTAAAGATTTTAATTTTTCTTCAATTAATTTTGATAGCTCTTTTGCGTTTTCTTTTCTATAATTTGAAATTTGCTCAGCTAAAAGATTTAAAATATTTTCCAATTCTTCAAATTTTTTATTTAAAGCTTCAAGATTGTTATCACCTTTTGTCAATTCATCTAATCTATTTTTAATTTTTGAATATTCTTCATCCAAATCAGCGCCATATTTTCTTTTCAGCTTTTGAATTAAAGAAATTCTTTCATTAACTTCATCCAATCTAATCGGATTAACTTCAAGAGAAGAGGAATAATCTCTTAAAAAATTAGCGCAATCTTTAATATTTTCAAAAACATCAAACAAAACGCCTTCTGTTTCTTTTAAATTTTTATCTAATTCGGATAGATTTGAAATTGTGTATTTAATTTTTGATAATGCTTCTGTTATGCTTTGACCATCGCCATACAAAGCATAATACGAGCTATAAGTTCCCTCTTTTAATTCTTGAACATTAGATAAAATATCAAGTTCTTGCTTCAATTCTTCTTCTTCACCAACTCTTACTTGGGCGTCATCCAATTCTTTTAATTGGAAAGATAGAAAATCTATTTCTTTTTCATTATTTTCAAGATTATTTTTTAAGGTTTCAATTCTTTTTTCAACTTCCCTGAATTCTGAATAATTTTGCTTATAAGTTGAAATTAATTCTCTAAATTCGGGTGATTTTTTAGTTATATAGCTATCAAGCAAGAATATATGATTTTTTGAAGCCATATAAGAATAGGTTTGATGTTGCGAATGGATATCTACAAGATGTTCTCTTAGTTCTTTAATCTCTTCAAGGGAAGATAATGCGCCATTTAAACGGAATTTTGAACTTGATAAAATCTCACGAGAAATAACCGTTTCAACTCCATTTTTTTCAAAAACTGCTTCAATTAAGCAAGGCTTGGAACTATCCAATACAACATCTTTTGAAAGCTTTGCCCCCAAAACCCCATCCAGCGCTTTAATTATAATACTTTTACCTGCGCCCGTTTCGCCACACATCACATTAAAACCATCCGTAAAATCAAGATGATTTTCTTTTATCAATATGAAATTTTTAATTAGTAATGACTTTAACATAATTATTTTTTAGGCGAAATTGACCAGTGCAGTTTTTCTTTTAAAATATCATAAAATCTATCTTTTTGCTTATTTAAAATCAAAAGATTGGCGCAATTTTCATTTTTTTCAATTTCAACTTCATTATCCAATGTAACTTCAATTTGTCCATCGTATGATACATTTAATTTTGAAGAAGTTTTAATTTTGATTTTTTCATTTACAGGAACAATTAACGGCCTTGTGTTCAGTGTGTGCGGACAAATTGGAATAATTAAAAAACAATCAAGACTTGGTGAAATTATAGGTCCTCCTGCTGACATAGAATAGGCAGTTGAGCCCGTTGGAGTTGAAATAATTATTCCATCAGCAACATAAGAACAGATTTTTTTATTATTTATATAAAGATGAAAGGTTTCGCTACGAGCGCAATTCAAGCCCTTTACGACAATATCATTCAAAGCGATATTATTGTCCGCTTTTAACATCAATCTTTTTTCAATATTAAAATCGCTATTTTTAATTTTTTCTATAACTTCATTAATTTCATTGGGTTTTGCTTGGGCAAGATAGCCTAGTCTTCCCATATTGAAGCCTAAAATTGGAATTTGAAATTTAGAATAAAATCTGGCACTTTTTAAAAATGTGCCATCACCCCCGATTACCATTGCAAAATCAACATCAGATGGCATAGAAGAAATTGAAAAAACACAAGAATTATCTAATTTTTCTTTAATTTCGCTTGCAAGCTCAAAAGAGCCTGTTATATCTTCATTGTAAATTATTCCAATCTTCTTTTTCATACCAAAATTTTACCATAAATTCCTCTATTTGAACTAATATTCTTGTATGATTGAAAAAAATCGAAAAAAATATATAATCCTTTTATGATTAAAAGTGCATTTGCTGAAATTTGGAACAATTTACATCCTATGACTCACTTCTGGATTATCATTAGCACAGTTGGAGTTTTAGCACTATATGGCGTTATGGCTTGTTTATAATTAGAAAAACTGCTTAGCCTAAAAGTGTAATTTTTATTTTTTCATTTTTTCTTAAAATTTTTAATAATTAAGGAGAAAAGATGAAAATAAAGGACATTAAAGCAAGAGAGGTTATTAATTCTAGGGGATTGCCGACTGTTGAAGCTAGCGTTTATCTTGAAAACGGAATAATTGAAAGCGCTATTGCGCCAAGCGGAGCTTCAGTCGGGTCATTTGAGGCGCTTGAACTTGTTGATAATGATAAAACAAAGTTTTTAGGAAAAGGTGTTACTAAGGCGGTTAAAAATGTTAATGAAAAAATCGCTAAAATCCTTATAAATAGCGAAATTGAGGATATTTATTCTATCGATAAAAAAATGATAGAACTCGATTCAACAAAAAACAAATCTTCTCTTGGGGCGAACGCAATTTGTGCTATTTCAATGGCTTGCGCTAAAGCGGCGGCAAGCGCTTGTTGTCTTCCTTTATACAAATTTCTAGGCGGAACAATTGCAAGAACAATGCCTATACCTATGATGAATATTTTTAATGGCGGAGCGCATTCTTCTAATAATATTGATATTCAAGAATTTATGATTATGCCAATTGGGGCAAAAAGCTTTAAAGAGGGGTATTTTTGGTGTTGCGAAGTTTATCAGGCACTAAAAAATATTTTACATTTTGAAGAAAAAAGTACATCCGTTGGAGATGAGGGCGGATTTGCCTCTGAGCTTGAAAATACGGAAGATGTTATAGAACACATAATTTTATCCATTATTCAAGCAGGGTTTGAACCCAAAAAAGATTTTTATCTTGCGCTGGATTGCGCTGCTTCAGAGTGGAAAAGCCCAAAAGGAGAGGGTTTTTATTATCTTCCAAAATCCAAAAAAGAATATACGACAGATGAAGTTATAGATTATTTTGAAAAATTAACTAAAAAATATCCAATTTATTCAATTGAAGATTGCCTTGACGAAAACGATTGGCAAGGTTGGCAAAAATTAACTAAAAAATTATCAGATATAAAACTTGTTGGAGATGACCTTTTTACAACCAATCCGAGAAGGCTTGAAAAAGGCATTAAAAACGCTTGTGCTAATTCAATTTTAATTAAAATCAACCAAATCGGAACAGTATCCGAAACTATCGAGGTTATTAAAAAAGCTCAAGAAAATAGCTATAATACAATAGTTTCGCACCGCTCGGGAGATAGCGAAGACACATTTATCGCCGATTTTGCGGTTGGTTTAAATTCAAAATTTATTAAATCCGGAGCGCCCGCAAGAAGCGAAAGAACGGCAAAATATAACCGTTTGCTTAGAATTGAAGAAGAAATATATTCTTAAAATTCATCGCCTTTGGGAGCTTCCGCTTCGGCTAAAATTTCGTATATTCCTTCAATTTCTTTTAAACTCATACCCTCAGGGCAATATGCGCTATAATATCCGCTTTCTGCTGCCATATTCATAACATAAATTTTATCTTTATCTGCTCTAATTTGCATAGGTACAGCGCCCTTAAGCACAATTTCTTTGTTTATCGGATATTTTGTATAAACCCCTGAAATGTCGCCTGTTTCATTTGTATCAGATTTTCTTACGTATACCGTTCTTTTCTCGTCCAGCGGATAACTTATTTCAATCATCCCTTTCATAGCACGAACAGAATAGTTTGAAAGTTTTAAAGGAAAACTAAATCCCGCTTTTTTAAATGCTGTTTTATAATCCGTATTGTCTATCCAAGGATTAGCCATTCCAACCATTTCGCTTTTGCAGCTTGTAAAACAAACGCAAGAAACGATTAAACCGATGATGATTATTATTTTTTTAATATTATTTTTCATGTAATTCCTCTTTTTTGATACCTTTCAAGAAAAATAACAACGGTATAATTGCAAAACAAGCCAAAGCGCAAATTTCAAAAGCGTCTTTATATGCTCCCATGTGCGATTGCAAGGACATTTGCTTATAAATCAAAGCTCCTGCTTTATTTGTCGCCGTTATTATATCACTATTTTGCATAAAACTTGCAGCATAGGTTTGTATTCTTTCAATGAAATTATCATTCGTCATTGTCAAATTATCAACAAGGAAATGTTGATGAGCTTGGGCTTTTCTTGAAATAATTGTTGTAACAAGAGAAGTTCCAATTGCACCGCCAAGGTTTTTAAGCAAATTTTGAACCCCTGAAGCGTTTGTCATTTGGGAGTTTTTAAGAGTCATTGTTGATAAAGTGATAATCGGAATCATACTCATAACCATTCCGACACCCATTATGAAGTTAGGCAAAACGATATTTATTGTTGCCATTTCGAGGTTCAAAAACGACAACATCATGCCTGAAACCCCAAGCAAAATCATTCCTAATATAACCAAAATTTTAGGATTAATCTTGCTTCCTATTGTTCCGATGAATGTAACTGTTGTCAATGCTCCAATCCCACGAGGCATCATTGCAAGACCTGACAAATAAGCGTCATACCCCATTAAACCTTGTAAAAACTGTGGCAAAATCGCCATAGACGACAACAATACACCTTGCATAACGATTTGAACAAAAGTACCAAGAGAAAAGTTTGCGTCTTTAAATACCGTTAAATCAATCAAAGAGTCTTTTTTTGTACATTGTTCATAGAAAAACCAAATACAAAATACAACAGTAAAAAATGTCATCCAACAAATCATCGGACTGCCAAACCAATCGGCGTCATTTCCCTTATCAAGCACAATTTGCATGCAAGTTAACCAACCTGCCAACAAGAAAAAACCCATTTTATCGATTTTTACATTTTCTTGTTTTCTTGCGTAAGGCGGATCTTCGATTAATTTTTTAGCTAAACCGACAGCCACAATACCAATCGGGATATTAATAAAATATATTAAAGGCCAAGACCAGTTAACAGTTAGCCATCCGCCAATTACAGGTCCTAATATCGGAGCTATAACAATAACAAGCCCGAACATCGCCATAGATTGCGCCCTTTTTTCAATAGGGAACAACTCTAAGTTGATTGATTGAGCCAAAGGCAACAGTGCGCCTCCGCCAAAACCTTGCAAAATTCTTGTTAAAACCATCATAGGCAAGCTGTTTGCAATTCCGCAAAGAAAAGAGGCGAAAGTGAATATTATAATTGACATTATGAAGAAATTTTTTCTTCCCATTAACTTTGAAAAGAAGTCAACAGAGGGAATTACAATCCCTGAGGCAATTAGATAACTTGTTAAAATCCAAGTACTTTCATGGTTTGAAACAGAAAAACTGCCTGCCATATATGGAAGAGCAACGTTTGCAATGGTTTCATCCAATACAAACATAAATGCCGCAACCATTAAAGGAACACACGTTAGCCATGGGTTATGTTTTGGTTTAAATTCTTCACTTGACATTATTTAACCCTAACTTTAGGTACAACGCTCATTCCTGAAACTACATTATATTCATGTTTTGAAAAATCTTCATCAAACACAATTTTCACAGGTATTCTTTGAACAATTTTAACAAATGAACCAACAGCGTTTTCAGGCGGGAATAAGCTTGATTTAGCGCCTGAAGCTCTTTGAATTGAATCAACATGACCCATAAATTTTTTATGAGGATAAGCGTCTACTTTAATTTGAACTTTTTGACCTTGTTTCATTTTTCCAACTTGGTTTTCCTTAAAGTTTGCAACAACCCAAACTTTATCGGGAACAATTGCAAACAACGGGCCGCCAACAGAAACATAGCTTCCTTTTTCAATTCTTCTGTTTGTGATAACTCCGCTATTTGGAGC
Organism: uncultured Candidatus Melainabacteria bacterium; assembly: GCA_934667125.1. Lineage (GTDB taxonomy): Bacteria > Cyanobacteriota > Vampirovibrionia > Gastranaerophilales > Gastranaerophilaceae > RUG14156. The sequence goes on along the minus strand of CAKULF010000003.1, from coordinate 88,026 downwards.
GATTACTCTTGTATATTCAAGATTTAATTTTGCCTCTTTCATAGCAGCTTCTAAAGCTTTTAAATCAGCGTCCGCTACATTGTTTCCATTTGCAAAAATATTTTCTTTTGATTGAACTTGGCGAGCTAAAGCGTCATCATACACAGTTTGAGCTTTATCAAGCGTTTGTTTTGAAACTGCGCCGCTATTATATAGAGCCGTATATCTTTCTAAATCGGTTTTTGCAAGTTTAATTTCAGAATCGCTAGCTTTTAAAATAGCTTTTGCATTTTTTTGATTTAAAATCGCTTTTTCATATTGAGCTTTTGCTTTATTATATTTTTCTAAATAAATTTCATCATCAATTTTAGCAACCAAATCCCCTTGCTTAACTTCCATATTATCGGTTACATAACTTTCAACAATATGACCTGAAACCTTTGGAGTAACTTGGATTATATCTGCTTCAACATAAGCATCATCCGTTGATTCAAAATGACTTTCATAAAAGAAAAATATTCCAGCCGCCAAAGCTAAAATAATTCCCAACGGAACCAAAACTTTTCTTTTCATAAATCTTTCTTCAACAATATCTTCTTTTTTCATATTTTCTTCAGCCATTTTCACCTCAAAATTAAATTATATATTCACTTTTACTACTTTTTCTACAACTTTTCTAAATTCTTTTAGAGTTTGCTTTGCTTGTTCAATTCTATCTCTATCAATATGTTCATAAACCTTGTTTACCGTCGGTTTAACTATATTCAAAACTTCGCTGGAAAGCTTCTGACCTTTTTTTGTAATGGTTAGAATTTTTACAGGTCTATTATTTTTAATTTTTAATTCAATTTTAATAAGACCTTTTTTTTCTAAAGAATTAGCAATTTTTCCCGTGTTTGCTCTATCTTTAACCAAAACCTTTGCTAAATCCCTTTGGCAGCAATCTTTTGTGTCATTTATTATTGAAAGAGCCAAATGCTCAATAGCGCTTATTCCAATATTTAATTCTTTAAAATATTGTTCAAACAAAAGATTAAAATATCGAGCGTTTGAATTTAGTTGATAAAATAAAGAATCTACGTATTTTACTTCCATATTTTTTATTTTTTTCTATGTTATATAAATTACATGTTGCAAATGCAACATTAATATGCTAGCATTTAATTATAAAAATTGCAACAAATTATTTTTAAAGGAAAAAATATGAAAAAGATACTGGCTTTAACATTAATAGCTTCAATGACTTTCGGTTATATAGCCCCAAGTTACGCTATAATGGAAAAGAAAATTAAACAAAAAGAACAACAAACAACAATTCTTGATAGAATTAATTATGATTGGTGGAAAAAACAAAACGACTCATATCTTGAAAGTTATATAAATAAAGCAATTGAAAACAATCACGATATTAAATCAGCTCAATTAAAAATCGAACAAGCAAAAATAAATGTCACAATGACAAGAGCAAATCAATTGCCCGAGCTTTCTGTTGGAATTAGTCCAATTTTAACAAAATTCCCCGAACAAGCAAACACAGCAGGAACTTTAGCGCTTCCACTGCAAGCAAGCTATGAATTAGATATATTTGGAAAAAACGCAAATAAGACAAAATCATCTAAAATTTTATTAAAAAGCAGCGAATACGAAACGCAAGTGTCTGAAATTGCTATCGTTTCAATGGTTGGAAGTACATATTATAATATCGTAAAACTTGATAAAACGATTGAACTTCAAGAAAAGCTTGTTAAACAAAGAAAACAAATTTATGAACTTATGAAACTATCTAACCAAGAGGGTTTGTCTTCAACATCCGACCTTATGATGTCTGAAAAAAATTACATAACTTCCAAAAATAATTTGATTGACTATAGAAAATCAAGACAAAATGCTCTTAATGCGCTTGCTGTCTTAATTGGCGACAGCGCAGAAAACACAAACGAATATAAAAGAATTTCATTGGATGATTTATCTTCTTCTTTTAATGTTCCTAATGAAATTTCATCCGAAATAATCGTAAACCGCCCTGATTATAAGGCTTTAGAAAAGAAATTAGAAAGCGCCGGAATTGATATCAAAGTTGCGAAAAAAGAATTTTTGCCAACAATTAATATTCTTGGAGTTTTAACTTTCTTAGCTTCATCTTCCTTTGGCGGAATGGATTGGAACAACGTATTTTCAATTGTTGGGGCGAATGCGACTTTGCCTATTTTTACAGGGTTTAAAAGAATTGCAAACTTAAAATTAAATAAAAATTATTATCAACAAATTCTTGAACAATACCAAAAAACGAATCTTACTGCTATTCAAGAAGTTAACGACAGTTTGTATAATTTAAAATCTGATAAAGAAAAATATGATAACAACGTTAAAATTTTGAATTTACAAAAGAAAGATTTTAATTTCACAAAAGATAAATACAATAAAGGCGTGATTTCAAAGCTTGATTTGTTGCAACAAGAAGAAATTTTAATCTATATTGAACAATTGAAAGCAAGCTCCAAAATTGATTGTTATATCGATAAAATCGGCTTGTATAAAGCAACCGGAGCAAAAGTATAAGTTCTACATTAACTCTTTTCAAAATGTCGACAAAATCCCGAAAATTTTATTCGGGATTTTTTTTTAAAATTATAATGTTCTAACTTTTTCAAATTGTTCAAGAACTTTATCAGAAGCAGCTAAAACAGAGTTCATTTTTGATATTGTAGCGTCGTCATACTCAACGCTTTTTGCAATATATTCGCTTGATGGGATATATGTTGCTGTATCATAATTTGAAGTTGTTGGAGTTGTTGAAGCAGATGGCGCTTGAGTTTGTTCTTTTTTATCCATTTTTTCGGTTGCGAAGTTTTGTCCTGAATTATTTAATCTACTTGCCAAAGATGGCGACATTGTTGGATTTGATTGAGAAGTTGAAGCGTTAAGAGAGTTAATATCTTTGCCATCTAAAACGTCAAGTAATAATTTTGGATTTTGTTGAAGTTTTTTAATTGCTTCAGGGTCGTTTTGAATTTTTTCAAGAGCTTGAGGATTTTTTTGAATTTTTTCCATAAGCTCTTTTTGGCTTATGCCAAGCTCAGGGATTACTTGGTTTATTTGTTGTTGTTGAGATTGAGTTGTATTTGCATTTTTATCAGTAGGGTCGCCAAAGATTTTATGTATAACTTTATCAACAGGTTTTCTAAATATTGAAGAGAATACAAATAAAACCATAGCAAGTCTAAATATGCCGCCAACTGTGCCTATTGCACTATTTTTTGACATTTTTAATGCGCCAAGAAGTTTTGTACCTAATCCTGCATCTTTTATACTTTCAGCTATAACTGCATTTTTAGCACCTGCGTTCAAACCTGTTCCAAATACCTTACCAATAACAGTTAAAACAGGAGTGAGGATTTTTGCAAATGCGCTATTAGAATTAGTAGCTTTAGCTAAATTGCCCAATGTAGCAAGTCCATAAGTTGCGCCGAAAGCCAAAGGTGTTGTAATAACCCAGTTTGCAACAGAACCAACGGTTTCTTCAGCGATAACTGCTTTTTTCTTTCCTTTTGGAGTGTCTTGAATTCTATCAAATGAATTAATTAAATTAAATGTTAAAAATGCGCCTAATCCTGATTTGTCATTACCAAAGTTTGAAATTGATTCGGAAAATACAATTGGAGCAGCTTGGATAAATGTGCCTGCTTTGGTTTCAGCTAAATCACCGGTAATTGCATATAATTTCATTAAAGCATCACCCGTATTGCCTCTTCCAAAGTTGCTTTGTTTTCCTGTAATTTTTGTAATAGCTGTATTTATAATGTTTACAGGCCACCAAGAACTTGTAATTCCGCCTGATTCCATTGGAACATTGATAAGCGTAGAATCAATTTCGCCTTTTTTAACTTGTTCAAGGAATTTGCGCAATTCATCAGGACTTTGAATATTACGTCCTTCTTTAATGCCTTTTAATAAAGTTTTATTCCAATCAGCATTTTCAACATTACCATATAATTCTTCATATAATTTAGTTGCGGTTTCTTTTGCTTTAGCACTATTTATGCCATCAGCAGAGAACAATTTTGCAAAGCTTTCAATTGAAGAAGCTCTATTTTTATTTAATGCTTCTGTAATTGAATTTATTACTGCTTCATGCGCTTTATTGTTTTCAACAAATTGAGCTAATTCATCAGGTTTTAATGAACCAATTTGATTAATAACCTTAAGAGCTTGTTTTTGACCGCCAAATTCTTGAGCGAATTGTCCTGCTAGTGCTTTATTTTTATTATTAATTAAAGCATTTTTAATTGTTTCAACAGGAGTTATTCTAAATATAGTTTTAGGTCCTTGACCAGTACCACGAGCCATATTCCAAACAGGTTTAGCTTTTCTATTTGCAAAAGTATCTTTAATATTATTTGCTAATTCGCCTGTTACTTTGTTATTCAATAGAAAATCTGAAACTTTATTTTTAGTTCCGCTCATTGCGCCTGTTATTTTTTTAAACCATTTAGTATCTTTAAATAAACCTTCAAAATCATTACCTGCTTTAGCAAAAAAGCTCATTGTTTTATTGCCGAAAAAGCCAAGAGCAACAACTGTTGCAACTGCAAAAATAATAGATTTTAATTTCTTTTTAGGATCATTTATTCCAAAAGCTTTTAACTTTTCAACAAACCAGTTATCTTTAACGGCTTCTTGTGCTTTTCCACCCAAATCAACAGCGTCTTGCTTTAATTGGTCTTTATCCAATGCGGTAAATTCTTGATTTGCTTTATTTTGTTGTTGTAGCTTTTGTTCTTGATAATACTCAGGCGTATTTGCTCTAAAATTAATTGTGGTCATAGTACTTCCATATATACTTCTATATAGATATAAAGTATATATATCGTTAAATATTGCTAAAATTTTTGATTTTTCTTAATAAAATTTACAATCTTAACAATCGGTCAATTGAAAAGGACATTTTGTACATCTTGCTTTCGGATGAAGTATCAGATTATCCTCAAGGTCATATAATTTTGCTATTCTTGTTATTAATTTTGAGCCGCAATTAGGGCAAAATATCTCATAATTAGGGTTTGAGCTATTCATCAAAATCAATTCTCTAATTTCTTCCATTTTTGATTTTTTAGCTAAATTAAAGTCAGCACTTGCTTCGTAAAGCTTAATTTCTTTGTTTTCAATTTTTAAACCTTTAGCTAATTTTTGGCGAATAGTTGTTGATAAAAACAAGTCAAAACCTTGTTCAATTGAAAGCAATTGAGCTAATTTAAGAGAAGATTTTTCAGCCAATTGTTCTTGACTTAGCCCCAATTCCTCACGTCTTGTTATAACAAATTGAGCAAGGGACATATCTTTTTTAACAATTTTACGCATTTTTCTTGTTTTCTAATTTTTCTTTAACTATTGATAATATGCTTCCTGCAACAAAGATTGAAGAATATGTACCAACAACAACCCCGATTATAATTGCTAAAACGAAGTCTTTGATTGTTGTTCCGCCAAAGAAATATAAGGCAACAAGAGTGAATAATGTTGTTAAAGATGTATTTACAGAACGAGCAAATGTCTGATTAATTGAAGCATTAATTATTTCGTTTGAAGAATGCTTTTTAGATAAAAATCTAACATTTTCTCTAACCCTATCAAATACAACAATTGTATCGTTAATTGAATAACCGATAACAGTTAAAATTGCCGTAATAAATAAGCTATCTATCGTTGTATCAAAGAATATTCCTTTAAGAGCAAAAATACCAACAACAAAAAGTGTGTTATGTGCAAGGGTTACAAGGGCAATCCAGCCGTATTCAACTTGGAAACGGAAAGAAATATATATAACCATTGCAACGAATGCTATACAAAGCGCAATTAATGTGTTTTTCAACAATTCTGAACCCAAAGTTGGACCAACGGAATTAACTTGGGCTAATTGTGCGCCTTCAAAGTTATTTTGAACGATTGTTGTTGCTTCTTTTTCTTTATTTTTATTGCTTTTATCGCCAATAAATTCAGTTTTGATTGAAATTATGTTGTTATATTCATCATCAATTGAAGAGGTTGAAGCAACTTGAATTGTTGAGGTTTTAATGCCTTTTTCGTTTAATTGTTCTCTAACTTTTGCAATTTTATCAGCAGGAACTTTGCCATCCACACTATATTGCAAAATTGTACCACCCGTAAAATCAATACCCAATTTAAGCGGTGCGTGGTTTGGTTGGGTGATAGTTAAGAACAATATCGCTACAACGCAAGGTATTAAAAGAATTGCGCTGAATGATAACCATAAATATCTATATTTTACAAAATCAATTATTCGTTTATTTTTTATATTTGTATCTGCCATTTGTTTCTTCTCCTAAAATTAATCCAATACCCCAAATTTAGCCTTTTCACGTTTTGTTTCTTGTGCAACAAAAGCGTTTTCAATTTCTTCCTTTTTAAGTCCGAATAATTGAGGATATTTAAGTTCACTTGTTCCAAATACAAGGTGCATAAAGTTTTTAGTAACAGTAATTGCACTGAACATTGAAATTAATACACCAATCATCAATGTTAGAGCAAAACCTTTAACGATTGATGAACCTAAATAGAATAAAACTAAACAAGTTATTATTGTTGAAACGTTTGAATCGAAGATACTTGTAAATGCTCTGTCAAAACCAGAATTGATAGCCGTAAACAAGCTTCTTCCCATTCTTAATTCTTCTTTTGTTCTTTCAAAAATCAAGATATTAGCGTCGATTGCCATACCGATTGATAATACAAAACCTGCTATACCTGTCAATGTAAGGGTTACAGGGATTAATTTATATAGTGCGATATTTATTAAAGCGTAGATTACTAATGCAAAGCAAGAAATAACCCCAAGCGCTCTATAATAAACAACCATAAATATCATAACTAAGCTGATACCAATGATACCTGCCATTTTAGATTTAGCAATACTATCAGCACCAAGAGTTGGTCCAACGGTTTCTTCCTGAATAATTTCAGCACCAACAGGCAAAGCGCCTGCGTTTAATAAATCTACCATTTGTTTTGCTTCTGTATATTCAAAACCGCCGTCGCCACCTGTGATTTGAGCATGACCGCCTGATATCGGTTCATTTACACGAGGAGCAGATTGCATTTTGCCGTTGAAGAAAATTGCCATTTGTTCGCCCGTTAATTCTTTTGTTAAATCATAGAATTTTTGAGCACCTTCAAGGTTAAATTCTAATTCAACCATCCACTCGCCGCTTGAGGGGGTTGAACCTACTAAAGCTTTTTTAAGGTCTTTACCTGTTAAACCTGTTGATTTCCAATCAATGGTTTCGCCATTTGCGGCTTTAACAGGTCTTTTAAACTCTAATTGAGCAGTTTGACCAATAAATTCTTTTGCTTTGGTTGTATCTTTAATGTTTGGAATTTCAACCAAAAGTCTTTTAGCGCCGACTTTTTGAACAATTGTTTCGCCAACGCCCATAGCATTAACCCTGTTTTCAATTGCATATTGCAAACTATCCATAATTTCAGGAGTAATTCTTGGAACAGCGTCAGAAGTTTGAGCTTCAAGAATTAATCTTGAACCGCCAACAAGGTCTAAACCTTTGCTTGCAGGCTTTTTAAAATACACGATTGCACTTGCAAAAGTTAAAGCTACAATCAACCAAAAAAGAATTAATTTGTTTTTCATTTTTTCCTCAACTTTAGTTTATTTTTGTCCAAATTATAACAAAAAAATAAATTAAAGTTAAATAAGTAAGTAGAATTATTTGTAAATATTAATATTTTTATTAAAAAATACTATATATATTATAGTTCAATCTTTGCCGTTAATGATAAAATTGTAGTGTATGAGAAAATTATCGATAGAAAAATTAAAGTTTATAATAATTTCCTTAATATTCGCTTTAACGCTTTTCCAAAGTGCATTTTGTGCTAATTTTCGTGTTAAAGATTTAATTATTGATAATTCCGATAGATTAATTACTATTATTGGGGATGGCAACTATAAAACCAATCAAACAGAAGCACATGTGCCTATTCCTGTTTCAAATACCAACAGTGTTAATTTAATAAATAATGTTACATATTTTACCTTAACTTCCCCAAATCGTTTCATAGTCGATATTCCAAACGCAAAATTATCAACACAAAATCGAAAATATGAAATTAAAAATTCAACCGTTTTAAAACAAATCGATGTTGCTCAATTCTCTTCAAACCCTGCTATAGTAAGGGTTGTATTCTATACTCAAAATCAAAATGATTTATCAAAATTTAAAGTTTATTCAACAGGAAAAGAAATAGCGGTTAAATATAATAGCCAAATCATTGATAACTCTTATCAATCCAAGTTTTACACCCCATCGGGGGATATGGATAAAGGCGCAAAAGCCCAAGACGCCTATGGAATTATGACTATAAAAGACTCAACTGCGCAATATGACTTAAAAGGAAAGATGTTAACAAAATATTATCTTTCTCAAGTTGCGCAAAATTCCGACGGATTGATTTTAAGAGGAATAGGGCAATTATCCGTTCAAAAAGCAACCTATAGCGCCGATAACACAAGGGCTGAAATCATCTTGGATAGTGCAAATTTATCTTCAAAATTAGAAAATAAAACCTATAGAATTCCAAGCTCAAACAAAAATAATAACGCAACTTTAACTTTAAACACCTTAAATAACAGAAAAATAAAATTAACCCTTTTAGGCAACACTCTAAGGGATTATCGCCTTGTTTTTTCGGGCGACAGACAAAGTGTTTATGTTTCACACAGAAGTTATGTTTTAAACACAGGTTTTTCAAACTACAACCCAAAAGTTATTTCATATAAAACCGCCAAAAATGCTAACGGTTATTGGATTTTTGACTTAGTTTTTGATAAACCCGTAACCTATGATATTTTTGAGCTTAATAACAGCTTATATCTTGATATTGATAATTTATCCGACTTTAATCAAAGCGCTTTTCAAGCTGCAATTAAAAACTCTCAAATCGTTGTTGGCGCAAGCAAAATCGCCCCTGATAAAACAAGATATATTATCCCAATGAAAGATTTTAATTTTTCTTACGGAAATATAGAATCTAATTCAAAATCCGTTAAACTTGTTTTCAAAGAAAAACCGCAAGAGCAAAAAACTTCTTCAATTGCTCTAAGCCCGCCGACTCCGACGGTTAAAGATATTCCACCCGAACCAAAACAAAATAAAACAACAGTGATTTTGCCTGATAAACCAACAGTAGTCTATGTTCCAAAGAACGAAACAAAAAATAAGAAAAAAGAAAATTTAACAATCAGTTCCATGAGAAAAGTAGTGATAGACGCAGGTCATGGCGGAGGCGATTATGGAGCAATAAGAGAAAATTTGAATGAAAAAACCTTAAACTTAGCTGTAGCAAAGCTTATTGAAGAAAAATTGAAAAAGAAAAATATCTATGTTTACATGACTCGCTCTAAAGATGTTTATTTAACGCTTGATGAGAGAACAACTTTTTCAAATAATTTAAGCCCTGACATATATGTTAGTATTCACACAAATGCAACCGTAGCCGAGGATTCACTTGGCATTGAGGTGCATTATTATAAAGACGACAGTCTAAAACTTGCTCAAACTATCCACAAAAACCTTGCAAGCGAAAAAAATCTTAAAAAGTGGGAAACTAAAGATAGAGGTGTGATAAAATCTCGTTTTTATGTTATAAATCATACTGTAGCACCGAGCGTTTTAGTTGAAATGGGTTTCATTTCCAATCCGTTTGAGCGCAAAGAGCTATTTACAAAAGAAAGACAAAATGAAATAGCAGAGTCTGTTGTTAAAGGAATTTTGGAGTATTTAAAATATAATGAATAAAGAAAATATCGGTCTTTTAGATAGTGGAGTTGGGGGTTTATCGGTTCTTGCCGAACTTAAAAAAGTAATGCCCAACAAAAATTACATATTCTTTGGCGACACAAAAAATCTTCCATACGGAACAAAAACCAAAGAGCAAATTTTTAGCTATACAAAAGAAATAATGGAATATTTTTTAACAAGAAACGTCAAAAATGTTGTCATAGCTTGTAATACGACTTCTGCTGTGGCGTACGAGGAATTAAGTGAATATTTTAAAAACAAACTACAAATTTTTCCTTTAATTCAACTTGCTTCAAAATATGCTCTTGAAAATATCAATGATAACGACACTATTGCTGTTTTTGCAACCGCCGCAACTATAAAATCTAAAAAATACGATGAAGAAATTAAAAAAGTTAATCCAAGGGTTAATGTTGTTGGAATAGATTGCACTGGGCTGGTTGAAATTGTTGAAAACAGGTTGTATGATAACTCTTCTGCGCTTGAATTAATCAAATCAAAAATTGATATAGCAAAAAAATATAACGCAAAAAAAATTATTTTAGGTTGCACGCATTACCCATATTTAGTCAATATTTTTAAAAAAATGTATGATGTAGATTATTTTAATCCTGCTATTTGCATTTCAAATATCGTGAAAAATACTATTACAACGCCAGATAGCGCCAATCCTAAAATAGAATTTAATGTTTCAAAAGCGCCAAAAGAATTTGCACTAAGTGCTAAAACATTTTTCGATATAAAAGATGAAGTTAAGATAGTTAATTTTGAAAAATCTGCATTGTAAAAAATTATTTCACATAACTTAAAAACCATTTTATTATTGCAATTTGTGTGAGAAGATTAAGAAAAAATGGTGGAAGTTAAAATGTCAAAAGAATTAAAAAGCATTATTTTAGGCGCCGGAAAAGGCACTAGAATGAAATCAGATTTGCCAAAAGTTCTACATGAAATATTTTCTAAACCCTTAATTGGTTGGGTAATTGACGCTATTCAAACATTAGAAGAAAATTCGCAAAACTTTGTAATCGTAGGACACGGCGCACAAGCAGTAGAAGAATATTTATCAAAAAATTTCAAAAATATCAAAACAGTCTTACAAAAAGAACAACTGGGAACAGGACATGCTATAAAGCAAGCTGTTCCTTTTTTAAAGGATTTTAAAGGAAATGTTTTAATAACTTGTGGCGACACTCCTTTAATCACAACAAAAACTCTAAAAGATTTTGTTGATTATCATAATCAAAATAATGCCGATTTAACGGTTATGACAACACTTTTTGACGACCCGACGGGATACGGAAGAATTATAAGAAATTCATCCAATCAAGTTTCTTCAATTGTTGAACAAAAAGACGCAACGGAAACTCAAAAAGAAATTAAAGAAGTAAACACCGGAATTTATTGTCTTAACTGGGAAAAATTAGCTCAAGCTTTTGACGAACTAAAAAATGATAACGCTCAAAAAGAATATTATTTAACAGATATCGTAAAATGGGCAAATGACAAGAACTACAAGGTTATGGGCTTTGTTAACCCGATTAGTGATGAAATATATGGAATAAATTCAAGAAAAAATCTTGAAGTTGCTTTTAATATTATGAAAAATCGAAAATTGGATGAACTTATGGACGATGGGGTTACTATTGTTGATAAAAACAGCATTTATATCTCGCCCGACACGACAATTGAAAGCGACACGATAATTTATCCAAACACTTATATTGAAGGAAAAAACTCAATTGCAAAGAATTGTAAAGTTGGACCTTTCGCAAGGCTAAGAGGCGGATGTAGCGTGGCTGAGGGGTGTAAAATCGGCAATTTTGTAGAGCTAAAAAATGCAATTATTAGCAAAAAAACAAATGTTTGTCATTTATCTTATATGGGTGATGTTGAAATCGGACAAAATGTCAACATCGGCGCAGGAACAATTTGCGCAAACTACAATTCCATAACCAAAGTTAAATCTAAAACAACAATAAAAGATGGCGCTTCAATCGGCTCAAATTCCGTACTTGTTGCACCCGTAACTTTAGAAGAAAACAGCTTCATAGCAGCTTTAAGTTGCATAACCAAAGATGTTTCAAAAGACAGCTTAGCGCTAAATCGAAGCGCACAAAAAGAAATAAAAAATTGGGTTTCAGACAAAAAAGCCCAAGCACAAAAAGGAGAAAATTAAATGAATCTTGAGATGCAAGAACAACTAAAAAAACTTGAAAAAATGTTACCAACTCACGACATTAAACTCTTTTCAGGACGTTCTAATAACCCTTTGGCGCAAGAAATTGCCGAATATCTTGGAACAAATTTAGAGCCAATGACAATTAAAAACTTCTCAGATGGCGAAATTTACGTTCAAATTCAAGATTCTGTTCGTGGGGATGATGTTTTTATCGTTCAACCGATTTGCGATCCTGTTAATGAAAATTTAATGGAATTATTAATTATTTTAGACGCTTTCAAAAGAGCAAGTGCAAAATCAATCACAGCGGTTATTCCATACTATGGCTATGCTCGTCAAGACCGTAAAGCTTCAGGAAGGGAAGCCATCACAGCAAAATTAATCGCTGATTTATTAACAACAGCAGGCGCAACAAGAGTTTTAGCAATGGATTTACACACAGGTCAAATCCAAGGTTTCTTTAATATTTTGGTTGACCATATTTATGCTACTCCTGTTATTGTTAACTACGTTAAAAACATTGATACACAAGGTTCTGAGCTTGTTTGCGTTTCTCCCGATATGGGCGGTGTTAAAAGAACAAGAGCATTGGCTAAACAAGTTGGTGCGCCAATTGCAATCATTGATAAACGCCGTGATAAGCACAATTCAGCTATCGCTTGCAACATCATAGGCGATGTTAAAGATAAAGTTTGCGTTATGTTTGACGATATAATTGACACAGCAGGCACAATCTGCGAAGCAGCCAGACTTTTAAAAGAACAAGGTGCAAGAGAAGTTTATGTTCTTGCGGTTCATCCTGTGTTCTCCGGCCCTGCGCTTGAAAGATTAGAAAAAGCACCTATCAAAGAGGTTGTTGTAACAAACACTATTCCGCTTAAAGATACGGTTATTCCTGAAAAAATCAAACAAGTAAGCGTTGCTCCACTTCTTGGCGAAGCAATTTCAAGAATTCACGATGATAAATCCGTTTCAAGCTTGTTTGGATTTGAAATTGAATATAAAAAAGAGTAATAGCCCGATTTTCAGGTTATAGCCTTGACAAAACAGGGAATAGGATAAATAATATAAATACAGAGTGGTAGTTTGCCAGACTACCGATAGCTCTTTAGAAGACTAACGGCTCTTACCTTTTATGGTGGGAGTCGTTTTTCAATACGCATAAAATCAAAAAAATCAGCAATAGACTAATATTGAATTTATCCATATCAGCCCCCTTTCTAGTCGAGAACCAACTCGAAGACTAATATTTTGTAGTCGGTTTTTCATAGAAAAGAGCTATTTTTACTCTGCATATTAATCTTATGATAAATTTTAAATAATGTCTAATCCTATATCTCAACATCCCTAAAATAAGGCAGAGTCAGATTATTCGCCTTATGCGTAATATCAAAACTAAGCGCCGATGGAACATCGAACAGCTTTGAAAAATCCTTTAAAAGCGGATAAATTTCATCTTTTTCAAAATAAAAATCCCCGAAAATTATCCCCTTGATTTTTTCAGCCAATTTTTTGTTTCGATAAATCTCAAACAACATCTTATCAATTTTATACATCGGTTCGTTTAAATCTTCCAAAAACAAGATTATATCCTCATTTGGCAATAAATCTTCATTTGAAAAAGTTGAAACAATACTTGATAGATTTCCGCCCCAAAGCTTTCCTTTTGCGTATGCAGGGTTAATTTTCTCCAATTTTAAATTAAAAGAATTATTCTCAATTATTTCAAGATTTTTTTCAATATTATCCAAAAAACCATTCATCAACATTAAAGAATGATAGCATTTTATATTTGTTTTTTTGCTTAAAGCCATCAAAAGTATTGTAGCGTCTGAACTTCCAAGATATATTTTAGATGAATTTTTAATTAAACCATAATTAATTTTATCAACAATTCTTAAAGCCCCATAACCCCCACGAACGCTTAAAACGATATCAACATCATCATCCAAAAACGCTTCTTCAAGGTATTTAGCCCGATTTTCGTCCGTGTCTGCTAAGTAATTTAAAGACACAGCTTCATCAAAATATTTTTTAACATTAAAATACTTTTTTAAAACATCAATATTTTTATTTAATTCATCAATATCTTTAATATTTCCGCTTGGCGCAACAAGCGCAACGGTTTTAGTCATAATACCAAAAACCTTTTTTAACAACCAAATTATTATCTGAATAATTAATCATTTTAGGCGAATTGATATCATAATATTTTTTATTCAAATAATCATAGAAAAATAGGTTCAAATTTTTGGCATTTTTAAGATTTTTATTAAAATTTGATTTATTAAAAGATGAGCTTAATTGTTGTGCTTTGTTGGATTTAGTGTAAATTGTCGCTAAACCTTCGGTAAGAACATCTTTTTCATAACTTCTACAATATTCGCTCGGATGAACAAAATTCAACGTAGCAATGCCATTTGACCTGATTGAAGGGTTTTTTCCGCAATTATAATAAACAGAAACCAACCCACGATTGTACGCATCATATTTTTGTTCTGCCGAAAAATCAATATAAACGGTTTTGTTTAAAAGTTGTTTTTGAGCATATTTTTTAGCTAAATAGCCCATTCCAAGCGCTTGACGAGTTGAAAGCTTATAAATCTTCTTTTGCCAAGTTAAACCGTCATTGATTTTTGTTTCAAACGTATCAATCCCATTAACTCTGACTTTTTCGTTTTTATCAATTTTATTATTTCCATTAAAATCAACATAAAAAGTGTCGCCATCAACAACTTTTAAAACTTTATATTGCCCAAAGTCGCTCGCTTGCACAACAATCGTATTTGCTAAAATAAGTAAAAATGTAATTATAAATTTCTTCATAAACTTATTATAATTGAAATTTTTATGTTATAAATACTATATAAACTTTTTTAAAGTATTTAGGGGAGAAAAAATGAAATCAATTATCTTAGCTGGTGGTAGCGGAAGCCGTTTGTGGCCTTTATCTCGTGATATGTATCCTAAACAATTGCTTTCATTGGATAATGACGAAAGTCTTTTACAACAGACTTTTTTGAGATTGAATAATTTTTCTTCTGCCTCTGAAACCCTTACGGTTACTAATATCAAGCATTATCAAGATATTAAATTGCAATTAAATAAATTAGATAAAGATAATGTCGTTATAGCTGAACCCTTGGGCAAAAACACAGCCCCTGCCATAGCTTGCGCTTTAGAATACTTTTTGCAAAAAGAAAACAAAGACGATATCGTCCTAATTGTTCCATCCGACCATTTAATTAAAGATGTTGAAAACTTCAATTCAACCGTAAATGAAGCAATTAAATTGGCGGAACTTGGTTATATCGTAACTTTTGGAATTAAACCAACATATCCTGAAACAGGTTATGGCTATATTAAAACATTGGAAAAATTGGACGTTGGCTATAAAGTTGATAAATTTGTTGAAAAACCAAATCTTGAAACCGCTAAAAAATATCTTTCAGATGGCGGTTATTATTGGAATGGCGGGATTTTTATGGCAAAAATTTCCGTTCTGTTAGAAGAATTTAAAACTTTAGCTAATAATATATATGAAAACTTGGGCGAGCTTGATTTTTCAAAATCTCCTAAAATCGATTATTCAATTTACGAAAAAATGCCATCGATTTCAATCGATTATGCGATTATGGAAAAATCCGATAAGATTGCTCTTGTTGAATTGAAATCCGATTGGAACGACCTTGGCTCTTGGCAAGCGCTTTATAATGTTAAAGAAAAAGATGAAAATGGCAATGTTTTAACAGGAAGCGTTGTAGTAGATGAAGTGAAAAATTCATTTATCTATTCCCAAAAAGAAATAGTAGCCGTTTCGGGCTTAGAAAATGTTATCCTTGTTGAAACGGAAGACGCTATTATGGCTTGCAAAATGGATAGTTCGCAAAACGTTAAAAAATTATATGAAAAATTAAAAGAAAAAGAATCTGATACAATCAAGCTCCACAAAACGGTTTTTCGCCCTTGGGGTTATTATACTTGTATGAACAGCGGAAAAGGCTATTTAACAAAGACTATCTGCGTTCTTCCACACCAAAAACTTTCAATCCAATCTCATAACCACAGATCCGAACACTGGGTTGTATTAGAGGGCAAAGCCCTTGTAATTAAAGGGGATAAGGAATATATAGTTGAATCGGGCGACAGTATCGATATACCTGTTCAAATGAAGCACTCACTGCAAAATCCGTATAATGAAGAACTTAAGATTATTGAAGTTCAAAAGGGTGATTATATTTCTGAAGACGACATTATTCGCTATGAAGACTGCTACGGAAGAGTTTAAACTCTTAGGGAATAACGGTGAATTTTAGATTTTTTATAAAAACTATATAGCTCAAACGCCGTCGTATCGTTATTTTTAATAACTTCAATCAATTCATTTTTAATAAGTTCAATATTATCCTCTTTTTCAAAAAGATAAAGCTCATACAAATTAACCTCCAAAACATTCGCTATTTTAAGCAAAGTTTCAAACGATGGCGCAAATTTTCCTCTTTCAATATTGCTAAGGCTTTGAGGCTCAATATCGATTTTTTCTGCAAACTTAATATACTACTTAAACGCTGATTCAACTTTTTCTAGCTATTTTTCAAGATATTTAGATAGTACCGGACTTCAATTATGCTCAGAATCCAAAACTGACGGAATGAATTATTGCCCAACTGCATCAAGTATTTGTGCAGGAGCCACATATTATACCCATTCTGATGGCACAAAAGACACGGGTAAATGCTTCCCAGCATATTTATGGCTTGATAATGGTAAAAATTATTTACTTTCCGGAAATGCGGTATTTTCAACAGGTACTTCCGAATCTAAAAATATTCCCAACAGCGCACCATTGAGTGTTCGTTGCGTGACTAATGTAATTAGAAAATAACTAAATTTTTATTTTTGTGTTTGATGCGGAGCTTGTCTCCGCCTTTTTTTATTTTAAAAAAGGGGATTTAATCCCCTTTAATTATTTTCTATCTTGCAATTGAGCAAGAAGTCTTAAAACTTCGATATACAACCAAATCAAGGTAACTAACAAACCAAAAGCGCCATACCATTCAAAATAGCTTGGAAGTCCGTTTGTTGCACCTCTTTCGATAAAATCAAAGTCTAAAATGAAGTTAAAAGCAGCGATACCACAAATTACAAAACTAACAACAATTCCAACCATTGAGCCGTTAAAAATTGTCATCGGATGACCCAACAAAGCACCGATAAAGCCTGCAAGATAGAATATTGCAACGGCAACTGTTGAAATTAGGATAACTTGTCTGAATTTTTCGGTTGCTTGGATTACTTTTGTTTTATATAAAAATAGCATTGTTAATAGCGCCAAAATCGTTATAGATACAGCATTTACCACAATTCCTTGATAAAAACTGTTAAATACATAGCTAATTGACCCCACAACAAGCCCCTCGCAAATAGCGTAAACAGGCGCTAAAATCTTTGCGTTTTGAGGTCTAAAGCTTGTAATAATAGCCAAAACAAGCCCGACTACAGCGCCAAAAATCGCTAATAAATTTGCTTTATCTGAAAATCCGCCTAAACATAAATTCCAAGTATAAGCTCCTGAAAGCGCCACAATCAGGGTCAAAACGATTGTTTTATTGATTGAACCTTGAATAGACATCGGTTTTTCGTCTGTTAAAACATTTTCTGTCACCCTTGAATTAAACATAGGATTAGAAGTCATATTTTTCTCCTCAAAAATTATATCATTTGAATTATACACTATTTTTAAAGTAAAATAAAGTTATGCTAAAAATTGGAATAACGGGTAATATTGCAAGCGGAAAGTCCGAAGTTGAAAAGATTATTTCTTCTTTGGGGTTTTTGGTTGTGGATTTGGATATTGTTTCTCATAATCTTTTAGAAAATAATAAGGAATTGAAAAGCGCTATATTTAAAGAGTTTCAGACTTTGGACAGAAAAAAAATAGCAAATATCGTTTTTAATAATAAAGAAAAATTAGAAAAATTGAATAATATTTTTCATCCGATTTTAAAAAAATATATCTTAAACCTCTTTAATGAAGCAGCTTCAACAGTTTTTGTTTCAGGAGCTTTAATATATGAAGCAGGATTTAATAATTTATTTGATAAGATGATTTTTGTTGATTCGGCTTATGAAACAAGGCTTGAAAGGCTGATGAAGAGGAATAATTTAACTGTTGAAGAAGCAAAAATAAGGCTTGAAAAACAAAATACAAAGTTTAAAAATGAGGCAGATTTTATTGTTGAAAATGATGGAGATATTGAAGAATTAAAGGAAAAAATTCAAAAAATTTTAGAGGTGTTATAAAAAATTTTGGATGGGAATATAATATACATAGGACGTAGTTCGTGAGGTTAAAATCTTTCGACCACCCCTATATGATTATGGTTTAATCGTTGATTAAAAGCTCCTTTCGGAGCTTTTTTAGTGTGTTAATTAATTATTTTTCTTAAAAACCATTTCGTAACCTAGAATTTTTAAAATTAAGATAAATTCTTCGTATTGAAGAGTTTTTCTTGCCAGTTTATCTGAAATAGATTTCATTGTATATTTCTTATTTGAAATTTTAGACATCTCACCAGCAAGCCAAGTCATTGTTTTGGCTTCTTTTGCAAGCAATTGTTTTACATCTTCTCTAACGGACATTTTAACCTCATTAATAGCATTGCATTTTATTTGTAAAAATAAAAGATATGTGCTAATATCATGAATTATGTGCAATATTACACATAAATGTAATAAAATGTAATCAGATAAAGGGATATTTTGAAAAAAGGTTTTACATTAGCTGAAATTATGATAGCGCTAACTGTTATTGGGGTTATTACTTCAATTTTACTGCCTGTTGCGTTTAATAATGTTCCAAATGAAAATGTGATGAAGTTTAAAAAGGGGAATGCAACACTGGCTAAGGTAATTAATGAGTTGGTGACGTCTGATAAATATTATAAAGACGGGGATTTGGGAGTTAAGGCGGATGGGAGCTATGTTGAAGAATCTAATTATTTTTGTAATTCAATAGCAGATATTCTAAACACTAAAGACAAAATATGCAAATTGCAAGCCAATGTTAATATTGACACGAATAATGTGGGAGATGGACTTGTAACTATTCTTCATACAATAGACAAAACAGACACTGCATATTGGGATATAGCCAAGCATTTAGATACGGTCTGTAAAACAAACAATAAAAACATAGCTTACAACCAAATAAATACGATAGATGGAATAATTTTTAGAGAAATAGACCCAACTTATCCTTTTGGAAAAGTGGTATACAGTGATACAAAAGGCTGCAGCAAAAAAGCTATAAATAATTATTATGATGTATGGGACGGAAACGGATATGCAACAAACGCTGAACCTTGTTTACATTTTACAAATGGATTTTATTTTGTATATAAGGTTTTTTGTATGGATGTTGATGGAATTAATCAAGGCGAAGACCCCTTTGGCTATGGCATTCGAGTTGACGGGAAAATTATTTTAGGTGCAAGAGCAAATGAATGGCTTGAAAAAAGTATTCAAGAAAAGGAATAATCTAATGAACAAGAATGAAAAAATAATTATAATTTGTTTTCTAATAACATTCTTTAGTATGACAATTTCATATATTTACACTTGCTATAAAATAAAACCAAATGACGCAATTTTTAATATCGAAAAGATATTAAATTAAAGTAAAAAACGTTACGTTTACGTAAGGCTTAATCCTGTTTAATGGAATTTTAATGAAATTAAAAATATCGGAACGATGCTGAAATTGTTGGCGAAGAATAAGTCTTACAAGTTCAGTATGCAAATGTTAGTTTTTAGCGTAAGCGTAAAAAACGTTACATTTACGTAAGGCTTAATCCTGTCGATTGGAAAGAAAAATTAAAATTAAAAAATATCGGAACGACAGGATTTGAACCTGCGACCCCTACCACCCCAAGGTAGTACGCTACCAAGCTGCGCTACGTCCCGATATTCTATGCAATTTTAAATTTACGATTTCTATGAGCTTTTCGGAACTTGCGCACCCCCATTGGTATTTTAATTTATTCAAATCATAGAGATTTACGATTGAATGGGGTCCCTGCTACGTCCCGATATTCTATGCAATTTTAAATTTACGATTTCTATGAGCTTTTCGGAACTTGCGCACCCCCATTGGTATTTTAATTTATTCAAATCATAGAGATTTACGATTGAATGGGGTCCCTGCTACGTCCCGATATTCTATATTAATAATATCATAAAAACAAAAATAGTGAATATGCAAGTAAAATCGAGATAAACCTAGTCATAAAAGGATTTTTAACGCATTTCATTCCCCTCAAGCGAAAAAAAACTTAACATAACAGTTTACAGAAAATATTTTTTTTATATAATTAATAGAGCAAAATAATTAACACTAAAGAATTATTTTTGGCTTCAGAAATATTTGTGTTAATATTTTAGTAAAAGTTATTAGTATTAAAAGGATAAAATTATGGCTTTACCAAACGTAGCATATTTTTCTATGGAAATTGCAATTGACCAATCACTAGCAACATACTCAGGTGGTTTGGGATTCTTAGCAGGTTCTCATATGCAATCAGCTGGATATCTTCAAATGCCTATGGTTGGTGTTACAATGTTATGGTCTTATGGTTATTATGATCAAAGAATTGGCGAAGACGGTAATGTTGAAGTAGCTTATACTAGAAAACATTATGACTTCTTAACAGATTTAAACATTTCAACAACTTTAAAAATCTTCGGTGAAGATGTTATTGTTAAAGCTTACAAAGTTGAAGCAGACTTATTCGGAACTTGCCCAATCTATTTATTAACAACAGATGTTGAAGGCAACAGCGAATGGGCTAGAAAAATTACTCACAAATTATACGACGGAGATGAAAAAATCCGTGTTGCTCAAGAAACAGTTCTTGGTATCGGCGGTATCAGAGTTCTTCAAGCAGTTGGATATAACTTCGATGTTATCCACTTAAACGAAGGTCACGCTCTTCCTGCTGCATTTGAATTGTTAAATCAATACAATGGCGACCTTAAAGCAGTTAGACAAAAAACTGTATTCACTACTCACACTCCTGTTCCAGCAGGTAACGAAGTACACTGGGTTGATACATTAGTAGAAGCTGGCTTCTTTGCTGGTTGTTCAAGAGAAACAGCTGTTGAATTAGGCGGAGAAAACTTCTCTCTAACAGTTGCAGCTTTAAGAATGTCAAGAATTGCAAACGCAGTTTCTCAACTTCACGGCTTAGTTGCAAACAAAATGTGGGAATGGGTTAAAGACAGATGTCCAATCAGAGCAATCACAAACGCTGTTAACCTACACTACTGGCAAGATGAAAGAATTGCTAAAGCAAAAACAGAAAAAGAATTACTTGATGCTAAATATGAAATGAAAAAAGATTTATTCCAATACATTTCTGATACTCAAGGAAAACGCTTCGATCCAAACGTATTAACAATCACTTGGGCAAGAAGATTTGCAGATTACAAACGTGCTTGGTTAATTTTAATGGATGAAGATAGAATTTCTAAACTATTAAATGAAAACAAAGTTCAATTAATTTTCGCAGGTAAATTCCACCCAGACGATACAATGGGTAAAGAAACATTCAACAACATTTTGAAAAAATCATATAATATGAAAAATATGGTTGTTCTTCCTGGTTATGAGTTAGCTTTATCAGCTAAACTTAAAAAAGGTTCAGATATTTGGTTAAACACACCAACAAGACCATTGGAAGCTTCTGGTACTTCAGGTATGTCAGCTAACATGAACGGTGCTGTTCACTTCTCAATCTATGATGGTTGGACAGTTGAAGGTACATTCCCGGGAATCAATGGTTACACTGTTGAATACCCAGGATTAGATGATGATATTCCATGGCAAGAAAGACACTGGAAAGACCACAGATTCATCATGAACACTCTTGAAAACGAAATCATTCCAACATACTATGATAACAAAAAAGAATGGGCTCGTTTAATGCGTCAAGCTATGAGAACAGCTGAAGGATACTTCAACTCAGACAGAATGGTTATTGAATACTTCAATCGAGTATACAAACCAATCGCTCACGGTGGCGCTCAAGCAGGTCAAGAAGAAAACCAAGTAACTGGAACTTTTGAAGCTCCAAACCAAGATGCTTGGACTTATTCAAACATCAAATAAGATAAATCTTGAAATATAATAAAACCCTGAAATTAAGTTTTCAGGGTTTTTTAATTTATTAAAATAAAAAATAAAAACTAAATAGTTTCTAATAATTCATCAATTTTTAATTTCAGTTGATTGTGAATTTCAGATATATCCTGTGTTCCATCAATTTTCACAAATCCATATTCTTTAATCAACTTTTTATATTCATCCAAACATCGTTTTTGATATATTTCAAAACTTTTATAAATGTCCGTTGAAAGTCCGATATCACGACCTGATTCAAAATAATCAAGAGCGCCATTTTTTGCTATCAATCTTTTAATCAATGTTTCAACAGGAACATCCAAATAAAATACCAAATCAGGCTTTGGAGCAAAACTATAAAGGTTTTTAACCCAATTGATATCATGTCCTCTAACCGAATCACGAACATAAGCTGTATAGATATACCTATCCATCAACACAACAAAACCAGCCTTTAGAGCAGGAATTATCTCGTTTTCAAGCCTGTCTGTGTAATCAGCTGCGTACAACAAAGAAAAAGTCGTGGTATTTAACATATTTCTTTCTTTTGCTTCATTAATGACACCCGATATAAGTCTTGAAGTTTTCCATTCTGAAACCGTACAGCCATAACATTTATCTTTAATATATTGCGCTAACATGTTGACGTGCGTTGATTTTCCAGCACCATCAGTCCCTTCAACAACGATTAATAACCCGTCAAAACCGTGATTTATACTTTTATTCATTTTCACCTTTTAAAATTTTATGTTCTTTTAATAATTCTACAACTTTTTGTCTGATAAATTTTTGCTTGTTGTGGATTGATTCGGTTGCGTCAATTTTAATCAAATCAAACTCATCAACCATTTTTTTATACTCTTCAACAATTCGATTTTGGAACAAAACATAGCTTTTATATGGATTATTGGATAATTTCATATCCATACCTGCTTCGTAATATTTTGGTTGACGATTGGAGCAAATGCGCTCTAGGCTATCTTTTGGACTAACTTCAAAATAAAAAGTTATATCAGGTTTAATTGCAAAAGAATACATATTTCTAACCCATCGAGGTTCAACCTCACGAGCAACATCACGAGCAAACGCAGTATAGACGTATCTATCCGCCAAAACAACAAATCCAGCTTTAAGCGCAGGTTTGATTGTTCGCTCTAATCTATCTGCAAAATCAACCGCATGAAGAAGCGAAAACGTTCTTCCTGACAGAAGGTTTTTCTTTTTTGCTTTTTTGGTTGTGTTTGCAATTAATTCAGAAGAATTCCATTGAGTTAAAATTGTATCAATTTTAGAATTTTTCAACCAACTGTGTAACAATTCTATTTGGGTTGATTTTCCGCTCCCATCAATACCTTCGACGCAAATTAGTACACCTTTATAGTTATGTTTCTTTGAAAATCTTAACATTTTATACCTTGTAATTTTAATTTTTAAATACTATATTTAATAATAGAATATTTAAGAAAATTTGTAAATCAAACAAGCGAAAAAAGAGGAAAAATGATAGTTGAATTAGTTAAAAAATCTTACAAAACAATAGTGAATACGCCTGCTATTACTTTATATTTGGTGCTATTTTTAATTGCAATCAATCTTCTTGCGCCATTTATAGCGTACGCTAGAATTCCTGTTGTCGGAATGATTTTAATTTTATGCGCATTTTTCTTTTGCAGTTGCTTTTTTGCGGGCTGGTGCCAAATTTTAAAAGAAAATACAAATAAAGAAATAGATAAAGACAAAAAATATTTCCCCATCTTTTTAGAGGGTGTTGGAAAAAATATTGTTCCGATTTCTTTCGGTTTAATTACTTATATAGTTTCATTTTTGGCAGTTATCGTTTTAGCAAGTTTCATTGCGGCTAAATGCTTTGGAAGATTGGACTTCATTTTTAGGGATATGATGAGCCTAAATCAAAATATGAGTCCGCTTGATTATATTAACAATTTAAACGACAACCAAAAATATATTTTATACGGTTGGCAATTCTGCTTTATCATAGCAGGAGCGATTTTCAACTATATAACCATGTTTTATTTCCCTGCTATCGTTTTTGAAACAAAAGCAAACATTCTTCTAAACCCAATCAAATCAATATATACATCAATTTGCTTCACATTTAAAAATTTCTTTAAAACATTAGGAATTTATTTAGCAATTTACCTTGTTTACTTCGTTTTAACGGTTATAAGAGGGTTTATCGGAAACAATTTCATTTTAGGCGTTATATTATTATTTATTTATATTTATTTTATCTGTTGCGTTATTATGCTAATATTTAACTATTATGAAGCAAAAAATAATAGTTCTAACGGGTCCGACAGCTTCGGGCAAGACGAAATTATCAATTCAGCTGGCAAAGAAGTATAATGCCGAAATCATTTGCGCAGATTCAAGAATTGTTTATAAAGATTTAGATATCGTAAGCGCAAAACCAACAGCAAAAGAACAAGATAATGTCGTTCATCATTTAATTGATATAAAAAATCCGACAGAAGATTTTTCAGCAGGCGATTTTGTCGAGCTTTCGCAAGGGATTATAAATTCAACAGAAAAAAATATAATAATTTGCGGCGGAACTTGGTTTTATATCAAAGCCCTATTGGGGGATTTAGCTCTTCCAAAAAGTTCAAAAAATAAAGAATTAAGAGATGAACTAGAAAAGCTTGAAACAAGCGAGTTATGGGAAAAATTAAACAAAATTGACCCAAAAAGAGCGAGCGAAATTCATTTTAACAATAAAGATAAAATAATTCGCTCAATTGAAATGTGCGAAGCGCTCAATATGCCCATTTCTCAATACAAAAGAGAAGAAAACAAAAAATATGACGCTGTTTGGTTTATGCCCGAGCTCGATAGAAAAACTCTCTATGATAGGATTAACACAAGGGTTGATATTATGATGGATATGGGCTTGTATCAAGAATTTCAAAGGAATATGGAAAAATATCCATCTTCTTTGGTTATTAAAAACACAATCGGCTATCGGGAATTTATCGAAAACAACAATACAAATGTTGCAGTTGAAAAAATCAAGCAACACACAAGAAATTTTGCAAAAAGACAAATGACATATTTTAGAAATAATGATAAAATTCAAACTATAACAGGATTAAAAGACATTGTTCAAAAAATCGAACAAGGAGAGTAATTTTGAAAAAAGTACTATTTTTTATAATGTTTAGCTTATTTTTAAGCCAAGCAAACGCTCAAAACTTAGAAGCTTCTATTAAATATGATGAAAATTCCGCCAAAATTGAGGCATTTAAAGGAGTTTATAAAAAAATTGATAGAGTTGCTTTTGAAGATTTTCTTCGTGATAAAAACAGAAAACAAAATCTTGAGCTTATGAACAAAAAAATCACCGAGCAACAAGATAGATTTCTTTGTCCGTTTTATTTGAATGAAGTTATAGTGTCTTACGCTGTTACTTACAAGGATAATCCTAAAAACACTTATTATTACAACATTCTAGGCAGCCTAGAAAAAGTTGATATTCAAAACAATGAAACAAAATTTCCAAAAAGAATATTAAGCTATTCTCGCTATGGCAACTTGATTGGGGTAATTTTTGAAACTTCCGAGGAAGAAGAATTTGTATATGACAAAAACGGAAAACTCCTTGCTCGTTGGCTAAATCAAGATATGTATGACAAAGAAGACAATTTTCCTAAGTTTTTAAAGCTTAAACGAGGGATATTGGAATAATTTAAGCTTGTTCGGATTTAATGAATTTTTTCATCTTGTCATAATCAAATTCATTTTCCCATTTAGCTACAACCGTTGTTGCAACGCAGTTTCCAATTAAATTAACGGTTGTTCTTCCCATATCAAGAATTTGGTCAATTCCAAGCAAAATTGCAACCCCGACAACAGGCAAGCCAAAGCTCGTAAGAGTTCCTGTTAAAATTACAAGCGAAACACGAGGCACGCCCGCTATTCCTTTTGAAGTCAACATCAAAGTGAACATAATCATTAATTGCTGTTCAATTGATAAATTTATACCTGCAATTTGAGCGCAAAACAAGGTTGCAAGGGTTAAATAAAGAGTTGAGCCATCAAGATTAAACGTATATCCCATCGGCATTACAAAGCTTACAATGCTTTTTGGAACGCCAAATTTTTCCATTTGACTCATTGCTTTTGGTAGCGCCGCTTCTGATGAAGCAGTTGTAAAAGCTAATAATGCTGGGTCTTTTATTGCTCTTAAAATACCCCTAAATGATACTTTTATAATTTTACAAGCAATAACCAAAACTAAAATCACAAAAGCAATTAAAGATAAATATGTTATTCCGATTAATTTTGCGTAGCTTTTTAAGATTGCTATTCCATTTTGCCCAATTGTAGCACTTATTGCGCCAAAAACCCCAATCGGAGCAAAGCGCATAACATATTCAGTGAATTTAAACATAATATCGCAAGTGCTTTGCAAAACTTCCAAAACAGGTCTTGCTTTTTGACCAACAGCACAAATTGCAAAAGAGAAGAAAACCGCAAAAACAACTATTTGTAATAAATTTCCCTTAGCTAAAGCGTCGAAAATACTAACAGGAATAGTATCGACTAACATGTGCGTAAGGCTCGAATGGCTTGCAACGCCTTGCATATTTTCAACCGCCGTCATTGAAACAGAAGAAACATCAATATTAAAACCAACCCCCGGTTTTAAAACATTTGCCATAAATAAGCCCAAAATCAAAGCAATTGTTGTTGCTACTTCAAAATAAACTAGTGCTTTTAGCCCGATTTTGCCAAGACTTTTAACGTCCCCGTGTCCTGCAATTCCAACCGTTAAAGTTGCAAAAATCAAAGGAGCGATAATCATTTTTATCATTCTTAAAAATATTTCACCCAAAGGTTGCATTTTAACCGCCAATTTAGGACACAACCAGCCGAACAAAATGCCTGCAACTAATGCTATAAAAATATGTAGCGTTAATTTCTTTGAATTACTCAATTTCACTCCTTCTGCTATAAAAAAATTATATTATAAAAGTGGTGAAAATAGGTAAAATAGTTATATAATCTTTACATACAAGATTTATTTACAAATCAAATGGTGCATTTTTTCAATTTTTGTATTGATATATTTTTCATTATATTTATCAATAACAGGCTCAATCGGCACTCTTTCAACTATTTCAAGTCCATAACCCGTTAAACCCACAATTTTTGTCGGATTGTTTGTTAAAAGATTAAACTTTGTATAGCCCAAAAGCTTCAATATTTGCGCCCCAATTCCATAATCCCTTAAATCAGGCGCAAAACCAAGGCTAACGTTTGCTTCAACCGTATCTTCGCCTTTTTCTTGAAGAGCATAAGCTTTAATCTTATTTATAAGCCCAATTCCTCTGCCTTCATGCCCTTTCATATACACAAGAGCGCCTTTTCCATAGTCATTTATCATTTTTAAAGCACTGTGTAATTGATAATTACAATCGCACCTTAAACTATGGAAAACATCGCCTGTTAAACACTCTGAATGTACTCTAACCATCGGGATTTTGTCGGTTTTATCATCTTTAACAAGCGCAACATATTCATTATTATTCAAAACATTTCTGTAGCCATAGATTTGAAATTCGCCGAATTTCGTTGGCAAAAACGCACTTGCTTCGCATTTAACTATCATTTCTTTTGCAATTCGATATTTAACAAGGTCAGCAACGGTCAAAACCTTAATATTATTGGCTTTAGCATATTCCAAGATATAATCTCTTCTTGCCATATGTCCATCAGGCTTCATCATTTCGCACATAACACCAGCCAAAGGCAAGCCCGATAATCTTGCTAAATCAACAACCGCTTCAGTATGCCCAATGCGCTCTAAAACTCCGCCCATTCGAGCAACACAAGGGAATAAATGCCCAGGGCGTCTAAGGTCAGCAGGATTATTGGAATTAATTAAAACTTCAATTGTTTTAGCTCTATCAAAAGCTGAAATACCCGTTGTTGTGCCAAATTTTTCATCTGCGTCAATTGAAACAGTAAAAGCCGTTTTCATTGATTCTGTGTTTTGTTCAACCAT
Source organism: uncultured Candidatus Melainabacteria bacterium (assembly GCA_934667125.1). Lineage (GTDB taxonomy): Bacteria > Cyanobacteriota > Vampirovibrionia > Gastranaerophilales > Gastranaerophilaceae > RUG14156. The sequence goes on along the minus strand of CAKULF010000003.1, from coordinate 59,827 downwards.
TTGATGAAGCTCCATTCTGTCCGCTATTGTTTTATCAATAGCAACACAGATAAGCCCTCTGGCGTTTTGAGCCATATAGTTTATATTTTCGGGAGTTGCAAATTTTGCATTAACAATCATATCCCCCTCGTTTTCACGACTCTCATCGTCAACAACGATAACTATTTTGCCGTTTTTATAATCTATAAGTGCTTCTTCAACAGTTGAAAACATTTTATCTTCCCTTTTTATTTTTTAAAAGCCATTTTCTTTCAAAAATTCCATTGTAATTTTAGAATTTTCTTCGTTTTTTGTAAATTTATTAATATATTTTGCAATAACATCATACTCAATATTAACTATATCGCCGATTTTCAGGTTTTTTAAATTAGTTTTTTCAAAAGTTGTTGGAATTAAAGAAACGCTAAAGCCATTTTCAAAAACGTCAACAACCGTCAAACTCACGCCATTAACCGCAATTGAGCCTTTTTTAATAATTAAAGAACTATCGCAATTAAATTCAACTCTTTTTGAAAAACCATCATCCACTATTTCTTTAACGGCTGAAATGCAATCAATATGCCCACTTACAACATGCCCGTCAAGCCTAGAAGTTATTAATAGTGCTCTTTCAAGATTAACCTCGTCATCCACTTTTAAATCTTTCAAATTTGTAAGATTTAAAGTTTCTCTCATAACATCAAAATATAAGATATTATTTTCCATTTTTGAAACAGTCAAACAAGCGCCATTTATTGCAACAGAATCACCGAGTTTAACATCATCAAAAGGATTTTCGATTGATAAAACCGCCCCTTGATGAGTCAAAACAATATTTTTTAATTTTGCTACTTTTTCGATTAATCCGGTGAACATGACTATAGTTTAACATAAAAAAATCAAGGGGATTACCCCTTGATTTTAACCTAAGATGTCTAATTTTTGACCGCATGATTTGGTCAATTGACGTTCATTCGTACATTTAATGTCTAATTTTTCGCCTAATGGAGCGTAAGATGCAGTTCTTTGATAAGAGCTGAAGTCATTAGCTTTCTTAAACGGGCTAGACATCATAGTGCGATTGGCTATTGCTTGAAGTGGTTGTATCATATTCCCCTCCTTCATTCACACACTACATTCATAGTATATCACTCGTTATAAAACATCTCAACAAAAAAAGTTGCTAATTTTTAGCTATTTTTTTCAATATCTTTACTTTCTTTAAGTAAGTTGTTGATTGTTTTTTTAGAAACTCTAACGTCCTCTACCGTTGCGTTTCCGCAAAGACATCCGCCCTCGCAGCACATAACTTCAATTAAGTTACAGCCCTCATCAACTTTTCCTGTTGTAGCGCATTTTTTAAGAGCTTTGATTGAATCTTTATTCAAACCGCTGATTACCATTGGTTTTACAAGAGTTTCATCAGGCAAGCATGCCTTAACTGCTTCTGCTACTCCGCCTGTTATAGCAAAGTTTCTAGCTTGTTTTGATGGTTCGTTTTCAATTTTTGTTTCTTCCATTTCTGAAACTTTGATTTTCTTTGCTTCAAATAATGCGTCCAATTCCTCTGCTGACATAATATAGTCAACATTATCATTTTCAAAGCCTTCCGCACGTTTTGCAACACAAGGGCTTATAAATACTGTAACAGAATCAGGATATTCTTTTTTCATCAATTCTGCTGTGTAATACAAAGGTGTTTGAGTATCAGAAACGTATGGTTTGATTTCTTCTAAATGTTTTTTAACTAATCTGATATAGCCTGCGCAGCAAGATGTTGTCATAAACGGTTTACCCTCATTCATTCTTTCAACAAACTCTTTTGCTTCGTTATGAGTGGTAATATCTGCTCCAACTGCTACTTCAATTGCTTTAGAAAATCCTGCTTTTAAAATAGCTGTTTTTAATTGATAAATTGAACCATTAAATTGACCGACAATAGCAGGCGCAAACATTGCTATCATTTGTTTTCCGGATTTCATAGCTTTCAAAATATCAATTATTTGGCTTTTTTCATGAACCGCCCCAAAAGGACAAGACATAATACATTTACCGCAATTTATACATTTATCATAATCAATTGTTGCAAAGCCTGTTTCATCTTTATGAATAGCATCCACAGGACACGTATCCTCGCAAGGGACTGTTCTTTTAACGATAGCATGATAAGGGCAAACCTTAACGCACATTTGACATTTTTTACATTTTTCATTATTAATTACAGACTTGCCATCAACAATATGAATAGCGTCAAATCTGCAAACTTTTTCGCAAGGACGAGCAACACAGCCTTGGCAAAGGTTTGTAACTGTCATAGTGTTTGTAGCGCAACCCTTGCAAGCCGTTTGAAGAACTGTTAAATTTTTGTTATTGATTTCTTCTCTTTCCATTGCTTTTTTAGCATAAGTAGTTAAAGAAACTCTATCATCATCTTCTTCCAATGGAAAACCAAGGTCAGCTATGATTCTTTTTTTAATAATTGCTCTTTCTTTATGAATGCAACATCTAAAAGGTACTTCGGCGCCCTCCGGACGTAAATCATATTGAATTAATCTTGTGTTTTCTTCAAAATCATCTGAATAAAATGCTTCAATCAATTTTGTCATAACTTCTTTTTTGATTGTTATTTGTTGATTAGTGTTGGTCATTATTCTATATTCCTTTTTTTATTTACAGTTTACAATACTTTCGATAAAATTTTAACACGAACAACAAAATTTATTTCAACTGATTTTTAAAACTCCAACGAGCAACGCCAAGAGTTATAATTGCAATTAAAAACAAAGGCACAAGGTTTTCTATAACTGTTGGAGCTGACATATTTTTAAAATATATTCCTTTAACGGTGTGCATATAATATTTAATCGGGTTAAAACTTGCTATAATTTGAAAAAATTTTGGCATATCTTCAATTGGAGAAACAAAACCAGATAATAACACAGCAGGCATTTCAAAGCTAAAAGCCCCTAATAGCGCCATTTGTTGAGTATATGAGATTGATGAAATAAATAAACCTATTCCGATAATTGAAAATAACGAGGTAAAAATTGTTAAAATATAAAGAAAAACATTTCCCCTAAACGGAATATCAAAAACATAAATCACAACAAGAGTGATGATTAAAGTTAAAACAACAGAAATTATAAGGGGCGGAATGGTTTTGCCGATTAAGATTTCATCATACGTTAAAGGACTGACCAAAAGTTGGTTAAATGTCCCCAGTTCCCTTTCTCGAGCTATAGACATAGCAGACAACAGTAAAGCCAAAACCAAAGACAACATAACAATCAAATTAACCGTTAAAAACCACTCATAAAGAATATTAGAATTATACCAATTTCTAATTTCAAGATTAACATCGCTTCCTTTTATATCATATCGATTTTGAAGCTCTTTATTATAATTTGAAATGATTTCTGAAATATATCCCGATAAAATCCCAGCTGAATTTGTCTGTCTGCCATCAAGCACAACAAAAATATTTGAAGTTTCTTTTTTAGAAATGTTATTAGCAAAATCATTTTGAATAATTATTCCAGCGTGAGAATTTTTTAAATTTATATCATTTTTAAAACTTTTTAAGTCTTTTTCATAGCGAATTTTCTTAAACCACGGCGAATTATAAAACCTTGAAACAAGCTCACGAGATTGATAAGAAGCGGAATAGTCCAAAACCGCTAAATCTATGTTTTTAATTTCCAAAGTAATAGCAGGCGCAAAAACAAACAACTGCATAATTGGAGGAATAATGATTAGGGCTCTATTTTTCGGATCTTTAAAAACAGATAGAAACTCTTTAATTATAAGGCTTTTAAGCCTATTTATGCTATCAAATCTTATTTGCATTTTTCTAACCTCAAATCGATATTGGAATATACAAGAAAAAACAACCCTAAGCCCAAAATGCTTAAGAATAAAGAGTTTATAAGGATTATTTTTGGAATGCTTCCTGCCATAAATTCGCTCTGGATAAATATAATAAAATATCTTGGAGGCAAAATCATTGTTAAAAATTGAAAAATTTTAGGCATAGAACTAATCGGATAAATCAAACCCGATAACAACAAAGCAGGCAACATCCCAAACGATAAAGCCATTTGAGAAGAAGAAAATTGTTCTTTATAATATGAACTTATGGTTAAACCCACCCCCAAGCAAGTAAAAAGATATAATCCGCCAACAAAAAAGAGGACGAATAAATTCCCCCTGAAAGGAATTTTAAACACAAAAATACACAAGAAAACATTAAAAATAAAAGACAACATTCCAAGCGTGAAATATGGAACATATTTTCCTATTACAAAATTCAACTTTGTGATTTTTGTTGAAAACAATTGCTCAAGCGTTCCTCTTTCCCACTCTCTTGAAATAACCAAAGCAGTAAGCAATATCCCAATTAAATTCATAGTCACAGCCAAAGACCCCGGAAGAATAAAATAATGAGAATTAACATCTTGATTAAACCAATAGCGATTTTCAGCAGTTACCAGAGGTTTTTTAAGGTTATATCTAAAATCTGATTTATTTAGCCAATCGTTTATAATTTGAATAGAATAATTTTGGCTATAATTTGCTAAATTCGTTTCAGAACCGTCCGTAATTAAATATGCCGTTGCGCTTTGACCTTTTAAAAGATTAGTCGTAAAGTCGTTTGGAAAAGTGATTAAAGCTTTTAATTTTGAATTTTTAATATCGTTATAGGCATGATTTTTGTTGTTATAATAGCTCACTCTTATGTAGTTACTGTGGTTAAAAGCATTCATCAAAGTTGAAATTTTAGGGTTAATATCATCGTTTTTTATTCCCAAAGTCACTTTTAAAGTGTCTAAATTTATTCCATAACAATACAAAAACAAAATAATCAAAGGCAAAACGAAAGCAATTAATATACTTGAAAAATCCCTGATTATTTGTAAAAATTCTTTTTTAATTAAAGCAAAATAAATCCTCATTCTTCTTGCCTTGCCTTTTTAATTAAGCCGATAAAAGCGTTTTGCATATTCTTTTCGCCCGATTTTTCAACTATTTTATCAGGCTTATCAAGAGCAATTATTTTTCCGTTATAAAAAAGTGAAATATTATCGCAAAACCTTGCCTCGTCCATAAAATGCGTCGTTACAAGAACACTCACCCCGATTTTAGACAAAGATTTAATATGATTCCAAAATTCTTTTCTTTGAATAACATCAACTCCGCTTGTCGGCTCATCCAAAAATAAAATCGGCGGTTGATGAATTAAAGCGCAAGACAGCGCCAATCTTTGCTTAAACCCCAAAGGCAAAAGTGAGCTTGTTGTGTCTTTATATTTTTCAAGCTCAAAAATCTTCAACATTCTATCAATCTTTTCTTTCTTATCCTTGCCAAATAAGCCATAGCAGCCTGCAAAAAATTCAAGATTATCAACAACCGACAATCGTTGGTATAAAGAAAATTTTTGAGCCATATAACCTAAGTATTTTCTTGCTTTTGCGCTTTCTTTAGCAACATCAATTCCCATAATATAGCCGCTTCCGCTTGTTGGTTTTAAAAGTGCGCACATCATTTGAAAAGTTGTTGATTTTCCTGCGCCATTTGGACCTAAAAGCCCAAATATTTCGCCTTTTTTGATACAAAAAGAATTGTTTTTAACTGCCCAAAAATTTCCAAATTTTTTAGACAACTTATCCGCCAAAACAACGCAAGTCTTATCATTTTGAGCAAGGTGATAATTAAGAGCAACTTGTGATGGTTTACTATCATATCCGCCCATCAAGTCTATGACTCGCTTTTCAAAGATTTCATAATCCTCTCCCAAAGTTTTAGTATCACCTTTAAAAATAACTTTTCCTTTGTCTAAAATTATTGAATATTCAAAATTATAAGCTTCGTCTAAATATGAACTTGACCAAATCACGCTCGTATTCTTGTTTATCATCTTTTTAACCAAATCCAACAACTCTATTCTTGATAACGGATCAACCCCAACCCCAGGTTCATCCAATATTAATAATTCAGGATTGCCCAATAAAGCGCAAGCAAGCCCCAATTTTTGTTTCATTCCACCCGACAAATCCCTTGCAAGGCGCTTTTTAAAAGGTGCAAGGGTTGTAAAATTTAATAATTCATCAAAATTTTTAGGTGAATTTTTAAGTTCAGCATACAAATTCAAATTTTCTATTACACTCAAATCCTCATATAGTCCGAACTTTTGGGGCATATAGCCAACTAATTCAACTATTTTTTCCTTTTTCTCAACAGGATTAAATCCAAGAGTTAAAATTTTTCCCTCACTTGGACAAATTAAACCAATCAAACTTCTTAACAGCGTTGTTTTTCCGGCGCCATCAGCCCCTAAAAGCGCAATTATCTTACCTTTTTGGAATTTTAAATTTATATTATCAAGAGCAATTTCATCATCAAATTTTTTAACCAAATTTTCTATTTCAACACTATTTATCATTGTTTTCCTTTAAATTTACAGTTAAAGTCGTTGGCATTCCTTGGCGCAAATATTCGTCAATTTCGCTATCGTCAACATAAACCCTTATTCTATAAACCAAATCAACCCTTAAGTCCTCACTTTGAACGGTTTTTGGGCTAAATTCCGCAACAGGTGAAATATAGCCGATTTTTCCGTTATATTCCTTATTTTTATTGGTTTTAGGGTCAATCGTATCTGTTTTAACTTTAACATTCATTCCATATTTAACATTGCCCAAATCTGTTTCCTTGATATAACTTCTAATCCAAATCGGCTTAGTTAAGTTCATAACATATATCGTCTGCCCTTTATCAACCCTTGCACCTTTTTCCTGCACACGAGAAGAAATTATACCCTCATTTGGAGCATAAAGTGTTGTGTATTCAAGTTGATTTTTTTGATATAAAATATTCTCTCTATCCTCGGCATTTGTTGCATTTGAGGAATTTTTATTGTTCAAAAGAGTCTCACACTCTTCCTTTGAGACAATATCATCAAAACACAAAGGATAGTTCCTTTTGAACTTTGAAGAGTCCTCTTTAGCCTTTGCTCTACTTTGTTTTTCCTTAAAAATCGCTTTTTTATAATTTATTTTATAATCCTTATCTTCAATTTTTGCTAAAACTTGCCCTTTTTTAACAAAATCCCCCTCTTCGACAAAAACGTTTTCAATTATCCCAGAAACCTGAAAAGAAAGGTCAACTTGCCGAATTTCAACGTTTCCGTAAAGGGTTATTATGTTTTTATCTTTCTTTAAAAAATAAAAAAAATAAAAAACAAGCCCAACAATTAATATTAAAATTGCCATGATTATTATGTTTTTCTTCATAATTCGCCGCCCACCGCTTTGTATAAATTAAAATAATCAACAAGTCTTACCGTTTTTAAAGCCGCCGACATCTGCTGTGCTTGTTTTAATTTCACTTTATTATTCACATAATTAATCTTTGAAATTGTTCCTCTTTTTAACTTTTTTTGAGCTGAAGAAAAATTTTTGCTTTCAATTTTCAATTTTTCTTTGGAATTATTTTCCGCCAAAGTGTCCTGTTTGATTGAATTTAGAGTGTCATTAATTTCTTTTATGGCTTTCAGGTCAATTTGTTTATAATTTTCCATTAATTCATAATATTTATTCTTTTTTATTTTCAAATTAGCCAACTTTTTTCCGCCCATAAAAATATCTTGACTAGCACCTGCTATTAAATATGCAAAAGACGAACCCCAAGAAAAAAAGTTGCCACCGCCTGCGGTATCAAAAGTTAAAAATCCTGTTATATTAAAACTTGGGAAAAATTCCTTTTTGGCAACAGTAACATCAATTTTGGCGCTTTTTAATTTGTTTTCAATTTCAATAACATCAGGTCTTTTATAAATATAATCGGAACTTATTGAGTTTGGAATTTTTTCAATATATTCAAAATCCAATATTTTTCCACGAGCCAATTCGTCGGAATTATCCGCACTTTGCCCGATTAAAAGCTTCAAATTATAAATAAGAGAATTTTGCTTTTTAACAAGATTATTATAAATTATCTTTTCTTCCTCTAAATCCCTTTTGAAATCATTGTTTTCAATCGTTCCAATTAGCCCAAAATTGAATTTATTTTGGTTGTAATTAACATTTTTTTCTTTGGATGAAACGATTTCAAGCTGTTTTTCAATTAAATAATCAATAGTAATCAGATTTATATAACAAGTTGCAACATCCACCAATAAGGAGATATAAAGCCCATCTGTATAAGCTTTTTGGGCTTGATAGAGTTTTCTTTTTGACTTTACTTTATCAACATTTTTTAAAAGCAAATCCAATTCATAATTAGCAAAAAACGGCAAAACGAAAAGATTTTCTTTGATTAAAAAATTAGGGTCTTTATTTGGAATATGAGAACCGAAATAATTAGCCGACACAGAGGCTTTTGGGTATAAAATCGATTGTTGTTCTTTAATATTATATCGATATTGCTCAAGAACATAATTAGCTTGTTTTAATTCGTGGTTATTTTGAAGCGCTTGAAGAATATAGTTTTCAAGGCAATTATCGTTAAATTTTGAGAAAAAATCAACGCTATAGCAATAAGCACAACTATTCAAAAACAAAATTATCAAAATTAAAAAAGAAAAAACCCTCATATAAGGATTTTTTCTCATTTGAAACATTTTTTATATTAGTCACTCAGGCAATTTAAGAACCTAAATTCATTTTTGAAAATTCAACGATTTTATTTTTTCCGTTTTGTTTTGCATTGTATAAAGCGTGTTCTGCGTAACGAATTAAAGTATTTGAATCTTCTTCGATATCTTCTTCTGATGGGAAGGATGAAATTCCGCCTGATACGGTGATTGGGTGTCTTTCTTCTTCATTTGCAGGAATAAATTCCATTTTTTCGACATCAGCTCTAAAACGTTCAGCAAAAATTCTTGCTTGCGCTTCTGTTGTTTCAGGCAAAATCACGATAAATTCTTCATCGCCATAACGAGTTAAAACATCTTCTTTACGAACTAAAGCGGACAACATTTTTGCAATTTTTTTAAGCAAAATATCGCCCCATTCATAGCCATACATATCATTTACGATTTTAAAATAATCTATATCAATCAAAAGACAAGAAACAGGTGTTCCGTATCTTTTTGAACGAGAAATTTCAGCGTCAAGTCTGTGATGTAGGTATCTTCTGTTATATAAGCCTGTTAATTCGTCGCAAATTGCTGATTTAACAAGGTTTTTCTTTGTTTCATAAGTCTTTAAAAGCGCTTTAGCTCTGACATTCAACTCTGTTTGATTGATTGGGGTTGTAATGTAATCATAAGTTAAGGCTCTTACGGTTAAATCCTCTGGAATAATCGGGCTTGGGATTAAAACAGAACATTCCAATTTTCTAACTGCGCAAAATTCTCTAATTTTTGTTAAATCTAAATCCAAAATCAACAAGCTTGGATTATATTGTTTATAATTTTCAAGTTCATCTGCCGAAAACTCTCTTAATTCAACTTCATCATCCAATTCCAACAATTCTGAAATTTTAGATTTTCCGCTTTCGCTAAATATAACTATATTCACTTTTTTAAACTCCTTAGCTCACTAATTCTATTTAATAAATATACCACATTTTTCAAATTTTGTAATCAAAATTCCTCTAAATGCCCTTGTAGATTAGTTTTGGCTCTTCGATTTTATTATCTGTAATTTCAAAAGCTTCACGAGCTGATTTGATTGAAGTTGCGATTTTTTCGTCGTTTACATCGTTATAATATAATTCCATAACAGTTTCACCCTTATTGACATAATCTCCAACTTTTTTATTTAAAATAACGCCTGCGCCATAGTCAATTGAATCAGATTTTTTATCTCTTCCAGCTCCTAATAATTTAGCGCTATACGCAACGTCTAAAGCGTCCATTTTTGAAATATAGCCTGATTTATCGGCTAAAATCTTTTGAACATTTTTTCCTTTTTCAAATAAATCATAATTTTCTATAACATTTGTGTTTCCGCCTTGATGAGCAATAATTTCTCTAAATTTTTCAAGAGCTTTTCCGCTTGAAATTGCTTCATCAACCATCTTTTTAGCTTCTTCAAAAGTTGCTGCTTTTTTGCAATTTAAAAGGGTTTTAGCCGCAATTTCAAGAGTGATTTCATATAAATCTTTTCTATAATTGCCTTTTAAAAATTCAATACTTTCAATAACCTCCAAACTATTGCCAACAGCGCTTCCTAGAGGTTGGTCCATTGAACTTAATACTACATCAATATTTCTATTTAACAATTTTCCGATTTTAACCATCAATTGCGCCATATCAGCAGCTTTTTCAGGTGTTTTTAAAAATGCGCCCGAGCCGTATTTAACGTCCAGCACGATAGAAGTTGCGCCTGAAGCGATTTTTTTAGAAACAACAGAAGCGCAAATTAAAGATTTATTATCAACTGTTGCCGTAACGTCACGAAGAGCATATATTTTGCCATCCGCAGGGGTTAAATTCGGGCTTTGAGAAGAAATCGCTACTTTAATATCTTTAATTTGATTTCTAAACTCTTCGTTTGTAAGTTCTGTTCTAAAATTTGGAATTGCTTCCAATTTATCAATTGTTCCGCCCGTGAAACCTAAGCCACGACCTGATAATTTAGCTGTATAGATATCTAAAGTTGCTAAAATCGGAATTAAAACAAGAGTAACTTTATCCCCAACTCCGCCCGTAGAGTGCTTATCGGCAATATATTCGTTAATATCCGAAAAATCTAAAACATCTCCACTATCGACAAAACTTTCAGTCAAATAAGCTGTTTCAACATCACTCAAACCTTGAAAACAAACCGCCATAAGCCAAGCAGACATTTGATAGTCCTCTATTTCGCCTTTTGTATAGCCATTAACCAAAAAATAGATTTCTTCTTTTGTGTGTTCCTTGCCTTCTTTTTTCTTTTGAATAATATCAACAGCTCTCATTTTTTCTCCTTTATATTATTTATGATATGGTTCGTTGTTTAAAATTTTATAAGCTCTATAAATCTGCTCCATCAAGATTAAAACAGCTTCTTGGTGCAAAAATGTTAATTTTGACATTGAAAATTTAAAATTGGATTTATCCCTAACTTCTTTTTCAAGTCCGTCGCTTCCGCCAATTAAAAACAAAATTTCATTATAATAGCCATCTTGTTCAATTTCTTTAATTTTTTTGGCAAAATCAGGGCTGGAAAGCTGTTTTCCCTCAATTTCCATGGTGATTATAAAGCTATTTTTCTTATTTTTAATATATTCAAAAATGTTTTCAACTTCAACTATTTCAACACGATTTAAAAGACGCTTCTGATATTCAAAAGCGCCATTTTTGTAAAAACTTTCCCTTAATTTTCCCTCTAAAACAACTTTAATGTTCAAAATTAAGCATTTCCTTTTTGAACTTCATTGCATAAAAGCTCATAATTTAATTCATTTTCATTATCCGCAATCATCGCCGCTACAACGCAATCAGATGTTACGTTACAAATTGTTCTAAACATATCTACAAATCTTTCGACAGCAAATAATAAAGAGAAGCCTAAAACTAATTGTTCAGGAGTTAAACCGACTCCGTTTAAAATTAAAGCTATAGTTATCATTCCGGCTCCGGGGATACCTGCTGAGGTGGATGATGCTACAATAGCTAAAAATGCGATTTCAGCAATTAATAATAGTGATACTTCAATTCCATACATTTGGCACATAAATAGCACCGCAATAACTTGCATAATCGCTGTTCCGTCCATATTCAAGGTTGCTCCCAAAGGAAGAACAAACGAGCAAACACGGTTTGAAATTCCTCTTTTTTCACAACATGTTATAGTTAACGGTAATGTCGCAGAAGAGGACGCTGTGCCGAATGCAACCATTATAGCTTCAGTTATTGCTGAGTATAATTTTCCAACAGGAACTTTTGAAAATATTTTCATAATCAAAGGATATACAGCAAAAAATTGAATTGCTAAAGCCAAAATTACGGCTATGATATATTTTGAAATATTATTAAATACCCCAACCCCGCAAGTTGAAACCGCACAAGCAGTTAGCGCAAATACACCTGGGGCAGCAAGATACATAATCCAATCAGTAATTTTCATTGTTGCGGCAAAAATGCTTTCAAAAATTGAAACCAAAGGGCGAGAAATGTCGCCTGCTTTTGATAAAGCAACAGCAAAAACGGTTGTAAAGATGATTATAGGTATCATTTTTCCTGTAGATAAAGCTTCAAAAGGATTTTTTGGAATTAAATCAAGGAAAATTTGAACCATATTATCTTTTTGATATTCCAAAGCAGAAGCAACATAGCCTTGAACGCTTGCAGCAACGTCGTGAGTGATTAATCCTTTAGCGGATAACCCCGGTTGCATAATCATAGCAACTGCTATAGCTATAATTACCGCCAAAACAGTTATTATAGCATAATAAAATATCATTTTTGAACCGAGTTTTGTTAATTGTTTGGAATCTCCAATGTTTGAAATCCCGATTATGATTGCGCTAACAACCAAAGGTAAAACAACCATTTGGATTGTATTTATAAATGCTGTTCCAACAAAACTTAAAACATTGTAAACCGTAGGATAATCAACCTTTGGCAAGAAACAGCCAACAATAATACCTAATAACAAACCTATAAATATATGACCATTTCTTTTAATGCCTAAAAGCAGCGCTATAATAACCTGCATATGAATTCCCATTGGATATTTTCCCTTTATACTATCTATCTCAAATATTTTACATCTTTTTTGGCTATTTTGCAAAGAAATTCAAACAAAAAAGGGATTTTTTATACTGTTAAAAATAGATAATAAAATTATGGAAGAAAAATCAAATAAAAGAGAATTTTTGGGCGTTTTGTTTGAATGTTGCAATGTTTATGGAAGAATTTATAAATCCAAAGATGGTTCTTGCTATCGTGGGATGTGTCCAAAATGTATGAAAAGTGTGACTATAAAAGTTCAACAAGGCGGAAGCTCTGAAAGGTTTTTCAGGTCTTATTAATTTTTTTCATCTTCGATTTTGTTACAAAATATTAAGAAAATTTTGTTAAATTGTTAGTTATTTTTTGAATGTGGAATTTAAAAAATGTAAGCGGTAGCTAGAAGCTATTTTAACAAAACTAAATAAGTAATTTAAAGCGAAGGTGGTAAAAATGGGTCTATCAGCAAGTCAAGGCAGAATGTTGTTATTAACTGCCAGAAAAAACGATTTAGAGTTTCGAGCTCAACAAATTTCTCAAAGAAGACTTGTTCTATCCAGTCAATTGGAACAAATCTCTACGGATTATGAAGAAGCTATGTCCAATCGTGTTATGCATATTAAACTGATGGACACAAGCGGAGAAACTGCTTCCAATAAAGAGTATAATTTAACTTATGCTGCTCTTGTATCAGGAACCGTATATAGTGCAGAAAATGGTAGAGCTGCTCAATATGGATTAGTTGCAAGTGGTACAGCAGGAACAAAAGCAATGTTAGATGATGGAGTTTATTCTACAACTAACTATAGACTTGTAAATGCTGACGGCTATATTGTTGTTGCAAGTGAAGATGAAATTCCCACAAAATCAACTTATACAAAAAAAGCCACTGACTATAACTTTAATTTCAGCGATACAGACGACAAAAGAGGTTTTAAAACAGAAAAAAAAGAAAAACTTGAAAATAACGATTATGTTCTTTTAACAGACGGAAGAGCAGTTTTATATGGTCAAATCAGCGACGACGATAAAAGCAAGATAGCACAAAACGCTGACAAAAGTTATCATGTTCTCAAGTTTAACGATAGTGCAAAAGCAGGTACAGATAGCGTTGCAGGATTAGAAGTTGAAAGTCGCTCTAATGATAATGACAAACTTGTTACTTCTTACAAACTAAGCACTCTAAGTGGCGGAGCTCCTAAAACTTCAACCAATGAAACTGTAGTAGAAGAATCTGTAACAGAAAAAGATAATGGTGGCAAAGAAAATATACGTGCTATAGGTGTTAATTATACAGACAAATTTGGCAATGTACAAGAAAAAACAATTCACTATGTTATCGACCCATCTTTAGTAAAAGATTCAATTGGTGCTGATTCAGGCTCAAATTATCTGCAAGAATGCTTAAGAAATGGCTTATATTCTATTCAAAAAGGCACAGAAGATAGAGATGACGAAGACAACGATGGCGAATACGTTGAATGGAGAGATATCTCTTGGGATTCTGCAACATCAATATATGATCAATACTATGACGATGATGATGCTGCAGCAAAAGCCAAATACGATAGATTGCAAACTCAAATTCAAAACCAAGATAAAAAACTTGAACTTGAATTAAATAATATTGAAACACAAAGAAGTGCTGTTACAACAGAAGTTGAGTCTGTTCAAAAAGTAATAGACGACAACGTTGATAGCACATTCAAAACATTTGCTTAACCCACACACATTCCGCTTAAATAAATTACTTATTGAATGCAAGATTGTTCATACTTTCTTGCATTTCTTTTTTTACTTAAATTGATTAGCTAAAATCGCAAAACCAAGGATTTTTGTGTCATTTTCTTCTGCTCTAAAAATAAATTTTGCTTTATGAGCAATAAGCATTTCTTTAATTATCAACATATTGACCCCGAACAAAAAACTAAAATCTTCAAGAGAAAAGCTTTTTGTAGTGTCGTTTTTGGCTAAAATTTGTTTTAAGTTTTCAAATTCAATACTGTTGCTTTCTATTTGAACTTCAAACATAAAATAGTCGTCTTTTTGATGTGTTTTAATATTAATTTTGCTATCGCTTTTTGCTTTATCAAAAGAAATCAAAAGAATACTATCGATAACTTTTTTAATTTTTTCCTCGTTAGCTATTAAATCATCATCCTCTGTATAATTTTTTAAAATTCCTAAATTATTAAAATTTATAATTGCACTTAATTCACTCAAGCTATTATTTATTAAATTATTCACATTAAACCTTGATAAAATCGGCTTAGCTCTTGTAAAATTAGGGCTTGCAATATATAAAACACTATCCATAAGTTTAGATGATTTCATAATCGAATCAAGAGTTAAATTAATCAAGGATTTATTTTCAATTTTACCATTTAAAGCTGCTACAAAAGTTTCTAGCGCCATAGTTTGAGCTATGTTTATTCTTTTAAATTCTTCAATACAGGTTAATAAAAATGCTTCTTTTGAATTTTTTTGTTTTGAATTCATAGCTAATAGTAAAACATTTTATATCTATTATGTCAATTAATTTTATATATTCTTAATATGGGATTTTAATATTTAGACAATAAAAAACCGCCCAAAATAGGCGGTTTTGAATATTTGTAAATTTCTTATCTTTTTGAGAATTGAAATCTTTTTCTTGCTCTTTTTCTACCGTATTTTTTACGTTCTTTAATACGAGCGTCACGAGTTAATAAACCTTCTTGTTTTAAAGTTGGTTTAAATTCTTCGTTAATTTCAACTAATGCACGAGAAATAGCTAATTGAATAGCATCAGCTTGAGCTGAAACACCACCACCAATTGCTTTAACTCTGATATCAAATTTATCTTGATTTTCAGTTAAAACTAAAGGTCTAAAGATTGTCATTTCTAAAGATGGTCTGTTACCGAAATATCCTTTTAAAGTTTTACCGTTAACAAACACTCTACCTTTACCTGAAACAACTTTAGCAACAGCTATAGAGCATTTTCTGCGACCAGTTTTTACGATTTCGTTTGTATTTTTAGCCATTACTTATCTCCTTTTAGTTCATATACTTCAGGTTTTTGAGCTTCGTGTGGATGAGAAGCGCCTGCGTATACTTTTAATTTTTGGAATTGTTCATCACCAAGAGTATTGTGTGGTAACATACCTTTAACAGCTTTTTCAATAGCTTTTGTTGGGTCTTTTTCCATTAAAGCTTTGAAGCTGATTTCTTTGAAACCACCAGGGAAACCTGAGTGAGATCTATACATTTTATCAGTTTCTTTTTTGCCTGAAACTTCAATTTTTTCAGCGTTAATAACGATAACAAAATCTCCGGTATCAACATTTGGAGTATATTGAGGTTTGTTTTTACCTCTAAGTATGTTAGCAGCTTCAACAGCTAATCTTCCTAATTTAGCACCTGTTGCGTCTATTACATACCATTTACGTGTCACTTCTAGTGGTTTTGCACTAAATGTTTTCATTATTTACCTTCCTTTTGAATTAATTTTTCAATATAATTTTCTACATCCTCATAGCCGACATACTCAAGGCAAAGCGGTTTTGCTTCAACCACGTTTGCTGCGTATTTTCTATTTTTCATCTTCAAGACCTCATCCATTTTACTTGGTAAAAGGTTGTTTCTTTCGATGAATAACAGTTCGCCAACTATTGTTCGCACCATATTATAAAGAAATCTATTCCCTATAATATCGACCAAAACAAAACGTCTATTGTTTATTATTTGTTTTTGACATTTAGCAAAATAAATCTCGCAATCATTATATGGGTTATCAGATTGAGATTTAAAGCTTGTAAAATCGTGATATCCGACCAAATAATTTAAACTTTTATTCATTCTTTGAATATTCAAAGTTGAATAAGGGTAGAATAGATAGTTATTATTAAAAACCGAAGCAACATGGTCATTTAATATTGTATATCTGTAATGTTTAAATTTTGCGTCTTTTTGAGCGTGGAAAGACGATTTTACTTTTCTAATTTCAAAAACTTTAATATCATCAGGCAAAATAGCGTTTAAACTATATTGAAATTTATTTATATTTTCAATTTCAACCTCAACATCAAAATGAGCAACTTGAAATTTGGCACTCACTTTGGCGTCGGTTCTGCCCGATAAAATTATAGATGTTTTGGTTTTTGTCAATGTACAAAGCGCTTTTTCAATTTCTCCTTGGACTGTTCTTTTGTCCGGCTGCTTTTGCGACCCGAAAAATTCAAGTCCTAAAAATTCAAAGCACAAGATGTATCTGGTTAGATTTGACATTAAACTAATTGGATTAATGCCATTTCTGCGTTATCACCACGACGAGGAGTTAATCTCAAAATACGAGTATAACCACCGTTGCGTGTTGCATATTTTTTACCGATAACTGAGAATAATTGTCTTAAAACAGTTTGTTTAGGTAATTTTTTACCTTCAGGCAATGTATCAAATAATTCACCTGATTCAACATCAATATATTTTTCAGTTTCGATATCATAAATATCTTTTTTAGCTTCACGACGAGCAGCCAAGTCACCTCTTTTTGCAAACGTAATAATTGATTCTGCAAAAGGTCTTAAAGCTTTAGCTCTAGCCATTGTAGTTGTAATTTCGCCTTTCAAGAACAATTGAGAAGCTAAAGTTCTTAATAGAGCTCTTCTTTGATCAGCTGCTTTTGAAAGCTTATGAATTTTACGACCGTGTCTCATTTTTGTATTCCTTTAATTTGATTAGTATTATATTAATTCTAAATCATCAACGCCTTCAGGGTTTGGTTGAAGATCAAGACCCATTTGGTGAAGTTTTTCGATTACTTCGTCTGATGATTTTTTACCAAAGTTTTTAATGTTTAATAAATCATGTTCAGATTTTTTCAATAATTCAGACATTGAGTTAATGCTTGCTCTTTTTAAGCAGTTGTAAGCCCTAACTGATAATTCAAGGTCTTCAATTGAAAGTGTTGGAGCTGCTTCTTCTTCAGTTTCAACAACATCTTCAATGATTTCAGGTTTAGCTTGAACAGGTGTTCCTGCAATTCCTGCGATTTGGCTGAAGTGTTCGATTAATAAGTTAGCTGCTTTTGATAAAGCTTGACCAACTTCAATTGAACCGTTTGACCAAATTTCAAGAGTTAATTTATCATAATCAAATGATTCACCTACACGAGCAGGTTCAACATTGTATGCAACTCTTTTAATTGGCATAAATACAGCGTCTATCGGCAATAAATCGATAGGAAGTCCGTTCTTTTGTTCTTTAAGAACATCAACAGTAACATAGCCTTTACCAACTTCAACAGTGATATCAGCATGGATTGAACCGCCTTCTGATAAAGTACAAATTACTGTATCAGGGTTAACAATTTTAACTCCTGCAGGAAGTTCGATATCTCCTGCCAAAACCGGTCCTGCTGTTGTAACGTCTAATCTTAAGTGTTGAGGTTCAACAGAATCTGTTTTAACAACAACAGATTTAAGATTTAACATAATATCAATAACATCTTCAACAACCCCAGGGATTGAAGTATATTCGTGAGTAATACCTTCAATTCTAACAGAGGTAATAGCAGCGCCTTCAAGACTTGATAATAATACACGTCTTAGAGCAATACCTAATGTAGAGCCATAACCTCTTTCCAACGGTTCGATAACGAATTTACCGTATTGAGAACCGTCTGACGAAGTTGTAGTGTTAATATTTTTGATTTTAAGTTCCATAATTATATTCTCTCCTAATTATTTATTATTTAGAATAGTATTCAATAACGAGTTGTTCTTTGAATTCAGGATCAAGTTCTTCTCTTTCAGGAATTCTGTCAAATGTAACTTTTAATTCGTTAGAATCAACTGTTAACCAAGCATAGCTTAAAGCTAAATCGATTGATTCGATTACGTTTTTAACGAATTGTTTTGAGTTTTCTCTAACTGTAACAACATCGCCTGCTTTTAATAAATAAGAAGGAATATCTACTTTTTTACCATTTACAAGCACGTGAGCGTGGTTTACGATTTGTCTTGCTTGACGACGAGTGATTGCAAAACCAGCTCTGTATAATACGTTATCTAATCTTGATTCAAGAGTTTGTAACATGATTGTACCTGTTACGCCTGTTTTTCTTGAAGCAGATTCATAATATTTAGCAAATTGTTTTTCGCTTACTAAATAAGTCATTCTGATTGTTTGTTTTGCTTTTAATTGTAAAGCGTAATCAGAAGCTTTTTTTCTTGCGGCACCGTGTTGACCAGACGCAGTTTGACGCATAGATGTTGTTAATTTGCGGTTAGACAAATCTTTAACACCATAGTTTCTGAATAATTTATTTGATGGTCCTGTATATTTAGCCATTTTAGCTCCTATTGTTAATTGTTTTACTTAAATAATAATACTCAAAAGTTAAGAGGACTATACACGTCTTTTCTTAGGTGGACGACAACCGTTGTGAGGGATTGGAGTTACATCTTTAATTAATGTAATTTCAAGACCTGCACCTTGGATAGCTCTGATTGCAGTTTCTCTTCCTGAACCAGGTCCTTTAACATATACTTCAACTTTTTTCATGCCTTGGTCAATTGATTTTTTAGCAACGATTTCAGCTGCAGATTGTGCTGCAAAAGGAGTACCTTTTCTAGCACCTTTAAAACCACAACCACCTGCAGATGCCCAAGCAACAGCGTTACCTTGAGTATCAGTTGAAGTTACAATTGTGTTGTTGAATGTTGATTGAATATGAACAACACCTTGCAATATATTCTTTCTTTCTTTCTTTTTAGTTTTTGTTGGTTTTGCCATTTTATATAATTCCTTTTAATTACTTAAATTAATCTTAGCTTTTTGCTAATACTTTTCTATTTTTTCTTACCTGCGATTGGTCCGGTTTTCTTACCTCTGCGAGTTCTTGCATTAGTTTTAGTTCTTTGACCACGGCATGGTAATTTTCTTCTGTGACGAATACCACGATAAGAGTTGATTTCGCTTAAACGTTTGATATGAAGTGATTCTTCTCTTTTTAAATCACCTTCAATTGTATAATTTGAAATTTCATTTCTTAGTTTTTTAATATCTTCTTCTGTTAAATCGTCTGTTCTTAAGTCTTCAGAAATTCCACAAGCAGCTAAAATTTTAGCACTTCTTGTTGGCCCGATTCCGTAGATATAGGTTAAAGCTATAACCATTCTTTTGTTGCGAGGTAAATCTACCCCAACTAGTCTTGCCATTTATATTCTCCTATAATTAACCTTGTCTTTGTTTGTGTTTTGGGTGTTTGCACACTACTGTAACTCTGCCACGTCTTTTAATGATTTGACAGTCTTTGCATATTTTTTTTACTGATGCTCTTACTTTCATTTTTTTGTCCTTTATTACTTTAATCTGTATGTAATTCTTCCTCGGGATAAGTCGTATGGGGTCATTTCAACTTTAACTTTATCCCCTGGTAATATTCTTATGAAGTTTTTTCTGATTTTCCCTGAAATATGAGCTAATATTTCATGTTTATTTTCAAGTTCTACTCGAAACATCGCATTTGGTAAAGCTTCAAGGATTATACCTTCTAATTCGATTACGTCTTTTGCCATAGTTTTCCTTACTACTTTTGCACGTTACTTAATCATACATGGTCAAATTTTCTTTGCAAGTGAAAATACCCGAAAAAATCAAGAAAAATCGACTTTTTACCGTTTTTTATATAATTATTTTTTTAAAGATATAACACATATATTTTTTATACATCCGATAAATCACATATATAGGTTGAATTTCAACCCAATTTATCTTGCAAATATTTTTTTGTTTACAAACCGTATCTTTAAAAAAATAAATTTACAAAAGTTATATTAATCATTTTGATGATGTAAAAATAAAAAAATTAAATTATAATTCAACAAAATTAATAATAGAATTAGGATTTATAAAATGTTTAGAAAAAATTTCTCAAATTTTGCGCAGCTGACTCGTTTGTATTCAATTCCCGTTTCAATTGCAAGTTGCACTGTAATATATGCTTATGCGCACTATTCAATGAATTTCAGCCTTTTAAATTTCTTTTTAATAGTTATTTCAATTTGCTTGCTGCAAATGGGCGCTAATCTTTTTGATGATTATATTGATGTTTTAAAGGAATTAAAAAAAGGGATAGCGCTTGAAGATATTAAATTCTATTCTTATGTTCCAAAAGCGGCGCTAATCTTAAATAAAACCTATTCATTCGGTCAAATTAAAGTTATATTATCTATATTATTTTTAATTCCTGTTTTAGTTGGAATATATTTTGTTAAATTTGCAGGGTTTGAAATCCTTTATTTTATGATTATAGGAGGGATTTTAACCTTATTTTACCCAATCAGCTCTAAATATTATTTATCTGAAATTATTATCGGCTTGATTTATGGTCCATTAATCATCATGGGCGGATTTTTCGCTCTAACAAAAGAGTTTGACCTTAATTTATTATATTTATCTTTTGCAATATTTACTTCAACCCTTGTGTTATTACATGCTCACAACATTATGGATTGGGAATTTGATAAGGATAATAAAAAAACATTAGCGATTTTAGCTTCCACAAAAGAAAAAGCGATTGATGTTTTAAAAGGATTAATAGGGCTTTCATACGCTATTATTGTAATTGGTGTTCTAACTTTAAAATTAAATCCTCATACATTATATGTATTTTTAACTTTACCTCTCGCAACAAAGTTGATTAATTCAATGAAAGATTATATAAATATAAAAGACGTAAAATTAATTCCAAAATGGTATTATGGCATTTTTGAAAATTGGAAAGAGATAAAAAATCAAAACATAGAGTTTTTTATGTATAGGTTTTATTTAGGACGAAATTTTACGTTGCTGTTTGCAATTTTTGCAAGTCTTGGAGCAATAGTTTAACGGAATTAAACTCACTATGAGAAAGATTATAATATTAGTAATTTCAATGTATTTAGGAGGAATAATCATGTCCAGCGCCTTAGATAAAGTTGAAGAAAATATTTTTAAATTAATAAGCAACGATATTAAAGATAACCAAGCATTATCAGAAAATCAAATATACAATGGCTTTGGCTGCAACGGCAAAAACGTTTCTCCCGATTTAACTTGGATTAACCCGCCAATTAACACAAAAAGCTATGCTATCATTGCCCATGACCCTGATGCACCAAAGGAAAACGGCTGGTATCACTGGCTTGTGATAAATATTCCTCAAAACGTTAAATTTATTAATCAAGGCGGAAAAATAGCAGGTTCAATTGAAACTATAACAGATTTTAATTCTTACGAATATGATGGGGCTTGTCCGCCCGTTGGAAGCGGAGAACATAGATATAATTTTACGATTTACGCTTTAAATGTTGAAAAATTAGACCTAAATAAAAATACAAAACCATATCTTGTTGAAAAAGAGGTTCTAGCCCACACTATTGCAAAATCAACTCTTACAGGGCTTTATGAAAGAAAATAATTAATCGTATTTTTCTCTTGAAACAACATCAATTCCATCTATTTCATACATTTTTTTAGTTTTGATATTGTTGGCGCACTCTAGCGCAAACATAGCTATAATAATGCTTTCCAAGCTTGAAGCAGGAAGCATATTATCAGGCAATTCACTATAACCATATTTAATTTTTAAAGATGTTTGTAAGTTTTTACAATCGATACTTGTTCTGTTTAAATAGTGCGAACTTAAGCCATAAGCTTGCCTCAATTGATTTATATCACATCTTCTAATATTAATATTTTTTTCTTTTAATTTTCTAAAAGTTTCAACACATCTTTTTGAAATTCGATTTGTCCAATCATTTCGATTGACTTTAAAATAATCGCCAAGCATTTTATAATTTTTTGAATGTATGCGCCATTTTCCATCCAACATCTTGTTGTCATAAGCTACAGAAGAGATAACATAAGCATTTGAAACATATTGAGAAGTTTCAAAAAAATAGTCTATGTCTTGAGCATAATAGAATTTATCCAATAAAATTATTTTCCCGTTCCTATCCAAAACACAAATCGAACTATCATAATTTGATGAATTTGATAAAGATAAACCTATAAAAAAACTTTCTTTGCTTGACAGACTTTGCATAATTTAGAGTATAATTAAACTATAGTTATTTTTCAAGGGCGAAAACGTGAAAATAAATGCATTTAAAAAAGTTATTGAAAATTTTTATCCTAAAAAAATGAAGCTTTTTTTAATGTTGTTTTTTTCCGTTATAGCTGGTTTTATGGAGTTTTTGGGTCTTGTTTTGATTTTTCAATTCATCCTTTTTTTAACTAACCCGACGAGCAATTTTTGCATAAAAATAATTGATTTTTGTAAAAATTTTGCTTTGGAAGATTTCAACAAAATCAGCCTGATTATAGGGATTTTGGTTGCTTTAATATATATTTTTAAAAACATTTTTATGATGGTTTTGACAAAATATAATAATAATATTTTATCCGATATTTCAAAAAATATGACACTAAAAACCGTTAGTAATCTGCTTTTTGGAGATTATTTAACCATAAATTCTATTGAAAATTCCAAAAAAATCAGTTATTTAAACAATATTGAAATAATTGTTTGGCAATATATCAGAAAATTTTTCAATTTAACAACAAACCTTATTGTAGCTATCATATTAATTAGTTTTCTATTTATTAAATTCACCTCAATTGCTCTTATATCAAGTCTTTTGATTATAATTTTAGCAAGCATTGAATACAAATATTTAAAAAATAAATCAATAAATCAGCAAAAAAACTACACAAATTCTGTGAATAATGTAAACGATATCAAGCTTAAAACGGTTGAATTAACTAAAGAAATAAGGCTAAATTCAAAGGAAAATATTTTTATTGAAAACTTTAAAAACGTCTATAACTCGCTTCTTAAACTAAATAAAGAAAGATATTTTAATAGCGTTTTGCATATATATTTCACTGAAATATCGATTATGCTTATTTTTATTTTGGTTCTTGTTATGCTTTTTATTACGACAAATTTCAACAATGCACTTATTATAAGCTCAATTTCAACGATTTGCGTTGTGATTTTAAGGCTGACTCCTTTGCTTAATCGCTGCCAAAGCGCACTATATATTATAAATTCCAACGAAAAAGTTGTTGAAGAATTTTTGGATTTTTATAATAAATTTAGCTATAAACTAGCCTATACCAAAGAAAAACTACCTTTTGAAAAAGCGATAGAATTTAAAAACGTTGATTTTACATACAAAAATAAAAACGGAATTAAAAATATTAATTTAAAAATAAACAAGGGCGATTTTATAGCACTCGTGGGCAAAAGCGGAAGCTATAAAACAACCATATCAAATGTTTTAGCAGGATTATACCTGATAAATAAAGGTGAAATTTTAATTGATAATATTTTACTTGATAAAAACAACACAAAAGCTTGGCAGAACAATATTTCCTATGTTTTTCAAGATTGCAATTTGATTTTTGATAAATTAGATAAAACTGACTTTGATATTAAAATTTTAAAAAAATTAGACTTAAACCTTGAAAATATTAAAAATATAAACGAATTATCACAAGGGCAAAAACAAAGACTAGCCTTGCTTTACGCTATAAATAACGACAAAGAACTTTTAATTTTAGATGAAATAACTTCAAATCTTGATAGCGTTTCGGAAGAAAAAATCAATGACTTTTTAGTTTACTTAAATACAAAAAAATCAAAAACAATTGTTGCTATAACACATAGGATAAACATTTTAAAACATTGCAATAAGATTATTTTTACAAATAGTAATGGAATTGTTGATATCAATAATTTTGAATATTTATATAATAATTATGAAGATTTTAGGCAAATTATTGAAAATTCAAAACCTAACTTTTAATATTGTCATAAGCTTTTAGCATTCTTTTTGCTGCGCTTTGCTTATTTAACATCTTATAGCAATAAGCAAGATTGTAATATGTTTCTTTTGATGTATTATCCAACTCAAGCGCTTTGATAAAGTTTTTCTTTGCTGATTTATAGTCTTTCAACTTTAAAAAACAACAGCCAAGATTGAAATATGTTGGCGCAAAATCTTTCTTATATTTTGCTGAAATTTCAAAATTATTTAGCGCAAGAACATAAGATTTTTTCTTTGCAAAAATGCAGCCTAAATTATAATATGCTTTATAAAATTCATAATTTTTATTTAAAGCTTTATTCAAATTTGCAATCGCAAGATTATCATCATTATTTTCTTCAGCTATATTTGATAAAACAAGATAAATATTTTCATCTTTTTCAGACAAAGGAAAATCATCTAAAATTTTAAAAGCCTCAGAATAATTTTCTGTTGTATACAGGGCAAAAGCTTGATTTTTCAAGTCTGAATAATTCTTATCACTTGCAAAAACCGAGCAAGTCAAAATTAAAAATACAATAAAAAGCTTTGCACATTTTTTTTCAGCGTTATTTAATATATTTGTTGTATTATTTTGCCCCATAAGTAAATAATACAATAAAATATGAAGTTTTTGTATAAAAAATAAAGAAAAATAATATTTTTATTATTTCTATAGTATAATTTAATGTAAATGAATGATTATGGTAATAAAATGAATAGTAGCCTCGAAGATAGAACACAGGTATATAGAATACCTATAAGACCGCAATATAAAAGAAGAAGACGTCCAAAGAAAAACAATAATTTGCCAAAATTTGTGTTAATTTTTGCGCTTTTAACGGGTGTATTTTTCTATTTTTTAAACAATCCGGTAAATTTGAATTTAAAAGCAGATTCAACACAAAATGGCGGCATGGATTTTAGTTTCAACTTTTCACCAAGAAGACAAAACATTCTTCTAATGGGAGTTGATATTGCAACAAACTCCGAAAACCCTTTTAAGGGCAATCGTTCCGACACTATGCTGTTGATTTCAATAGCTCCGTACGGAAAAAATGTTAACGTTATTTCAATTCCAAGAGATTCAAAAGTATATTTAGCAGGCAAAAATAAAGCCGATAAAATCAATCATGCTTTTGCTTTTGGCGGCGCTAAACTTGCTGTTAGAACTGTTGAAGAAACTTTTGGAATTAAGATTAATAATTATCTTGCTATTTCAAATGCCGGTGTAATCAAAATGATTGATACATTGGGGGGTTTACCTATTTATATCGATAAACCTATGAAATATGATGACTACACAGCAAAATTACACATCAATCTTCAAGCCGGAGAACATGTTTTAAGTGGCAAACAAACAGAGGGCTATTTGAGATTTAGACACGATTCATTCGGCGATATCGGAAGAATTAGACGTCAACAATGGTTCTTCAACGCTATGTTAGATAGATTAAAAGACCCGACTGTTATTGTTAAATTGCCTGAACTGTTGAAAATCATTCCTGACTACATTCAAACCGATATTTCAGGCTATGAATTAGCTAAATTCATCGGAATGGCAAAAAATGTAGATACATCTTCTATTCAAATAGCTACAATCCCAGGGGCGCCATCAACAAAAGGCTTTATCAGCTATTGGATAATTGACCCTGTTAAAACGCAAGAGCTTATAAACAATATGGTTTATAGAAACAAAGCAGATTTCAATCCGCAAGATATTTCAATTGGAATTTTATATTCAGCAGCTAAAACAGAAAGCGCAAACGCTCTTAAACAAAAGCTTGAAGAAATTGGAATGCAAGTTAAAACAAAAGAAGTATCCTCAGTTAAAAAAGATTATATAGCTATTCATAATCTTGATTTAGCAGGCGAAACAATAAGCGAGCTTAAGAAAATTATTCCTGAAATTAAAGAAAGACACGCCGTTTATGATCCAATCGGAATAAATAGAACAGGAAGAGATTTAACGGTTGTTATCGCTGATTAAAAATTAATTATATTTTAAAAAACCTCGCAAATTAAACGAGGTTTTTTATTATCTCGAATTTCATTTTAAGCTTTTTTCTTTAAAAACTTAGCTGCTAATTTTTCTTTAACATCTTCAAGATATTCAATTCTTAAAGCGTGAGCAAGAAGAGTATAAATTGAAAGAGTAACGCCAAAGACGATTACAACCTTAACGATTTTTAAAATCACAGTTGAATTTAAACCGACAAGCGCATAATTCAAGCCCAATCCAATTCCATAAGTTACAAGCGCACAAGCTATAATTTTAAATATTTGCTTCAAAAATGCACGATAGCCGATTGAGATTTTTTTTCTGATTAATATAGCAAGCAAAGTGCCGTTTATTAATGTAATTATCGTTGTAGAAAGCGCAATACCGTTTATCCCCATAGGTTTTACTAAAATTGAGTTAAAGATTAATTTTAATAAAATTGAACCTATTGCAATGAAAAACGGAGTTTTTGAATCGTTAAAAGAGTAGTATAGCCTTGTTATAGAATCTCTAAACATATATGGAATTATAGATAAAGAAATAAAGAACAATACCTCTGAAACCATTAATGTTGCGCTGTGCGAAAAAGCGCCACGTTCAAGCGCAATTGAAATTAAATCCACTCTTGAAATGAAAATAAATATCATCATAAAAGTGCCGACCAAAATCAATGAGCCTACACCTTTATTAAAATAGTGTCGAACCGAATCAAAATCTTTTTTAGCAACAAGTCTTGAAAACAAAGGAAATAAGGGAACTAGAAGCGCCGATAACATCAATCCTGTTGGAAATTGGAAAATACGATTAGCGTATCCATAGGCTGTCCATTGCCCTTCAGCCAGTCCTGAAGCAAAGAAAATATCAACATATATCCCAATTTGCCCGATTGTTGAGGACAAAAACGCAGGCATTAAAAGCTCTAAAATATCATTAAAATTTTTATTATTGAAAAAATCAAAACAAGGTTTAAAAGTATAACCAAGTTTCAAAACCATCGGCGATTGCATTATAAACTGCAATAAAGCGCCAAGAGTTGTACCTATAGCCAAATAAAAGCCGTTATCATCTCCTCCTGATATAATCAAGGTCAAAATTATACCAAGCGAAAGAGCGGATGGAGCAATATTCGGAAGCAAAAACTTATTATAAGTAACCAAAATTCCATAATATAAGCCCAAAAGCGCCCCAACAAGAATTACAGGCGACATCAATCTTAAATGGTAAGCTGCAAGATGAGATAGCTCGGGAGTCGCTTGAGAAATGATTATATTCATCACTTGTTGCGGAAAAAAGAAGCAAATCAAAGCTATTGCGCCAAAAATCAATATTGAAAACGTTTCAAAAGTGTTGAATAATCTTTTAACTTCGGG
Organism: uncultured Candidatus Melainabacteria bacterium; assembly: GCA_934667125.1. GTDB lineage: Bacteria > Cyanobacteriota > Vampirovibrionia > Gastranaerophilales > Gastranaerophilaceae > RUG14156. The sequence continues at coordinate 31,978 of CAKULF010000003.1, read as the reverse complement.
TTCAGGTTTAACATCAAAATTTTTAATTAATTTTGAAAAAACACTAACCGTAGCGCTATGAAACGGCCCGCCCATTCCACCAAGAATTACAACCGCCAGCGCAGGAATTTGATAAGCATAAAAATAAGCGTCTGAAACAATGCTTGCGCCATAATATTTTGCAACTATTACATCTCTTAAAAATCCAAAAATTTTAGACAATAAAATGACTATAACAATAAGTCCAGCGCTTTTTAATAAGCTATTCGATTCTTTTCTTTCTTCCATTTTTATATAAACTCAATTCTAAATGTAATATATTTATTTTTATACACACTATCCAAAGGCGGGAATAGAACAGTATTTACCCCTTGTTTTAGATATTGCGTTATGTCCATTTTAATAAGCTGATTATTTGAAATTGTTGCGGTTTCATTAAATTCATAATCATTTATTTTAAACGGAAATTCAACAACTCCTCTTTTATTTTCGATGATTATATAAGCTTTTTTGAACGCTTTTGAATCAAAATAAAATTGGGTTGCATATTTTATATCATAATTGTTGTGTGAAACATTTTTTGGAATTGTTGATAAACTAATTCCAGTATAATAGAATTTTAAAATTTCAGGGTATTTTTTGCCGTTTTTAGCTAGATTATAAGCCCCAAATTGGCTCATACCAACACCATGCCCGAATCCGCCACCAACAACTTTGAAGCTTTTCGGGTATTTTTCATCAAAAAGTTTATCAAATAATTTTATAGCGCCAAAAGATTCTGTGTTAGTTTTTGTGTTTTGGTTAAGCTCTTCTTCCCCTATTGCTTCAACAAAAAAAGTTGAACTTGGAAGCATTGCGTTATTTTTCTTCAAAACTCTTCTGATTGCTATTTCTTTTTTAACCTTATATTCGCCACTATCCGCCACAATTAACATCTCTAGCGCTTTTGCGCTTTGTGTTCTTTTGGTTATTTTGATTTCTTTTAAGCCCGATAATTTAACATCTCCGTCATATTTTGGTTCAACCAAGCCCAATCTTGATTGTTGTTGAAGATTATTATGTAAAACTCCTTCAAGCTCGCTTCTTGTCCATTCATAGCTCCATCTGTGTTTTGGAGAATTAGTGTCAAAACCATTTTTGCCTGTTAAAAATTCTCTAACATCTTTTTCGGAAACTAACGGTTTTGTTGTTGTTTCGTATTTTGCTTTTAAATATGGATGAAGTGAAGATTTTGCACCCCCATTAAAAACATCATCCCAATCATCGCTAATTCCGCTTGAAGTTGAATAATATAAGGCACTTATGGGTTTATCGTTATATAAAGCGTAAATTCCTTTTGTTTCTTTAATTGCTTGATTTGAAATATCTCGATAAGAATTTGAACCATAATAAACTTGAGAAGCGGTTGAATCCACAACGTCATAGTTTTGAGAAATTTTTGCATTGGTTACATAATTTTTTGCTGCAATTGCTTGAGCTTTAAGAGCCTCTAAACCAAATGAGACAGGCATTTCGTTCGGAACAACACCGTTTAAGTAGCTATCAAGGTCAACCACATTTATAATATTAAACTTTTGCGGATTTTTAGCCGCTCTTAATTCTATCATTCCTTTATATTTAGCAGGAGTGCCTTTTCTATTCAATTCAACAAGCTCAAGATCAGCATTTGAGCTTATAACCAACGGACCCGTTAATTCTTTATATTTCAACAGTCCGTCAATATAAATATTAAACAATCCTAAATTCATCCTGACTTCAACATTTGATAGGGCGCTAATATCTTCTATATCAATACTGTTTGACATATCGACAATTTTTATCATATTAGATGAAGATAATTTTACGCTTTGAAAATCCCAAGTTGAAAAAGATTGGTTAGAAATTCCAACTCTTACGGTTGTTTTTTCTTCCAGCGCAAAAGAAGTGTTAACCAAAAATAAACTCAAAAATACTACTAATAATAATCTAACTTTCATATTAATAATTTTACAATTAAAATTTATAATGTAAAATTATAATGTTTATAAAGAGTTTGTGATATATAGGAGGATTATATGTCAAATGAGGATAACTTGAGAAAATTTAGCGTTTCTCAGCTATTGAATTTTTGTATAGGATTTTTCGGGCTTCAATTTGCTTGGCAAATGAGAATTATTTTATCAGGCCCATTAACCGAATCCCTTGGCGCAAGCCCATTATTATATGGCTTAATTTGGCTTGCAGGCCCCGTTACAGGGATTGTTGTTCAACCAATTATTGGAGCATTATCTGATAACACATTTACAAAATTTGGAAGAAGAATTCCATATTTGTTCTTTGGTGCATTATTTGGCGCAATTGGCTTAATTTTGCTTCCAAAAAGCCAATTTTTAGCAGGGCTTTTCGGACAAAATCACCCGACTTGGTTAGCACTTTTAATTGCTGCAATATTTATTTGGGTTATTGATGGTTGTGTTAATGCTGCACAAGGTCCATATAGAGCGCTTGTTCCTGATAATATGCAAAAAAGCCAACACGGCATTGCTAATTCATTTTTATCTTTTGCAATCGGCTTAGGTTCAGTTGTAGCGGCAGGTACAGCTCCATTTATCAAATGGGCATTTAATTATAATATGTCAACCGACGCTCAATTTACAATGGCAGGTATTGCTTTCATCCTTGCAATGCTTTGGACTTGCTTAACTTTTAGAGAAGTTATGCCAAACAAAGAAGAAATGATTGAAAAGAAACTTGAAGCTAAAAAATATGCTCAAAAATCATTCTTGCAAAACGTTAAAGAATTTTTAAGCTCTTCTCCTGAAGTTGTTAAAATCTGCACAATTCAATTCTTCACTTGGATTGGTTTAATGAGTCTTTTAATTTTCTTTACTCAATATGTTGTACACATTTTATATTCTATTCCTGATACAACGCTGATGAGTGCAAACGTTGTTGAAACTTTTACAGCAAGACAAATGGAAGCTCAAAACTATGCTTCAATATGTTTTGCATTTTTCAACTTAATTTGTTTTGTAATGGCTATTCCTGTTGCAAAAATCGCTCTTCAAAGAGGTAACAAACAAGTTCACACTATGTCACTATTTTTAATGGCATTTGCTTATTTATTAATGACATTCATTCCAAACACAGTTACAGTACTTGCTGCAATGGGTTTAGCAGGTATTGGCTGGACTTCAACATTGTCATTACCTTTTGCAATGTTATCAAAATACATAAAACCAGGGACAGAAGGTTCTGCTATGGGTATATTTAATATCTTCATTTCAGCTCCGCAAGTTCTTGTTTGTACGATTTTAGCTTGGTTTATTAATTCAACTTCTTATCAAGTTGGCGAATATTACAATAACCATTGGGAATATGCTTTCTTGTTTGGAGCAATTATGTTGATTGTTGCAGCTTTAATTACTACAACAGTTCAAGAAAAACAAGATTAATAAAGCTTGTAAATAAAATAAAATCAGCTCGAAACAAAAACGGGCTGATTTTTTTAATGCTTTTAAAATGTTATAAAAAAATTAATTTTCTTTTTTCTTAATCAATTTTGAAATAACATTTAACAAAATTAAAACACCAATCAAACTTAGCGCAATAATAATGAATTTGCTTTTTGTGCTAACCATAATGATAGCTAATAAAGCGCAAACCATTCCAAAACTTGCAAGCAACAAAACTAATTTATCTTGTGAATAGCCTGCGTGCAATAATTTATGATGAATATGTTCAGCATCCGCTACAAATGGGCTAGAGCCTTTCATAATTCTTCTTATTGATGAATAAGCAATATCCATCAAAGGAATTACAAGAATTAAAATCGGAAGATACATATTTATGCTTCCAGCAGACGGTTTTACTATTCCTGTTATTGATAAGGTTGCAAGCATAAAACCTGCATACAACGCTCCGCTATCACCCATAAAGATTTTAGCAGGATTGTAGTTGAATGTTAAAAATGAACACATAGCGCCAATTAAAATAAATGCCATTAAAGCATTAACTTGACACCCAGGTTCTAATACAAGAGAAACAATTCCAATCGCTAAAGCCGCAATAGAAACAATTGTTCCTGCCAAACCATCAATTCCATCAATAAAATTAACAGCATTTGTTATTCCAACAATCCATAATAAGCTAATAGGATAGCTCATAAAACCAAGATTAACATCATATCCAAGCCAAGGAAGATAAAATTCTTCAATTCTAACCCCTAAAAGTATTACTATTGTTGCAATTGCAACTTGAATAAATAATTTAAATTTAGCATTTAAACAATAAACGTCATCCACAAGCCCCATCAAAAACATCAACGAACCGCCAACAATAATTCCTGAAAGCCCTTGACCAGTAGGATAATAGCTTAAAAGAATTAACGAGCCAAATGTTAACATAATTGAAACCCAAATCGCTATTCCGCCGAGTCTTGAAATTGCTCCGTGATGGATTTTTCTTTCGTTTGGTTTATCAATTAAATTTAATTTTTTTGAATAATATATTACAAGTGGAACTATGAAAATTCCAAGTAAATACGCTATTATTGTTCCTAGAACGTGAGCTTGTGATAATTTAATCATTTTATCCTCTAAATATCTTTATATAACGGGAATTTTTTACACAATTGCAAACTTCTTTCTTTTAAGTTTTCAACCGTGTCTTTTTCAAGAATAGCACTTGAAATAATTAATGCAATTTCTTTCATTTCATTTTCTTTCATTCCACGAGTTGTAGTCGCTGCCGTTCCTATTCTAACACCGCTTGTAACAAATGGAGAAGTCGGGTCATTTGGAACAGTATTTTTATTTGCGGTTATTCCAACGCTTTCTAATAAATTAGCAACATCTTTTCCTGTTTTATTTAATTTTCTTAAATCAATTGTCATAACGTGGTTTTCAGATTTTCCACCAACAATATCAATTCCATTTTTAATTAATTCTTGAGCTAAATATGCTGAATTTTTAACAACTTGAGTTGCATATTCTTTAAATTCGGGTTTGGAAGCTTCTAAAAGTGCAACAGCTTTACCTGCGATAATATGTTCTAATGGTCCGCCTTGAATTCCTGGGAATACTGCTTTATCAATTCCTGCTGCGTGTTTTTCTTTGCACATAATTATTCCGCCACGAGGACCTCTTAGGGTTTTATGAGTTGTTGTTGTAACAAAATCAGCATAAGGCACAGGACTTGGATGACACCCTGTTGCAACAAGAGCGGCAATGTGCGCTATATCAACCATAAACAAAGCGCCAACTTCATCTGCTATTTCTTTAAATCTTTTAAAATCAATAATTCTTGAATAGTTGCTTGCGCCCGCTATGATTAATTTTGGCTTGTGTTCAAGGGCTTTTTTGTGAACATCTTCATAATCTATAACGCCATTTTCATCAACCCCATAAGATATAGCATTATAGTTAATTCCTGAAAAATTAACGCTGGAACCGTGGGTTAAGTGTCCGCCGTTAGATAAATCCATTCCCATAACAGTGTCGCCTGTTTTTAGAGCATATAAAAATACTGCCATATTAGCTTGTGCGCCACTGTGCGGTTGAACATTGGCATGGTCACAACCAAAAAGCTCGCAACATCTTTTTTGAGCCAATTCTTCGATTTTATCTACAAATTCGCAGCCATTGTAATATCTTTTATGTGGTTTACCCTCAGCATATTTATTTGTTAAAACGCTTCCACAAGCAGCCATTACAGCTTCAGAAGTAAAGTTTTCAGAAGCAATAAGCTCTATTGTGTTTCTTTGGCGTTCTAATTCAAGCTCAATATAATGAGCAACTTCTTCATCAGTTTTTCTTATTGTTTCCAATTCCATATTTTACCCCTCGCTTACGTTTAAGTTTTTATTTAATTCTACACAAAACAAGAAGTAATATCAAAATTATTAATTATTTAATCGTTTTAGCAAATTATTTCGCCTCTGATGTGAAGATTTGAAGCGATTTCTTTAACTCCTGAACCTCTAAAATCAACATCATTGTCAGCAATTTCAAGAGCCAATAAAGAAGTTAAATCCTTACAACCGCTTATATCGAGCCTTCCGCCAACTTTATTTAATTTAGGCAAGTTTTCTATTGCGCTATTTTTCATAATTGCACCCAAACCAATGCTTTCTAAAAGCGGAAGTGATTTTAATTTTGAACAATATGATATATCTAATCCGCCAAAAGCAGCGCTGAAGCTAGATAAATCTTCTATTGCACTATATGAAAAATCGGCATATCCGCCATAAACCCCAGTCATTTCCAGTTTTGGCATAGATTTTAATTTTTCGCAATATCTAGCGTCAATACTTCTTCCAACATATCTTAAAGATGGGAAAGTTTTAATTGAAGAATTTTTTATATATAAGCTATTTCCGACAGTTTCCAAGCCATCCATTAAAACGTTGCTATTTCTTGCGTATAAATCTTTTTCAACTGCTTTTAAATTTGGAAATTTTATATTGCTTTCATCTAAATATGCACTTTCTTTGATTTCTTCTAAATTAGGAATAACAGCCAATTTTGGGCAATTATGAATAGTTAAATCGCCTCCGATGTGTTTTAATTTTGGAATTTCTTGAATTGAAGAATTTTTAATATAAACTTCACCGCTTACTTTTTCTAAAGCAGGAAACGAGTTTAATTTATTGCAATCTACAAAAAATACTTCGCCATTGACATATTCCAATTCAGGGAAGCTTGTAATATTAGAATCAATAAAGCTAGCACCACCTTCAATCGCTTTAACGTGTTTAAACAATTCATTTTCATCAATTCCAAATTCTTTTAAATCTTCCTGTTTTGCATCATATCCGTTTAAAATAATTTTATTATCGCTATCAACATAAGAATTGTACCCCAATTTATAAAAGTCTTCTTGCGCTTTTTTAACCTCTTTATTGGTTTTTTGAGCTTCAGCACCATCAACTTTTACTATTCCTTTTTTAGATACAAAAACATCCATTTCCCTTTTTGAAGCGCTAAACGGAATTGAATTTTGTTTCCTGTTTAAAAAATTATTTGTTTTAATTGCGTAAGGTAAAATCCTTGATACGTTCATCTTTTGCCCTTTTTATTGCTTTACAATATTTTAAAACTTAAACAAAATTATTTTTGCTTAAGTTATCAAACCCAAATAATAACAACAACCCCCAAACATAGCAGCAACCATCATATAAACAACAGGGTTTTTATCAAACTTAAAAGTCATCAAAAACAATATGATTAAAAGAATTATCCCTTTAAAATCAAAATTCAAAATATTAAATTGATTTTTCATAACCAAATTATAGAATAATTTCGCCGCCACATAGGTAATTAAAGCGCAAGAAGTCGGGCGAAGAACATATAAAATTGATTGAACAAATCGATTATCCTTGAAAGTTCGATAAAGTCTGAATACTTGAGTTGTAATTAAAATCATCGGCAAAACAAGCGCAAAAGAAGTTATAATGCTTCCCATCGTTCCAAGGGTTTTAAAACCTGCAAATGTAGCCATATTAAGCCCGATTGGCCCTGGGGTTAAACCGGAAATTGCAATCAATTGAGTTAATTCAAAAGAAGAAAACCAATTATATTTATCAACTAATTCATACAAAAACGGCAAGCTGCCATATCCGCCACCAAAAGTAAAAAGTCCGATTTTGAAAAATTCATAAAATAATAAATATTTAACCATTTTTTCTAAAACCTCCTTTTTTAAGTTCCAACAATATTCCAAAAATTATTGAAATAATGATTAACAAAGCAGGCGAGATTTTAAAAATCGAAAGAGTTGTGATTAAAATAAACCAAAACATAGTGAAAAAATTGACGATTGATTTATTCCACATTTCTTTTAAGGTTAGAAAAATCAAGATTATAACAGAAAGATTTACTCCCCAAAAAATACTATTCATAATATCAAGGGAAGAAATTTGATTAATTAAATGCGCAACGATTAAAATTGAAATAATAGGACTCAAACATAGCCCAACTATAGCTGCCATTACGCCTTTTATTTTCCTTATTTTATATGCAACTAAAATACTTGTATTAATTGCAATAATCCCAGGTAAACACTGCGCTACGCAATAAAAATCAAAAAGTTCGTCCTCTTTAATCCAATTTCTTTTTTCAATTAATTCTTGTTTCATAATCGGCACAATTACATATCCTCCGCCAAGAAGAATTAGCCCGATTTTGACAAAAGCGAGAAAAATACTGAATATGTTCGTTTGCTTTTCCATATTTCAATTTTATACTAAAAATATGAACAAGAGCGTTTTCATTTATAACGACAAAAAATTTACAAATCCGATAAAAAAAATTATAGCGTTCAACGAAATTGATTTTTTTAAAAGTTTAAAAGAAATAGATGAGCTTAAAAATGATTATATTCTAACCGGCTATATTTCTTATGCTGCAAAGGATTGCCTTTTAAATAAGAAAATTAAATCCTCTCATCCTTTATTATATTTTGAAGTTCATAATGACTATGAAAATTTTAAAATCGAAAAAGCGAAAGAGGAAGCAAAGCTATATATCAAGGAAAATATAGCTTATGAAGAATATAAGAAAAATATTGAAAAAATAAAAAAATATATTAAAAAAGGCACGACCTACGAAGTTAATTACACTTTTTCTAATGATATTTTTTGTGATGTTGACGGGTATAATTTATTTTTGAACCTTGCAAAAAACCAAAAAACAGACTATTTAGCCTATATTAATAATGAATATGATGAAATTCTTTCGTTTTCGCCCGAGTTATTTTTTTCTGTTCAAAGAAACAAAATCACAACAAAACCAATGAAAGGAACAGTTAAAAGAAAGGGAAACGACAAAAAAGAGATTGATTTTTTAAAAAATGATGTTAAAAATTTAGCCGAAAACACAATGATAGTCGACTTATTAAGAAACGATTTATCAAAAATTGAAAACAGCTCAAACATCAAAGTTGAAAAGCTTTTTGAAGTTGAAACCCATAAAACCCTGCATCAAATGACTTCAACGATAAGCGCCGAATTAGAAAATTTTAGTTTTGAAGATATTATTAAAAATATTTTCCCATGCGGCTCAATTACTGGTGCGCCAAAGATTTCAACTATGGAAGTTATAGACGAAGTTGAAAATTATAAAAGAAATATTTATTGCGGAGCAATTGGGATAATTAAGAAATATGAGGCGAATTTTTCCGTTCCGATTAGGATTTTGGAAAGAAAAAAAGAAGAAAAAACCTATAAATTCTGTTCGGGCGGCGCTATTGTCTATAAATCCACAACAAAAGATGAGTGGGAAGAATGCAAGGTTAAAAAGCTGTTTTTAGGCAATTCTATTGACTTTGACCTAATTGAAACAGTTTTAATTAAGAATAATATCCCGCAATATTATTTTGAACATTTAAAAAGATTAAAGCTTGCTTGCGATAGGTTTGGATATGTTTTTAACAACAAACTTTTAACTCTTGGCTTTCAAAACAACAAAATTGCAAGAATTGTATTAGAAAAAAACGGAAATTTTGAAATTCAATATCGAGATATTAACCCGATTAAAACGAATAAAATTATAATTTCGGATGAAAAAACATATTCAAATAACCCGTTTTTATATTATAAAACAACCTATAAACCCTACTATAGCGAAAGTTTAACCAAAATTCAAAAAGATGAAATTTTTGATAGCGTATTTTTTAACAAAAAAGAAGAACTCACAGAAGGCTCAAGAAGCAATATTGTCTTGAAAATGGCAGACGGATTGTATACTCCACCTATTCATTGCGGTTTGTTAAATGGAATTTATCGAGAAAAATTGCTAAGCGAACACAAAATCAAAGAAAAGGTTTTATACAAAGATGACCTTTTAAACGCTGAAAAAATATATATGATTAACTCTGTTCGTGGAATTATTGAGGTTCAATTATGATTATTATTGACAACTACGACTCTTTTACATACAACATCGTTGAATATTTCAAGATTTTAGGCAAAAATCCCGTTGTTTATAAAAATGATAAAATCACTGTTTCAGAGCTAAAAAACAAGAGTTTTTCTTCCATAATCCTCTCCCCAGGACCAAATTCACCCTCTAGGGCAGGGATTACGCTTGAAGTTATAGATTATTTTAAAGATAAGAAAAAAATTCTTGGCGTTTGCCTTGGTCATCAAGCAATAGCGCAATATTTCGGCTGCAAAATTGTTCAAGCGAATGAGCCTATCCATGGGGAAGTTTCTAAAATATATTTTAAAAGCGACGAAAAGCTATTTAGCGGCTTTAAACAAGGCTTCAGCGCAACAAGATATCATTCGCTTGTTGTTAAAAAAGAAAATGACAAAGTCTTGAAAACCGCTTGGCTGAACGACGGAACAATTATGGCAATTCGAGTTGGGGAAAATATTTTTGGTGTCCAGTTCCATCCTGAGGCGATTTTAACGCAAGGCGGAATTGAAATTTTTAGGAATTTTTTAGAAATATAGGTTTGGCAAAAAATTTTCTTCACAATCTTTTTATGAACAAAAGAGAAAAAAGGAAATTTTTATGCTTAAACCCGTTGACATTAATATCGTCCCTATTATTAAAGAAAATAAAATAAAAGAAAAAATAACTCCTGAAAAAATTCAGCAACTGCCACAAAAATCACCCGAAGAAGTTTTACAAGCCTTAGAAGCTTATGGAATAGGAAATGTGGCAAGCCTTAATGGCGCCAGATTTAGCACAAATAAGAAAAACGAATATACTATTACATTTGCTGACGGAACAAAAATACAATGGTATAAAAACGGTCAATTAAGACAAAGAACTTTGCCAAACGGCTCAGAATTAAGATGGAACCAAGATGGGATGTTATGTTTTGAACGTTTAGCTGATGGAACAGAAAGAAAATGGTTCAGAAACGGACAATTAAACTATGAAAAACTTCCGAATGGAACAGAAAGAAAATATGAAACAAACGGCTTGTTGCGACATGAAAAATTTGAAGACGGAATTCAAGAAGCATACGCTAGAAACGGTAAACTAATGCACAAAACATTTCCGGATGGCGTGCAAAGAGCATATCATAAAAACGGACAAATTGAATACGAATGCTATCCAAACGGAGAAAGCAGGAGATGGTATGAAAACGGGCAAGTTAAATCCGAATGGTATCTGAATGGAGAATACAAAGAATGGCATGAAAATGGGCAATTAAAAGAAGAAATAATACCACATGTATCAATGAAAACTTGGGATAAAGATGGAAAACTACTAGAAACAGTCGATCTTAGCGATATGTCGATTTACTATTAAATAGTTTAAAAAATAATTCAGAAATAAGTCGGAAAATAAATCTGACCTATTTTTATACTTTAATAACTTCTTTGAAAAGTTTTTACCACTTCCCAAGCACAACAAAAAGCCGCTAAGAGAGCTTAACGGCATTAAAATTAAACAATAGAGGAGAATAAGGAAAACTTCTCTTTTACTCGCCTGCGTATATTTTAGCTGCGAGTTCATTTACTTTGGCATTCGATAAAGTGTCGCCAAATTCGCCACTTATCATTTCAGCAATGCCATTAACTCCGTTATCAAATTCTGCCATCATGGCTTCAATATCACTAATGCGTTCTTCAGATAAATAATCAGCAGGGTTAACTTCTTTAGCATCAGCTTTTTTCACATAAGCTTGATTAACCAACGCTGATAAATTCATCGCACTTAAAACATCTTCCGCTTTTGCACTTTGTGTTGGAACAGATTGTTGTTGAACTTCTTGCTCTTGCGCTTTTTCACTTTCCTTTTTCACACCATTTCCATAAGAATTACCTACAGAATAATTTCCGATTTTTACTTGATTAATGTCCATAACAGACTCCTTATCTTCTATTGTTCTTTATTGTCTTACATAATTAATTACGGACATATTTCAATTAAACTTTAGGATTTTAATTTATTTTGTTACATTTATTTACAAAAAAAGACCCACAAAATTGTGAGCCTTTTTGTATATTATTATATGTATTTTTAAGCTAAAGCTTCGATAATTGCTTTTGCAGCACGTTTTCCAGCACCCATAGCATTAATAGCTGTTGATGGACCTAATGGAGCAACGTCGCCACCAGCATAGATTTGATTAATTGAAGTTTCGCCTTTTTCATTAATTACGATGTAACCCTTGTTATCTGTAGTTAAATCAAGGTTTTCATCGTCTGCACTTCTTTGGATGATTGGATTTGGACCTGTTCCAAGAGAAACGATAACGCTATCAAGTTCAACTGTTTTATATTTGCCTGTTCCAACAGGTCTTTGACGTCCTGAAGCGTCAGGTTCGCCAAGTTCCATAATTTCAAATTTCATTGCTTTAACATAACCGTTTTCGCCGATTATTTCAACAGGAGCGTGCAAGAATTGGAAATCTACTCCCTCTTCTTTAGCGTGACGAATTTCTTCAAGTCTTGCTGGAAGCTCGTGTTCGGTTCTTCTATAGAAAATATAAACTTTTTCATATCCAACACGAACAGCAGTTCTTGCTGCGTCCATTGCAACGTTTCCGCCGCCAATTATGGCTGTAACTTTTCCAACTTTTAATGGTGTTGGGGTGTCGGGGCTGTTTGCGTGCATTAAATTAACTCTTGTTAAAAATTCGTTTGCAGAATATACTCCGTTTAAATTTTCCCCAGGGATATTCATCATTTTAGGTAAACCTGCGCCTGAACAGATAAATACAGCGTCATAGCCCTCTTCTTTAAGTTGTTTTAAAGTGATGGATTTACCTACAATAACATTTTTAAAGAATTTTACACCCATTTCTTGAAGAGCTTTGATTTCTCTATCTAATACTGTTCTTGGAAGTCTAAATGGCGGAATACCATATCTTAAAACGCCGCCGTATTCGTGTAAAGCTTCAAAGATTGATACTTCAAAACCTGCATTTCTAAGATCAGCCGCAGCGCTCATTCCAGCACAACCCGACCCAACTATTGCAACTTTTTTGCCATTTTCTTTAATTTCTTGTTTTTTTGCTTCTGTTTTATCGCCAACATAGCGTTCTAATGCGCCAATCGCAACAGGTTGACCTTTAATACCTAGAATACAATTTCCTTCACATTGTTTTTCTTGCGGACAAACTCTTCCGCAAACAGAAGGAAGCATAGAAGATTGTCTAATCACTTCTCCGGCTTTATCTATATTATTTTCTTTAATTTCCTTGATAAAACTTGGAATATCAATTGAAACAGGACATCCTTGTTTACATCTTGCATTTTTACAAGACAAGCAGCGAGAAGCTTCAAGGCTTGCTTGTTCATCTGTGAAATTTTCTTCAACAGGGTTAAAATTTGTTCTTCTTTCAAATCTATCTTGTTCTTTTTGTCTTTGTCTTTCAACTTTTTCAGCCATAATTAAACAAACTCCTTAATTATAATGTTACTTTTATTGTATAATAAAAATGATAATGAGGAAAAAATGGTAACAAAAATTAAACTTTGGGTAAGTGATATAGACGGAACAATTATGAATTATGACGGCTCATTCACTTCAAATATGAAAAATTTAATTGAAAGTTTGAATAATTCAGATATAAAGTTTGTTCTTGCAACAGGCAGAATGTTTGATGGGGCTTATCATGAAGCTAAAAAATTCAACGTTACGACCCCAATTATTTGCTATCAAGGAGCAGTAGTTAGAACAAAGGATGAAATTCTTTGGCAAAGCCTTGTTGATAATGATTTGGCTTATGAAATTATTGATTATTTAAAAGAAAAAAATCTTCACACCCACGTTTATAATAATGATATTTTATATGTTGATGATGATAATAAGCCTGTAATGGAAGAATACTGCGGCGATAGAGGAACGACATATACTGTTGTTGATGATTTAAAAGGGTTAAAGCTTGAACATGTGGCTAAAATCCTTGCTATTATTGATGATAAAGCTTTAATGGAAGAAATTAAACAAGAATTAAAAGAAAAATATAAAGGCAAATTGACTATCGTTCAAAGTTCTCCAAAATACTTAGAAATCAATGATATCAATGCTTCTAAGGGAAATGCCTTAAACTTTTTAAAAGATTTTTGGAACATTAAAAAAGAAGAAATTTTAGCTTCCGGAGATCAAGATAACGATATTGAGCTTCTGAAAAACGCAGGAGTCAAAGTGTGCGTTGGCAAAAACAGCAAAAAATTATATGAACTTGCCGATTATAATTGCAAAGATGTTAACAGCGACGAACTTGTTGAGGTAATTAAAAAATATTTATGAGAATAGGCTTAGGATACGATATTCACAGATTAATTGAAAACAGGGATTTAATTCTAGCAGGGGTTAAAATCCCGTTTGAGCTTGGACTTTTAGGTCATTCAGACGCCGATGTATTGACTCACGCTATAATTGACGCCATTTTAGGCTCTGTTGCTCTTCGAGATATCGGCTATCATTTTCCTGATAATGACCCGAAATACAAAGGGGCAAATAGTCTTGAGCTTTTAGCTCAAAGCATTGAGCTATTAAAAAAAGAGGGCTACAAAATAGTTAATATTGATTCAAATATAATTTGCCAAAAGCCAAAATTAAAAGATTATATTGACGAAATGAGAAAAAATATAGCTAAAACTTGCGCTCTTGAACTTAATCAGGTTTCAATTAAAGCAAAAACCAATGAAGAACAGGATTCTATGGGTCAAATGCGCTCTATTAGCGCTCAAGCCATTGTTTTAGTTGAAAACATTTCTTAAAATTATCTAATTCCAAACATTAATTTATTATAGTTGCTATAAGCGGATAAACTATCCATACCGTCGTTTTTAGATGTGTTTGAGTTTAAAGGTTTAGTGTAATAACCTGTTTGATAGTAATAGCCTTTTGAAGTTTGCGTGTTTTCTTGTTTTTGTTCGGTTTTTTCAGGGTTAGATTGCTTATAAGCCAATCTAATGCAGGTTCTGGCTTGTCTATCGGACAAGTTATATTCTTTTGAAATTTTTGAAGAATAAGTATTTATATCAAGATTTTCAGGAAGACCTTTTTCAACTATAGCATCTACCACTTCTTCAACCGTTTCAAAGTCATCTGAGTTACGTGCTGTCAACTCATTTTCTTGATTTTGATAAATTGAATAAATCTTTGTCATAACTTTATCGACCTATAAAATACTTACATATTAATAAAAACAAATATATATTGAGTATTTCAAAAGTATATACTTTTTTTACAAAACTTAACAATTATTGTTTTGTAGGTTTAGCCAAAGACTCATAAGTTATATTTTTACTTTTTAAAATGAAGTCGCAAAGCTCTCTAACTGCGCCTTTTCCACCATTTTTAGAAGAAATAAAATTACATATATTTTTAACTTCAACAACAGCATCATTAGGACAACACTTCAATCCGACTTTTTCTAAAACACACATATCAGGCAAATCGTCGCCCATATAAGCAACTTCGTCGTATGTTAAGCCATATTTTTCAATTAATTCGTTTAAAGCTAAAACTTTATTTTTTGAACCCATATATAATTCAGTTATATTAAGCATTTTCGCCCTGTTTTCAACGGTTGCGTTTTCTCTTGCTGTTATTATAGATGTTATCAAATTTGCTTTTGCAAGCATAACAACTCCCAACCCATCTTTTGCGTTAAATGTTTTAATCTCCCTGCCATCATCGGCAAAAGTCAAAGACCCGTCTGTCATAACTCCATCAACATCAAATGCTATAAGCTTTATATTTTTTGCAATTTTTTCCATATCTTCCTCAAAATCTTTTTAAAAAAATTATAACCTAAAATCAATCAAAAGGTTTATTTTTTTTAAAAACGAATAAAAATTTGAAGATTTAAGTCGTAGCTTTTTATGTAGTTAAAAAAGAAAAATATGAATAACATTAAATCGATAAAGCTATCGGATAAATTTATTATTGAAACCGACAGTTCCCCACTAAAATTTGAATATAAAAACGAAAAGCAAAGATATATAATCGATATTTCCCATCTTGATATCCTAAAAGCAACAAGAACAGCGATTTTAACCTCTACTTTTTGTTTTATAAATCACATCGGCAAAAAACTTTGCTGGCTAGTGAAAGATGAAGAAATTAAAAGAGCTATTTCCGTTTTGAAATTACAAAACGTTGAACAAATTGTATACACTAAATCACCCGATAAAAAAGCAGCAACAGTATGAAATCTATTGAAATATTTAAACAAGAAAAAATCTACGGAATTATTAGAGAAGATAATATAGATAAGGCTTTTGAAATTGCAAAAGCCTACAAAGAGGGCGGAATTAAGCTTATTGAGCTTAATGCACCTTTTGAAGCAACAGTAAAAGTGAGCGAAATTGAGGATATTAAGCTTATTCAAGGCGGAGTTATTACAACTGCGCAAGCTGAAATGGCGCTAAAACTTGGCGCTGATATGATTTCAAGCCCGATTTTTCAATCTAATCTTGTACACATGGCATATTATTCAAACACGATTTTTATCCCCTCGGTTACCACTCCAAATGAGGCTTATGCTACTTGGAAAGCAAGAATTAGCCTGACCAAGATTTATCCTGTACATCAATTGGGCGGAGCAGAATATATTAGAGAATTAACGAAACCTATGCCGTTTTTGAATTTATTGCCTTGCGGTTCGGTTAAGATTGATGAAATTATAGATTATTTAAAAGCAGGCTCAATCTGCGTTGGAATAGGAAGACAGCTATATAATAACTCTTATGATGACATTGTTAAAACAGCAAAAGAAGTTGTTAAAATGGTTAAAAATGTTTAGGTCAATGTGGGCTTTTGCCCACTTGTTTTTTTAAAAAATATAGAAATAAAAAGGAAAAAATATGCTAAATACAAATGATACTTTGGTTATTGGAATTGATATTCAAGAAAAACTTGTTAATATGTTAAAAAACTCTGAAACTATTGCAACAAACGCAACAAAACTGCTTAGTGCTTGCAATATTTTAAATATTCAAACAATTTTAACAGAACAATATCCAAAAGGACTAGGAAGCACAATCAATTCAATTAAAGAAATTAAAGACTTCAAAACCCTTGAAAAAACAAGCTTTAGCGCTCTTAGAACAGAAGAAATTGAAAAAGAACTTAAAAATTATGATTTTAAAAACGTTGTAATTTTTGGAATTGAAACACATATTTGCGTTTATCAAACAGTTTTAGACTTATTAAAAGAAAAATATAACGTTTATGTTGTTGCTGATTGCTCATCTTCCAGAGCAGATTTCAATCATAACACCGCTCTTGAATTAATGAAACAAAAAGGCGCTTATGTGACCAGTCTTGAAATTGTTTTATTTGAATGGCTAAAATCTTCTAAACACGAAAACTTTAAAGCTGTTCAAGCATTAATTAAATAGATAAGTTTTGTAACTTTTAGTCTTGAAAGTTTTCATAATAGGTATATAATATAAATACAAGGGAAGTGATTAATCACTTTTCGCCGATTTTTAGGAAATGTTTAGCACTTACTTCTTGTGAGTGCTATTTATTACAAATAAAATCAGAAATAACATTATTAGAGTTAAATTAATCTCATTCATAACATCCTCCTTTCATAGATACCAACATAAAGTATCGTTTAGGATTTACTTATATCGTTAGCAATCTATAGAAAATCGGCTATCCCTTGTATTTAATTTTCAATTTACAAATATTTTTAATTTTTAAATTAAGTTATAGAATGAAATCCCAAAAGCGCAGCGCCAATCATACCTGAATTGTTGCCTGCTGTTCCGTGGAAAATTTTAGTTGGCGATGTGCTTATAGTTTCATTTACAATTTTTTCAACTTTTTCAACATTAATAAATTTTTCCATTGAACCAGATAAAACAAAGCAATCAGCGTCAAAAAGGTTCTGAAGCCCAATTATACCAAGGGTTATATCGTTTTGCCAAATTTCAAGAGCTTTTTTTGCTCTTTCATCATTTTCATCCGCAAGCCTTATAATATCATAAGTTGTGATATTTTCATCTTTAAAAATCTCTATAGCTGTTCTTCTCAAGCCATTTCCGCTTGCATAAGCTTCAAAACAGTCATAGCTTCCGCATGTGCAGCTTCTTGTTTTAAATCTGTCCATTATAAAATGCATTTCGCCTGCGGAGCCTGATTTTCCTTTGTATAATTTATCATTTAAAATTATTCCGCCGCCAACACCCGTTCCAAAAGTTATCATAATTGAATTAGGATAGCCTTTTGAAGCGCCAACAATGTGTTCGGCGTATGCTGCTGCGTTTGCGTCATTTTCAAGATAAACTCTTTTTTTAGACAACAAAGAAAAATCAATATCTTTATAGCCTTTTGCTAAATTTCCTGTTGCGCTTATAACTCTGTCGTTTTGATGATTTACAGCTCCTGCTGTTGCAATAGCAACAAAATCAACCTCGTTTTCATATTTTTCAACTATTTTTTTTAAAGCGTCAAAAATTTCGCTTGCAACTTTTGGAGTTGAAATTTTTTCAATGTCGGAAATTATTTTTCCCTCGTTATCTATAATGCAATTTGCGATTTTTGTTCCGCCAACATCAATAGCTAAAGCTTTTTTCATTTTGTTACCTCTATAAATCTTTTTGTAATTAATTGCGGACGAGTGATGGCTGAACCGATAACAACAGCGTCTGCGCCAACTTCAAAAGCGTGTTTTGCTTCATCTTTTTCCCAAATTTTGCCCTCTAAAATCGTAAAAATATCACAATTTTTCTTGATATTTTTAACAAGCTCAAAATCAGGCGTAGCAGGGTTATTTTGCGTTTCTGTTGTATATCCGCTTAGAGTAGTTGAGACGATATCGCAGCCCAAATTGTAACAATTTAGCGCTTCATCCAACGTTGCAATATCAGCCATAGCAAGCCTATTTTCTGATTTAACATATTTAATTAAATCTTCCAATTTTTCATCGTTTTTTCTTTTGCGAAAAGTTCCATCAAACGCAACAATATCCGCTCCTGCTTCAATTATAGCCTTACAATCCTCAACAGTTGGAGTTATATAGACAAGTTCTTTATAATTTTGAGGAATTTTTGATGGCTTTGTTATTCCAATCACAACAACGTTTGGAAACAATTTTTTAGCATTTTTAATATCACGAACCCCAGCAAGCCTTAAAACTTTAGCTCCGCCGAGTTCTACAACAGATTTCATTAAAGCCGTTAAACAATTTTCATCATACAACGGTTCGTCGGGCATAGCCTGAACGCTAACAATAATATTATTTTTAATCTTTTTTAAAATATCCATAAATTAATTATACAACTTTCAAAAAACAATACAAAACAAAAAGACCTCTATCAACTAAATAGAGGTCTTTTAAATGTTTTAACAATGCTTAGTGCAAGCAAATTGCAAGCAATACACCTGCTGCTACGGCTGAACCGATTACACCTGCAACGTTTGGACCCATAGCGTGCATTAATAAGAAGTTTTGAGGATTTTCTTCTAAACCAACTTTATTAGATACACGAGCTGCCATAGGAACGGCAGATACACCTGCTGAACCGATTAGAGGGTTGATTGGAGGAATTTCTTTACCTGTAATCTTACCGATAATATTAGTACAGAAATTCATCAATTTAGCCATCAATACACCTGCAGCTGTTGCCATAGAGAATGCTAAGATACCTAATAATAAGATTTTCAATGTTTCAAGAGTTAAGAAGTGGTCATATTGTAATTTTAAACCAACAGCTAAACCTAAGAAAATTGTAATGATATTAATTAGAGCATTTTGCATAGTTTCAGATAATCTTTCAACTACGCCACATTCTTTACATAAGTTACCAAATGTCAACATACCAACCAATGGGCAAGCGTCAGGCAAGAATATTGCGCAAAGAACAAGAACAACAAGAGGGAATACGATTTTTTCTCTTTTTGAAACTGTTCTTAATTGAGTCATTTGAATTTTACGTTCTTCTTTAGTTGTTAAAGCTTTCATAATTGGCGGTTGAATAAGAGGAACAAGAGCCATATATGAATAAGCTGCAACTGCGATTGCACCCAATAAATCAGGAGCTAAACGAGAAGTAACGAAAATTGATGTCGGACCATCAGCACCACCGATAATACCGATTGAACCTGCTTGAGGCAATGTGAAACCTAAAACAAGAGCTAATAATAATGCGCCAAAAATACCAAATTGAGCAGCGCCGCCTAATAAAGCTGTTTTAGGGTTTGCAATCAACGGACCGAAGTCTGTCATAGCACCAACACCCATGAAAATAATCAATGGGAAGATACCAATAGCAGGGTCGATACCAACTTTGTATACAAATTCTTGGAAAGAATGGTCGCAAGGGAAGTTTGCAATCAAACCGCCAAATGCGATTGGAACCAACAATAATGGTTCAAATTGTTTTTTAATACCAAGCCACAACAAGAACAAACAAATAAATACCATTATGATTTGTCCGTGTGTGTGCATAACTTGCTCAACGCAATTTTGGATATTAGGGTCTTTATCTAAAACAAAGTTAACAAGCCCCGTAGATTGCCAAAGATTGGTTAGAGCGTCTTGAATATTAACTGTCATAATATTTTACCTTTCTAATTAAGCAATAACTACTAAAGCTTGACCTGTAGCGATTGTGTCGCCTTGGCTAACTTCAACAGAAACAATTTTTCCTGATTTTGGAGATTTGATTTCTGTTTCCATTTTCATAGCTTCAACAACCAATAATACATCGCCTTCAGCTACTTCATCGCCTTCTGCTACTTCAATTCTCAAAACGTTACCAGGTAAAGCTGCATTAACTGCTTCGCCTTCGCCGCTTGCAGCAGCTGCTTTATGTTCGATACCAGCTTTAACGGTTGTATCATAAGTTTTGCCGTTAACAATAGCTTTATCGCCATCCAATTTAACGCCATATTTTTTGCCGTTAACTGTAATTGTATATTCGCCATTAGCGCTTGCAGCAGCTTTTGGAGCGTCAGCTTTTGTTTTGTTAACTGAAACAGTACCTTTTCCTAATAAGAATTGAATACCTTTATCAACGTTGCCATCTTTACAAGCTGCTGAAATGAAGATATTTTCATCAGTTGTAGGAAGTCCTGCTTCTTCAAGTCTTTTCTTAGCTGCTTCAACACCTTTTTCAGGGTCTTTTTCGTTGATATCAACAACATGTTCAGTTGTTGGCTCCATATTCATTTTTTCTTGAGCCCATTTAACTAATTCAGGATCAGGTTCACAAGGAGTTTTTCCAAAGTAACCAAGAAGCATTTTAGCATATCCCGGGTTAGCTTGATCCCAAGGTTTTTCAGAAATTGCGTTCAAGAATGATTGTTGAGCATAGAATTGTGAAACAGGAGTAACAGATGTTGCATATCCGCCACGTTCAACAACTTCTTTCATATTTGCAATTAATTTAGGGAATTTATCCAACATACCCATGTCTTTTAATTGGTTTACAGTTGTAGCCGTAGCGCCACCAGGAAGCGGAGCTTGGATTAAAATTGGGTTAACTGCAAGTGAAATTGGAGAAATCGGATAATCTTTCATACAATCTTTAAAGATTTCTTCTGTTTCCATAATCTTTTTAATATCTAAACCAAGGTCAAATTCTGTACCTTTTAGGGCATGCCACATAGAAATGATATCAGGTTGACCTGTACCGCCTGAAACAGGTTTCATAGCAAGGTCAATACCGTCAGCTCCGCCTTCTAGTGCTGCTAGGTAAGCTGCAAGACCAGTTCCAGCTGTTTCATGAGAGTGGAAGCGGATATGAGCTTCTGTGCCTAATAATTCACGAGCCATTTTAACTGTTTCATATACTTTTCTAGGATTTGAAGTACCTGAAGCATCTTTAAATGCTAATGAATCAAATGGAAGACCTGAATCTAGGATGTTTCTTAAAACTTTTTCATAAAAAGCAACATCATGAGCGCCTTCACAACCATAAGGAAGTTCCATCATAGTGATTGTAACTTCGTGGTCCATACCATATTTTTTAATTGATTTAGCTGAATCAATTAAGTTGTTAACATCATTTAAAGCGTCAAAGTTTCTAACAACGTTAACACCGTGTTTTGCAAACATTTTAGCGTGAAGATCAATGATATCACGAGGTTGAGAGTTCAAACCAACAACGTTAACACCACGAGCCAATGATTGCAATCTAACATCAGGACCTACTGCAGCTCTGATTTTATCCATTGTTTCAAAACCGTTTTCATTACAGAAAAATATAGGAGCTTGGAAACGAGCGCCACCTGCTGTTTCAAAGTGTTTAATTCCGGCATCAACTGCTGCTTGCAAAGCAGGAAGAAAATCTTCTACCAGAACTTTTGCCCCATAAATTGATTGGAAACCATCACGAAACGATGTATCCATAACTTTAATTTGTTTTTTTGCCATTTTTATTTTCCTCTTTTATTACTTATTCTTAAATTTACCACTGTTTTTATGCAGCCAGTGCACGAACAATAGCAATTGCAACTTCAGTATCATCTGATGTTGCTTTTTTCTTAGAAGTTTTAACTTCCGCTACAGGTGCAGGCCATATTTGGTCAATATAAGCCACGCAACGAGCCATAATCATAATTGCAAAAACAAGAATTGTTAAAAATGAAAACACAATTCCCATCCCAACAAGCATAACTACGCCGCCTTCTGTTATGCTTTGCATAACGCTTGTCATATCTAACATAGTTTTTCTCCTTTTATTCCACTAACTAAAAATTCTTCGTATTCTTTTTCAAAATTAAAAAATAATTTATCCAAAAATTCTTTCTTATCAACTTGTTTTTTTGTTTCGTTAAAGATTGATGTTGCAGGCTGATCAATGTTTTTAAGCTCATCCTCTTCTAAGTTTAAATTTATTCCGCAACCAACAATTATTCCTTTGCAGGTCGTTCCGATAAATTCTGATTCAGCCAAAAAACCAGCTATTTTTTTGCCATTAATTAATATATCATTTGGAAATTTAAAAGCAGGCTTCAAACCATATTCCTCAAGGGTTGAAGCAGCTATTAAAGCAATAAACCTTGTTAATTCGTTTAAATGTTCCAAATTAGAGGGTTTTAAAATAATTGAAATATATACATTTCCGCCATTTTTATCGGACGAATACCACTTTCTTTCAAATTGACCGTGCCCAAAAGTTTGCTTGTCGCACGACACAACGTCAAAATTTTCTAGTTCCTCTAAGTGTTGATGAGAATAAACGCTTGTGGAATTTAACTCATCGAAATGTATAACTCTGCGCATAGTTTAATTTTACCAAAAACAAAATTTTTGTGTTATTTTAAATTAATTTTTATAAATTTTGGTGTTGAGAGGAGTTTAAAATAATTTATAAATAGCTAAACTTTTTGATAATAATTAAGTATCGCTAACCCAACAATGTTCATCACCCACAGTTGCTCCAATGCTCCTTTTAGAACATCACCCTAACCCTCAACCCGTCGCCCTGAACCCCATTTCAGGGACTTAAGATTGTTGAGAATTGGACAAAAATTGAAAAATAAGCAATTCTTCTATAGCCAATTTTCATTCCGATGTTTATTACCTTAAGAACAACTTTTAAATAGGAAAAATAAGGCAAAAGAAAACAAAACAATAGAGCAGCATTCATATTAACTCCTTGGCTATCAAAAAAGTTTATAGAACAGCAAAAATTATAAACAACTAACTAAAACCCACAAACGAAAGGTGGGAGGGCAAGCTACCCTTATGAAAATTGTTGTGTGATTTGTAAAACTGATGTCTGTTGTCTTCCTAGTGCGCCCGACTCTCCTTTCGAGGGTTTTGGTTAATGATTTCCAAGCCATTTTCTTTATTCTTTTGGTTCTGTTTTCTTTTTCTTTTCTGGCGAAAAAGAGTGCGAAGCCAGAGCGTACAAAAGACAAATGATGAATTTGGCTTTTGTTAAGCTGTTGATAGGCGACGTTTCAAATCTTTGATTTGACAGGAGCAGAAAAAGAAAATGAACAAATTAAAAGCGTAATCTATAGCCGAAAATATTTAAAAATTATGACTATCGATGAATTTTCTATTTTAAGAATTTCTTTGATAGCCACACGGTTATTAGCGACTTGTTCCTGTTTAAAACTTGTTATATAGATAATGGATTTCGGGGTAAAGATTGGCTATCGATAAATTGCAATTTTTAGATTTTCGTCTAATATTCAAAGATATTAAGACCCTGAAACGGGGTTCAGGGCGACGTTTAAGGGTTCGGGGTGATGGTTTTGGGGATGTTGGAGCGGTATGAGGTTTGAGTTTTGGATGATTAGGTAAACTCTATTGTAAGTAGGATTTATCTATTTTGAATAGAGTTTGAATTTTAAAAGTTTTATCGTTGGGTTTTAATTTGTTACAGGTGTAGATATATGAAATTACCATGCTGATGAACATGATTAAAAAACAAACTATGACTATTTTTTCTTCTTTTTTCATAAAATTTTTCCTTATTCTTTAGATTTGAAGACCCTGAAACCAGTTCAGGGCGACGGTTTTGCGTGATAGGGGGTCGGGTTTTGTTTAAGGTAGTGGATTTGATGGTGTTAAGTTAAATTAAATTTTTTGTCGGATTAGTAAATCCGACCTACTTTTCTTGAATACTTTTTTCCATCCACTCTTGCGCACGTTTTCCAAGCAATATTTTCCCATCCGCTCTAATCCCATATCCAAAGGGATCTTCACCTTGATTTATTCCATCTATATCCATACAAAATGTTTTGTATATTAAATCAAATGGCGAATTGGCTTTTGATGAACCAGGGATTTCAACCCCGTTTTCGTCAAAATCCACTACGTCGTTCCAATACCCTGGGTTGCCAAATAATCTTTGACCAGTTTCTTTGTAATTGATTGCAAAATGATTATTAGGACCAACTTGAAAATACGTAATATCATCTGTGGTTATAATTTCGCTTTTTTGATATTTTTTACAGCAAAAATCTGCATTTCTTTTTAAGTCTGGAGTGTTGTCTTTTCCGTTCACCACTGAAATATGCAAATGTGATTCATCTATATTTTCATTATTTTTTGAGCAATTGATTGTTTTTGTATTCATAACATTTGCCATTGTTTCACAAAGAAATGTAGCAGAGTCAACAAATGTTCCATCCGCTTTAATCCCTAAATCCCCCTCTTTATAGTATTCTCCGCTTGTGACTAATTCATTTATAACCTTAGCCAGCATTGCATTACCTTTTTTAAATTTCATCACATTTTCATTTGGAACATTGTTAAACGCAACAGGAAGCAAAATCGAAGTTATTACTCCAATTACCACAAGCGCTATCATAATTTCAGCCAGCGTAAAACCATTTCTCATTACAGCTTTTTTCATTTCAACCTTTCTCGTTTTATTAAAGATTAACACAATGTATTTATATTTTGAATACATTGTGTAATGTAATATTGAATATATATTTATAAACTATTTTTAATAGAAAATAGAATATATGAAAAACTTCAAGCCTATAAAACAAGAAAAGACAGTAATCAGCATTAGAATAGATAATGAAACTTTAAAAAAAGTTGATAAAGTTTCGTTTGATTCTGATATAAGCAGAAACGAACTTATTGTTCAGTGTATTGAATATGCGCTAAAAAATATGGGCTAAATTTCAACTTTGCAAAAAACTCCAAGCGGGGTTTTGTATAATTCAATTTTTTTTGCATTTTTATAAATATTATTATCCAAGTACAAGTTTAAAACATAGACTACGCTTGGTTTTTCAAGATTATATTTATCCAAACTTAAAACTTTTATTCCGCTATTGATTGGTAAATATATTAAATTTGCTTTATCATTAAAATCTTCTTTAATTTTTGAATAATCTTCAATCGTGTCGGATAAAAATATGTAGTTGTTTTTTGTTAAATCAATATCATGGGCTATAAAATCCAAAAACAAATTATGATTACAAAATAGGTTTTGGCGATTTAAAGATGAATTTAGTGCAAAAATTAAAAACAACAAAATTTGAAAAACAATTTTTAGTTTGAATTTATAATTATAAGTTATTAAAAACCCTAAAAGGTTGATAAAGCAAGGGAAAACGACATAAAAATATCGATATATAAAAATTGGTTTAACGATATATGAAGCCAAAAACGCTAAAAATATCGTGCTTAAAATTGTAAAAGAATTATATTTTACAAAAATTTTAGCTTTGGTTGATTTTGTTTTTCTATAAATTATGTAAATTAAAACACAAAAAATAAGGAATAAAATCAAGGGTTTAATAAATATGTCTGTTGTTTGGATGATATCAAAAATGTTGGGTTCTTTAATCCAAGAGTTGAAAGTCGAGGTTATACTTGATTTTTTATAGATTAATAAAGGCAAATAACAAAAAAATGTGATTAAATTTATTGATAGGAAACTTTTATTTTTTTTGTAGTGCGAAAAACCAAAAAGAAAGTTAAAAAACACCAAAAAAGCGCCGTAAAAATGAGTATACAAAAGCAAAAGATTGGTTATAAAGAATTTAATTTTATGTTTTTTAAAATTAAAAAGATAATATGAAGAAAGCACGCCTAAAAGCATTAAAAGCCCATAACACCTTAGCTCTTGGGAAAAATAAATCAAAATTGCGTTAAGCGCAGCAATAAAAAATACAACGAGCGCTTTTTTTTCTTTAAACCAAAATTTAAAATTGAAAAATATGGCTAAATTTAAAATAACCCCGATTATAACGCTTGAAAACCTGTAATATTGAGGGTTTTGGATTATCGTATTATAAATTTTAAATAATATAAAATACAAAGGCGGATTTCCGGGGTCGTTAAAAAGCCCGATAATAGGATAATTTTTGGCACAATGCGCTAAAACATACATCTCATCATCCCAAAAAGGAATGTCGTTAATTTGAGCCAATCTTAGCAAAATACTTAAAAACAAAATAAGGTAGAAAGCCTTTTTATTATTGAATTTTAGGGGATATTTAACTAAGTATAAAATCAAGAAAATATAAGACAAAAGATAGTATTGAAAATTATAAAAAAATGAAAGAAAAACAACAGACATCTTATCAAGCGGTTTTTTAGAATTATCAAGCGTTATTTCGTTTTGATTTGGATAATATGCCTTGTTTCCAACAAAAACAATCGCTTTTTCATATTCGCCTTTTATCTTGATATTATTGACTTTTCCTTGATTATTTTTTTTAAATTGAAAATGATTATCATCTATTTTGAGCTTTGTCGTTATTTTTTTATCATTAAAATAAATTTCAGGAGCTTTTTTCTCAAATATAATATCAAGTGCAACATCTTTATAAAAACCGTTGAAATACGGCACTTTCAGCTTATTCAAAGATGAAAAAATTGAAAAAATCAGACTTAAAAAAAACAATATAATTAGTATTTTTTTCATCATTTGATAATCAAATATCCTAAATAAAATACATATAATAATAAGAACGATAAGCCTTGAAACCTAGCTAGAGTCTTAGTTCTAAAGGTATAGAAAAATAATCCGACAGCTGCCATTAAAGCAACAAAACAATCAAACAAGAACACATGTTCAAATGGAATTGGGCAAATCAAACCCGTTAAACCAAGAACAAAAAGAATATTGAAAATGTTTGAGCCAATTATATTTCCAACAGCTATATCGTTTTGCCCTTTAAAAGAAGCAATGCAGCTTGTTGCAAACTCCGGAAGACTTGTTCCAAAAGCAACGATGGTTAAACCGATTATTCTTTCTGATACATGGAATATTTTTGCAATAGCGATAGCGCTTTCAACCGTAAGGTTTGAACCATAAACTAAAGCAGCTAAGCCAATAATCAAAAATATAATAATTTTATAAATAGGCATTTTGCCGAGGCTTTCGTCAGCTTCATCTATATTTTTTGAAATTTTAAATAAATATAGTAAAAACAAAACAAATAACACAATGAAAATAAATGCCGCTAATCTGTTGATTTGACCAAAATACCAACCAAAAAAGCCCAAAAGAACAGTAATAAATCCAACAAAAGGAATTTCATATTTTATTGTATTTTTTTGAATAACCAAAGGACTAATCAAAGAGGCAAACCCTAAAATCAAAAACACATTTGCAATGTTGCTTCCGATTATGTTTCCAATTGCCACACCGCTAGAGCCTTTTATTGCTGAAATCAAGCTGACACTGGCTTCCGGCGCACTTGTTCCCATCGCAACAATTGTTAAACCAATAATAATAGACGGGATTTTGAATTTTTCAGCTAAAGCGCTTGCGCCATCAACAAAAAAATCTGCTCCCTTGGTTAATAAAACAAAACCAACGGCTAATAATATCAAATTCAAAAACATAATTTATCCTCTATTTCGTGTTCATTATATCAAAATAAAATTGACTTTTAAAGGTTTAAAATTTATTATTCTAAAATAAAGGAGATTTTTATGATTTTTGATAGATTATCTAATTCAAAACAATATGAAAAATTAAATGAAAAATTTAAAATCGGATTTGATTTTTTAAAAAACAACAACTTAAAAGAAATGAAAGATGGCAGATATGAAATAGCAGAAGGCATTTTTGCCAATGTTCAAAGCCTTGTAACTAAAAATAAATCAGAAAAAAAATGGGAAGCTCATAAGGATTATATCGATATTCAATATGTTATAAAAGGGCAAGAGTGTATGGGCTATGGGATTTTAGAGGATTTTAAAAAAGTTGTTGTTCCATACGACAAAGAAAAAGATATTGAATTTTTAGATGGTGAAAAATTTAATTATATTGATGTTAATGAAAATGATTTTGTAATTTTTTATCCAAATGATGTCCATGCGCCAATGTTGAGCGTTAAAGAGGATGTTGAAATTAAAAAAGTTATTGTAAAAATTAAGATATAAGATAATATCGACATAGCTTTTTAGCCATTAAAACAAGTTTTTGTTTAGCTGATAATTATTCCAAAATTGAACAAAGGAGGAAAAAATTATGAACTTTATGAATATGTTTAAATGGCTAACTTACGCAGTTGTATTAATCGGAGCCTTGAATTGGGGCTTAATTGGCGCATTTGACTTTGATTTAATCAGCTTCTTATTTGGCGAAATGTCCACTATTTCAAGAGTTGTCTACACAATAGTCGGCTTGTGCGCAATCGGATATTTAGTTTTCTCTATTCGAGATGAAGTTGAATATTCGCACTATAGTTGTTAAAAATATATTAAGACCTGCGCAATGCGGGTCTTTTTTGTTATATTAATTTATATAACAGGTGAAAACGGAGTTAAGGATGAAAAAGATTTTTATTGTTTTTTGTTTAATGTTATCAACTCTAACGTATGCAACAGATTGGAATTCAACCGCTGCAATAAATAGAGTTAATAATATCGGAAGCAAAATTTTAAAAGCAAATAATGTTGTTCAACCTATTCAATTCAAGGTTTCAAGCAAAGATACGGTTAATGCTTATGCCGATATAAATAAAGAAATTCATGTTTATAAAGGTTTGTTGGATAATGTTGAAACGGATGACGAGTTGGCGGGCGTAATTTCGCATGAGATGGGTCATATTATTAACGGGCATTGCGCAAAACAAGGAATAGTTAACGCAGGAATTATTGGTGTAACTTCAATTATGCAAAATGCTATAGCAAAATCCATAACTCAAGAACTTGCAACTTCCAAGGTTTCAAGAAACGATGAATTTGAAGCAGATTTAACAGGAATTGATTTGATGACAAAAGCAAATTATGACCCTAAAGCAATGATATCGTTGTTAAATAAAATCTCTTCTAATTATATCGATTTTGCCTCAAGCCACCCGAGCGGCGAAAAAAGGCTTTTAAATATTTATAACTATATTGAATATAATTACCCTCAAAAATTAAAAACGACATATAATACAACCTCATATAAAAATGCGCTTTTGGTCTTAAATCCAACAGTTGAGAAAAGAAAAGCCTCAAAAAGATTGAGCGCAAAATATGAAAGACAACAAAAAAAATTATTGGCTAAAAAAGAAAAAAGAATGAAAAAAATGTCCAGATATAGCTCTGCTTGGGATTCATACTATGCGTCTTTGCAGATGATTAGCGGAAATTAAGAAATCTTTATACCGATATAAAGATTGTATAAGGAAATCCGTTTTTTGAATTTTTTTTCTGTATAATATGAACAATATTAGAAGATTACAGAGGTAACAAATGCAAGCAGTAGTAAATTCAGGAATTATTAAACAAGATAACGTAGCGGAAAAATTAGACTATTTATTATCAGATGTTGACACTTCAACAAAAAATGATGTTGAAAATTCAATCGTTGCTATGGGCGCTAAGGTTGTTAATATTCTTGTTGACAAATTGCAAACCCTAAAAGGCTTGCAAAGAGGAATTGTTGCAATGAGCTTAATCAGAATTGGCGAATCTTCAATTGCTCCACTTAAAGAATTAGCAACTGAAAACGCTGAATGCCAATGGATGGCTGATTATTTGTTATCTGAAATATAATAAATTCAAAATTTTTAAAACTAAAAGCTCTCGAATTTGAGAGCTTTTTTAGTATCTATTAGTTTTATTTCATTGCTTTAGTTAATTTATAAATAATTTTTAAATCCTCATCAGAAAGAGTTTTAAGGTTTTGGATTATTTCATCTTTTAAATTTTTTCTATCTAAATTCAAATGTTCAAAATCAAATAGTTCAGGTAAAGTTACATTAAGCGCAAAAGCCAGCTCGCCTAATGTTTTTGAAGGAAAAGAAATTCCACATTCTATGTTGCTTAAGTTTCTTGCGTCAACGTTGATTTTTTCAGCCAATTCTTGCTGAGAAATATTCAGCTTTTTTCTCAATTCTTTAATTCTTTTGCCAAGTAAAATTTTAATGTCTTTCATATTGTTTTTATTGTATTGTGTTTTTTGGTTAAAAATAATGATGTATTTTTACTAAAACAGTTGATTAATCCTAAATAACATAGTAAGATATGTTGTAAAGTTGGATTTTGATAAATTTTATCCAATTTTATATGGAGAAATAATGAAAAAAGGATTTACGCTGGCTGAGATTATGATAGCGCTTGTGGTTATTGGGGTAATAACCTCAATCCTCTTACCTGTTGCGTTTAACAATGTTCCAAACGAAAACATTATGAAGTTTAAAAAAGGAAATGCGACGCTCGCCAAAGTAATTAATGAATTAGTAACGTCCGATAAGTATTATAAAGACGGGGATTTAGGGACAAAAGCGGATGGAACTGTGTTATATGGATTTGAAAACAGCGGACAATGCACAGAACAATATAATCCAAATGGCGAAAATAAGGAATATTTTTGTGAAACATTTGCAGATTTAGTTAATGTTAAGCACAAAAATTGTTCTTCATTAGCTTTGAACGGTGTTTCATCGTGGACTTTAAACAAGAATGAAAGTTTTGTTCCTGACGAAACGCCATCAAAAGTTAGCGAAGAAATGATAATAAAAGCCAAAGGAAAAATAGATAAAGCCTGTGTGGACGCAGTAGCAAAAGGAATGGAGTGTGAAATAGAAACAAGTGATGATATTTGCTACTATCAAACTGCGCCAAATTTCGCTTTTGGCACAATGGCTTATAGAAATGGCAAATGTAATAGAGTGTTTTCTCCGCCAAATGAAACCCCGTATTTGCATGACGAGAACAATATGGATGTAAATTATAAGGTTTTTTGTATGGATGTTGATGGGATAAATCAAGGTGAAAACCCTTTTGGATATGGGATTAGAGCCGATGGGAAAATATTGCTTGGAAAACGTGCGCAAGAATGGTTGGAAAAAAGTATTCAAGAAAAGTAAGTCGGATTTACTAATCCGACAACAACTTGAAAAGATAAGGAAAACACAATGAAAAAAGAAGAAAAAATAGTCATAGTTTGTTTTTTAATTATGTTCTTTAGCATGCTAATTTCATACATCTACACCTGTAACAAATTAAAACCCAGCAATAAGGCTTTTAAAATCCAAACTCTACTCAAAATAGATAAATCCCATTAAAACTTCCAGTTATCCTCATCACCCCCTCCCCTATTTAGCCCAAAACTCTACTCAAAGTAGAAAAATTCTATTTTAAGTGGTATAATATATTAAAATTCTTTTGTCACAAAACTATCGAGGAAAAAATGATTTTAGACTCCGCCGTT